>JBEQUE010000249.1:0-24760 GCA_040349255.1 Acidobacteriota bacterium | reverse complement strand
TGGCGAACCGCTGGTCGTTGTGCTCTTCGGTCGGGAGCGAGCCGTCGGCGAGGGCGCGGGCGAGCTCGTCCGCGCGGTGCGCCACCCAATCCATCACCCGTTCGGCGCCGTCGACCCCCGGCCGCGGCGTGCCGAGCGCGGCCGACCACTCGGCGTGGAGCGCCGCCGCCGCTGCCGCCAGTGCACGCTGCTTGGGCGGGCTATCCACGATTGCCGAGTCCCCTGGGGCGTACGTGCCCATAAGCTTTCTCCGGACCAGGTGAGGCCGATCTCTTCGGCCTGAACGCCGGTCCAACCTCCGCACAACTCAAAGAATACGGTACCATCAACAGGAAACACTTGGCACTTCCTCTGCACTGCGCCGTGCAACTCCGGGCTTGCAGCGGATGCCTGACGGCCCCGCTGAAGCCCAGAGACGTTACTGCCGAATGCACTCCAGGACGGCATAGAGGTGGACAAGGTTCGGTTTCGTAGCCTACCGGGCGTGGGCAGCAAGCCCGGCCCGTGGCGACTCGGCTCAGTCACGGATGTCCTGCTGAGCATCCCCTACTTTCCCTCACGAAAGGTCATACCGTCGCTCGACCCGATGAACGATCTGCTTGCGTCGGGACGGGAGCGCGCGGGCATGAGCGGAGGGGTGCAGTGGAAGCCCGTACAACTAGCTGCCGCGGAGTATGAGCTCGTCGCCAAGGAACTCCTCCGTCGCAAGCGCGGCCTGATTCGACTGCAGTCCCCTGGCTGGGTTCACACGATGGAGGACTGGCAACTGTTTCTCGACGAGCACTTCGAGGGCATACCTCCCGATGTCCAGCGACCACACCTCGCGCGGCTGAAGCGAATTCGTGCTGACCAAGCCGCCGCCATCGCTCGCAAGGACAACAGCGCGCTGGCGCTTGCCACGGACGAGGAGATCGCCGAGCAACTCGCTCTGACGTCGGTCAGGGAGAGTTACAGGGTGCGCGGCCATCGGAGGTCCCCTGGCGGCGACGGTACCGGCTGACCTTGGCCTGGGCACGCCCCGGGACTCCTCCGACGATTTCGTTCGGGCGGCGCCTGCGGTGCTATCTTTGAAAACAATGGGGCAGAGAGGCTATCGGAGTAGAAGCGGAGGAGGGATCCTGCGTTTTCTCGCTCGCGCCGGAATGTTGGTGGTGGCCCTGATCTTCCTGCTTCTGATCGGGACGTTGGCGGCACGACCCTTTGCCGCTCGCATAGCGGAACGCGACTTTCCTCCGCCAGGTCGGCTCCTCGATGTCGGTGGCCGACATGCGCACATTCACTGCACCGGCAGCGGCACCCCCACGATTCTCCTGGAGTCGGGCCTCGACACCCGCGGCTCCTGGTCATGGGCAGGCCTTCGGAATGAGCTCTCGCAAACCTCCAGGGTCTGCGCCTATGACAGGGCGGGCATACTGTGGAGTGAGCCGGGAGAGGGGCAAAGAGACTCTGAGCACATCGCCGGCGAGCTGCACGCCCTCCTCGACGCGGCGTCGGAGGCACCTCCGTACGTCATGGTTGGCCATTCTGTCGGAGGATTGCATGTGCGGGTCTACGACGAGCGGTATCCAGGCGAGGTTCTCGGCTTCGTCTTCGTCGATCCGTCTCACCCGGAGCAGGACGATCGGTTTCCCGCCGAGGTCCGCGAGCAAATGGCGAGAGCCAACTCGTTCTCGCTGGTCGGCTGGATATTCAATGTCATGGCACCGTACCGTGTGATGATCGAACACGACACCCCCAACACCGCTTATTTCTGGCGGAGCTTTCCCACAGTCCAGCGAGAGGCCGCCGCGATCAAAGCCAGCTCGGAACAGGCCAGCCGTGCGGGATCGCTCGGTGATCGCCCCGTGGTGGTCCTCACGGCAGGGAAACCTTTGAGCATGTCCGGCATCTCCGACCAGGGGGTTGCCGCCATGCAGCAGACCTGGCTGGAGCTCCACGATGAGCTGGCTGCCCTCTCGTCGAACTCGGACCATAGAGTCGTTGAAGGTGCCGGCCATTACATTCATGTGGATCGGCCTGAGGCGGTCGTCGCTGCAGTCTGCGACGTTGTGATAGCTGTACGGGAGGGGGGACGCGTTCGACGCAGCCGGCCTCTGTTGGACGTGAGGGAAAGCCCTCATTCCTGTCGTTAGGGCCTGGGAGAGCGGCTGTAGCCGCGAAGAAAAACCAGGTCAACTACACAGGAGAGAGACCATGCCTTTCATCAAGAAAGCCCAAACGTATTTCGCAGCTCTGTATCAGGACAACACTCCCAACCTGGCCCGCATCAATCTTTATTGTGAGGAGGATCACAAGCTGTACATCCTCTTCCCCAAGGGAGCGCTGCCCGCGAACTCCTACGACGCGGGCTCGAAAACGGGCGTCGCTTACGCGGCCATCGGCCAGTACCCGGACTACATCGATCTGGTCCGCAACGAGAAGCCCGTCAGCGTGACCTTCAATCCGGATGTCAACCCGCCTGCGTTCACGGTCCATGTCAGCGAGATTGTGGGAGAAGGAGAGGTCTGATCCGTTCCTCCTCCTCGCGTACGGACGGCTGGCCGTCCTCGCCGCGATCCCTCGAATGACGCTCAGCCCGGGGAAAGCTGTATAATGGCCCTGCAACGGAGCTCCCGGTTGGCCGGACGATGAATTCCGCTCTCGCAGCGAGCCACGATCAAGCCATGACGGTCCTGAGGGGTTGCATCAGGCAACGGTTGCTCTCCATTACCAGGACGCGGTATCTCTTCAATGGCCGTCCCCATGAGATCGGGCATGGTGACGTGGAGCTTCGTTTCGAAGCCGGTCCGAGCGTCGTTCTCTCGCTGGCGCCGGATGGGGAATCGGTCACCGCCGGGCCCGGGCCGTTGAAAGTGCCGCCGGCGTTCGAACTGCACGAGGGTGCTCACTGCGCTTGGGAAACCATCCACGTTTCCGACGCCGAACCCTTCAACAGGCTCGTCGGCGCGGTGCTCTCCAGCGTTGGCGCCATTGTCGATCGCTGGAAGGAGGGTGGACACGAGGCCTTGTCGGGATGGGCGTTGCGCTTCGGGGATCAACTCTTGACCTTCGCCAACCAGGGCGACGAGTCGCGCTTGGCCCTCGACCTTCCGCCGGCCGATTCGCGGCTGATGACCTTCATCGAAGATGTGGGTGGAGCGCGTGGCGCCGGCTAACCGTTTTCTGGCACCCGTCCCGTCCGGCTCCTCGCTCAGCCTGTTAGACTCAGCCGCGTGACTGTCGTCCTGGACTGGCTGCTCGATTCGGACCCCGCCATTCGCTGGCAGGTCTTGCGCGATCTGGTCCATGCGCCGGCGACGGTCGTCGCGGCGGAGCGCGCGCGGGTGGCCGCCGAGGGCTGGGGCGCCGGACTGCTGGCTTTGCAGGGCGAGGACGGCCAATGGGCAGGAGGCGCGTGTTTCCCGGCGCAGAGCTTCAACTGGCGCGCGGAGAACCAGGGCCAGCCCTGGACCTCCACGCTGCCGACTCTCGAGCTGCTGCGCGACTTCGGGGTGGACACGGGCTCGGACCGGGTGCGCCGGGCGGCGGCGCAGGTCCGGGACCATTGCCGTTGGGAGCACGCCGGACAGCCGTTCTTCTCCGGCGAGGTCGAGCCGTGCATCAACGGCAGGACCGTCGCCCTGGGCATCTACTTCGATCAGGACGTGGAAGCCATCGTCGCTCGCCTGCTCGACGAGCAGCTCGAGGATGGCGGGTGGAACTGCGAGGCGGAGAACGGGTCCGTCCGATCGTCGTTCGCAACCACGATCAACGTCCTGGAAGGTTTGTTGGCGCACGAACGCGCGACCGGCGGCTCTGCGGAATCCACCGCGGCGCGGCGCCGCGGTGAGGAGTATCTGCTCGAACGACGGCTGTTCCGGCGCAAGAGCACCGGCGAAGTCGCCAATCCGGCCTGGTTGCAGGCCTCGTTTCCGGTCCGCTGGCATTACGATGTGCTGCGCGCCCTCGAATATTTCCGTACCGTCGGGGATGCGCCGGACCCGCGGCTGGACGAAGCGATCGATTGGCTCCGGTCCAAGCGGCAGTCCGACGGCACCTGGCTCCTGGAGAATACTCACCCCGGCAGGGTCCACTTCGCGCTGGAGGACGGCGACGGACGGCCCAGCCGATGGAACACGCCACGCTTCCGACGCCGAACCCTTCAATAGGCTCGTCGGCGCAGCGCCCGGTTATTCGCCACGTACGGCCTCATCAGTCAAGCTTGGAAAGGAAGAACATGGCGCTTAAACGAATGGATAACGTCCTCATCGTCGTCGACGACCTCGAGGCCACGAAGGCCTTCTTTCTCGAGCTCGGACTCGAGTTGGAGGGCGAGACGACCGTCGAGGGCCCCTCGGTAGATCGTCTCATCGGACTTCAGAACGTCCGGGCTACCCTCGCGCTGATGCGCACTCCGGACGGCCAGGTACGGATCGAGCTGGACAAGTTCCACACGCCGGAGGCGATCAGAACTGGACCCGCGAACGCTCCGGTGAACGCACTCGGGATCCGCCGCATCATGTTCGCCGTCGATGACATCGACGACATCGTCGCGCGCCTGCTCGCCCATGGCGCCGAGCTGGTCGGCGAAGTGGTGCAGTATGGGGACACGTATCGGCTCGCCTACGTCTGCGGCCCCGAGGGCATCATCATCGCGCTTGCCGAGCAACTCGGGTAAAGCGTTACCGCATGGATGCGCGGAATCCTTGCGATTGATGCCTCGTCAGGGAGGCGATCTATGAATCGACCTTCGAGCGGAGCCCGCGTCGCTTCGAAACCCTATCTTGGTCGCGGTCGTCGACGAGTGGACCGTAACGTCGCCTGCGCCGCGGAGCCCAACGAGGCAGGAGTGGTATTTCCGCAGTCAACAGAAGGAGGAAACCATGGTCACACTGGAGTTGAAGACGCTGCGTTGTATCCGCAAGCAGGACATCACGGGCAAGGACGAGCCGCGCATCAAGGTGGACGGCGATCCGGTCTGGAACGGTGTCGTGGCGAAGGATGGATCGGTCACCATCGGCGTGAGCGTCCCGTTCGAGGACCAGGTCAGCGTGATCGCGGAGGAGATGAACAACACCAAGCCCAAGCAGATCGGGGCCGCGGTCATCGTGCGCGAGAGCGGGAACCCGAAGTTCATGACGTTCAAGACGTCGGGCGCCTGGTACGAGGTCGACTTCGAGGTGACCGCGGCGGCGTGAGACGTGGCTTTCCTCAGCGGGACAGCGCGGCGATCCCCGCCGAGAGCGCCGCGTCGTGTCCCGCCAGGAAATCGCGGACGGTGCGCGGCACCAGGATGTCGGGTTGGACGCCCTTTCCCACGAGTCCGGTGCCCACATCCGTCGAGGTCGACACGCGGCCCGATCCGCCTCCCGGCAGGGCGAAGGCGAGAGGGTCCCCCGTGCTGCCGCCCGTCGGCTCGCCGACGAGCTTGCCGCGATGCATCTGCTGGAAGGCCTCCGCGAACACGTCGGTCGCCGACAGGGAGCGCGGACCGATGAGCATCACCACGGGCTTTAAAAAGCTTTCTTTCGATTTTCCCGGCTCTCCCGGTTTTCCCGGCCATGGCGCCGGCTTGGGCTCGTACCAGCCTCCCGCCTGTCCCCAGACGCGGAGCGTCGGGATGTAGTCCCGGCTCTTCCACGCCGGTGGAGTGAAGTCCCCGGCCGTGAGATAGCCGAGGAGGTTGTAGGCGATGACGCCGCTGCCGCCGTCGTTCTGGCGGACGTCGAGGATCAGTCCGTCGCTGTCGCGGATCTCGGAGAGGTGGGCCTCGAATTCCTTTTGAACGTCCTCGCTGTTGAACGTGTTGAGCGCGACGTATGCGATGTTCCCGTCGAGCTTCCTGTATTCGAACGCGGGCAGCGCCGTCGTGTCGCCGTAGGGAGCGCGCGCCAGGTGTTTTTCGAACACCCGGCCGTCCTTCGAACGGAATTCGACGGCGACCGGCCGATCCCGCGGCCCGGCCAGCAGGCCGTAGGAGTAGACGCTGGCCTCGACGTGCTGGGGCGAATTGCTCGAGACGTAGGGACGGCGGGCCTTCGCCGCATACTCGTGCACGGGCAGGCCGTCGATCTTCAGGATCTCGAGTCCCGCGGTGAGGCCTTGCGCTTCGAGCGCCCTGCTTTCCACGCGGGTGACGAAGACGCGGTTCTCGATGAGATCGAGACGGAGCGGGACATCGGCTTCCATGCGCTCGGCGAGCTCCTTCGGCAGGAAGATGCCGGTGTGCCCGTCCTGGAGCAGCGCGCACATCTGCTGGAGCAGACGGTAGTACTCGTAGGTGCTCGTGGCCGCGCGGACCCGGGGGAGGAAGTCGACGTACGTCTTGTCCCAGTCGAGGTCGGGAACGTCGGCGAAGTTCGGGAAGTTGATCTTGACTTCCATCCAGAGCCGGCTCAGGCCGGCGATCCTGGCGTCCTCGCCGAGATTTTCCTGGAACGGGATGCCCCAGGCCGCGGCGCTGCCCCAGATGATGCCGTCGCGCTCCAGGAGCTCCTTGCGGGACGGCTCCGGCTGGGCGTCCTGGGCGAACGCGGAGCCCGCGGCGAGCAGAAGGGCGAACAACAGGCGGACGGGAAGCTTCCTCGGGCTCATGGAGCTTTCTCTTTCTTTTGGAGAGACGACGTTCAAGGTCGGTCTACGTGGGTCCGGGTCGGAATGTTTCGGCGTGCGGCGAGCCGCCGCTCCGCGCTATCATCCCGATGATGACCATCGAGAACATCTCCGACACCGCGCGCTGGGTGGCCGTCTACCGGGCCATGGAGACCGCCCGGCCGGACGCGATCTTCCGCGATCCGTTCGCCGACCGGCTGGCGGGACCGCGCGGGCGCCAGATCCTGGACGCGATGCCGCAGGGGAAGGCCTATGCCTGGCCGATGATCGTGCGCACGGCGCTGTTCGACGAGATCCTCCTCGACGCCGTCCGGAAGCGGAGCGTCGACCTCGTGGTCAACCTCGCCGCGGGTCTCGACGCGCGGCCCTGGAGACTGCCCTTGCCGCCATCCCTGCGCTGGGTGGACGTCGATCTGCCCGGCATTCTCAACTACAAGACCGAAGAGCTGCGGAACGACACGCCGGTCTGCCGCTACGAGGCGGTGACCACCGACCTGACGGACGTGGAGGCGCGCCGGGCGCTCTTCTCCCGGCTCGGCGCAGGCTCGTCGAGAGCGATCGTGGCGACCGAGGGACTGCTCATCTATCTCGAACCGGAGCAGGTGGCTTCGCTCGCCGCCGACCTCCACGCGCAGCCGGGCTTCCAGGAATGGGTTTTCGATCTCGGGAGCCCGCAACTGCTCAAGCGGATGGAGCGCACCTGGGGCAAGAGCCTGGCCGCAAGCGGTGCGCCGTTCCGCTTCGCTCCGGCCGAGGGGACGGATTTCTTCAAGCCCTACGGCTGGCGCGAGGCCGAGTTCCGGTCCATGTGGATCGAGGCCGGGCGGCTCAAGCGCACGATGAAGGGAGCCTGGTTCTGGAACTTCGTCGCGCGGTTCTATCCGAAGCGCGTCCGGGAGGGTTTCAAGCGCTTTTCCGGGATCGTGCGGCTCGAACGGGAATGAAAGGAGGACGCAGATGAGCATTCAGGCCAGGCAGGGATTTGCCGCGGTGCGGGGAATCGTCTATGGCAGCGCCTTCGTCTTTCTCTGGGCCTGGGTGGCCTCGGCCGTCCGGCGGTACGACGCCAGCCTGCCCGTTTCGATGCCGTCGGCGCTCCGCGCGCTCGGCTTCGTGCTCGCGTGCGTCGGCGGGGTGATCGCCGCGAGCTGCATCGCGGTGTTCGCGAGCCGCGGCGAAGGCACCCCGTTTCCGCTCGACGCGCCGCGGAAGTTCGTCGCGACCGGGCCCTACCGCTACGTACGCAACCCGATGTACGTGGGCGCGATCCTGGTGCTGATCGGCGCGGGCTTCGCGGTGCTGTCCCCTTCGATCGTGCTGCTCGGCTTCGCGTTCTGGGGCCTGATGCACCTCCTCGTCCTGGTCTACGAGGAGCCGGTGCTCACGGCGAAGTTCGGCGACGACTACACGCGGTACAGGAAGGAAGTGAACCGCTGGCTGCCGCGGTTCTGACCGCTCAGGGCGTGCAGGACGCCCAGCGCAGCGGATCCATCTTGTGCGAGCGCTCCAGGAAGACGGCCGCGTCGTACTGGTCCGCCGGCACCATGCCGACCTCGCTGAAGCGGTAGGTCTCGCCCGCTCCCAGGAAGGCCGGGCTGCCGCCCGGGAAGTCCAGATCGACGAGGAGATAGTCGTGGCCGAGCTCGCCGAGGAGCTGCTCCACGGCGCGGTCGCCCCGGAGGACCTGGAGAGGGCCGCAGCCGATGCCGCGCCAGTCGATCTCGGTGACGTCGGAGATCAGGGCGATCGCGGCATAAGAGCTGCCGAACGCCTCGCGCAGGTAGGTGCCCATGGTCGGAGTGTTCCAGGCCGAGCGCGCGGCGTCCTTCGCGATGTGGAAGTTGTGCGCCCAGACCGCGGTCTTGATCTTCTCGCCGTAGCGCAGCCGGCGCAGGGTGCGGAAGGCATAGGCCATGCCGCTGTCCCGGGACTGCGTCAGACCCGGATAGTCGTCGAGACCGTTGTAGTAGGCCTGGCCTTCCCAGGACCGCAGCCCCACGAGGCGCAGCCTGGCGTACTCGAAATCCACGGCGGAGGTGCGCTCGACGATCGACGGGCCCTCCTCGTCGAAGAGCGTCTGCACGGCATCCAGACCCCGGAGGCAGGCCTGGTGCTCGGTCTCGGAGAGCCGGCCGTCGTAGGTCGGCGGCGAGGCCACTCCGTTGCACCTCCAGACATCCGCGGCCCGCGGATCTTCGGCGCCGACGTCGAGGCGCTCCAGGAAGGCGAGAAGGGCGGGGCCGTCCAGGTCGGGCTGCTGGACATCGAAGCCGAAGAAGTGGACCTTGTCCTTGGACTTCTTGTGACTCTTGTTCCACTCGCACATCCACTGCATGAGGTCCGCGGTCTCGGCGCTCTGCCAGACGCCGAAGATGCCGCGCATGCCCTGCTCGGGAGTGCCTTCGCAGGTCTCGACGTAGTGGGCGAGGTTGTCGGCGTCGTCCCAGGGCGTCTCGAACGCGAAGGCGCGGAAGCCCATCTTCTCGACCAGGAAGCGGAAGAGGCGGTGCTTCATCTCGTAGTAGCCGCCCGAGGTGTGGACCGACTCGCCTAGGGAGACGATGGTCGCGTTGCCGACGATCTGCCGGAGCGGCTCCAGGTCTTCCTGCGGGAGCTCGAAGGTGCCGCCGTTCAGGCGGTAGACGCCGGGGAGGACGGGGTAGCCGCGCGGCTTCGGAGGCTTCTTGCGGGCTCCGGTATTCGCGGCATTGGCCGGATCGGCCGGCTGCGCCCATCCGCTCACGGACAGCAAGGTCAGGCCGAGGATCACGGCGGCTCCGATTCTCATCCGGCTCATAACGTCCTCCCGTCGCTGTAACTCGAAGATAAAACGGGTTTTACATCGAGTCAACGGCCAAGAAAGCGGACGTGTCCGTGCTCTGGAGAGGACGGTCCTGGCGCGCCTGTTCGAGCTGGCTCATGGAGCTTTCTCCCCGGGGACCGCGAGCGTGAAGAAAAACGCGGTCCCCTCGCCGGGCGCGCCGAGCATGCGGAGCAGCAGCTCCCGGTACCCGGCCGCGCTCCGGCAGCGCAAAGGCAGGTCCACCGCCCGTTCGACCCTCCTGTGCAGGTCGCTCGTCTGTTCCCGAAGACGGCGGGTCAGCGGAGTCGCATCCATGGCCGCCCCCACGAGCAAGAACCGCGCCGCGATCGGCGGCGGATTTAGGAATTCTTTCGGCCTTGTTCCGGACATCCTTCGCCCTGGTCCGCGAAGCTGTGGCGCGAGAGAGCTCCTGCATGGCCCACGATCACTCGAAACGACGCGACGCCCGTTATCTATCCACCCTCTCCCTCACGGCCCTCGGCATCGTTTACGGCGACATCGGCACCAGCCCCCTCTACGCGATGAGGGAGTGTTTCCACGGCGCCCATGGCATCGAAGCGTCTCACGCCAACGTGCTCGGGGTGCTGTCGCTCATCTTCTGGGCGATCGTGATCGTGGTCACGGTCAAGTACCACCTCTACGTGCTGCGCGCCGACAACCGCGGCGAGGGCGGCATCCTGGCGCTCATGGCGCTGATCCCGCCGCGTCTGCGCGGCCGGTCGCAGAAGCGCTGGCTGCTGGTCGGGCTCGGCCTGTTCGGCGCGGCCCTGCTCTACGGCGACGGCATGATCACGCCGGCCATCTCGGTGCTGAGCGCTGTCGAGGGCCTCGGCGTGGCGACGCCGTTTTTCGACCCCTACGTGGTGCCGATCACGATCGGCATCCTGATCGGCCTCTTCCTCATCCAGAGCCGCGGCACGGCGGGGGTCGGTGCGGTCTTCGGCCCGGTGATGCTGGTCTGGTTCGCGACGCTCGCCGTGCTCGGAATCGCCTGGATCGTGCGCGAGCCCGCGGTGCTCGCCGCGGTCAATCCGGCCTACGCGGTGACCTTCTTCCTGCACAAGGGGGTCAAGGGGTTCCTGGTGCTCGGCGCCGTGTTCCTGGTGGCGACAGGCGGCGAGGCGCTCTACGCCGACATGGGGCACTTCGGCGAGCTGCCGATCCAGATCGACTGGTTCAGCCTGGTCGGGCCCTCGCTGCTGCTCAACTACTTCGGCCAGGGTGCGATGCTGCTGCGCGAGCCCCGGGCTTCGTTCAACCCGTTCTATCATCTCGCGCCGTCCTGGGCGCTCTACCCTCTGGTGATCCTGGCGACGATGGCCACGGTGATCGCGTCGCAGGCCATGATCTCGGGCGCGTTCTCGCTCACCAGCCAGGCGGTGCAGCTCGGCTACCTGCCGCGCGTGAAGATCGTCCACACGTCGGCGGTGGAGCGGGGGCAGATCTACATCCCGCGGGTGAACTGGATCCTGATGGTCTCGACGGTCGGTCTCGTGCTCGCCTTCCGGGAGTCGACGAACCTGGCGGCGGCGTACGGCATCGCGGTGAGCCTCACCATGGTCATCACGACGCTCCTGGCTTACGTGGTGTCGCGGACCGTGTGGGGGTGGAGCTGGTGGCTTGCGGCCCTGGTGACGGGCTCGTTCCTGGTGAGCGACCTGGCCTTTCTTTCAGCCAACGCGGTGAAGATCGCGGACGGCGGCTGGTTTCCGCTCGCGATCGGCGCCCTGGTCTTCCTGGTGATGAGCACCTGGAAGCGGGGCAGGGGCCTGGTCGCCGAGCGGCTGCAGAAGGGCGCGCTGCCGTTCACGGACTTCCTCGCGACGCTCGGATCCGGCTCGATCCACCGGGTGCCGGGCACGGCGGTGTTCATGTCGCGCGATCCCGAGGCCACGCCCGCGGCGCTGCTGCACAACCTCAAGCACAACAAGGTGCTGCACGAGCGGGTGGTCCTGCTGTCGGTGCTGTCCGAGGAGATCCCGGAGGTGCCGGAGCCCGAGCAGGTGCGGGTCGAGGACCTCGGAAACGGTTTCTATCGCGCGATCGCCCGCTACGGCTTCATGCAGAGCCCGGACATGCCCGACATCCTGCGCGCCGCGGCGGCCCACGGGCTCGACCTCGACCTCATGACCACGACGTTTTTCCTGAGCCGCGAGACCCTGGTCCCCGGTCCCCGGGTCGGGCTGCGGGCCTGGCGCGATCATCTGTTCGCGTTCCTGTCGCAGAACGCGTCCCGGCCCACGGACTTCTTCCGCATTCCGCCGAACCGGGTGGTCGAGATGGGCATGCAGCTGCGGCTGTGAGGATCGGCCTCCCCATCATGCTACGATCTTCCCCATGGTCGTGAAGCGGGGTCGTGTCTGGGCGTGGCTTCTGGCATCGATCCTCCTCCTGGGAGTGATCGACGTCGGGCCTCTTCATCCCCGGGACGAGGGGCTCGGCCTCGGCGCCCCCGGCCTTCACGGCCAGGGCTCGATCTACTACCCGGACGCCCGCCACGTCGGCCAGCCGGCTCACGTCGAGCGGGCCGCCGCCGTCAAGCGCCCGACCTGCCCGCTCTGTCTGCACCACCTGCAGACCGCCGGCACCCGCCTGCCGCAGGTCGCGACCGTCGAGCCTCCGTCCCTGAAGGCCGGCCCTGGCGCGGCCTCCGAGGTGGTCCCCTGCGCCGCCGCTCTGACGCCTTCCGGCGCGCGCGGCCCTCCCTCCGTCTCCTGAGCCCCTGAGCGTCGTCCACGGAAAGCCGCCGGGTCGTCTAGCGGTCTCCGTGCATTCGAACGTCCGATTTTTCAGGAGACGCGGAGATGAATCGTCTAATTCTTCCGTGGGCGGCCGCGTGGCTGCTCGCGTTGTGTTTCGTCGGGCAGGCGCTGCCTGCCTTCGCCCAGCCGGCTGCGGCCGGCAGCCTTTCCGGCAGGATCACCACTCTCGACGGCCAGTCGGTCGCCGACGCCGAGGTCCGCCTCGTCGAGCTGCGCCGCCGCGCCGTCACGGACGGCTCCGGAGCCTTCCGCTTCGACGGCGTTCCGGCGGGGAGCTATCTCGTCGAGGCCGGCAGCCAGGTCCTGGGCACGGCCGTCCGGCGCGTCGCGGTCAAGGCGGGAGAGGCCGCGCAGGCCGATCTCGTGCTGGATCTCGCGGCGCATCACGAGGAGATCGTGGTCACCGCGAGCCCGGACCTCCGCAGCCAGTCCGAGCTCGCCACGGCCACCAGCGTCGTGGGTCCCCAGGAGCTTCAGGAGCGCATGGAGGCCACGCTCGGCGAGACGCTCAACAAGGAGCCCGGCGTCACGTCCACCTTCTTCGGGCCGGGCGCCAGCCGGCCGGTGATCCGCGGGCTCGGAGGCGACCGCGTCCGGATCCTCGAATCGGGCGTGGGCACGGGCGACGCCTCGACCACCAGCCCGGACCACGCGGTCAGCCTCGATCCGTTCACGGCCGAGCGCATCGAGGTCGTCCGCGGTCCGGCCGCGCTCCTCTACGGCAGCAGCGCGGTCGGCGGCGTCGTCAACGTGATCGACGGCCGCATCCCGAGCTCCGTGCCCGAGGAGAAGGTGAGCGGCACGTTCGACGGCCGCGCCTCGTCCAACGCCGGCGAGCGCGCCGGCAATCTCGCGCTCGACGGCGGTTTCGGCCATTTCGCCTGGCATCTGGCCGGCTTCCGGAGAGAGACGGACGACTACGAGTCGGGCCTCGGAAAGGTGATCAACAGCGCGCTCGAATCGGACGGCGGCGACGCGGGCGTCTCCTGGGTCGGGTCCAGGGGGTATCTCGGCGTGTCCGGAGGACGCTTCGACACCCTGTACGGCAGCCCCGCCGAGGAGGAGGTCCGGATCGACCTCCGGCAGCGCCGCTTCGATCTCCAGGGCGAGGTGACCGAGCCGTTCTCCTTCCTGCGCGGCCTGCGCGTGCGCTTCGGCCGCACCGACTACGAGCACGTGGAGCTGGAAGGGGAGGAGGTCGGGACGCGGTTCCTCAACGACAGCTGGGAAGGGCGGGTCGAAGCGGTGCAGCGGCAGCTCGGCTCGCTGTCCGGCTCGTTCGGCGTCCAGGCGGGCCGGCGCGACTTCAGCGCCATCGGCGAGGAGTCCTTCGTGCCGCCCACGGTGACCCGGAACTGGGCGCTCTTCACCTTCCAGGAGATCGGCACCGGCGAGTTGCGCGCGCAAACCGGCCTGCGCTACGAGCGCCAGTCTGTAGACGCCGACCTCGCCGGGTTCGCCGGGAGCGACCCAACGGGGATCGACAACCGCGACCTGTCCGGCGTCTCCGGCTCGCTGGGGCTCGTCTGGCTGCCGGGCGACGACTACGGCGCCTCGCTCTCGGTTTCGCGGTCGGTCAAGCTGCCCAACGCCGAGGAGCTGTTCGCGAACGGGCCGCACGTGGCCACGAACGCCTTCGAGATCGGCGATCCGGACCTCGACCGGGAGACCAACCTGGGCGCCGAGCTCCTGCTGCGCAAGCGCTCCGGGCGCCTGACGGGAGAGCTGAGCCTGTTCGCCAACCGCTACGACGGCTTCATCTTCGAGCAGATCACCGGCGAGGAGGTCGAAGGCGAGGAGGAGCCCCTGCGGGTGATCCGGTTCACGCAGCGCGACGCCGAGTTCCGCGGCGCCGAGCTCACGGGTCTCTACGAGATCTACCACGGCGAGCCTCATCACCTGGACCTGGAGCTCGGCGCCGACTTCGTGCGGGCCGAGCTGCGCGACACGGGCGAGCCGCTGCCGCGCATCCCTCCGCGCCGCTACCGCCTGGGCCTGCACTATCAGGGAGACCGGCTGTCCGCCAGGATCGAGGGCATCCGGACCGACCGCCAGGACCGCGTCGCCGCGGAGGAAGAGCCCACGCCGGGCTACGACCTGCTGAACGCCACGGTCGGCTATCGGCTGTTCGCGCGCGACATGGTGTACGACCTGCTGCTGCGCGGGACCAACCTGACCGACGAGGTGGCCTTCAACCACGTCTCCTTCCTCAAGGACGTGGCACCGCTGCCGGGCCGCGACGTGAGCCTGGCGCTGCGCGTGGCCTTCTGATCGGAACGGCGGCAGGACGGCCCTCGCCCTGCCGCCGGCTCACTCCACGGCCAGCGCGATCTGGTTCGCGAAGGCTTCCAGCAGGTGGAGGCGGTCCGGAGCCATCAGCAGGCGCGGGTCGGCCGGGTGGACGCCGAGCACTCCGACCGTGCCGCGCGAGGTGCGCAGCGGCAGGTAGAGGCCGCGGGCCGCGGGCAGGGTCTCGGTGGTCTTCCCGGCCATGCGGCCGTGGTCGAAAACCCATTGCGCGACGGAGCTCTCGCGCTCGTCGAGCAGGTAGGTGACGGTCTCGCCGGCACGCTGGACGACGCGGCCCTCGGCGTCCGGGAGGAGCAGGAGGACCTGGCTCAGGAAGACCTCCTTGATGTGGCGCGCGGCGGCCTGGAGGATGCCGGCCTCGTCCTCGGCGGCCGCGAGGTCGCGGCTCATGGCGTAGAGCGCCGCGGTGCGCGCCTCGCGCTCGCCCGCGGCTTCGGCCTGGAGGCGCAGGCGCGCGGTGAGCGTCGAGATCACGAGGCCGGTGGTCAGCATGACGCCGAAGGTGAGGAGGTACTGGGTGTCGGAGACCGCGAAGGTCAGGAACGGCTGGACGAAGAAGAAATCGAACGCGGCCACGGAAAGCACGGCGGCGAGGATCGCGGGTCCGCGCCCGAGCCAGGCGGCCGCGGCCACCACGCCGAGCAGGTAGACCATGACCAGGTTGGTCGGCTCGAAGCGGCCGAAGAGCAGGGCGCAGACCGCGGTGACGAGCGCCACCAGCCCGAGGCTCGCGGCATAGGATCGGCCGGGCGAGGTCCGGCGGATGGGCGACGGCGCGGTGAAGCCTCCTTCTCCCTCCTCGCCGGAGATGACGTAGACGTCGATGCCGCCGCTCCCGCGTTCGAGCTCGTCGCGCACCGAGCCGAACAGGGCGTCCTTCCAGCGTGGATGAACGGGTTTTCCCACGACGATCTTCGACACGTTGCGGCGGCTCGCGTAGCGCAGGATGGCCTCGGCCGGCCGGTCGCCGCTGAGCACGGCGGTCTCGGCGCCGAGCGTCTCGGCGAGGCGCAGCGCCTGCCAGACGCGGTCGCGCTCCGCCGCGGGCAGGAGGGCTTCCGAGGGGGTCTCGACGTAGACCACCAGCCACTCGGCCCGCAGGCGGTCCGCGAGCCGGCGCGCGGACCGTACCAGGCGCGCGATGCCCGGCCCGGAGCTGACCGCCACCAGGATGCGCTCGGCCACCGGCCAGGTCTCGGCCACGCCGTGCAATTCCCGGTAGCGCTGCATCTGGGCCTCGACCCGCTCGGCCGTCTTGCGCAGGGCCATCTCGCGCAGCGCGATCAGGTTGCCCGGCCGGAAGAAGCTTTCGATCGCCCTTTGCGCCTGGTCCGGTACATAAACCTTTCCTTCGTGGAGCCGCTTGAGCAGGTCCTCGGGCGGCAGGTCCACCAACTCCACCTGGTCGGCCCGCTCCAGGACTGAGTCGGGCACGGTCTCGCGCACCGCCACGCCGGTGATCTTGCCGACCAGGTCGTTCAGGCTCTCGACGTGCTGGACGTTGAGCGCGGTCCAGACGTCGAGGCCGGCCGAGAGCAGCTCCTCCACGTCCTGCCAGCGCCGGGCGTGGCGCGAGCCCGGCGCGTTGGTGTGAGCCAGCTCGTCCACCAGAATCACCGCCGGACGGCGGGCGAGCGCGGCGTCGAGGTCAAACTCCTTGAGATGAATGCCCCGGTGCTCAACGACTCGCGGAGGCAGGATCTCCAGACCGTCGAGGAGCGCCCCGGTCTCCTTGCGGCCGTGGGTCTCGGCCCAGCCCACGACCACGTCCGCGCCGCGCCGCTTCAGCTCGTGCGCCGCCTCCAACATGGCGTAGGTCTTGCCAACGCCGGCCGTGGCGCCGAAGAAGACCTTGAGCCGGCCGCGGCGCGCGCGCTCCTCCTCGGCCTTGGCCAGGGCGAGGAGCGCGTCGGGATCGGGCCGATCGTTCATCACCCTTTCCGGGAGAGGGCGTCCAGCGCCAGGTTGAGCTCCAGGACGTTGACTCGCGGCTCGCCCAGCAGGCCGAAGGTGCGCGGCTCGACGTGGTCCTCGACCAGCCGGCGGACCGCGGCCGGGTCGAGGCCGCGCGCCGCGGCCACGCGCTCGACCTGATAGAGCGCGGCTTCCGGGCTGATGTGCGGATCGAGCCCGCTGCCCGAGGCGGTGACGAGGTCCACGGGAATAGCGCCTTTCCCAGGGTGGGCCGCGCGAAGACGCTCGGCGTCGGCCTTCACCCGTTCGATCAGCGCCGGGTTGGTCGGCCCGAGGTTCGAGCCGCCCGACGCCGCTCCGTTGTAGGCCGGCGAGGTGGCCGACGGCCGGCCCCAGAAGTATGCCGGACCGGCGAACGCCTGGCCGATCAGCTCCGAGCCGATCGGCCGACCTTCCTTCTCGATCAGGCTGCCGTTCGCCTGCCGCGGAAAGGCGGCCTGGGCAATCCCGGTCACCAGGAGGGGATAGGCCAGGCCGGTCAGGACGGAGAGGACGAGGAAGAGCAGGATGGCGGAGACGAGCTGTCTCATACGAGCCTCAGGGCCTGGAGCAGGACGTCGATCAGCTTGATGCCGAGGAACGGTACGATCACGCCTCCCAGGCCGTAGATCAGGATGTTGTCGCGCAGCAGGCGCGAGGCCGAGCGGCGCCGGAACTTGACGCCGCGCAGGGCGAGCGGAATGAGCGCGACGATGATCAGGGCGTTGAAGATGACCGCCGAGAGGATCGCGCTCTCCGGGCTCGCGAGGCGCATCAGGTTGAGGCGGTCGAGCACCGGGTAGGTGGTGGCGAACGCCGCCGGGATGATGGCGAAGTACTTGGCCACGTCGTTGGCGATGGAAAAGGTTGTCAACGTGCCGCGGGTGATGAGGAGCTGCTTGCCGATCTCCACGGTTTCGAGCAGCTTGGTGGGGTTGGAGTCGAGGTCCACCAGGTTGGCCGCCTCCTTGGCCGCCTGGGTGCCGGCGTTCATGGCCACGGCCACGTCGGCCTGGGCGAGCGCCGGCGCGTCGTTGGTGCCGTCGCCGGTCATGGCCACCAGCCGGCCGCCCGCCTGGTACTCCCGGATGAGCTTCAGCTTGGCCTCCGGCGTGGCCTGGGCCAGGAAGTCGTCGACGCCGGCCTCGGCCGCCACGGCTGCGGCGGTCAGCGGGTTGTCGCCGGTGATCATCACGGTCTTGATGCCCATGGCGCGCAGCTCGGCGAAGCGCTCGCGGATGCCGCCCTTGACGATGTCCTTGAGATGGATCACGCCGAGCACCTTCGGACCCTCGGCCACGACGAGCGGCGTGCCGCCGGACCTCGCGATCGTTTCGACCCGCGCCCGCACGCCGGCCGGGAAGTCGCCTTCCTGCCCGGCGACGAACGCCTCGATGGCGTCGGCGGCGCCCTTGCGCAGCCTGCGTCCGTCGAGATCCACTCCACTCATCCGGGTTTGCGCGGAGAACGGCACGAACTGGGCGTTGAGGGAATGGATGTCGCGCTCCCGGATCCCGTATTTCTCCTTGGCGAGCACCACGATGCTGCGCCCCTCGGGGGTCTCGTCGGCGAGCGACGAGAGCTGGGCGGCATCGGCGAAACGGGCGAGCTGCGCCTCGGCGACGCCTTCGGCCGGGAAGAATTCCGTGGCCTGACGGTTGCCCAGGGTAATCGTGCCGGTCTTGTCGAGCAGCAGCACGTCCACGTCGCCCGCGGCCTCGACCGCGCGGCCGGACATGGCGATGACGTTCGCCTGGATCATGCGGTCCATGCCGGCGATGCCGATGGCCGAGAGCAGCCCGCCGATCGTGGTGGGGATCAGGCAGACGAGGAGCGCCACGAGCACCGTGACCGTCACCGGCGTGCCCGCGCCCGCCGACGTGACGCTGTAGATCGAGAAGGGCAGCAGGGTCACGGTCGCGATCAGGAAGACCAGGGTGAGCGCAGCGAGCAGGATCGAGAGCGCGATCTCGTTCGGCGTCTTCTGGCGCCGCGCGCCCTCGACCAGCGAGATCATGCGGTCGAGAAAGGTCTCTCCGGGGTTCGCCATGATGCGCACGACCAGCCAGTCGGAGAGCACTTGGGTGCCGCCGGTGACCGAGCTGCGGTCGCCGCCGCTCTCCCGGATCACCGGCGCGCTCTCGCCGGTGACCGCGGCCTCGTTGACCGACGCGGCGCCCTCGATCACCTCGCCGTCGCCGGGGATCGTGTCGCCGGCTTCGACCAGGACGACGTCGCCCTTTCTGAGATCGGTGGAGGAGACCTCGCTGCGGGCCGCGTCGCGGCGAGGTTCGGAAAGCTTTTTCGCACTGGTGGTCTGGCGCGTCCTGCGCAGCGCCGCGGCCTGGGCCTTGCCGCGCCCTTCGGCCATGGCCTCGGCGAAGTCGGCGAACAGCACGGTGAACCAGAGCCAGAGGGCTATGGCCCAGGTGAACGTGTCGGGAGACCGCAGCGCGAGGCCGGTCGTCAGGAAGCTTCCGACGTAGACCACGAACATCACGGGATTGCGCACCATCACGCGCGGATGGAGCTTGCGGAACGAGTCGCGGATCGCCGCGCGGACGATGGCGGGATCGAAGAGGGATTTCTGACGCTTGGACATGGCTTACATCCCTCCGGCCGTGGTCATCTGCAGATGCTCGACGATCGGGCCGAGCGCGAGCGCCGGGAAGAAGGTCAGCGCCCCGACCAGCACGATCACGCCGATCAGGAACGCGACGAACAGCGGGGTGTGGGTGGGCAGCGTCCCGGGGCTCGCCGGCACCGGTTTCTTCCTCGCGAGCGAGCCGGCGATGGCGAGCGTCGGAATGGCGAGCCAGAAGCGCGAGAGGAACATGGCGACTCCGCCGGCCGTGTTGTAGAACGGGTTGTTGGCGCCCAGGCCCGCGAAGGCGCTGCCGTTGTTGTTGCCTTGCGAGGTGAAGGCGTAGAGCACCTCGGAGAAGCCGTGCGCGCCGGGGTTCGCCAGGGTCCTGAGGCCCGGTTCGACCACTATGGCCACGGCGGTGAGGATCAGCACCACGAACGGCATGATGAGGATGACGAGCGAGGCCATCTTCATCTCGTAGGCCTCGATCTTCTTGCCCAGGTACTCGGGCGTGCGGCCGACCATCAGGCCGGCGATGAAGACCGTGACGAGCACGAAGACCAGCATGCCGTAGAGGCCCGAGCCCACGCCGCCGAAGACCACCTCGCCGAACTGCATGAGGAAGAGCGGCGTGAGACCGCCGAGCGGCGTGAAGGAGTCGTGCATGGCGTTGACCGAGCCATTCGAGGCCGCCGTCGTGGCCGTCGCCCAGAGGGCGGAGCCCGCGATGCCGTAGCGCACCTCCTTGCCTTCCAGATTGCCGCCGGGAGCGACCCCGAGCCGTTCGAAGGCCGGGTTGCCGGCCTGCTCCTGGGCATAGCACAGCCCCAGGAACGGCAGGAGGAGGAGCGTCATGGCCGCGAGCAGCGCCCAGCCCTGGCGGTTGTCGCGCACCATGCGGCCGAACGTGCAGCACAGGGCGGCCGGGATCAGCAGGATGGAAAGCATTTCCAGGAAGTTCGAGAGCGGCGTCGGATTCTCGAACGGGTGCGCGGAGTTGGCGTTGAAGAAGCCGCCGCCGTTCGTGCCGAGCTGCTTGATGGCGATCTGCGAGGCCGCCGGTCCGAGCGCGAGCGTCTGTTCGCCTCCCCCGACCGGCTGCACTGCCTGGTAGGCGGAGAAGGTCTGGACCGCGCCCTGCGAGATCAGGGCGAGCGCCAGGACGAGCGACAGCGGCAGCAGGATGTAGAGCGTGCCGCGCGCGAGGTCGACCCAGAAGTTGCCGATCGTCCCGGCGCTCCGTCGTGCCAGACCGCGGAGGAACGCGGCGAGGACCGCCATGCCGGCCGCGGCCGAGACGAAGTTCTGCACCGTGAGGCCCAGCATCTGCGTCAGGTAGCTCATCGTGGTCTCGCCGCCGTACCCCTGCCAGTCGGTGTTGCTCACGAACGAGACGGCGGTGTTGAACGAGGAGTCCGGCGTCACCGCGCCGAGCGCCTGCGGGTTCCAGGGCAGCAGCCCCTGCAGGCGCTGCAGCCCGTAAAGGAAGAGGAAGCTCACGGCGCTGAACAGGAGGAAGGACAGGGCGTAGGTCTTCCAGTCCATCTCCTCCTCCGGCCGCACCCGGCACAGGCGGTAGAGCCGGCGCTCGAAGCCGAACGGCCTGCCCTCGTAGACCCGCGCCATGTAGACGCCGAGCGGCCCGGCGAGCGCCAGCAGGACGGCGAGATAGAAGACGATCTGAAGGAGCCCGTTGGAGATCATCAGAAGCGCTCCGGTTTCAGGAGAGCCGCGAACAGGTAGACGGCGAGGAGCACCGACACCGCGAGCCCGAGCAGGTAGAGGCCACTCATTTCCGTTCCTCCCGCGCCGGCTCCAGGAGCTCGCACAGCCGCACGAACCCCCAGGAAGCCGCGAAGAGAACGATCGTCAGGGTGATGTAAAGGATGTCCATGGATGCTCCTCAAAAGCGGACTCCGAGGCCGAAGCCGAACAGCCAGTCGGGCGACTCGTCCGTCAGACCGCGGTCGAAGTTGAGATCGATCTGGACGTCGTCGGAGAGCAGGACCTTGAGCCCTCCGCCGAGGAACGAGCTGTCGTCCGAGTCCTCCCGGTCGGTGGCGACGTAGACGGCCTCCAGGTAGGGGCTCCACGGGCCGACCGTGCGGCCGAGCAGCGCGCCGTAGGTCTGCTGCAGGACGCCGTCCCCGCGCAGGAAGCCCGCGAGGAGACCCGTGGCCCAGCCGTCGTCGAGCGTCCACTCGGTCGCCGTGTTGAGCTGCCAGACCGGGTCCCCGGCGGAAAAACCTTTCTTTCCGACCGGCAGGATCACGGACGGGATCAGGGCGAAGGAGGGGCGGCCGCCGTCGTTGTCGACCGCGTGCCACTTGAAGCCGATCTCCAGGTCGCCGTAGCCCCGTTCCCGCGTGGTCCGGCCACCGGCCTCGACCCGGGTCTCGTTGAGGAACGGGCCGCCCAGGCGCAGCTCGAAGTCGTCTCCCAGGCCGACGCGCAGGAGGCCGACGAGGCTCGTGGTCCGGACGTCCCCCTTCTCCTGCAGGGTCACGGCCGGCAGCCCGAGCTCGGCCTGGACGACGCCGCGGCCGGCCGTGAGGCTGCTGAACAGGAAGCCCGGACGGTCGGTCGCGATCGGAGTCCCGGCAGCCTGGGCCCGGGCGGCGGCGGGAACGATCGAAAGGACGAGGACGAAGACGGCGCGCAGTCTCATGTTCTCCTCACCGCGCCGCCGGCAGCGTGAACCAGACCGTGGTGCCGTGCCCTTCCTGACTCTCGCCGCGGATCTCTCCGCCGTGGGACTCCACGACGTCGCGCGCGATCGAAAGGCCGAGCCCCGCCCGGCCGTCCAGCTCGGTGCCGGGGACCTGGTAGAAACGTTCGAAGATGTGCTCCAGGTGCTCCGGCGCGATGCCGGGGCCGCTGTCCGAGACCGCGAACCGGACCCGGTCGCCCCGATCACTGTCCGGCGCGGCGCTCACCGTCACGGTGCCTCCGGCCGGGGTGTGGGCGAGCGCGTTGTCGAGCAGGAAGCCGAGGACCATGCGGATGCGCTCCGGATCGGCGAGCACCCGGGGCGCATCCTTCCCGTCGGTCGCGAGCTTCACGCCATCGCGGTCGTACAGCGAGCGGAACTCGGCCGCCTCGGTCTCGATCAGCTCGCGCGGCTCGGCCGGCTGGAGATGGAGCTGCTGCCGGCGGTCCTCCAGAAGGGTGAGCCGGTCCAGGTTGTCCACCACCCGGGCGAGCCGGTCCGCCTCGGCCAGCGCCGAGTCCAGGGACCCGTTCTGCAGGGCTTCGCGCAGGGCGGCGAGCGGGTTGCGCAGCTCGTGCGAGGTGGCCGCGAGCAGGTTGCTGGTCGCCTCGGCGCTGTAGCGCCGCTCGGTCACGTCCTCCAGGAGGAGGAGCGTGCCCAGGCGATGCTTTCCATCGGCGTCGTCGGCGAGGGGCAGGGCGCGCGGCAGGAAGAAGCGCTCCCGCCCGCCGAGGTCGAGCCGCTGGACCTCCGGGTGCGGCTGGAACGGGGTCGGACCGTCGGCCTGGCCGGCCACCAGGAGGGAGAGCCAGGCCGCGTGGCGCGCCGGCACGGGCTCGCCGGGCCGCAGGCCCAGCGCGGAGGAGGCCGTGGCGTTGACCAGCTCGACCTCGCCCGTGTCCGAGAACACCGCCACGGCCTGGGGGAGCTGGTCCACGGCCGACTGCGAGACCCGGCGGGCGCGCAGCAGCCGGGCCTGGTCGCTCCTGCGCAGCTCCCGCAGGCTGCCGGCCATGGAGTTGAACGTGGCGGCGAGCGCCCCCAGCTCGTCCCGGGACGTCACGGGCACGGAGGCATCCAGGTTGCCTCTCTCGATCTCGCGCGCCGCGCGGGCCAGGCCGCCCAGGGGGCGCAGGACCGCGCGCGAGAGCAGCCAGACCGACAGCGCGGCGAGCGCCGTGCCGAGCGCGAGCAGCAGGGTCATCCGCCGGGCGGCGCCGGCCGCGAGGTTCTTGGCGCGCGCGTCGGCCTCCTCCATGCTGCGCTGGTTGAGCAGCAGGATCCGGTCCGCCGCGGTCTTGATCTCCTGGAAACGCGGCAGGAGACGGTCGAAATAGAGGCGGCGGCGGTCCTCGGTGGAGCGCTCGCCGGCCAGGTAATCGTCGAGCGCCGGCCCGTAGGCGGCCCAGTGCCCGCGCAGCTCCTCCGCGAGCTCCCGCTCGCCGGCCTCCGTGATGTTGTCGAGCTCGTCGCGCAGGGCCTCCTCGAAGCGCGGCCGGTTCTCGGCCGCCAGGGCGCGGCCCCGTCCGGCTTCGCCGCCGAGCGCGAAGAGGGCGGCGCTGTCCATGCGCTCCAGCGCCTCCTTCATGCGCTCGCAGGCGATGACGCTCCTGTAGTTCTCGCGCAGGATGACGGCGATCGAGCCGCCCAGGTCGGAGAGCAGCGCGATGCTCTCGGCGCCGAGGAAGATCAGGATGGCGAGCAGGGCCGCGAAGCCCAGGGCCAGCTTGCCGCCCAGCCCGAAGCCCGGATCGCGTGGTTCGTCGGTTGTCATGGCTCACTCCGGCCCGCCCTCCAGGGCGGGGTTGCCTTCAGGAGGCAGTCTCGCCGGGCGCGGCGCAGGAAGTCCGGAGAGAGTCCGGAGAGGTGGCTAAGAGGAAGCGAAAGAGTTTCGAAAGATCAGACGGGCTCGGCGAGGAAGCGGTAGCCCACCCAGGGCTCCGTGCCGATGTAGCGCGGATTGGCCGGGTCGGGCTCCAGCTTGCGGCGCAGCGAGCCGACGTGGACGCGGACCGCGTCGACCGTGGTGGCGGGCGCGCCCTTCCAGACCACCGCGATGATCTGGCGCGGGGTCACCGGCTTGCCGGCGCGGCTCGCGAGGAGCTCCAGGATCGCCATCTCGGTGGGCGTGAGGCGGACCTCGCGCTCGCCCTGGACCACCGTGCGCCGGCCGCGGTCGATGGTGAGGTCGGGGAAGCGCAGCACCTCCGACGCCGTGCGCTCGCCGCGCCGGAGCTGCGAGCGCACCCGGGCGAGCAGCTCCTGGATGGAGAAGGGCTTCACCACGTAGTCGTCGGCGCCCAGGTCGAGCGCGCGTACCTTGTCGCCCTCTCCCTCGCGCACCGAAAGCACCAGGATCGGCGTGCGGTCGATCTGCCGGATGGACGAGACCAGCGCGAAGCCGTCGACCCGCGGCATGGCGAGGTCGGTGACCACGAGGTCGGGCCGGTGGCGCTCGAAGACCTCCAGTCCGTCCCTGCCGTCCACGGCGGAGAGCGTGTCGTAGCCGGACAGCGCGAGCTCGCGGATCAGGCTCTCGCGGATGGCGGGGTCGTCGTCCACCACCAGGATCAGGGGGGTGGTGCGGATCATGGCTCCTGCTCCTCTTCCTCCTGATAACGCGCCGCCGGCAGCTCCAGGCGGGCGATGGTCCCTCCGCCCGGCCGGTCGAGCAGGACGAGCGATCCGCCGTTGGCCTCCGCCAGGCTGACCGCGATGCGCAGGCCCAGGCCGCCGGAGGTGCTGTCCCCGGCCGCGGCCCTGGGCGTCGGGACGGCCGGACCCGGGCCGCCGAAGAGGGGGCGCACCGCGGGCGGCAGCCCGGGGCCGCGGTCCATCACCTCGACGCGCACGCGGTCTGACGCTGCGGGCGTCCCCGGCGCCCCCGGCATGACACCGATCGAGATCGTGAGAGCCCCCTTGTCGTCCACCCGCCCGGCATTCTCCAACAGGTTGACCAGGATCTCCAGGGTCAGCGAGGGGTCGGTCCACAGGTCGGGGCAGTCCGGCTCGATCCGCACCTC
>JBEQUE010000239.1:0-20706 GCA_040349255.1 Acidobacteriota bacterium | reverse complement strand
GGCGGCGTTCTGCTGCTGCTAAACCCCTAGCTCTCTCAGCCGCTCCTCCAGCGTCCCCTTGAGCCCCTGAAGCTCGCGCTCCTCGGCGCGCGCGCCCTCCACGATCTCCGGCTTGGCATTGCGCACGAACGCCTCGTTGGCGAGCCGCTTGCCGACGTTCGCGAGGCGGCGCTCCGCGTCCTCCAGCTCCTTGCGGAGCCGCTCGCGCTCGGCCTCACGGTTCGCCTCGCCCAGGTCGACCGCCGCCTGGAACGCCGGGTCCACGGCCGTGACCGCGCCCGCCGGCACCGCGCCGTCCCAGGACAGCGACTCCAGGTTCGCCATCTTCCGGATCACCGGCTCGCAGGCCTTCATCCGGTCCGTGAACGCCAGGGCGCGGACGGAGGCCGCCACCTGGGCCTTGGGCTCGACCCGCGACTCGGACCGGATGCGCCGCAGAGCCGCCACCAGCCGCAGCACCGCGTCCACCCCGTCCACGTCCTCGGACCAGGCGTCGCGCAGCTCCGTGCCGGGCCAGTCGGCCCGGATGAGCATCCCGGGACGGCCGAGCTGCTGCCAGATCTCCTCGGTCACGAACGGGATGAACGGATGGAACAGCTTCAGAAAGACGTCGAAGGCGTGACGCGCCGCCGCCCGGGTCTCGGGCAGGTCCGCCAGCTCCGGCACCTTCACGGCCTCCAGGTATTCGTCGCAGAATTCGCTCCAGAACCCGCTGCGGATCTGCTCCGCCGCGTCGCCGAAGGACCAGGCCGCCATGCGGCCGTTCACCACGTCCACCACCCGGTGGGCGCGCGCCACGATCCAGCGGTTCACAGGATGGGTGATCGAGGCCGGATCGACTCCGTCCTCACCGCCCTGGGCGATCTTCTCCACCAGCTTGGCCGCGTTCCACAGCTTGTTGACCAGGTGCTTGCCCGCTTCCAGCCGCTCGGCGCTGAGACGGAAGTCCGTGCCCGCCGAGTTGCCGATCACCATCGAGATGCGCAGCGGGTCGGCGCCCAGGTCGCGGATCGTGTCGAGCGGGTCGATGCTCGTCTCGGGCTTCGACTTGGTCATCTTCTCGCCGTCGCGGTCGAGGATCAGGCCGTGCAGGTACACGGTCCGGAACGGCACCTGGCCGGTGGCGTAGGTGGTCATCAGGATCATCCGCGCCACCCAGAAGAACAGGATGTCGTAGCCCGTCTCCATCACGCTCGTGGGATGGAACTTGAGGAAGTCCGGGCTCTGCGCCAGGAGCTGCGAAAGGCCGAGGTCCTGGTCCTTCGCCAGCTCCGGATCGATCAGCGTGCTCCAGGTCCAGAGCGCCGAGGAGAACCAGGTGTCGAGCGTGTCCGTGTCCTGCTGCCAGCCCTCTGCCCCGGGTCCGCGGTGCCCGACGTAGATCTCCTGCTCGCCGCGGTACCAGACCGGGATGCGGTGGCCCCACCAGATCTGCCGCGAGATGCACCAGTCGCGCAGGTTGTCGATCCAGTGGAAGTAGGTCGCCTCCTGGTGCTTCGGCACGAGCTGGATGTCGCCCGAGTCGACCACATCCCGCAGCACCTGCCGCAGGCTCATCAGCTTGCCCTTCCAGCGCACCGCGGGCTTGTTCACGTCGATGAACCACTGCGCCTTGATGAGCGGCTCGATCGCCTGCTTCGAGCGGTAGCAGATCGACAGCCGCTGCGGGTAGGTCTTCACCTCGGCCAGCAGGCCCGCGGCTTCGAGGTCGGCCACGAAGGCCTCGCGGCACTCCAGGGTCGTCAGGCCGGCGTAGGGTCCGGCGGCCGGGAGCATCCGACCATCCTCGCCGATGATCGGGATGAGCGGCAGGCCATGGGCCTCGGCGATCTCGAAGTCCAACTGGCTGTGGGCCGGCGTCACCCCGAGCGCGCCGGTGCCGAACTCGGGATCGACCCGCTCGTCGGCCACCACCCGGATGCGGATCGTGGGGCCCTTGGGCCATGGGATGTCATAAACCTTTCCGATGTGCTCCTTCCAGCGCTCGTCGTCCGGATGCACGGCGACCGCGGTGTCGCCCAGCTTGGTCTCGGGGCGGCTCGTGCCGACCAGGAACGGCCCGTAGCGGAGGGTGTAGAACTTCGCGTGCGGCTGCTCCACGTGCTCGATCTCGTCGTCGGAGATCGTGGTCTGGAGCCCGGGGTCCCAGTTCACGATGCGGGCGCCGCGATAGATCAGGCCGTCGCGGAACATCTTGCCGAACACCTCGGCCACGCAGCGGCTGAGCTGGGCGTCCATGGTGTAGCGCTCGCGCTCCCAGTCGCAGCTCGCGCCGATGCCGCGCACCTGCGAGCGGATCGTGCCGCGCGACTTCTCCACGTACTCGGCGATGCGCCGCACCAGCTCCTCGCGGCCGAGCGCGATGCGCGGATCGGCGATCCCCTCCTTCTGCAGGAGGCGGATGACCACGCTCTCCGTGGCGATGGCGGCATGGTCGGTGCCCGGCACCCAGAGCGCCTCGTCGCCGGCCATGCGGCGCCAGCGGGTCATGAGATCCTCCAGGACCAGCATGATGGCGTGGCCGAGGTGCAGGGTGCCGGTCGCGTTCGGCGGCGGCATCGAAATGGTGAACGGCGGCTTCTCGGAGCGCGCGTCGGCCTTGAAGGCGCCGCTCTCCTCCCACCGCCGGTAGATCTCGGCTTCGCGCTCCTGGTGCTCGAAATGCTTGCTGAAAGCCATTACGCGGTACGCTCCTCTCCGGGACAACGCTCGCTCGTCCAGCGGACGAGCCTCTCGAACAGATAGGGACAAAGGGGACCGAAGGCCGGCCGCATCTTCTGCAGCGCGTGGAAAGTGGCGGCCCGGACCGCACCCAGGTCCGCACCTTCGTGCCGCCGCTCGGCCGCCGCGTTCGCGTACTCGGCGAACATCTCGACCGCCCCGACGAGCTGCTCGGCGGCATCGGTGTAGCGATGCTCTTCCAGGGAGATCCGGGCGTTCCGCGCCGCGCCGGCGCAGCGCGTCACGATCGTGCGATCCTCCTCCCGCGGCTCCCCGGTGCGGAGCGGCCCGCGCACCATACCGTAAAGACCGGTGACTTTCGAGACCAGCAGATGGACCGCGCGGCGCGCCCGCCGCAGCTCGCCCTCGCCGAGCGTCACCGTCTCGACCGGCCCGCGGTCGAGCGCCAGGAGGAAGCCCAGGCGCAACGCGTCGGCGCCGAAGCGCCGGATCAGCGTCGCGGGCTCCACCACGTTGCCCAGGTCCCTGCGCATCGGCCGCAGCGCGGTCCGGAAGAGATAGATCTCCTCGTCCCGGGCCTCGACAGGGGCCATCTCCGGGTTATCCTCGCGACGCAGGAGGTTGCGGTCGCGGATCTGCACCGCGCCGTGCACGTGGACCCGGCGGAACGCGGGCCTGCCGGTCAGGTGGAGGGCCAGGAGCTGCGACGGCACCACCCAGCGGCGTAGCCAGGCCGGATCGACGAACACGTCCTCGATCGGCTCGGGTCTGTCCGTCTCGGGCCAGCCCAGCGCGCGGAGGGTCCAGGCAGCCAGGGAGAACCAGGAGGAGAGCACCTCGTCCTCCGGCCGGCCCGCGAACCGCCGCGGCACTTCGTTGCCCCACCAGTACTGGCGCGAGATGCACCACGGGTCGAGCCTTTCGAGGTCGGCCAGGACGCCGCTGCGCCAGCGCTCGTCGGAGAAGGTCACGGCGCCCTTCTCGATGGCGCGCCGCAGGTGGCTCTCCATCTCTTCCAGGCGCACGAAGAGCTGGGGCGAGCTGTCGGGCTCCACCACGCTCTCGCACCGCCCGCAGCGCCAGCCCATCCCGCCCTCGATCCGGGCTCGCCGGAGGTCGGACGCCACCAGGACCGACTCGCAGCGCGGGCAGCGGTACGCGAGCCGGTTCTCCTCCACCACCAGGCCCTCGTCGACCAGGGCGTTGAACAGGTGGTCGACCGTCCGGCTCACCGCTTCGTCCATGGGATCGAGCCAGCCGTCGGGGTCGTAGCCGGCGCCGAGCTGGTGAAGCTGTTCGCGCAGCGCCGCGTCGTGCCGGTCGTGCTGGTCGCGGCAGAGTTGCACGAACACGGGCCGGCCGACCTCCTGGCGCTCGTACGGCAGCGAGCGTTCGACCGCGAGTTGCAGCGCGAGGCCGCCGTGGTCCGAGCCCGCGACCCGGCGCGGACGGGGCTCGGTGGGAGCGACCAGACTCTCCAGAACCCGCGCGCGGACATCCATCAGGAGTGGCGACAGGAACGAGGCCAGGTTCGGGCGCGACGCGGTCGAGACCGGCATGGCGGCCACCGCGGGTCCGGTCCCCTGGAACAGCCCGTCCTTCTCCCAGGAGACCCGGATCTCGGGCTCGTGAAATGGCGGCTCGAACGCGGGCTCGACCGAGCGGTGCCTCGCTTCCCCCGTATGCCAGCCCGACGCGATCAAGTGGTCGACGATCCGCCGGCCGCGGTGACCGAGAAGAGGATGGAGCTCGCTCGCGGCGATGTCGCCCAGCTCGTCCGCGGCCCGCAGCGAGCTTACGTGCAGGTTCTGGGCGTGGCGCAGCACGCGCAGCGTGTCCGGGAAGACGCGCTCGGCGGCCAGGCGGACGTCCTCCTCCAGGTGGCCCTGCCACTCGTCGGCGCAGTTCGTGATCCCCATCCGGTTGCAGACGTAGTCGGGCACGAACGCGATGCCGCGCTCGCGCAGCCGGTCGGCGTCCTCGGGCGTCTCCAGGATGTTGTTGGCCGCGCCGCAGACCAGCCGCGCCTTGAGCCTCGGGATGGTGCGCTCGTTGACCACGGCGCCGCGGGCGCAGGGGGCGAAGACGTCCACGTCGAGATCGAAGATCCGGTCCGCCTCGGCCACCGGCAGCGTGTGGACGCGGGGCCGGCGCTGGCGCAGCCTCTCCAGGCTCTCCTCGGACACGTCGCTCACCCAGATCTCGGCGCCGGCCTCGTCGAGCTGGTCGATGAGCGGCACGCCGACGTTGCCGGCGCCCTGCACGGCCACGCGCACGCCGTCCAGGCGCTCGGTCTTTTCCAGGAACAGCCAGGCGGCCTGGAGCGCCCGGAACACGCCGCGGGCCGTGGCGGGCGACGGGTTGCCGCTGCCGCCGAGGTGCGGCGAGATGCAGGTGACGAAGCGGTTGCGGCTGAGGATCGCGTCCATGTCGGACGTCTTGGTGCCGACGTCCTCCGCCGTGTAGTAGATGCCTCCGAGGCTCGCGATGAAACGGCCGTAGGCCTCGAAGATGGCGAGGCGCTCGGGCGACCGCTCCGGGATCTCGCCGGGCAGCCGGTAGGCGGAAGGAAGCGCCACGATGCCCTTGCCGCCGCCCCACCAGAGGCCGGCCAGCGCGTTCTTGCGCGTCATGCCCTGGGACAGCCGGAGGCCGTCGGTCATCAGCTCGGTCACGTTGTCGTAGTGCCAGAAGCGGAGGCCGCCCTGGGACAGCCCGCGCCGGGTGTCGTGGACGAAGGCGAAGAAGAGCGTCGGGACCCCGTCCTCCCGGCCGATGAACACCCCTTCGTGGCGGGCGAAGTCGTGGGAGAGCTCGAAAAAGGCCTGGACCGGCCTCAGGATCTTCGGATGCGAAAGCTGGAACTCGCCGTTCTCATGGACGAGGAACGCGCGGGTCACCCCGGCCTCGCGGAGCTGGTCGTGGAACTGGTCGATGGACCAGCTCCGCACACTGCGCGCCAGCTCGCGCCGCTGCTCGTCCAGGCGGCTCTCTTCCCCTGCTCGGCTCATGCAAATCCCTCTCTCGTTGCCGGGACGGACCCCGGCTCCCTCGGACTCGAAGACGCGGGAGGCCGGGATTTTAGCAGGAAGCCGGGCCGGGGCCCGTAGAAGGAGGTCTCAGGGGGGGTCAGTTCTCGCCGAACGTGCACCAGGTGCGGTAGCCGTCGCACTCGACGAAGCCGCGGAGGGAAGGATTCGGGTTGTCGAGCTTCCAGTAGCAGACCGTCTGCCCCGCGCAACTGATCGTGTAGTTGCCGATGCAGGTGACGGCGACGTTGCACGGGCCCTGCTTCATGCCATACCGGTAGGTCGGCGCGGGGACGCCGGTGATTTCAGCGGGCAGGTCCACCTGCGCCACAACCGTCGGAACAACCGTCGGAGTGGACGGAGCCGAGACCGGGGTCTCGGCCGCGAAGGCAGGGCCGGCAATCAGGGCGGCGAGCACCGCGGCCATCAGCAGACGCGTCTTGAGCATCTCTTCCTCTCCTTGCTCGTGCGCGAAAGACGGGCGTCCGTCAGGGAACGCCCCTCCGCACCTACCCAAGGAGGTGCGGGAAGGTTGAGAAGACGAGCCGCTCTACCGGGCCGGGGGACTGTTCGTCGGTGCCGCCTGGGTGATCCGGCACAGGAGATCGGTCTGCTCCGGCACGGAGGCCTGGGGGCCCTGGGGATACTTGTAGTAGCACTCCCAATTGCCGTAGCAGGTGCAGTGGCCTTCCTGCCAATCCATCCAGTAGCAGAAGTAATAGCTCATCCAGGGATGGCAGCTCTGCCCCTGGAGCTCGTCGCAGAAGTAGATTTCCTGCGCCCGGCTCGGAGAAGGTACAGCAAGGCAGGCGAGACAACAGAGAACGGCGACCACGGCGACAGGAGTCAATCTCTTCACGATGCTCCTCCTCTACCGAGCAGTTTCGTTGTCGGTGCGACGGTTGAAGTCTAGGTTCGCGTGGGACGAGTGTCAATCGGACCATGGGTCGGAGGCGCAACTCTACTCCGCCATGTCCGGCCGATGTATCTCCCCTGAAATCTTTTGCGGCCGGCGAGCACTCGGGTGAGACTGACCCTCACCGGAGATCCAATGACACGATCCTTCACCGTCGTCGCCCTGCTCGCCCTCGTCCTCTGCGGCCGCCCGTCGTTCGCCGGCCCGGTGACCCTCGTCTCCAGGGCCGATCCGGCCCGGCCCTCCGGCACCGCAGGAGGAGCTGCCCGGGTGGCCGGGATGAGCTCCGACGGCCGCTACACGCTCTTCCTCTCCAGCGCCACCAATCTGCTGGCCGGGGTGACCGACGTCAACAGCGGCAACGATCTCTTCCTGAGCGACCGGATGGCGGGCACCCTCACCCTGATCAGCCATACGGCCCTGGACCCCGACACGACCGCCGATCACTTCACCCTGGACGCGGCCCTGAGCGACGACGGCCGGTACGTCGCCTTCCGCAGCGTGGCCACGGATCTCGTCTCCGGACAGGTCGACGAGTACGGCACCGCCGATATCTTCCTCTGGAGCCGGGAGCTCGGCAGCACCTCTCTGATCAGCCACGAGGCGGGCTTTCCCCTGGTCGCGACCGGCCTCTGCTGGGACGTGCCCGACTTGAGCGCCGACGGTGCCCGGCTCGTGTTCGTCAGCTCGGCTCCGAACCTCGTCCCCGGGCAGACCGACGACACCTTCGGCCTCGACGACGTATTCCTCTACGACCGGACCGCCGGCGCCACGACCCTGGTCTCTCACACCAGCGCCTCGAGCTCCACCGCGACGGGGGGCGTCGACTCCACGGTTGTGATCAGCGCGGACGGCAACTGGATCGCTTTCGACAGCTCCGCCGCCAACCTCGTCGCCGGACAGACCGAGAGCGCCGCCACGGTCGACGTGTTCCTCTACAGCCGGGCGACGTCCACCAACATCCTGGTGAGCCACGCTTCCACGTCGGCCACCACGGCGGCGCACGGGCTCTCGCGTCTGCCGGTGATCAGCGCTGACGGCAGCCGGGTCGGCTATCTGTCCGAAGCCGACAACCTGATGACCGGCCAGGTGGACGTCACCGGGTCGCGCGACGTCTTCCTGTACGACCGGGCCAGCAACGGCAGCGTCCTGGTCAGCCGGACCTCCGCCTCTCCCACGAGCGCCGGCAACGGCCACGCGGATGAGCTCTCCCTGAGCGCCGACGGCCGCTACGTGGCGTTCTCCAGCTCGGCTTCGAACCTGGTGTCGGCGGATTTCAACTCGCGGATCGACGTCTTCCTCTACGACCGGAACACCGGCGTCAACGTGCTCACCAGCCGCGCGAGCTCCTCGCCGGGCACACCGTCGAACGGGACTTCCAAGGCTCCGCGGATCACCGCCGACGGCTCTTCCGTGGCGTTCCGGAGCGACGGCGTCGACCTGGTGTCCGGGCAGGTCGATGCCACCGGGAGCGACGATCTATTTCTGTGGACCCGGTCGTCCGGCACCACCTCGCTGGTCTCCCACGCGGCGGGCTCGCCGACGGCCTCCGGTCAGAAAACCTCCGGTGGCAGCTTCGCCATCAGCGCCGACGGCGCCTGGGTCGCGCTGGCCAGCCTCTCCGAGAGCCTGGCCTCCGGCGTCGACGACCTGAACGGATTCGACGACCTTTTCCTCTACCAGCGGGCCGGCGGCCAGAACAGCCTCATCACCCTGCGCGGCGGCACGGTCTCGGCATCGGCCGGGGGTGGCCTCGGCGGCTCGACCGCAACGTCCATCAGCAACGACGGCCGCTACGTCGCCTTCACCAGCGCCGCGTCGAACGTCGTGCCCGGGACCGCGGACAGCAACAACGCCTCGGACGTCTTCCTCTACGACCGCCTCACCGGCACGATCACCCTGGTGAGCCACGCCGCCTCCTCTCCGACGACCGCAGGCGACGCCGCCTCCCGGCAGCCTCTGGTGAGCTCCGACGGCAGCGTCGTGCTCTTCGAGAGCAGCGCCTCCAACCTGGCGCCAAGCCAGACCGCCGGCGCCGCACGCCAGCTCTACCTCTGGGATCGGAACCTCGGGCAGGTCACCCTCGTGACCCACTCCTCGGCGTCTCCGTCCGTCCCGGGCGACGGCATCCTCTGGGGGTTGGGCTACTACGACGTCAGCGGCGATGGGCGCTGGATCGTCTTCAACGACTCTGCCACGAACCTGGTCGCCGGCCAGAGCGAATCGAATGGCGGCGGCGACATCTTCCTCTACGACCGCATCCTGGGGACCACGACCCTGATCAGCCACGCCAGCTCGTCTCCGACCCAGACCGGCAGCAGCTTCTCCGGCGCCCTCGCGGTCAGCGACGACGGCCGGACCATCGCCTTCCAGAGCGGGGCCTCCGACCTCGTGCCGGGACAGTCGGGCTCCGGCGGCCTTTTCGTCCACGACCGGATCGCCGGCACCACGCTGCGCGCGAGTCCCTCGGCAGACTCGTCGTACCTGGCGATCAACGCCGACGGGCAGCGGGTCGTCTTCGCCAGCAACGCCTCCAACCTCGTGACCGGCCAGGTCGACACGAACGGCAGCCAGGACCTGTTCCTCTGGGACCGCGCCACCGCCTCGATCCGGCTCGTGAGTCATGGGCCGGGGTCGGCCACCACGACCGGCAACAACGTCTCGGGCTTCTGCACGAGCTCGGTATCCGCGCCCGCGATCAGCGCGGACGGCCGCTGGACCGCCTTCTGCAGCAACGCCACCGATCTGATCGCCGGGCAGGGGGAAAGCAACTTTGGCACCGACATCTTCCTCTTCGACGGATCGTCCGGGACCGTGACTCTCGTGAGCCATGCCGTCTATCCGGCCACCCAGGTGGGGAACCACCCCTCCGACGAGGCGGCCCTGAGCGCCGACGGCCGATTCCTGGCCTTCCTCAGTTGGGCCAGCAACCTGGTTCCGAACCAGGTCGATCAAAACCCGAGCTACGACCTCTTTCTCTACGACCGCGAGGCGGGCTCCACGACCCTGGTGTCGCACATCCCCTCGTCCGAGATCACCACCTCGGTCCAGTGGATCAATCCCGGCGAAGGCGTGCCGCGCCTCAGCGCGGACGGCGCCTGGCTGGCGTTCCAGAGCCCGTCGCCGGACCTGGTGAGCGGCGACCACGACGGCGCGATCGACGTCTTCCTCCATGCCAACCCGCTCCCCGGCAGGGACTTCTTCACTATCCCCCCGTGCCGGGTCCTGGACACCCGCGAGCAGACGCCGGCGCTGAGCTCCGGCCTCAAGAGGACGGTGGCGGTCGCCGGATCGTGCGGCATCCCGGTCACGGCGAGAGCCGTGGCGCTCAACGTCACGGTCATCCAGCCGACCGGCCCGGGACGCCTGACGCTCCATCCGGGCGACCTGGCCGCGTCGTCCACCAGCACGGTCAACTTCAGCGCCGGGATCACCCGCGCCAACAGCGCGACGATGACGCTCGCCCTGGACGGCACCGGCACCCTCGCCCTCACCGCCGTCGTCAACGGCGGCGGCACGGTCGACGCGATCGTGGACGTGAGCGGGTACTTCGAGTAGGCGATCTTGAAATCTTTCACTGCCAGCGAACACACTGTGAGGGAAGCACCCCTTGCCAGGAGATGCCCATGTCACGAGCCGGCGCCTTCGTTCTCCTCCTTCTCGGCCTGTGGAGCCTCCCGGCGCTCGCCGGTCCGGTGACGCTCCTCTCCAGAGCCGACCCGGCGAACCCCTCCGGCAGCGCCGGGGGCACGGTGCGCGTGGCCGGGATCAGCTCCGACGGCCGCTACACGCTCTTCTTCTCCAACGCCGACAACCTCCTGGCCGGCGTGGACGACGCCAACAGCGGAGACGATCTCTTCCTCCACGACCGGGTGGCCGGCACGATCACCCTGGTCAGCCACGCGGCTCTGGATCCGGCCGCGGTCGCTGACCAGATTGCCCTGGAAGCAGCCCTGAGCGCCGACGGCCGTTACGTGGCCTTCATCAGCTACGCCTCGAACCTGGTCTCCGGACAGGTGGACGACAACAACAGCCCCGACGTCTTCCTCTGGGACCGGGATCTCGGCAGCACCGTCCTGGTCAGCCATGAGGCGGGCTTTCCCCTGGTGGCCACCGGCGGCTGCTGGACCATGCCTGACCTCAGCGCCGACGGCGCCCGTCTGGTCTTCGTCAGTTGGGCTTCAAGCCTCGTCCCCGGAACCGATGACGCCTTCACCACCGACGCCTTCCTCTACGACCGTCCCAGCGGCGGCACGGTCCTGGTCTCGCACACTAGCGCCTCGGCCTCCACGGCCGCGGGCGGAGTGTCGAACGCCATGATCAGCGCCGACGGGAACTGGGTCTCCTTCGACAGCTCCGCCGGCAATGTGGTCGCCGGGCAGACCGGCGCCGCCGACAACAGTGTCTTCCTTTACGACCGGGCGCTCGGCACGAACACCCTGGTGAGCCATACCGCGGCGTCCGCCTCCACCACAGCCGGCGGATACGCGGCCCTGGGAGCCATCAGCGCCGACGGCGGCCGGATCGCCTATTTCTCCGCCGCCGACAACCTGGTCTCCGGACAGGTGGACGCCAACGACGACGCCGACATCTTCCTCTACGACCGGGCCACGAACGGCAGCGCCCTGGTCAGCCACGCCTCCGGCTCGCCCACGACGGCCGCCAACGCCTTCTCGCTGGAGCTCTCCCTGAGCGCCGACGGCCGCTACGTGGCCTTCACCAGCTACGCCTCGAACCTGGTGGCGGGAGACTCCAACTCGCGGCTCGATATCTTCCTTTACGACCGGAACACCGGTGCCAATGTCCTGGCCAGCCGCTCGAGCGTCTCGCCGGGGACGCCGTCGAACGGCTCCTCCGAAGCTCCGCGGGTCGCCGCCGACGGCTCCTTCGTGGTCTTCCGGAGCGATGGCACCAACCTGGTGGCCGGGCAGGTCGACGACGGGTTCACCCGCGATCTCTTCCTGTGGACGAGGTCCACCGGCTCCACCGCGCTGGTCACGCACGCGGCGGGCTCGCCGGCGGCTTCCGGGCGGACGGACGCCGACAACCGCTTCCGCATCAGCGGCGACGGTGCGTGGATCGCCCTGGCCTGCCGCTCCGAGATCCTGGACGCGACCGTCGACGACCTGAACGCTCTCCCGGACCTGTTCCTCTACCAGCGGGCCGGCGGCGGCCTCAGCCTCGCGACCGTCCGCGGCGGAGCGGTCTCGGAGGCGGCGGGCGGCTCGATCGCCTATTGGACCGCGAGCTCCATGAGCCACGACGGCCGCTACGTCGCGTTCAGCAGCGACGCTCCCAACGTCCTCCCCGGAGTGGCGGACGGCAACAATGCCTCGGACGTCTTCCTCTACGACCGGCTCACCGGCGCGACCACGCTGTTGAGTCGCTCCAACGCCTCGCCGGCCGCGACGGCCGACGCCGGCTCCCGGCAGCCGCTGGTGAGCCCCGACGGCAGCGTCGTGCTCTTCGAGAGCGACGCCTCCGATCTGGTACCCGGCCAGTCCACCGGGGCCGACCGCCAGCTCTACGTCTGGAACCGGAGCCTCGGGCAGATCACCCTGGTGACCCACACCTCCGCGTCCCCCTCGGTCCCGGGCAACGGCGGGATCTGGGGGCTGGGCTTCTACGACGTCAGCGGCGACGGGCGCTGGATCGTGTTCAACGACTATGCCTCCGACCTGATCGCCGGCCAGTCCGAAGGCAACGGCGTCGGCGACATCTTCCTCTACGACCGCACCACCGGGACCACCCTCCTGGTCAGCCACGCCAGCTCGTCTCCGACCCGGACGGGCAACTCCTTCACCAACGGCCTCGCGATCAGCGCCGACGGACGGTACGCCGCCTTCCACAGCAGCGCCACCGACCTCGTGCCCGGCCAGCCGGGCCCCGGCATCTTCCTGTACGACCGGATCGCCGGCACCACGGTCCGCGTCAGCCCCTCGGACGAATGGTGGAGCGTGGCGATCAGCGACGACGGGCGGAGGGTGGTCTTCACCAGCACCGCCTCGAACGTCGTGCCCGGCCAGGCGGACACGAACCTCGGCGAGGACGTCTTCGTCTGGGAGCGCGCCACCGGCGCGATCCGGCTCGTGAGCCATGTGCCGGGATCGGCCGCCACGGCCGGCGACGGCCTCTCCAACTTCGGGACCAGCTCGCAGGGCCCCTCCGTGATCAGCGCGGACGGCCGCTGGATCGCCTTCTACAGCAACGCCGGCAATCTGGTCACAGGCCAGGTCGACGTCAACAGCTCCGGAGACGTCTTCCTCTTCGACGCGGTGTCCGGAGCCGTGACTCTCGTCAGCCGATCGGCCGCGTCGCCCACCTGGACGGGGAACCAGAGCTCCACGGAACCGGTCCTGAGCGCCGACGGACGGTTCGTGGCCTTCCTCAGCCAGGCCGGCGATCTCGTTCCCGGCCAGGCCGACACGAACCGGGGAGACGACTCCTTTCTCTTCAACCGCGAGGCCGGCACCACGGCGCTGATCTCGCACATCCCCGCGTCCGAGACCGCCAGCGGGTCCCTGCCGGGCTTCTATTCCTTCTGGGAGACGCCGCGCCTCAGCGCGGACGGTGCCTGGGTCGCGTTCCAGAGCGCCGCCACGGACCTCGTGGCCGGCGACCACGACGGCACGGCCGACGCCTTCCTCGATGCCAATCCGCTCCCGGGAAGGGACTTCTTCACCGTGGCGCCGTGCCGGGTCCTGGACACCCGCCAGCAGGCGCCGGCCCTGACCTCCGGGGTCAGGAGGACCGTGGCGGTCGCCGGCACCTGCGGCATCCCGGCCACGGCGCGGGCCGTCGCGGTCAACGTCACGGTCCTCCAGGCGACCGGCTCCGGAAACCTGGCGCTCCATCCGGGCGACCTGGCTGCGGCGGGCACCAGCACGATCAACTTCAGCGCCGGGATCACCCGCGCGAACAACGCGATTCTCCCGCTCGCCCTGGACGGCACCGGCACTCTCGCCCTCACCGCCGTCGTCAACGGCGGCGGCACGGTCGACGCGATCGTGGACGTGAGCGGGTATTTCGAGTAGTCAGAGACGGTTGTCACGCCTGTGATACCGTCCCTGCCTTACACGATCGAGGATCCCCGCCATGTCTGAACCCACGTCCACCACCCCCCGCGACTTCATCCGCGAGATGGTCGAGCGCGACGTCGCGGCCGGCAGGCACGGCGGCCGGGTGGTCACCCGGTTCCCCCCGGAGCCGAACGGCTACCTCCATATCGGCCACGCCAAGTCGATCTGCCTCAACTTCGGCCTCGCGCAGCAGTTCGGCGGCACCTGCAACCTGCGGCTCGACGACACCAACCCCGAGACCGAGGACCAGGAATACGTCGACGCGATCCAGGAGTACGTGCGCTGGCTGGGCTTCGACTGGCAGAACCTGTTCTACGCCTCGGACTACTACGAGCAGCTCTACGACTTCGCCGAGCAGCTCGTCCGCCTGGGCAAGGCTTACGTGGACAGCCTGAACGAGGAGGAGATCCGCCAGTACCGCGGCACCGTGACCGAGCCCGGCCGGCCGAGCCCGTACCGCGACCGCTCCGTCGAGGAGAACCTCGACCTCCTGCGCCGCATGCGGGCCGGCGAGTTTCCGGACGGCGCCCACGTGCTGCGCGGCAGGATCGACCTGTCCGCCGCCAACATGAAGCTGCGCGATCCGCTGCTCTACCGCATCCGGCACGCCACCCACTACCGGCGCGGCGACGCCTGGTGCATCTACCCGATGTACGACTTCGCGCACCCGCTCTCGGACGCGATCGAAGGCATCACGCACTCGCTCTGCACGCTGGAGTTTGAGAACAACCGGGACATCTACGACTGGCTCGTCGACACCCTGCCCTTCCCGGACCCGCCGCGCCAGACCGAGTTCGCCCGCCTGAACCTGACCTACACGATCATGAGCAAGCGCAAGCTCCTCGAGCTGGTCGAGCGCCGGCTCGTGTCGGGCTGGGACGACCCGCGCATGCCCACCCTCGCCGGGCTGCGCCGGCGCGGCTTCACCCCCGAGGCGATCCGCGACCTCTGCGACCGCGTCGGGGTCGCCCGGGCCAACAGCACGGTCGACGTGACGCTTCTGGAGCACTGCCAGCGCGAGGATCTCAATCCAAAAGTTCCGCGCGTGATGTGCGTGCTGCGGCCGCTCAGGCTGGTAATCGAGAACTATCCGGAAGGTCAGACCGAGGAGCTCGACGCGCCCTACTACCCGCACGATGTTCCGAAGGAAGGCAGCCGCAAGGTGCCGTTCTCGCGGACGCTTTTCATCGAGCGCGACGACTTCGCCGAGGATCCACCGAAAGGTTTCCACCGCCTCTCCCCCGGCCGCGAGGTGCGGCTGCGCTACGCCTACCTGGTGCGCTGCACGAGCGTGGTCAAGGACGCGGCCGGCGAGATCGTCGAGGTCCGCTGCACGTACGATCCCGAGACCCGCGGCGGCTCGGCGCCGGACGGCCGCAAGGTGCCGGGCACGCTGCACTGGGTCTCCGCCGAGCACTCGGTTCCCGTCGAAACCCGGCTCTACGACCGCCTGTTCCGGATCGAGCGGCCGGACCTCGCGGAAGGCGGCTTCGACGAGTACCTGAACCCGGATTCGCTGGAGACGCTGACCGGCAGCCGCCTGGAGCCCGCGGCGGCCGATCCGGCGCTCGGCGAGCGGCTGCAGTTCGAGCGCCAGGGCTATTTCTTTCACGATCCGATCGATTCGAAGCCGGGCTCTCTCGTCTTCAACCGCATCGTGCCGCTCCGGGACTCCTGGGCCGCCGAGGTCAAGAAGCAGGCGCCTGCGCCGGCTCCGCAACCGGCTGAACCGAAGAAGGCGAAGGAGACGGAGTCCAAGGCCCCCGCGCCGCTCACACCTGAAGAGCGGGAGGCGCTGGAGCAGGCCCGACCGCAGCTCTTACCCGTCATCCAGGGCGTGATCGCCGCGCACCCGAAGGAGGTCGAGCGCTACCGCGCCGGCCAGACCGGCGTGCTGGGCTTCCTGGTCGCCCAGGTCATGAAGAAGGGCGGCAAGCCGAACCCCAAGCTGGTGAACGCCCTGCTAGTCGAGGCACTGGGATAGCCCCTGAAACACTCCTCCCGCCCGCGGCGTAAGAGAGGCCACGGCGGGAGGAGGGCGACGAGTTGCTGAGGATTGCGGGGCTTTCGAAAACCTATGAGAACGGAGTCCGCGCGCTCGACGGCGTGGACCTGACGATCGGCCGCGGACTGTTCGGGCTCCTCGGCCCGAACGGCGCGGGCAAGTCGACCCTGATGCGCACGATCGCGGCTCTCCAGGAGCCCGACGCGGGGTCGATCGAGCTGGACGGCCTGGACGTGCTGGCCGAGCCGCAGGAGCTGCGGCGCCGGCTGGGTTATCTGCCGCAGGATTTCGGCGTCTATCCGGGCGTCTCGGCCCTGCACCTCCTCGATCACATCGCGGTGCTCAAGGGTCTCGGCGACCGGCGGGCGCGGCGGGAGCAGGTCGAGTCGCTCCTCGAGCTCACCAACCTCCACGACGTCCGGAACAAGGCGGTGAGCACGTTCTCCGGCGGCATGAAGCAACGCTTCGGCATCGCCCAGGCGCTGCTCGGCGCGCCGAGCCTGATCATCGTCGACGAGCCGACCGCCGGGCTCGATCCCGAGGAGCGCAACCGCTTCCACAATCTCCTCGGCGAGATCGGAGAGGACGCGGTGGTGCTCCTCTCCACCCACATCGTCGAGGACGTGAGCGACCTCTGCCCGCGCATGGCGATCCTCGCCGGCGGGCGCGTCGTGCGCGAAGGCGAGCCGGCCCGGCTGATCGCGGAGCTCGACGGCCGGCTGTGGCGCAAGACCGTGCCGAAGGCCGCCGTCGAAGGCTACCGCGCCGCGCACGAGGTGATCGCCACCCGCCTCTTCGCCGGCCGGACGCAGGTCCACGTGCTCGCGGACGGCCCGCCCGAACCGGGCTTCGAGCCGGCGCCACCCGACCTGGAGGACGTCTATTTCGCGGTCCTCTCCTCGCTTCCGCGCCGCGAGGCGGGCGCCGCATGCTGAGCGAGATCCTCGACTTCGAGTGGCGCTGGCACTCGCGCCAGGTCTCGTTCGTCGCCGCAACCCTGCTCTTCCTCCTCCTCGGGTTCGGGCTCGGCGTCACGCGCTTCGGCCCCGACAACGTCGCGGTCAACTCGCCCTATCTGGTGGCGGAGGCGTTCGCCCTGCTCTCCCTCGTGGCGCTGGTCGCCGCCGGCGTCTTCGCCTCGAACGCCGTGCTGCGCGACGACGATCACCGGATGAGCGAGATCGTCCACACCACACCCGTGGGACGGCTGCGCTACGGGCTCGGCCGCTTCGGCGGCGCGTTCCTGGCCACGCTGGCGACGCTCCTGGCCTCCGGCCTCGGGATGGCCATCGGCGCCCTCATGCCCTGGCTCCCCCCGGAGCGCGTCGCGGCCCTGGATGCGCGGCCCTATCTCGCGGCGTTCGCGGTCATCACGCTGCCGAACGTGCTCTTCGTCACGGCGCTGCTGTTCGCCGTGGCCGTGCTGACGCGCAACTCCATTGCCACCCACGCCGCGGCGGTCGTGCTCTACGCGCTCTATTTCATCAGCGCCGCACTGACCGACTCGCCGCTCATGGCCGGCTCGCGGCCGGGCGCGGGAGGCGGGCCTCTCGCGGCGCTCCTCGATCCGTTCGGTCTCACCGCGTTCTTCGACGCGACGCGCTACTGGACCGCGGCCGAGAAGAACGCCCGCTACCTCCCTCTCCACGGCGCGCTGCTCGCCAACCGGCTGCTCTGGATCGCCGCCGCGCTCGGCCTCCTGGCGCTCGTCTACCGCCGGCTTTCGTTCCGCGTTCGAAAGGTTTCCACTGCGGCGCGGAAGCCGCGGCAGCCGATCATCGCCGCGCGCCGGGAGACGAGGAGGCCGCTCGCCGCGGTCCGCCCCGCCGGCGCCTCCTGGCTCGTCCTCTATCGGTCGTGCGCGAGGATCGAGCTGCGCACCCTGATGACGAAGAGCGCCCTGCTGCTCCTCTTCCTCTGGCTGGGATGGGCGCTCTCCGAGATCCAGGGGAGCGTCCTCTCGGGCGAGTACGACTCGGTCTCCTATCCGTCCACGAGCCTGATCGTCGCCGCGCTCCAGACCCCCGCGACGATCCTCGGCACGATCCTGGTCGTCTACTACGGCGCGGAGCTGTTCTGGCGCGAGCAGCGCGTCCGCATGGCGGCGTTGATCGACAGCACGCCGGTCCCGGGGTCCGCGATGATCGCCGCGAAGTGGACCGCGCTCGCGGTCCTCCTCGGGACGATGCTCCTGGCCGGCGTGGCCGCGGGCGTCCTGCTGCAGGTCTCGCGGGGCTGGTTCGATCTCCGGCCGTCGCTCTATCTTTCGTTTCTCTATTTCACCGGCGTGCCGCTGCTGATCTATGCCGCGGCCGCGCTGTTCGTCCACGCGCTCAGCCCCGGCAAGTACGCGGGCCTGATCTTCTTCGTCGTCTTCGTGATCGTCACGCGCCGGGCCGCGGACCTCGGGCTGGAGCACGATCTCTGGCGCTTCGCCGCGGCGCCGGCCGTCTCCTACACGGAGATGAACGGCTTCGGCCGCTACGCCGCGCCGTTCCACGCCTTCATGCTGCACTGGACGGTCCTCGCGCTGCTCCTGTTGACCCGGGCCGCCGCGCTCTGGCGGCGGGTCGGCGCTCCCGTGAAGGAACGGCTGCGGCTCCTCGCCCGGCGCGACGCGCTCGCGGGCGCGCTGGTCGCGGCGTTATCGGTCACCGGCGGCTGGATCTTCTACAACACGAACGTCGCCAACGCCTACGTCACCCGGAACGAGCAGCTCGACTGGGCGGCAACCTACGAGAACACCTACAAGCCGATCGAACCCCTGCCGCGCCCACGGATTTTCGCTGTCGACGCCGAGGTCGATCTGTACCCCGCCGAGCAGCGCTATCGGGTGGCCGGACGCTACGCTCTCGTCAACGAATCCGCGCGGCCGATCGCGAGCGTGTACGTGGCAACCCGCCGGGAGGCGCGCGTGGCCGGGCTGTCGATCCCGACGGCGCGGCGGGCGGAGCGGGACGGCCGGTTCGGCATGACCCGTTTCGATTTCCAATCGCCGCTCGCGCCCGGCGGGCGCGCGGAGCTGCGTTTCGATCTCTCGTTCGACGTTCGCGGCTTCGGCAGCGGCCAGCAGGACGACTCGGTGGTCGGGAACGGCACGTTCCTGATGAGCCTGCGGGCCTTTCCGACGCTCGGCTACCGCGGCAGCTACGAGATCCAGGACCGGAGCGAGCGCGCCCGGAGGGGGCTGGCCGGCACCAGCACCGCCACGCTGAACGAGAACGGCGCGCAGGACGCGGTGGACGCGTCCGTGGACGAGTGGATCGACCTGCGGCTGACCGTGTCCACGGCCGGCGATCAGATTGCCGTGGCTCCGGGCCGTCTGGAGCGCTCCTGGACGCGCGGCGGACGCCGCTGGTTCCGCTACCGCACGGAGGCGCCGATCCTCAACCGGTTCGCCATCACATCCGGCCGCTACGCGGTGGCGAAGCGCCAGCAGGGCCGGACCGGCGTCGAGATCTATCATCACCCCGGCCACGCCGCGAACGCCGGGCGCATGCTGGACGCCGCGTCGGCCGCGCTCGACGTGCTGCAGAGCCGCTTCGGACCCTACCCTCATCGCGAGCTGAGGATCGTGGAGATCTCCTCGGCCTGGCCGATGGCGGGCTACGCGCTGCCGGGGACGATCTACATCCGGGAGGACGCGGGTTTCCTCACCGATGCCCGGGACCCGGATCGTCCCGACCTGATCGCCCGCCGCGTGGCCCACGAGGTGGGGCATCAATGGTTCGGCCACCAGGTCCAGGTCGCGGACGTGGAGGGGGCGACGGTGATCGTCGAGTCGCTGACCAAGTACGCGGAGCTGCTGGTCGTCGAGCGCCTGCGCGGGCCGGAGCACGTCCGGCGGCTGCTGGAGATCGAGTTGGACGGGTATCTCTCCGGGCGCGCGGCGACGACGTATGCCGAGGTGCCGCTCTACAAGGCCGACCGGCAGGCGTATCTCTTCTACAACAAGGCGGCGGTCGTGCTCTTCGCCATCCGCGACCTGCTCGGCGAGGACGTCATGGACCGCGCCCTGCGCGCGATGATGCGCGAGCGCCGGCCCACGAGCCTCGACCTCGCGCGGCACCTGGAGGCCGTCGCGGACCCTGCCCGGCGCGCGCTCATCGATCAATGGCTGCGGGAGATCGTGCTCTACGATCTCCGGATCGACGCGGCGCAGGCGGTCCGCCGAGCCGACGGCCGCTACGAGGTGATCGTGCGCATCGCCGCGGACAAGCGACGCGCGGACGGCCAGGGCCGCGAGCAGCCCCTCGCCATGGCCGAGCCGATCGAGGTCGCCGTGGCCGCGGACGGCAAGATCCTGGACTCGCGCAGGCACGGCCTGCGGCGCGGGACCAACGAGATCCGGCTCGTCGTCGACGCGCAGCCGTCCTCCGTGACCGTGGACCCCGGGATCACGCGGATCGATCGCAATCCGGCGGACAACCGGAAGCGGTTCTGAGGCCCCTCACCCCCTGGCCCCCTCTCCCATCGCACTCCCGCCCACCCGGGAGAGGGGGAACGCCTCCGGTTCGATATCGCTGCGATCCTGCTTCTCAGACTCGGCAAGGTTCCCCCTCTCCCGGCGGTTGGGAGGGGATGGGAGAGGGGGCCAGGGGGTGAGGGGCCTCTACCCGAGACGGTATTCCAGCCCCGCGGACCTGGCGATCTCCTCGAGCACGAGATCCGTGGCGTGAAGAACCCGGTCGTTTGGAAATCTCAGAATCCTGAAGCCAAGGGAATGAAGCACGAAATCCCGGTTTTCGTCATGGGCTGCCTGCGCCGACTCATCGTGGATACCTCCGTCGAGCTCCACGACGAGCCGCATCTCGTAGCAGCAGAAATCCGTCACGAATCCTTCGATCGGAAACTGGCGCCGGAACTTCAAACCCAGGAAACGCCGTCCCCGTAGACGATCCCACAGCACCCGTTCCGCAGGAGTCGAGGACTCCCGCAACTCACGGACCCGCCCGACCGCGCCGCCCCGAGCGCTCGGCACTCTCCTGGTCCTGG
>JBEQUE010000219.1:0-18267 GCA_040349255.1 Acidobacteriota bacterium | reverse complement strand
AATATGGTCTGCTCACCCTCCGGGATTTCGCTGTAGACATTCGCCAGATTGATCAGGAGTTGAGCGCGGGGTATCCGCATCTCCTCCGATTCCAGCTCCGGCAAGGCTCCTTCCAGGAGCAAAAGGGCCTTGTACAGGCCGGCTGTCCGGTCGGTCTGCCGGGTCCGATAGATGTTCGCGAGATTGGCCGAGGCGCCGGCCCAACCCTCGCGGTCTCCTGCTTCCAGGAAAGCCGCGGCGGCCTCCTCGAAAGCCTCGATGGCAGCCTCCTCGACGGCGGTTCCGTGAACGGCCAGGCGGGTGAGGAGAAGGCCCAGGGTCTCCTGCAGGTCGGCCCAGAAACCGAGAGCCTCCTCACGGGACGTGGCCGCCAGAACGGCCCGGCAACGCGCGATGCGCGCGGGAAGCTCCTCTGGCCGCGCCGCGGCAGAAAGCTCGGCGAGAAGCTCGTCCGGCGACAGAACGGAATCGGCGTGCTCCCCCATTCATGCCCTCGGTGAGAAGAGATGCCAACGTGAACGATAGAGATAGGGACTTCCCGGCATCACGGTACCACGAGATCCTCAGCGCATCTTTCATGCAAACGGCTCTATTTCGTTGACACCTCCTTCGGGCACGTTCTACCATGAGCTTCGTATCCCTTGCCTTCTTGACGTCCATTGCGTCGCGTTGCCTGCCTGCCGGACAGCGCGGGCGTCAGCCGATCGAGGCGCTTGCCGAGCCACTCTGTCGCTCCGCCGAGAGGAGGGGATCATGGGAGTGTTCGATCGTCTACGGTTGTGGAACCAGACGCGGACCGTGGTCGGCCAGGTCGTGCGCGAGAGCAGCCCGGCCGCCGCCGAACGATTCCTGCGCCAACACCCTCCCGAAAGCGGACGCCTCGCGCTCCGCGCAAGGTCCATGGCGGAGGTCCATCCGTACCAGGCCCTGCTGCTCGCCGCGGCCCTGGCCCGCTGCGACGCACCGGAATCCATCGAGCTTCTGCGCTGGCTGACCGGCAGGCAGTACGGCTGGGAACGCCTCGGAAGCGAGGTCCTGCGCGACCTGCGGCGATACCTGGTCCGGCAGGGACAGAAGGACCTGCTGGACGCAATGCGCCGCCGCCTCGACGAAGGCCAGCTCGCCTGGGTACTCCCTGACGTCGACTCTGACGATTTCCTGGCTGAGCTCGCCCGCATGGCACTGACGGACGGCGTGGTCACGGCGGTTGTCCAGTGCGTCGACGACTTCGTCGATCAGGCCGGCCTTCTGGGCGCGATCACCCTGCGCGGCCTCGAGAACGCTTCGGCGGTCGCAGCCATGCTGTGGGAGCGCGGGCGGACCGCGGACGCGGAGGACGCGCTCCAACTGTGGACCCTGATCGCGCTCGCCAGTCCGGAGCGGTTCGAGGCGTCGGGCTGTCTGCGGGCCATCGCCGCCGCGCTGCCCGGCTGGATTCCCACTTCGCTGCCGCAGGCCCTCGACGGCATGGGAGAGCAGGCCCAGGTGATCGCCTCGATGCCCGCTCGTGTCGTCAGGGCCGCCGACCTGCTGGCCGAATTTCCAAGAGCCGAATGGATCGATCCCCTGCTGCAGGCCTGGCTCGCCGTGGACGACTTCGTCCGGCGGGATGCCCGCGACGCCCATTTCGAGCGCGATCCGATGCGCCTCATGGCCGCCCAGTCCATCGCCGCGGCGCTCGGCACCTGCGCAGCTCTCGATCCGCGACCGCAGATGCTGGTCCGGGACGAGGCAGGCCGCAAACAGCTCCACGAGCGCCTGGGCCGCGAGATCGAGCGGCGGGATCAACTCGTCGACAAGCACAACGAGCTGGTCGCCGCCTATCATCGGGGCAAGGACGTCGTCGAAGACATCCGCAAACAGCGGGATGCGATCCGCAACCTCGACGGCAGGATCGCCGACCTCCGCGACGCGCTGCGCAGCCACCTGAGCCCGGCCGCGCACCTTCTCCACGTCGTCGGCGACGCGCAGTCCTATCCGGTCGAAGTGCGGCAGGGCGCGGCCTGGGGCCTACATCGCATCGTCGAGGACGGCTCTCTGCCTGCGCAGGACCACGACAAGGCGAGATCCACGCTCGGCCGGGTGCTGCGCGGCCTGGAGCTGGATGAATCGGCCTTGCGCGATCGCCTCGCCGCGCTCCTCCCGAGCGGCGACAAGCGCGTGCGCAATCTGCTCGTGGCGGCCGAGCGCTACGCCGCCGACCGGGACGCCGAGGAGCTGTCCACGACCGTCCATCGCCTCGTGCCGGAGGTGCCGTCGCTCGGCCGGGAGCTGCAGGACGGCGTCGACACCTCGCTAACGGCGCGGGGACGGGGAGAGCTCGACGAACGGATCCTCCGGGTCCTGCCGGGCGCCCGGCTGCTCGAGCTTCATGGCGCGCTTCGCCGGGGTCTCCGCTGGATGGCCGAGCTTGTCGGAGGCCGGAGCGGTCCGGACCCGCTGCTCGAAGAGAGACTGCCGCGCATCGCCGCCCTGATCGGCGAGCAGCTCCCTGGCGTCATGGACTTCCTCGACCGCTATCCGCTGCGCCTCATGACCCTGCACCACCACCGGGAGATCCTTGGCCAGTACTCCCGCGAGAGAGCCCACATCCGGTTCTGGACGCGCTACTCGCCGCCCAAGTGGTTCCCGGGCGCCAACCCCGGCGAGCTCGGCCAGGTGCATCGCCGCTATCTCGAGCTCGACGACCGTTCCATGCCCAACGCGCTCGGCCTTTACTACCGCCTCTTCGAGCATCCCGTGCTGGTGCTGCCCGTCCTCTATCACGAGTTTCTCCACTTCGGAGGCCCCGAGGGCGATCCCAGGCACGGCATCGCCAACGAGACCGAGGTCCTCCTGCGCGAGGTCTTCTTCGCACGCCACCTGCTGGCGCGGCTGGCGCCGGAGAAGGATCGGGAGCTCGCGGCCTACGAAGCGGACCTCGCGGCGGCCATCGAGCGCACCGAGCTGATCGGCCTTGCCCGGCAGCTCTTCTACGATTTCGAGGACGACGCCGTCCTGGAGGCCCTCAACGGCCAGATCGAAGAGATCTACGGCGAAGGTCTCGACGAGTCCGGCGCCGCGGCCGCGGTCGACGATCAGGTCCAGCGCTGGAACCGGAACATCGATCTCGAAAATGCGACCGACGAGGCGAAGCTGGCGTGGTGCCCCGGGGTGAGCTGGCCGCGGCTCGACGCTCCCGAAAACCGGAATCTGACCGATCGCTTCCGCTCCGTGCTCCTGGGCATGCTGCGGCAGGACCACCGTCTCATCCTCGAGCGCCGTGACGAGGTTCTGCGCGAGACCGTCTGCCGGCAGCACCGGGACGGGTGGTCCGCCTACCTCGCCCGCCCCGGCGCCCTGGCGGAGATCTCGCTGCGCTTCGCGCCGGAAAACCTGAGCCCCATCCTGCTGCAGGTGATCGCACAACGCTTTCAGCTCAGGGATTCCCGTGCGTCGATCTTCGAGATGCTTCGCCAGCTTCACGACCTCGCCATGCGGAGCGCCGGCGAGCCCGGCCAGTGACGTCATCCGGCCTGGGACCGCCGGCGGGCGCCGGCATTCGTCAGTGGGCCTGCTGGAGCAGGAAGCTGAAATCGCCCGGCTGGCCGGCCGTTGTCTGGGCGAACTTGTGGCAGCCCATGCAGGACGAATTCTTCTGGAAGTACGTCTCGAGCACGGTGCTCGCAAGCGGCGCAGGCTCCCCGTTCAACGCGGCGCCCGTCGCCCACTGGATGCTCACCAGCTCATAGTTCTGGAACACCGATCCTGCGTTGCGCAGGAGACCCTGATAGTACTTGTTGAGAGCGGGCGAATTCAGATCGGTCGTCTCGATCGGCGTCGCGCGCACCACCTGGGTCGAAGGGTTGAGCCTTTCGCCGTTGGGCGACAGCTCGGTGTAAGGCTGCTTCGCCAACTGTTTGTTGGCCGGGCAGTCGCGGCAGTCCTTGTTGAAGAACGAGGTCGTCGTGTTGTCCACGTGCTCGAACGTGGCCCACCACCAGGTCTTCAGCTTCTCCGTCTTGTGCAGGATGTGCAGCCCCACGAGGCCGAGGGTGACCGGATTCCTGCCCGGGCTCGGAGAGCCATTCTCGTCGTTGTAGACGATGCCCTGGGTCGTATAGAAGCGCCCGCTGGCCTTTTCGCTGTCGGAAAGAACCTTCCAGGCCGCCTTGACCTCCATGGCGCCGACCGGTCCGCACGGATGCGCGCCGCAGCGGCTGGGCGAGTCTCCGGGGCCCTGCGGGAAGTTGATCGGAGTGCCTGCCTGCTTCGCGCTGGCCTGGCCGGCCTTGTTCCACAGGTTGTTCGTGAGCAGATAGTTGTGCTCGTCCTGATTGATCCGCACTTCGTAGCGCACGAAACGGCCGTTCTGGTCCGTGAGCACACCTCCTACCGATTCGTCGATTCCGTGAAGCTTTTCAATCTGCGAGTGCGGCGCCTTGGCGATGCCGCCGAAGCTGCGCGGCCCCGACAGCGAGGCTCGCAGAGCATCCGAGCACCAGGCCTGCGGCCGGCCGGACGAGACGAAGACATTGGAGTCGAGGGCATAGGTCTCCCAGACCCGAGGCCCGGGCGCGCCGATCGAGGCAGAGGCATTCGCGGAGCAGGTCGAGAGGTCGGCCGGCCAGTTGAGCGCGAGGAACGAGTTCCAGGCGAAGATGTCGGCCCCTCCCTGATCCTCGAAGTAGCGCGGGCAGGCCTCGGCGGGGACGGCGCTGACGGCCCCCGTGATCGCCGTCGGGCAGGTCGAGCCGGCACAGGTGCCGTTGAGCCTGCAAATGTCCTGCGCATTCGGTGTCGGGGGCGGGTCCTTCGGCGGCGGCTCCGACGTGGCGCACGCCGAGAAGGTGAGCAGCGTCGCAGCAAGCATGGATCGGAACGGACGGCGGTGAGCGGGCATCGTGCTTCCTCCTTGCTCCAGAGAGCGAACCCCCTCGACCACGGAAGCGCAGCGGAGATGGATTCGCGGGACATGGAGGAACTGTCGCCAGGTCGCCAAAGATCTCAGGGGGGCTTTCGGCCGCGCCTTACGGTGAGGGGATCGGCTTCGCGCAAGCGTCTTTCGTCTTATACGAAGGAGATATAATATGCGCACGAAACGATCGACGAATTGGATGTTGCTGTTCCTCGTGGGTCTGCTCTTCGGTCTTTCGCGTCCAGAAAGCATCCTGGCCCAACAACAGGTCGGCAAAACGAGGGAGACCTCCAGCGCGACTCCACGCCCGAAGGTCAGGATCGCGGCCCCGGCTCCCGGTGCGCCGATCGCCTGCCAGAAGCGGGTGGGAATCCTTGGCAACTACTTCGGACCCGAGATGCAGGCGTTTCTGGTGGCGAACGGACTTACAGTCACTTTCGAGACGGCAGGCTCGATCGGGAGCGGTTCACTGAACAACCTGGATGTTCTCTATCTCAACCGGGGCGGCGTTGCCGATGCCACAGCCCAGAAGGCCGCCATCGAAGCCTGGGTGAGGAACGGAGGAGTCCTGATCACCGAGTTCGATGCCACCGAGTTGCTGTTCAACAGCACGTTCACTCTCTTCCCTCCGGCAACCCTGGATAACAATTGGGCCGTCCCCTCAGGGTCCGTCTGCGGCGGCAACACCGTCAATGTCACCAACTCCGCGAACGCCCTGGCGACCGGGCTGCCGCCCTCCTGGAGTTGCTCGGGAGATCCGCTCGGCGTCTTCAAGGTCTACAACGAGAACACCCTGCCAGCCAATCTCGATCGGGTCGCCAGGCTCAGCGTCGATCAGAACAAGGATGGCGCCAAGGACCTGGTGGTTGGCACCGCCTGCATGGACAACGGGGCTGTGGTGCCTTTCTTCAGCGATTTCGGAGACTGGCAGGCGCTGCAGAATCCACGAACCTGTCCGAACCCTCCTTGCAGCCGGTCGATCGAGGACGAGACCTTGATGCTCAACGCCGTCTGCCGCGTCAAGGACAGTTGCAAACCCCTGGATCACTTCCTCTGCTACAAGATCAAGCCCAGGAAGGAATTCCCAACGCGGACGGTTCTCGTTCATGATCAGTTCGGGGATCACACCCTGATCGTCCTGACGCCCGACACTCTCTGCGTGCCCGCGACGAAGAGAGAGCTCCAGTAAGCCGGATCGACCCGGGTGACGCATCCAACGAGCCATTGGATCCATCCGGCGAGGCGTTGGATCGGGAAACCAGCCGGGTTGTCCGTCCGGCGGGACGCCGGATCAGGTCTTCGACGCGTCCCTGCGCGCCTCGGCTTCGGCCAGCCAACCTCGGCGGAGCTTTTCCTCCGGGACGTTCGAGAGATAAGGTTTGAGATCGAGCACCGGTGTGCCGTCCAGCATGTCGACGCCGCGGACCGAGAGGACCCGCCCGGCGCGGCTCAGAAGCTCGACGACCGTGAGCGCCAACGGATTCGGCCGGCGCGGCGACCGGGTGGCAAAGACTCCGTGCGGCCGGTCATCTGCCGGCGGCGTGCCGGTCCAGGTCTCCGGAGGAGCCCCGGCGCGGTCGAAGACCCACAGCACGTAAAGGTGTGAGAACCCCTCGACGTCCTGGAGCCCGGTCTCGTACTCCGGAAAGATCTCGATCGTTCCTTCCGTCCGGTGCTCCGCCCCCAATCCCTTGGGGACCTCGCGGGTCGCCGCATAGGGCGAGCGCACGATTCCGATCGGACGAAAGGTGAAGGCGGCGGCTTCCATGACAGGGAGAGCTTATCCCGGAATCGGTCGCGGCACCTGGGATTCGACAACTCGATCGCGTAGTACTCGTCGCGGTTCATTTCGTGCTCGCTGCGCATCATTCTGCCGGCCGCCGCATTGTCGTCGTCCACCAGCCGAGAAGCGTTGACCGAGGGCAATGCCGCGCGGCCCATTGCCGGTAAGCCACGGTCCGTGGGCAATGCCCTGCTGCCCACGGGCATTCAAGCATTGTCTATGGGCAACGTGACGCTGCCGCCCGGCAATGCCGCATCGACCGCGTACCCAATGCCTCGATCGCCTGCCACAGAGGCATTGCCCACTGTCAGCAGGCTTCCGCCCGAGGTCCTTGATGCATTGACAGTGGATCAGCCGGTCGCAGCCGCTGGCAGCGCCATTCTGCCGGCTGGCAGCGGCACGCTGCCCTCGGGCAACGCCTCGCGGGCAGTTGGCAACGCCTCTCCGTCCGCAGCCAACGTCACTCTGCCCGCGGACGGAATGATGCAAGGCGCTGGCAATATGATGCACGCCACGGGCAGCGTCACCTCAAACGGAAACGACAGCATCGCCAGGCGCAATCCAGCGGAAGGAATCGCATGCATCGAGATGCCATCGGAGCTCACGGGACCGCGCATTGGACAACGCGGCAACATAACCTGGCGGCCAGTGGTCCGGGAGCCAGCCGCGGATACGTCAAAACAGACTTCGATACGCGTGGCGGCCGATCCGCGCGCTTGTTTCAGCCCTTCGCGGCCAGCTCGTACAGATAGTCCACGTACGAGCGCACGGCGCCGTCCCAGCCCCGGACCTTGGGATTCGACGATTCGATCACGAAATACTCGTCGGGCGCGTGGGCGCCGCTGCCATGGCCGAGACCGAAGTGGCCCGCGGGCAGCTTCAGCGGCTCGCTGGTGAAGACGTAGCCCGGATAGGAGCCCGCGAGGCGCGGCCAGAGGATCGGATCGACCCCAGCGCGGCGGTAGACGGCGAGTTGCGCCTGGATCAAGGCGGCGTTCGCCGGAGTGCTGGTCGGATCGTAGCCGCCGCTGGGGTTGACCTCGACGTCGCCGAAGCCCCGCTTCGCCAGGTGTGCCTTCAAGGCCGCGATCGCGCCGTCGTACGTCATGTCCGGCACGAGGCGCAGATCGAGCTTGGCCACGGCGCGGTGCGGGAGCACGGTCTTGCCGCCCGGTCCCGTGTAGCCCGCGACCAAGCCCTCGATGTTCACCGTGGGCGTGAAGAGGAACTGCTCCAGCGAGGCGCGCCAGGGCAGGTCGTGCGCCCAGCGCTCGGTGGACAGCGACTTCTTCGTGGTGGCTTCGCTGAGCCGCGCGGCCGCGGCGTCGAGCAGGGCCCGCTGCTCGGCGGTGGCGGCGCGCGCGGCATCCGCGAAGTGGTCGATGGCCGGATCGCCGTCCGGCGTGACCAGCGTTGCGAGCGCCTGCACGAGGTGGAACGCCGGGCTGTCGAGCCGGGCGCGGTTGCTCGAATGGACGTCCTTCTTCGGACCCCGGCCCCACTTCTCGCCGCTCGCCACAAGCTCCAGCTCGACGACGCCCTTGGCGCCGAGGTTCACCAGCACGCTGCCGTCCGGGTCCTGGTTCGCGTGCGGCATGAAGACGCCGATGCAGCGCTCGAGAGCGGCGCGCACCTCGGGACGCCGCACGACCTGGATGAAGTGCGGCGAGCCGATCTCCTCCTCGCCTTCCGCGACCAGCACGAGGTTGACCGGCAGCTTCTTCCCCGCCCCGCGGATCGCGTGCAGGGCGGCCAGGAACGCGGCCTGCGGTCCCTTCTGGTTCACGGCGCCGCGGCCCATGATCACCTTGCCGAAATCGGGCTTGTCGACCAGCGCGGCGTCCCACGGCGGCGAGGACCATTCCGCGGGATCGACCTGCTTGACGTCGTACATGAAATACAGGCCGACCGTCTTCGGCGCTCCGGCGTCGAGCGTGGCGAAGACGCTGGGCTGCCCGTCGGTCGGCACCTGCGCAACCTGCTGGAAGCCGGCCTCGCGCGCCAGGCGCATCATGTGCTCGCAACCCTCGGCCATCCCCCGCTTCTCGGCGGCGATCGAAGGCTGCCGGATCCAGTCCTGGAGGCGTCGCACCCCCTCGTCGTGGCGTTTCACGATCTCCGCCTGGATGGCGTCCGTCTGGGTGGCGATACTGTCGTCGGACCACAGCAGGCGTGGGAAGGCGAGCGCCGCTGCCGATGCGGCCGTCGCCCCGAGGAAGTCGCGGCGAGTGAAGGGATTCATGGCGCGCAGTGTAGCGCAAGCTTCGCGGGGATGGTGGCGCCGGCTCGCTTTGGGCCCACGCGGACACTTGTGTTGGTGAAACGAGCCCGCCGACTCCACGGCGTCTGTACCAGGAGCTTGACCGATGTCCCGATTCTCAGCGCCCGTCCTGGCCGCGGCCTTCCTCACCGCCGGCCTGATCGCCTCCCGCCCCGCCGCCGGCCAGGGGTGAGTGCTCATCCGACAGACCGCGCCCGTGTTCGGCGCGGCAAGCAAGCTGGTCCCCGCGAAGGGCGAATGGCAGATGAGCCTGTCCTACCGCGGTCTCGAATCCAATGACCACTACAGCGGCACGGAGCACCAGCGCGTCCGCGACCGCCAGGGCACCTACGTGATCAACACCCAGCAGGCGATCGACCTCGGCGTCTCCTACATGGCGAGCGACCGTCTGAGCTTCAACCTGGGCATCCCCTTCGTCAAGTCGTCGTGGGCGGTGCCGACGCCGATCCGCCCGGTGCCCGGACCGCGGGCCAAGCAGGAGGCGAGCGGCCTCGGGGATGTCAGCCTGACCGGCCGCTACTGGGCGTTCGCGCCGGAGAGCCGGCACAACGTCTCGATCGGCCTGGGGGTCAAGGCTCCGACCGGCGAGTACGACGCCACCCAGGAGTACCCCAACATCGACGGCACCAACCCGTCGCGCAAGGCCGTCGACCAGTCCGTGCAGCCGGGCGACGGCGGCTGGGGCGTCCTGTTCGACGTCCAGGCCTTCCAGCAGCTCCGCCGGATGACCCTGTTCGCCAGCGGCACCTATCTCGCGAACCCGCGGGACACCAACGGCACGCCGTCGATCCTCGTCGGCCTGGGCCTCGCGAGCACCCCCGGCTTCGCCGAGGAGGGCCTGCTGGTCAACTCCGTGCCCGACCAGTTCCTCGTGCGGCTGGGAGCGGTGGCGCCGATCGGCAGCTCGGGGCTCGGTGTGAGCCTCGCCTGGCGGATCGAGGGGCTGCCGCGCTACGACCTGATCGGCGACAGCCACGGCTGGCGGCGCCCGGGCCACGAGATGTTCGTGGAGCCGGGCATCACCTATTCAAAAGGCCGCTCGACCTGGTCGCTCAACGTGCCGATCGGCTTCTACCGCAACCGGGAACCCAATCCCTACAGCGGACGGGAGGGCGACGCGACCTTTCCGGATTACATCGTGTTGACGAGCCTGTCCCAGCGGTTCTGACCGCGGCGTCCGAGAAGGAAACCGCCGGCTCCCGCCGGCGGTTTTCGCTTCGCTTTTAGCGGGAGTGGATCACAATGGACCCACCTTGAATACTGGTGGTGGCCTCGCCTGTACCGCCGATCTGGTTGTCGTAAACGATCCGGCCACTCGCCCTGTCCCAGATCTTCATGTGGAGCTTGTCGCTACCTCCTCCGCCGCTGATCTGCCCGTCGACCGCCGTGATCAGGAATCCATAGCTTCCCGCTCCGTTGATCTTCCCAACGCCCTTGTACTCGGCGCGCGCGCCGGCAACGACGAGCCATTCGTAGGTCTCAGACTGGAAAGACAGGTTGGCGATCTGGAACTGGAACTGGGTCTGGCCGGTCGGTACGGTCTGGCCGGTCTTGTACTTGGAGACGAAGCCGAAATTCGCCCGCCCTGTCAACGACGGATCGGCAGGGTAGGCGCCCTCCGGTGAGGTCAGCCAGCCTCCGCCCGTCACGAAGGCGCCGTCGGGATTGTAGATGACGATGTATTGGTACGACACCGTGCTCGCACCGCCATCCTTGTCGGTCACCGTCAGCTTGACTGTATACACTCCGGAAGCCGTATAGATGTGGGTTCCGCGGACCGATTTCGCGCTCCCGGTTTCGAGGACCGTGCCTGCCGAGGTGGAGCCATCGTTCCAGTCCCACACCGCGGTGTGGGTATCGCGCACGCCGGGATCGGTGAAGGTGGCGCTGGCGCTGAGGACGGTGTTCACGGCGGACGGGCCGGAAGGCGCGCTGATCGGACCGACGACCGGCGCCACATTCAGCACCGTGGCCTGAGCCGTTGCCGTCGCCGACTCATCCTGGTCATCGGTCACGCGCAGGCCCACGACATAGGTGCCCTGGTCGCCGAATGCCGTGGTGACCGTTGCTCCAGTGGCATCGTCATACGCGCCGTCGCCGTCGAGATCCCACTCATAGCGCGTGATTTCTCCATCCGTATCCGGATCGGCGGAGCGGGACGCGTCGAGGGTTACCGGGTCGCCCTCGTTCGCCGCGTAGGGTCCTCCCGCGTCAGCCACCGGCGGATCGTTCACCGGGTTGACCGTGATGAAGACCGAGGCGACCTCCGAGTCCGTGGTGCCGTTGCTGACACTGAACGTGAACAGGTCAGGCCCATTGAAATCGGGTTCCGGCGTGTAGGTCAGGTGCGGAGCCGTCCCGCCGAGGATGCCGTGCGATGGTGCCGAGACGACGCTGAAGGTGAGCGCGCCCGGCTGGATGCTGTCGGCGCCGAGCGTCAGCTCGACCGGCGTGTCCTCGTCGGTCGTCACGTTCTGGCCGAGAGCGGCGAGCGCGGGATGTTGGAACTGCCGGTGGTCGTAGCTCGCGGTCGAGTAGGCGTTCACGAGCTCATCGAGAGGCAGGATGGCCGAGCCGTCGTCCTCGGCCACGCGGACCACCCGCAGTTGATACGGCCCATCGGCGCCATGCCGATAGATCGTGGCTCCGTCGAAGCGCAGTGCGACCGTGGCCGTACCTGCGTCGAGATCGGCGAGCGCAGTCGCCGTCGTGATCAGATGCCCGTTCGCGTCTGCCAGCTCGCCCAGCATCCGATACGGCCTGGACGCCGTGACGTCGATCCCGACCTGGACCTCCAGATCGTCGAACAGACCGTCGGAGTCCGCGTCGTCGCCGCGATCGGAGAACGTCCCGTTGAGCCGCGAGGTGCTCGCGGACACCCTGGCCTGGAGGAGCCGTTCGCGGTGGAAAGGCGCCGACGCCGGACCGGCGGCCGAGACCAGGATCTCGTACAACCCTTCCTGAGCCGTCGCCGCAAAGCGGCCCGAATAGATGCCGTCGCCCGCGTGGAGGTCGTCGCCGGTGCCATCGTCCACCAGGGTGAAGGCGGCCGGGCTCGAATCTCCCTGGCGGATCGTGGCGCCGACCGACGCGCCGGCGACAGGAGCGCTCTCGTCCGTCAGGCTCGCACGCACCACGATCGGATTACCCCGGTGATAAATGGACTGGTCGGTCGTCGCCGCCAGTTGGATCGGCGACTCGGGGAGCACGCCGGTCAGGACATACGCTTGCGGACCGTCCGCTGTGCCCGGCGCGGAAACCTCGAACGTCCAGGTTCCGACTTCGGGAGAGTTGACGACGAATAGTTGAACGTGAAGGTCGTCGCCGTCCACGAACTCGAACTGGACTTCAGGGTCGTCCGCGGGCACGCTGGAGTCATACCGTATCCCGGAAGGCGAGATCACGCTCAAGCTCAGCTCTCCCGCGCCATGCAGCAAGGTCAAGGCAATGGGCTCCGGGCCGTCGACGTACAGGGTCTGGGTCTTGATCTGTCCGGGTTCGATCGTATCGGCGGTCGTTCTGGTGGTGTTGAGGGCGGAAGCCGGCTCGTCCTCCTCGGACGCCGCCGTAATCTTCCGTGGTGTTTCGGAAGACGAGAACCCTGCTGACGACAGGGTGGAGGACCCCGCCTGCACCTTCAGATAAGGGAACACCAGATTGGCGATGTCGCTCGACACCGGCTGGTTGCCATGGATCGCCTGGTGGTTGCCACCCTTCGATTTGTAGGTGATGCGCTGCGCATAGCCGAGATTGCGCACAGACCAGGCAGGGACCACCAGGTCGTTCGCGCCTCCGAACACCAGGGAGAAGAAGCCGTTCGGGATGAAGGAGAAGAAACCGCTGAATTTGTACTCACCCGCCAGAGAGACGTATTGCGTGCGCGGGTTGTGGCCATGGAACAGGTTGTAGAAGGCCATGTTTTCAATCGTCAGGTCGCGGAGCCCCGGCGCCAGGAAATCAACAAATCCGCCGATGTCGAGAATGCGGGCGGCGATGCGCGCCAGATCTGCAAGGGGGGTTCCGCCGTTCGGCGAGCCGATCTGGAACAGCGTCGGCACCGTGTTGTTGTTCTCCACGTAGTCGCGGGAATCCAGGCCGCCCTTGCTGTGCGCCAGGATGTTCATCGAGTCGACGCCCCAGCGCCGGCGTAACATGGGGACCTGCGCCGCAAGCTGTATGGCGTTTTGACGAATCGTCGACAACGTGCCGACGTCGGCCGCGTAATAAGGCAGCCCTACGGAGCGGAGGCGAAACTCCCACGTCCCCCACTCGTTGGCGATGAGGAATCCGTGAACGAGAAGGACCGGGCGAGCGACGCGGATCGAGAGAGCGGCCCAGTCCACCGACGTGCACGAGGGGATCTCGGTGTTCCCCGTGTCGATGTCGATACGCACGGTGTTCGTCGCCGGTACGGGTGTGTTGCCATTGCCCGGATCGGAGGGGAAGTTGATCCATGTACTGTCGATCGTAAGGGTGTTCAGAGCCCAGTTGTCGCTCTGGCCGGTCAGGAATTGCGCGGGCACGGGAATCCCGTTGAAGTACACCCGATCGCGCTCGGGATTGATGCCGCTGCCGCCGGCGAAATCGACGTCGAAGGCCGGCAGCCTCAGGGTCGCGGTCGCCTGCATGAAGCCGTTGCGGATGAGGGCGAACTTCTCGCCGACGACCCGGGTCACCGGGATGTTGATAATCAACGAATGGTCGCCGCTTGAGAAGCACCCCGTGTCGAGACCGGATCCCTGGTCGACCACGAACGTCGTGTCGTTGCTCGCAGGTACCGAGTACGGATCGGGAGTCACCGAGGAACCGGTGATCGTCACCGTGGCGGAGTCGATGTTGACCCCGCCATCCTTGTCGCGCACCTGGCCGCGTACCGTGACCGTGCCGGTGTCGGGAGCCACGCAAGCGGCCGTGCTGCTGCCGCCGAACGGTCCGAAGCCGCTGCCGCAATCGAAGGCGTATTGGAGAGTCGGGAGATCCGCGGCGACGTCGACCGGCGCGGTCAGCGAGAGATTGATCGGGCCGCCAGCGCTGGCCGAGGAAGGCGCATTGAACGTCGCGGTCGGCGCCACGTTCGTGATATTCACGGTAGCTTGGGCGGTGGCCGTCTGGCCGTCGCTGGCGGTCACCTGGACGCTGATCGTCTGGCTGCCCGGCCCGTCGAGAGCCGCGGCCGAGAACGTGGCGCTCTGCCCGGGCGTCTCGAACGAGCCGTCGTTGTCGAGATCCCAGTTGTAGCTGGCGCCGCCGGACGCGGTGACGACGACGGAGCCCCCCTCGTTCACCGTGTAGGGCCCACCGGCGCCGGGAGCCGCCGCGATCGCCGCACAGGGCGAGTTATCGTGCACCGAGACGGCAAGGCAGAACTGGCGATCGTCGGCGTTCGTGATCGCAGCGCAGTACGACGAGTCGCGGTAGGTGAGGGCCTGGCAGAGGGCGTTGTCCGCGGGATCGCTCACCAGCGAGCAGGTGCCCTGGGTCCCCCAACTGGCGGCCGAGAAGCAGAAGTCCCGCAGACCGGCGTCCGTGATGTCGCGGCAGTTCGAAGGGAAGTTCGGCGCGAAGGCCAGGCCGAAGCAGGTGAGTTGGAGGTTGCGGTCGGTCATCGAGAAGCAGGGCGCCTGGCTGCTGGCCGCGAGCCCGGAGCACACCTGGCGGTCGTTGAAGTCGCTCACGCTGCTGCAGGGGCCGGTGTCCCGGCCGGCGATGCCCAGGCAGGCCTGGCGCTGGTCGTTGGCGTCGACGTAGACGAACGGGTTGGCAGTGGACTGGGCGAAGATCGTTCCGGAAACGACAAAGCACAGGACCGAGCACAGCACGGCTCTCTTCATGGCTCCTCCTCGGGGTCGGCCACCTCTTCTCTCGTAGATCCACTAACGGGCGGAATTCGCGAACCGGCGGCGCAAGGAATGGGAGGAGGGTTCCAGCCGCCGAGCTCACTTCAGGGTGAGCAGCAGGATGTCGCCTTCCTCGGTATTTCGCGCCAGGTAGAGGGCGCGGTCGTCCGGGCTCAAGGAGAAATCGTTGTAATCAGAACCGGGAGGAACGGTCAGCACCGGGCGCGACGCCCTGCTCACGGTGTCGAGGAGGAAGAGAGTCTCGCCATCCCGATAGAGAAGGTGGCGGCTGTCGGAGAGCCATGTCGCCCATCGGCCGCGATCGGTGAGCCGCACATATCTGCGTTCGTCCAGGGAGTAGAGAACGATGCCAGGCAGTTGGGGCTCGTCCGACGGGTGCAGCGCCCCGGCCAGCCAGCGGCCGTCCGCCGACCAGGAGGAGGCTGAAAAACCCATCCCGCGACCGGCTGCAGGAAGGAGCTGGGGGCGCCGCTCCGCGAGCGGCCGGGCAAGGTCGATGAGGGCTTCGTTCCCACCAAGGTCGCAGGCGAGCCAGCGGCCGTCGGGAGACCAGATCGGATGAAAAGCCCGCTCGCCGGGAAAGACCGCTGCCCGCTTGAGCCCGCTGCCGTCGGCGCGAAGGATCCAGATCTCATATTTGCCGCCGCGGTTCGAGTAGAAGGCGATCCGCGTGCCATCCGGCGACCAGCGCGGTTGGCGGTCCCTGAACTCGTCCTGCGGGGTCAGACGACGCAGACTCGTGCCGTCGGGACGGATGACGAAGAGGTCCTCCTGCGGTACGGAGGTCTGATAGACGAGCCAACGACCGTCGCGGGAGGCATCGAGCGTGGAGATCCTATGGGAGGTCTGAACGATCGTTGCGGCTGGCGCAGCGCTGGCGCCGCTCGCGGGGTCGAAGGCGACCCTCTCGAGGACCGTCCTGGTCTCGTCACTGGCATAGACGATGCGCCTGCCGTCGCGCGAGAGGCTGAGCAGCATGCTCGCCTGCCCCGAGGTGGTGACCGGCTCGGGCTCTCCCTGCACGCGTCCGGAGCGCTCGTCGATCGGGAGGCGCCACAGGTTGGTGATGCCGCTCCTGTCGCTCGCGAAGTAGAGATGGCGCCCGTCGTGAGACCAGACCGGATTCCAGTCGACACTCGTGCCCGCGGTGACCCGGACCGCCTCGCCACCGCCCGCGGGAACGGTCCAGATCAGCCGCTGGCCGGATGGCGAAGTCCCCCAGTAGGCGATCCGGAAGCCATGAGGCGACCAACTCGGCTGTACGGCGTCGCCCGCGTGGACCAGCCGCCGTTGACCGGTTGTCAGGCTGACCCGGTAGATTCGGCTTGCCTGTCTCCGGACCAGCGGATTGTTGATCCCCTCGGTGGCGCAAAGGATTTCCCTGCCGTCCGGCGACCAGGCCGGATTGAAACCGAAGTCGGTGACGCGACGCACCGACTCCCCCATCAGGCCCATGACGAAGATGCCCCCGCCTTCGCGTTCCGAACGGAAGGCGATCTGCTGGCCATCGGGGGATACGGCGGGTTGGGAATCGCCTTCCAGGGAATGCGGGAGGAGATCCAGGGTCGTGCCTCCCCCTACCTGCTGCAGGAAGAGACGGCTCCGGTCGCCGACCTTCCCGGCATAGACAAAGAGGCTGCCGTCCGGAGTGAGGCTGGGGAACCACTCCTTGCCTGGCAGGTCGGTCAGGCGGGTCACGGTGGCGCGACTGGGGTCCGGCGCTGCTTCGTCGGGGCGGCGGATGCTCCGGAGAAGCCAGAAGCCGGCGGCGACGGAGAACGCCAGCACAGCCAGGATGACGGCCCAGGCTGGGAGCCGCCGCCGGGCACGGTCTGGCGCAGGCGTTGTCTCGGTACTGGCCTCAGTACTGGCCTCAGTACTGGCCGCCGCGCGTTCCAGCGCGGCGAGGTCCGTCAGCAGCGCCGCCGCATCCGGATAGCGGTCCGCCGGCTCGTCGGCGAGCATCCGGGAAAGGAGGCCGCCAACTCCGGGCGGCTCTTCTCCCGCCGGAGCCTCCGCGGACCCGTCCTGGCCAGGCCGCCGTCCGGTCAGCATTTCGCGGAGGACGACTCCCAGCGACCAGACATCGCTCCGCGCATCGACCTCTCCAGCCCGCGCCTGCTCGGGCGACATGTAGCCGGGGGTGCCGAGGAGAGGAGCGGACGGGCCCTGGTCGGGCAATCGCGCGATCCCGAAGTCGAGGATCTTGACGACGCCGTCGGTGTCGATCATCAGGTTGGCGGGCTTGATGTCGCGATGGACGATCCCATGGCGATGCGCCTTGGCCAGGCCGCGAGCGACCTGGAAGGCGATGTGCAAGGCCTCCGCGGCCGGCAGGGGGCCACGCTCGAGACGCTGCTTCAGGGTCTCGCCTTCGTAGCAGGCCATCGCAAGGTAGAGCTGCCCCTCGGCGGTCTCCCCCACCTCATAGAGGGTGCAGATGTTGGGATGGTCGAGGGCGGAAGCCGCCCGTGCCTCCTCCAGGAAACGCGCCTTCGCCTGCGGATTGGGCGTCAGCATCGGAGGGAGGAACTTGAGCGCGACCCTGCGTCCCAGGAGGGTATCCTCGGCACGATAGACGACGCCCATTCCGCCGGTCCCGGCCAGACCGAGGATCCGGTATCGAGCTGAATCCGGCTCAGTTCTTGCGGCCCTCACATCCTGACCCTATGATACCCAGTGCCAACGACTGCCTGCTTGAGGAGGCGGCCAGATGAAAAAAAACGGGGTCGAGAAGCCCACCAAGGTCAAGAAGACCAAGAAGCTCCAGCTTTTCCGGGAGACGTTGCGGGCCCTCACGAGCACAGACGCCCAGATGGTGGTGGGAGGATTCGACCTCGACTCTTGTGAAAGCGGCTGTCACCGCTGCTGCCCCTCCTACGACTGTGGAACATCATAGGGATGGTGAGGGATCCCGGTCGCACCGCCAATTTCCCGAATTCGCCCGTTAGCTCAGTATAGGGCGAACTCGCCTTGGTGGTTCCCCGGGAGACAGACGGAATGCTCAAGAGGAGACCTTCAACCCACTTCGTCACCGCGCATTCCGCCGCTCAGCACTGGCCGCGGCGGACCAGCATGCCTTCTGTCTTCACGGCGTTCGTCGACGGCCTGCACGGGGAACGGACTCCGGATGCGGACCTCTTCCACGACGCCTGGCACGGCCTGCGGGCCGCGCTGGTCGGCGAGATGAAAAAGCGCGGCCTTTGGCAGAGCCCCCCCTGCTACCTGGGAGCCTACGGCTGGGAGAGCTGGGATGCCGAGGAGGGCACCGGCGCCGGCCGTGCGCAAGGTGCCTTGGGCGAGCTGGTTGCCGACTGCTACGCGTTCATCTTCGTCGATCGGCTGCAGAGCCTCAAACGCCAGCTCCTGGACAAACCCGACATCGACGGTCTTGTCCTCCTCAACATCCGGCATTTCCTGCACGAGCGCCAGAGGGTGCACGATCAGC
>JBEQUE010000217.1:0-26847 GCA_040349255.1 Acidobacteriota bacterium | reverse complement strand
GGAGCGCGACATGGACTTGTGCATGTGCTCCGTGCCCTTGTCCCGCGCGTCGAGGATGCGGGCGCCGTCCGGGAAGTAGTTGCCGACGATCAGATCGAGATGGCCGTCGCCGTCCACGTCCGCGCTGGTCAGGGCGTTGGTGTTCCAGATCTCGTTCCCGGGCGCGAGCGGGCGCGGCCGGTAGGAGGCCGCCGCCATGGCTCCGCCGTCCTTCATGAAGAGCACCGGCGGCCGGCCCCAGTAGTAGACCAGGACGTCCATGCGGCCGTCCTCGTTCCAGTCGCCGGGCACGCAGCCCATGGGCGCCATGGTGCGGCGGTCGTGCGGCAGGGCCGGATCGGGGTCGAGCGTGAACGGCGCGAAGCGCTCGCCCTGTCCCGAGGTGCCTGGCACCGGTACCACCAGCACGCGGTCGACCCGCACGTCCACCGAGCAGAGGTCGTTGTTCACCCCGTCGCCGTCGAGGTCGTTCAGGGCCACGCCGGCGCCGACGCTGGAGATCCAGCCCGAGATGCGCTCCAGGGTGGGATGGACCGGCCGCACCGTCCGCCGCAGGTCGCCGGGCGGGGTCGGGATCTGCGTCTTCGCGAAGGCGAAGCGCGAGGCGAGCTCGCGGCGCTCGCCCTCGTCGAGGCGCGGCTGGCGCGTGAAGCCGTATAGGACCAGGATCAGCGCCAGGGCCAGGAAGCGGACGAGCTGTCCCTTCAACAGATTCATGACTTCATCCTCTCGGTGTGCTGTTGCTGGATGCGCCGGCGCCAGACCTCGTACACCGGCTCGTCCCCGTCCGTCTGCAGAGTTTCACCGGCCTCGTCGGCGATGTCGGAGACCCGCGCGGCGTCGAGCCTCCAGACCACCTCGCAGGCGAGGGCGGTCTGCGGCGCGAGGTTGCCGGCGCGCCGGCGGGCCGCGGCGGCGAAGGCGACCCCCTGGGCGAGCTGCGGCGCGTGCTCCCCGGCGTGGCGCAGGAGCTCCTCGACCGCGGCGCGGTCCCGTCCGCCCGCATAGGCGCAGGCGAGGCCGGTGCCGCTCCAGACGTCGCCCTGCCTGTCGGCCGGGAAGGCGGCGATCGTACTCTTCAGGCGCTGCGGCCCCGCCCCCTCGACGAACCAGAGACTGCGACCGATCCCCTGGTCGAACGCCCGCCGCGCGTAGCCCCGCACCTTGGCCGGGACCTCGTGGCGGGCGACCGTGCGCGCCGCCTGGAAGAACCCCTCGTGGAAGCCGTAGCCGTCGAGCGCGAGCCAGCCGAGGAGCGGGTCGAGCCGCGCCCGCAGCCGCTCGGGCGACAGCGGCACGCGGGCGAGGATCCAGCCGGCGCCCACGTGGACGAGATAGTTGTGCGGGTCCGCCGGTCCGCGCAGGAAGGCGTCGAGGCGATCCGCTTTCCAGGGCGTGAGGAAGTCGAGCAGGGCGAGCGCCATGCCGGCGCCCTCGTAGGCGAAGCCGCCGACCTCGGCCGGGATGGCGCCGAGCCGGGCCGCGAGGCCGTCGATCGTGGCCTCCTCCAGGGCGGCGTGGTAGCCCTCGACGAAGCGGCCGGCCACCCCTTCCAGGCGCTGGCGCACGGTCTCCGAGTCCCAGCGGAAGCCGCGGCGCTCGAACGAGGTCTCGCCCGGCGCGATGCCGAACAGCCGGCGCGCCATCCGGCGGCGGAGCGGACGGGGAGGCCGGAGGTTCCCGGAGCTCTCCAGGACCGTCAGATCCATCGGTGTCGTGCTGTCCTGGTTTTCCATCCGCCCCCCATTTGAGGAACCTCTGTAAGCGAGGTGCCGCTGACCGCCTCCGGCGAGCCGCACCCCGGCGGACCCGGGGGAGACTCGCCGCCCCGGCTCTCCGAAGATCGGCGAGGGGGGCGGCGGTTCGTTACGGACGGATGGGGCTCAGCTCGGATCGCTGGGATCGGAGACGTCTTCGCAGTCGATCGGCGCGACCGTGGCCTCGGCTCCCGAGACCTCGCCCGCCGCCGTCATCGCCGAGAGCGGCTCGGGCATGAGCTCCGACATGATGTGGGCCACGTCGCCCTTCTGCATCTTGAACAGGGCGCCCGGCTGCGGCGGGAACGCCTCGATGGTGCCGGCGGTGACGCCGTAGAGGTCCGTCACCACGCCGAACGGGGTCTCCATCTCATAGCGGACGACAAACTGGGCGTGGGCGGGGAAGTCCTTCGAGGTGGCGCTCGCCGACTCGTAGCTCTGGACATAGCTCTTGTCCGGGGTCGGGGCACCGCTCTTGATCATGGTGAACTTGATCGGGCCGCCGAGCAGCTTGGAGGTGCCCTCGGCCTTCCAGTCGACCACGGTGAGGTCGACCCGGTGCTTGCCGGAGGCGGTGTAGGCGGTGCCGGTCTGCAGGACGAGACGCGCCTGGCACTGGACGACCTCCTCGTTGTCGCCGACCTTCACCAGGAACTTGGGGGCGGAGTGCAGGACGTACTGGCCGGCCTTGGGGAAGGCGGCCTGCTTGACTTCCGCGAGGACGGGGAGAGCGACGACGAGAGCCGTGAGCACGGCCAGAACGACAGCCAGTCTGGTGTTTCTGGTCATTCGATCGTCTCCTTTCGAGAGATGCGTTGGGCAAGAGCCCGGCTTTCCGGAAGCCTCAGCTCCCGGCGGAGGCACGACACCTCCTAGTCCATGGGCCTCACCCCCCTTCTCAAAAGGTTGGATCAGGGAAATGATGATAGGCGAGCTGTCAAATCCCTTCAAGGCCCAGCCCGCGGGCTTCCCTGTCACCCCGGCGCTGGTCCGCCAGCGCCGCCATCGGCGTCAGCCGGGTCGCCCGCCGGGCCGGCAGCCAGCTCGCCGCCATCGAGGCGGCCAGGAGCGCCGCCGCGGCGCCCGCGAACACCGCCGGGTCCCGCGGGTCCACGCCGTGGAGCTGGCCGGCCATCATCCGCGTCAGGCCCGGCGCCGCCGCCAGCCCGAGCGCGAGGCCGGCGAGGGTCAGCGCGAGCGCCTCCTTGAGCACCAGCCGCAGCACCGCTCCCCCCTCGGCGCCGAGCGCCATGCGGATGCCGATCTCCTGCGTGCGCTCGGCGATCGAGCAGGCGATCACCCCGAAGGCGCCGGTCAGCGCGAGCACCAGCGCGAGCACCGCGAAATGGCCGACCAGCAGGGCGTAGAAACGGGGCTGGGCCACGGACTCCGCGACCATCTCGTCCATGGTCCGCACGTCCGAGACGGGAAGCTCGCGGTCCATCTCGAACACCGTCCTGCGCACCGCGGAGGTGAGGCCGGCCGGGTCCGTCGCGGAGCGGATGGCGAGGCTCATCATTCGCCACGAGCTCTGGAGGTGCGGGAAGTAGACCGCCGGCAGCACGTCCTTCAGGGGGCCGCCCTGGCGCACGTCGCCGACCACGCCGACGATCTCCCGGCTCGCCTCTTCGAGCTTGCCGGTGGTGTCGAAGTCGACCCCGAAGGTGATCCGCCGGCCGACCGGATCCTCGCCGGGCCAGAAGAGCCGGGCCGCGGACTCGTTGACCACCACGACCGGCGGGCTGCCGGCGCGGTCGCCGGGGCCGAACACCCGGCCGCGCCGCACCGGGATGCGCAGGGTGGAGAAGTAGCCGGGGCTCACCGGCCGCATCGAGGCCGACAGCGGCGGCGCGCCGGGCGTCTCGGGCCGGCCGTCGATCGTGAACCGGGTCGAGGCGTTCATGCCGCTGTACGGCAGCAGGAAGATGCCGCCCACCCGCTCGACGCCGGGCAGCGCGCCGATCCGCCCATAGAGCTGGGAGAAGAACGCGGGCGGCTGGTGCTCCTCGGGATAGCGCGGCTGCGGCAGCTCGACCTGCATCGTGAGCAGGTGCGACGGATCGAAACCGGGGTCGATCCTCTGCAGCCCGGCGAGGCTCTTGGCGAGCAGGCCGGCGCCGGCCAGGACCACCAGCGAGAGCGCGATCTCCGACACCATGAGCCCGCGCCGGAGCCAGGTGGCGGACGCGTCGCCGCGCGACCCGGCCCCGGCCGCCAGCCGCAGCCCCGGTCGGAGTCCCAACCGAAAGACTTGGCCCGCGGCCAGGAGCGACGAGCCGATCCCGGCCGCCAGCGCGAGCGCCAGGCCGAGCGCCACGACGCCGGGCTCGAGGCCCGCCTCGTCCAGGCGCGGCACGTTCTTCGGCCCGATCCGGACGATGGCGCGCAGGAGCCCGTACGCGAAGGCGAGGCCGGCGCCGCCGCCGAGCAGGCCGAGCAGCAGCCCCTCGGCCAGGGCGGGCCGCAGCATCTGCGCCCGCCGCGCGCCGAGCGCGTTGCGCACCAGGGCCTCGTGCCCGCGCGAGCGATAGCGCGCCAGGAGCAGGTTGACCAGGTTGGCGCAGGCCACGGCGAGCACCAGGAGCACGGCCACGGCGAGCATGGCGAGCGGCTTGCGGACGTCGCCCACCAGCCGGTCCTGGAGCGGCAGCACGCGGACGGCGCGCTCGGCATTGGTGTCCGGGTACTGGGCCGCGAGGCGCCGGCCGACCACGTCCATCTCGCTCGCGGCCTGCTCGAACGGCACCCCGGGGCGCAGGCGGGCGACCACGTTCAGGAAGCCGAAATCGCGCGGCTGCGAGTCCGGCCCGTAGGCGAGCGGCACCCAGAGCTGCACCTTCTTCGGGAAGTCGAACCCGGGCGGCATCACGCCGAGGATCTGGTGCGGCTTGCCGTCGAGCGTCAGCCGGCCGCCCACCGCCTCGCGCGAGCCGCCGAAGCGCTGCATCCAGAAGGCGTGGCTCAGCACGACCACGGGCCCGGCGTCCGGCGCGTCCTCCTCCTGGGTGAAGGTCCGGCCGAGCATCGGGCGCACGCCGAGGGTGGGGAACAGGCTGGCGGTCACGAGACCGGACCAGACCCGCTCCGGCTGCCCCTGTCCGGTCAGGCTGAGCTGCCAGCGGTAGTAGCCGGCCATGTCCTCGAACGAGCGGCCCCGGGCGCGCCAGTCGAAGTAGTTGGGCACCGAGACCGGGGCCATGCGGTCGGGCTGGGAGGACCGCCTCTCGGAGAGATCGGCGAGCCGCGCCGGCTCCGCGTAGGGCAGCGGCCGCAGCAGGATCGCCTCGACCAGGCTGTGCACCGCGGTGTTGGCGCTCACCCCGAGAGCCAGCATGACGACGGCGGAGACGGCGAAGAGCGGGCTTCTCTGGAGAGACCGCCATGCCTGGCGAAGCTCCCGGCGAATACCGTCCATGGTCGCACCTCCCTGCGCGGAGCATAGCGCAACCCGCTTGACCGGGTCCGGTCCCGCTGGCATCCTTTTCGATCATGCGAGAGATCGCGCTCGCGATGGGGCTGCTGGCATCCGCCGCCTTCGCCCAGGAGACGCCGACCGCGGCGGCCACCCGGTTCCTGCGCGCCTTCGAGCACAGCGACTTCGCGACCGTGCGCTCTCTCCTGGCCGACGACGCGACCGTGATCCGCACTTCCCTCTCCCCGAAGGGATCGCCGCAGAACCAGCGTTCCTCCGGAGCGGCCTGGGTCCAGGAGGCCGAGACCAACCATGCCTACCTGCGCGACCTGAAGCTCGACCTCCTGGAGTCCTCGGAGCTGCGCATCGACGGCGGGGCGGTGGTCAACCTGCGCTACCGCTTCTCGGGCCTGGTCGGGCCCGCGGGGAAGACCGCCTTCATGAGCGACGGCATCGATACCTACATCCTGATCCCGGCCCAGGCGGGCTGGAAGATCCTGCAGTACAACTACATCGAGAGGCTCGAGATGCCCCGGGGCCCGGGAGGAGAGCGATGAGAGCCGTGCGATCGATTGTCGTGGCGGTGGCCTTCGTGCTGGCCGCCGGTCCCGTGCTGGCCGAGGAGCCGGCGGACGTGGCGAAGCGTTTCCTGCAGCTCTTCGAGAAGAAGGACTTCGCGGCGATCCGCGGCCTGTTCGCGCCCGGCGCCGTGGTGTCGACCGTGGACCTGTCCCGCACCGAGCCGCCGAAGGTGGGCCAGCAGGCGGCCGGCGAGTGGATCGACGGGATTTCGAAGGAGCTGGAGCCGGTCGCGTTCAACGGGATCGAGATCCTCGAAACCTCGACGCTCGCCTTCGACCAGGGGGCCACGGTCTCCATCCGCTTCCGTTCGAGCGGCAAGGCCGGCGAGCACACCTTCACGAACGAGGGGATCGACACCTACTCGCTGACGAAGGTCGACGACACTTGGCGGATCGTCCGTTACGGCACGTTCGAGAGACTGGAATTCCAGTAGAAACCCGGCTTCCGGCCGCGCCGGGGAGCCTCCCGGTCAGGCCGGGATGCGGAAGCGCGGCGGCGGGAGGGTGATCCGGTCCGGCCCGGGGGCGGCCCCCTGGAAGAAGGACAGGAGGCGCTTCGGCAACTCGGGGACGGCGAGCAGCAGGTCGTCTCCGTGCCCGGCGTTCTCCACCACGAGCCGCGCGCCGTTCGGGAAGCCGGCCGCGACCTCGTCCATGCCGCCGACCGGCGTGCGCATGTCGAGCGTGCCGCCGACGAACAGGACGGGCGCGTCCGAGCGCACGGGCGCGCGGTAGGCCGGCCCGAGGTCGGGCACGCGCCAGCCGTCGCAGATCTCCGGGAAGGGGAAGTCCATGGCCCGGCCGAGAAGCGTCTCCTTCTCCTGGGCCAGGATGCGCTGCATCCGTTCCGGCGAGACGCCCGCGGCGCAGTTGACGGCGTAGGGCAGGGCCGAGCCCAGCCACCCCTTGCGGCGCCGGTAGACCGACTCGCCGAGGCTGGAGAAGTCGCCGCGCGACACCGCCAGCAGGTCCGCCGGCAGGCCGCGGATGCCTTCGAGGCTGCCCAGGGCCTGCGCGGTCATGAGCTGGAGGTCGAAGCGGCCGGCCCGGACCGCGACCTTGCGGGCGGCGTAGCGGTCGAAGACCTCGACCTCGACCGGCTGCGCGGCGAGCTTGTCGAGCAGCGAGCGCAGCAGGCCGGGCAGGTCGGGGATCGACCTGCCCAGGACGGGGTCCTCGCCGGCCAGCCGGCCCACGGTCCGGAGATGGGCCTCGACGTCCGCGGGCAGCCGGAGCGTGTGGTCCGGCCCTTCGACGCCGACCAGGACCATGCGATGGACGCTGCCCGGGTGGCGGCGGACCAGGTCGAGCGCGAGCTGGGTGCCGTAGCTGACTCCCCAGACCGACAGCCGCGGCACGCCGAGCGCCTTGCGCAGGTCCTCCAGGTCGTCGGCGCTCTCGTCGGTGTTGTAGGCCTCGATCCGGGTGCCGTTGCGCGCCAGCAGCGCGGCGCAGGACTCGGAGTGGGCCTTCGCGAGCGCCAGCATCTCCTCCCGGTCGCCCGGCCGGTCCACGGGCAGGGTCCAGGACTCCCGGCAGATCATCACCAGGGGCGCCGAGAGCCCGGTGCCGCGCTGGTCGAGCACCAGGACGTCCCCCGCCGCACGGAGCGCCAGGAAGTAGGGGAACCGCGCCCCGCGGGCGATGTCGATGGCCGAGCCGCCGGGGCCGCCGGCGAGGTAGACGATCGGCGGGCCGGGGGTCGGGGAGGTGCTGCGGAAGCGCAGGACCGAGAGCTTGAGCCGGCCGCCGTCCATCCGACCGTGACTGGCCGGCACCGAAAGCGTGCCGAGCTCGGCATCGACGGCCTCGGAACCAGCGGGCTCGAAGCGGTAGGGCTTCCAGGACAGCTCCTGGGCCGAGACCAGGGAAGACAGGGACAGCAGCAGGGAAAGGAAGAGACCGCGCCTGTTCGCCATGTCGCTTCCAGGGTAGCATGAGCCCCAATGAGCCGATGGCTGTTCCGATGGTCGTCGTGGGCGATCGACCGCCCGCGGCTGGCGATCCTTCTCGTCGTCCTGCTCACGCTGGCGGCGGCGCCGGGCCTGCTGCGCCTGGAGCTGCGCACCGACGGCCACGCCCTGGTGCCGCCGAACGACCCGGCGGTGCTCTTCGACGAGGAGGTCCGCCGCGAGTTCCACCTGCGCGACCCGGTCGTGGTGCTGATCGAGAGCCCCGTCAGCGTCTACAACCCGGGCACGATGCGTCGGCTCAAGGGCCTGACCGAGGCGCTCGCGCGGCTCGACGGCGTCGGCCCGGACAACGTGGTCAGCCTCGCCACCGAGCGCCGCGACCGGGTCTATCCCGGGACCCTGGTGTTCCGGCCTCTGCTCGATCCGCTGCCGCACAACCCGCTCCTGCTCCGGCTCCTGCGCGAGGACGTCGAGGCGATCTCGCTCCTCACCGGCACCCTGGTCTCGGCCGACGGCCGCGCCGTGGCGGTCCTGGTGGGAGCCCCGCCCGGCCCGACCTGGGACCGCACCTCCTTCTATAAGGACGTCCTCGCCGCGTCGGCGCCGTTCGCCCGCGACGGCGACCGGGTCTCGGTGGTCGGCGCGCCGGTGGCGGAGGCGCTGCTCGGCACCCACGTCCAGGAGGACCTCTCCCTTCTCCTTCCTCTCTCCGTGGCGCTGATCTCGGGGATCATCGCGCTCGGCTGCCGCCGCGCCTGGGGGGTGGCCCTGGGGCTGTCGGAGGTCGGCGGCTGCCTGGTCTGGACCTTCGGCATCATGGGCTGGGCCGGCGTGCCGGTCTCCCTGACCACGAGCCTGCTGCCGGTCATCCTGGCGACCGTGGGCGTGGCGGACGACATCCACCTGCTCTGGCGCTACCAGCGCGTGCTGGCGCGGATCTCTCCCGAAGAGCCCCACCCCGCGGCGGTGCGCAGGACGATGAGCGACATGGTGCGGCCGATCGCGCTGACCTCGGTCACCACCCTGATCGGCTTCCTCTCCTTCAACTCCTCGCAGATCGAGCCGGTGCGCGCCTTCGGCACGTTCGCCGGGGTGGGCATGGTCTACTGCATCTTCTATTCGCTCACCGCGCTGCCCGCGGCGCTCGCCCTGCTGCCGCCGGAGCGCCTGAGCAACCCGCGCCTGGCGGAGGGGGGCGGGGACGGAGCACGGCTCCTCCCTCTGGTCCGCCGGCCGCGGGCGACCCTGGCTGCTCTCCTGCTGGTGAGCGTGGCGGTCGGGGCCGGGGCCTGGCGGCTCCGGGTCCAGGACGGCTGGATCGACGGCTTCGCGCCGGGCAGCGGGTTCCGCCGGGACACGGACCGCGCCAACCGCCTCCTGAACGGTACCCACATCCTGCTCGCCCACCTCACGGTCGACTGGCCCGAGGAGAGGGTGCCTCACCTGTCGCGCCGGTCGGGGCCGCTGCTCGACGGCCGCGTGGTGGCGGCGATCGGCGGCTTCGAGAGCTTCCTGGCCGGCCGGCCGCGGGTGGGCGGCGTGCTCGGGCCGTACAACCAGCTCGCCACGGTCAACTACCTCTGGCACGCGCGCAAGCCGGGCTGGCGCACGGTGCCGTCCGGCGGGGACAGCCCGAGGACGATCGACCGGCTCCTGATCTTCTTCGACCGGGTGCGCGGCGAGGTCCGGCGGCGCGAGGTGATCCACGACGACCTGCGGCGCACGGTGGTGACGGTGTTCCTCAAGGACGCCAACTACCGCGACACCCGGGAGCTGATGGAGGCCGCCCGCGAGTACTCGCGCCGCAACCTGGAGCCGCTCGGCATCCGCCTCGGCTTCGCGGGCGACGTGGCGGTGAGCCAGGCGATGATCCCGGCGATCGTGCGCACCCAGGTGGTCTCGCTGCTGCTCGCCCTGGCCGGCTCGTTCCTCGCCGTGTGCGTCCTCTACCGTTCGCTGCGCACCGGTCTCCTCGCCATCCTGCCGCCGTCGCTCGCGGCGCTCTGGATGTTCGGAGTGATGGGCTGGCTGGGCACCCCGCTCGGCGTGGCGACCTCGATGTTCTTCGCCATCACGCTGGGCATTGGGGTGGACTACGCGATCCACTTCCTGGAGCGCGCGGACGGCGCGCCGGCCGGGGAGGACCCGGCCCTCTGGGCGCTGCGCGAGGCCGGCCCGGCGATCACGGCCGACGCCTTCGCGATCGCCCTGGGCTTCGGCCTCTTCCTGCTCTCGCAGGTCCCCGCCAACGCCCGCCTCGGCGGCCTCGTCTGCGTCGCCCTGCTGGCGAGCTGGCTGCTGACGCTGGCGGGGCTGGGATCGCTGCTCAGGAGCTCTGCTCGAGCTCCATCTTGACCGAGAAGAAGCGCAGCAGGTCCTTGAGCGTGAGGATGCCGAGGAGCTGGTCGCCCTCGGCGACCATGAGGCGGGAGGTGCCGTTGCGGCTCATGTTGGAGAGGGCGGCGAGGGCGTCGGTGTCCGGGCGGATGGTGTTCTCGGGCGAGCACTGGCCGGCGAGGGCGCCGACCGTGGTGTTGCTCCACTCGCCTTTCGGCATGTCCTTGACCTGGCGGGTGGTGACGCAGCCGATCAGGCGGCCGGAGTCGTCGAGCACCGGGTAGAGCTTGTGGTGGTAGCGGTAGATGAAGTCCTGCACCAGCTCGGCGACCGAGATCCGGCGCGGCACCGTGACCGGGTCCGTCTGCATGAAGCGCGACACCGGCTCGCCTTCGAAGGCTCGGCGCAGCAGGAGCTGCTGGTAGGACGCCTGCGCGGCGTTGCGCACGAAGAGGCCGAGGAGGAAGAAGTAGATGCCGCCCCAGTTGCCCTGGATGACCAGCAGCACGCCGGCGGCGATCAGCAGGAAGCCGAAGCCGGCGCCGATCCGCGAGCAGACGAGAGTGGCCCAGCGCAGGCTCCCCTTCCAGTGCCAGAGGACCGAGCGCAGGATGCGGCCGCCGTCGAGCGGGAAGGCCGGGACCAGGTTGAACAGGGCCAGCACGAGGTTGGCCCAGGCCAGGTAGCCGAGCACCGCGGTCAGGGTCGCGGGCCAGTCGGCGGCCCGGCCGAGGGCGGCGGCGCCGAGCCCGGCGAAGCCGATCCCGAAGCTCATGGCCGGGCCTGCAGCCGCCACCAGCAACTCGGCCTTCGGGCTCGGCGGCTCGCCGCCCATCTCGGCCACGCCGCCGAAGATGAACAGCGTGATCCCGCGCATGCCGATGCCGAACCGGCGGGCCACCAGGGAGTGCGCGAGCTCGTGCACCACCACCGAGGCGAACAGGCCCAGGGTGCCGGCGACGCCCATCCCCCAGTAGACCGGGCGGGGAAGGCCGCCCGCCGCGGCCGGGAACACCTGCGTGGCCAGGCTCGACGTCCACAGCGCCGCCATGATGAACCAGCTCGGGTCGAGCCGGACCGCGAAGCCGAAGACCGTGAAGAGGTGGATGCTGCGCCCGAACACAGGCGAATTCTATGCCTTCTGCGGCGAGTCCGTGTCGGGCCGGGTGGGGCAGTAGAGGTCGCGGCGGCGCTCGAGGTCCTCGGCCACGGCCTTCTTGAAGCCGCGCGGGCCGTAGACCTGCATCATGGCCTCGCGGTAGGCGCCGATGTCCACCAGCTCCAGGCGCATGCGCAGGGTCTGGAAGACGCGCGGGTTCTTCTCGCCCGGCACCTGCACGTGGTGCAGGCCGCCGCTGTAGGCGAGCAGCATGCGGCCCTCGCCGATCGACTCCAGGATGTCGGCGATGCCGCCGCGGACGGTCATCGGCCGGCCCTCGGAGTCGAGGCCGTTGGCGCGCTTCATGCGGCCCTCGGGCAGGATGGCCACCATGGCGTCGGGGTCGATCTGCTTCAGGACCTGGCTCCAGGTCTCGTCGCGGGTGCGGGTGATGGAGATGACTCGCGCGGCGATCAGGCGGAAGAAGCGGCCGACCACGGCGCGGTCGGCGGTCTTCGAGGCGATCGGGGCGACGCCGTGGCGGGCCAGGCGCCAGAGCCAGGAGTTGGGCACCCCGCCGGCGAAGACCGGCTCGTAGAGGCTCGTGTGGTTGAGGAAGGCCATGATCCGGTGGTGCTTCCACCGGTCGCGCGGAGGGTCGCCGATCCACTCGAACTCGATCCGGTAGAAGATCCGGGAGACGACCTTCACCGCGAACAGGATGAGGAACACCAGGTAGGCGCGCACGCGGACGCATTCTATGCCGAATCGGAGCGGTGATAGGCTACGCGGGCCATGGCTGACACCCGACCTGCGATCTCGGCGATCATCACCACCCTCAACGAGGAGCAGAACATCGCCGAATGCATCGAGTCGCTCCTCTGGTGCGACGAGATCCTGGTCGTGGACTCGTTCTCGACCGACCGCACCGCCGAGATCTGTCGCAGCTACGACAAGGTGCGCTTCCACCAGCGCACCTACTACGGCTCGGCGGCGCAGAAGAACTGGGCCATGAGCCAGGTCGCGAGCGACTGGATCCTGATCTTCGACGCGGACGAGCGCTGCACCCCGGCGCTCCAGAAGGAGATCGAGGACCTCCTGGCGCGCGGGCCGAAGCACGACGCCTACACGATCCGCCGGCGGGTGTACTTCATGAACCGGGTCATCCGCTTCTCCGGCTGGCAGAACGACCGGGTGGTCCGCCTGATCCGGCGCGGCACGGCGCGCTACCCGAACCGCCGGGTGCACGCCGACATGATCACCCGCGGCCCGGCGCCCGAGCTCAAGAACCCGATGACCCACTACATGGCGGACTCGCTCGACGAGTACGCCCGGCGGATCGAGAAGTACAGCTTCTGGGGCGCGGCCCAGAACTGGCGCGAGAAGCGCAAGGCCGGCTACACCGAGATCTTCGGCCGCTCGGTCTGGCGCTTCCTGCGCACCTACATCTTCCAGCTCGGCATCCTGGACGGCCTGCACGGCCTGGTCTTCTGCATGCTCCAGTCCTACGGCACCTACCTCAAGTGGGCGCTGCTCTGGGGCTGGCACGTCAACGCCGCCCGCGGCCGCATGCCCGCCCTGCCCGAATTCGATGAGAGCGAGGAGACCTGGCGCCCCCTGGAGACCACGGAGGAGACGCCGGTCTCGAAGCCGTAGGTTGTAACCTTTTCCCGGTCCGGAGCGTAGGAGCGGTGGAGGGATCTCCACCATGACCCGAATCTTCCGCGACCTGCGTTTTGGTTTCCGCATGCTGGCGAAGACGCCCGGCCACACCCTGGCCGCGGTGCTCGCGCTGGCTCTGGGGATCGGCCTGTCCACGGCCATGTTCAGCATCGTCTACGGCGCCATCCTGCGGGGGCTCCCCTTCGAGCGCTCCGACCGGCTGATGCACGTCGAGAACAACAACCCGTCCAAGCAGCAGCGCAGCCTGGAGGTCTACCTGCCGGACTTCCTGGTCTACCGCGAGCGCCAGAAGTCGTTCGAGGGCCTGGCCGCGTTCTACGAGGGCACCATCAACCTGAGCGGCGACGAGCGGCCGGAGCGCTACGAGGGCGCGTTCATCAGCGCCAACTTCCTCGGCCTGCTGCGCGAGAAGCCGCTCCTGGGCCGCGGCTTCCAGCCCGGCGAGGACACGCCCGGCGCCGAGCCGGTGGTGCTGCTCGGCTGGGGCGCCTGGCAGACGCGCTACAACGGCGATCCCAAGGTGATCGGCAAGGCGGTGCGGATCAACGGCGAGCCGGGCACGATCATCGGGGTGATGCCGCGCGGCTTCGCCTTTCCGCTCAACCAGGAGATCTGGGTGCCGCTGCGCACCGACCCGCTGAAGACGCCGCGCGGCAAGGACCCGACCCTGGAGGTGTTCGGCCGCCTGCGGGACGGCGTCTCGCTGGAGCAGGCGCGCACCGAGATGCAGGGCATCACCAAGGCGGTGGCCGCGGAGTTCCCGCAGACCAACGAGGGGCGCGGCGCCGTGGTCAAGCCCTACACCGAGGAGTACGTCGGCGAGGAGCCGGCCCGCCTGCTCTACACCATGCTGGGGGCCTGCCTCTTCGTCCTCCTCCTGGCCTGCACCAACGTGGCGAGCCTGATGATGGCGCGGGCCTCGAAGCGTACCCGCGAGATCGCCATCCGCTCGGCGCTCGGCGCCGCCCGGCTGCGCCTGATCGGCCAGCTCCTCACCGAGAGCCTGGCGCTCTCCCTGCTGGGCGCCGTCCTCGGCGTGCTCCTCGCCTGGGCGGGGGTGCGCGGGTTCAACGCCGCGATCGTCGACACCGACCCGCCGTTCTGGATCCACATCGCGATCGATCCCGCGGCCCTGGCCTTCACGCTCGGCGCGGCGCTCCTGGCCGCGGCGGTCTCCGGCCTGGTGCCGGCCTTCCAGGCCTCGCGCACCGACGTCAACGAGGTGCTCAAGGACGAGGGCCGCGGCTCCTCCAGCCTGCGCCTGGGGACCTTCACCCGCATCGTGGTGATCCTCGAGATGGCCATCTCCTGCGTGCTGCTGGTCGGCGCCGGGCTGATGATCCAGAACGTGCTCAAGATGGGCAACCGGGTCGAGGTGGAGACCGCGAACCTGTTCACCTCCCGCGTCGCCCTGTTCGCCGCGACCTACCCCGAGGAGCCGAAGCGGGTGCGCTTCTTCGACGACCTGCTCGTCCGGCTGCGCGAGGACCCGGCCGCGCAGGCCGCCGCGGTCAGCACCTACCTGCCCGGCTCGGGCACCTGGGAGAGCCCCTTCGCCATGGAGGGCGCCGTCTATCCGAAGCCGGAGGACCACCCCCAGGCGCACATCGCCTGGGTGTCGCCGGGGTTCTTCGAGACCCTGGGCGCCAAGGTCGACCAGGGGCGGGACTTCAACCGGCTGGACACCAAGGAGAGCCTGCAGGTGGTCATCGTCAACCGCAGCTTCGCCCGCAAGCACTGGCCGGGCCAGGACCCGCTCGGCCGGCGCATCCGCGTGGTGGGCGACGGCGCCTCGGACACCACGGTCGACGAGACGCAGCCGTGGCGCACGGTGGTCGGGGTGGTGCCCGACCTGGGCATGGTCAGCCTGGACGACGACGAGCCCGAGTCGCAGGGCTTCTACATCCCGGTGAGCCAGGACGCCCCCGCCTTCGCCTCCATGGTGGTGCGGACGCGCGACCGCAACCCGCTGACCTTCACCGACCGGGCGCGGGCCCACGTGTCGGCCCTGGACCGCGACCTGCCGGTCTACTTCGTGCGCTCGCTGGAGGAGGTGGTGGCGCGGGCCGGCTTCTTCTCGAAGCTCTTCGCCACGCTGTTCTCGATCTTCGGCGTGGCCGCGCTGGTCCTCGCCTCGGTGGGGATCTACGGCGTGATCGCCTTCTCGGTGCAGCAGCGCACGCAGGAGATCGGCATCCGGATGGCGCTCGGGGCGCAGCAGGGGAGCGTGCTGGGGATGATCGTCCGCCAGGGGCTAGTGCAGCTCGCCTTCGGCCTCGGCCTCGGCCTGCTGCTGGCCTGGCCGACCGCGAAGCTCCTGGGCAACATCCTGGTCGGGGTGACGCCCCACGACCCGCCGACCTTCGTGAGCGTCTTCCTGGTGCTCGCCGCCGTCGCCCTGCTCGCCTGCTGGGTGCCGGCCCAGCGCGCCAGTCGGACCGACCCCCTGGTGGCGATCCGGTACGACTGATCCGGTACGATGGGGGCGTGACGGAACGGATCCTCGAGTACCTGCGGGCGAGGGAGCGCGAGATGGCGGACCTCGCCCGCGAGCTGACCCTCCTCGAATCTCCCTCCGACCGGCCCGGGACGCACGGGCCGGTCTTCGACCGTCTGGCCGCGGCGCTGGAGGAGGCCGGCCTGCGCACCCGCCGGCTAAGGGGCCGGATCAGCGGCGGCCAGCTCTGGGCGGCTCCCGCCCGACCGCGGCCTTCAGGCGCCCAGCTCGTGGTCGGCCACGTGGACACGGTCTGGCCGGTGGGCACCCTGGAGACCATGCCGGCGGAGCTGCGCGACGGCCGGCTGCACGGGCCCGGGGTCTACGACATGAAGGCCGGCCTGGTGCAGGGGGTCTACGCCGTCCGCGCCCTGCGCGAGCTGGGGCTGGAACCGCCGCTCGCGCCGGTGTTCTTCGTCAACTCGGACGAGGAGATCGGCAGCGTCGAGTCGTCGCCGCGGATCGTGCGCCTGGCCCGCCGGGTGCGCCGGGTCTTCGTGCTGGAGCCGTCCCTGGGTCCGGAGGGGCGGCTCAAGACGGCGCGCAAGGGGGTGGTGCGCTACCGGGTGACGGTCCGGGGACGGGCCGCGCACGCCGGGCTGGAGCCGGAGAAGGGGGCGAGCGCAGTGCGGGAGCTGGCGCACGTCGTCCGGGAGCTGTACGCTCAGGCCGACCCGGAGCGCGGGATGACGGTGAACATCGGACTGATCGGCGGCGGCCAGGCGTCCAACGTGGTGGCGCCCGAGGCCTGGGCCGAAGTGGACCTGCGGGTGCTGCGCCGCGGGGACGCCGAGGCGTTCGACCGGTTCCTGCGCGATCTCAGTTCCAGGGTGCCGGAGGTGCCGGGCACGAAGATTGAAATAGCCGGAGGCATGAACCGGCAGCCCCTGGAGCCGAACCCCCGCAACCGGGCCCTCTGGCTGGCCGCCGAGCGTTGCGCCGGCGAGCTGGGGATCGAGCTCGGGGAGGGGACGGCCGGCGGCGGGTCGGATGGAAACTTCACCAGCGAGCACGCCGCGACGCTCGACGGCCTGGGAGCGGTGGGCGACGGCGCCCACGCCGACCACGAGCACGTCGTGACCGCGCGGATGCCCGAACGGGCGGCGCTGCTCGCGAGACTGATGCTGGAGCCTGTCTAGGAGACGTATGAGACGGTCGTCGCTGTTGTTGCTGCTGTCCATCCTGGTCGTCGTTCCGGCCTTCGCCGGTTCCAAGCTCACCAAGGAGGAGGTCAGGATCGCCGAGACGCGGCTCGCCCAGCTCGGCTACTGGGCCGGTCCGGCCGACGGCGTCTGGGACGCCGCCTCGCGCCAAGCCCTGATCGCCTTCCAGAAGGTCGAGGGCGCCCGCCCCACCGGCGTCCTGACGCGGGCGGAGTTCAACGCCCTCACCAACACGCTCAAGGGCGTGCCGGTGCCGAAGCAGACGGGCGCGCCGCACATCGAGATCGACCTCGGCCGCCAGGTCCTCTTCCTGGTGGACGCCGAGGGCAAGGTGGCGAACATCCTGCCGATCTCCTCGGGCAGCGGCAAGCGCTTCCACGAGAACGGCTACCCGGAGACCCTCGCCGTCACCCCCTGCGGCCGGCTGGAGGTCTACACCAAGTCGTCCGGCTGGAAGACCAGCCCGCTCGGCCAGATGCACAACCCGATGTACATCGTGGGCGGCATCGCGATCCACGGCAGCGAGGACGTGCCGCCATATCCGGCGAGCCACGGCTGCATCCGCATCCCGATGTTCGCCTCGAACCGGCTGCCCGGGATGGTCCCGGTCGGCACGCCGGTCCTGGTCTACGGCTGCCAGGAGGAGGTCGCCGCGGTCCCGTAGGCGGCCGGCGGAACCGGAAACGCCCGGGTTCGCTCTAAAATACGGGGCAGACCCATGCGACCGCCGAAACACGACCTCATCGAGCCGGAGATCAGCCTGAAGCCGCTGGCCGACGTGTGCCTCGTGCTGGCGATCCTCCTGCTGGTCGTGGCGCCGATGCTCCGCACCGGGGCGGAAGCCTCATCGCCGAAATCGCCGAAGGGAGCCGGGAAGCCCCGGCCCGCCTCCACCCTGGCCCTGGACGAGCCGCAGCTCGCCATCTCCATGGAGGCCGACGGCACTCTCTACGTCGACGGCCGGCAGGTGGCGCTGCGCGAGCTGCAGGCGGTGCTCGGGGAGATCTGGTCGCTCACCCCGAACCGGCCGGTGCTGGTCAAGGGCGACCGCCGGCTGCGCTACGAGCAGGTCCGCTGGCTGCTCCAGTCGGTCAGCGCCGCCGGCTTTCGCCGCGCCGGCCTCGCCCAGGACCGGCCGCGGCGCTAGCCTTTGAGGGCCAGGCCCAGGATCCCCGGCAGCTTCGCCAGCGAGGGCGCCGCCTCGAACTGCACCAGCTTCGGGGTGATCCGGTGCGCCGTGCGGTGGCTCGCGAACCAGACCGGCTTGGGCCAGACCCGGAACGGCGCGTGTACCACCGTCTTCTGGACGCGCTCGAACATCAGCGTGTTGTGGACCATGCCGACGCCCGACTGGATGTCGGTCCGGGTGTGCCCCGGGAAGGCGCCCCAGGGGGTGACCACGAGGCCGTAGTTCGCCGCGGCCCAGTGGTTGATCGCCACCGTGCCGTAGCGCAGGTTCGCGACCGCCCGGTCCAGGGCCTTCCCGACCTCGGGATCGCGCAGCGACGAAGGGTGGATCAGGATCGTGACGTTGAGCGTCCCCCAGAGCGTGTCGTTGCAGAACTCCACCGCCCGGTCGATGTACTCGGCGGCGCTCGCGGCTTCGAGCCGGGTCTCGGAGAAAACGCTGCAGAACGCCTCGGTGCGGAAGCAGATGTCGTCGCGGTCCTCCGGCGCGACCCCGGGGATCAGGGTCCAGGGCAGATGGTCGCCGGCGCGCTCGCCGTAGCGCTCGGCTTCCGGGTGGGCCTTGAGGAACATTTCATAGCGGTCGGCGGCCCCGGGGTACCAGGCGGCGCGGGTGGGCAGCCCGCGCAGCGCGGCCCGCAGCGCGTCGAGCAGCGCGTCGCGTTGGGGCGAAGAGGCGTGCTGGATGATCACGCGGGCGGCGTTGCAGTTGAACCCGGCGTTGTTGGCCAGCATCGTGGCCAGGTTGTCGGCGTGGTAGCACAGGTCGGTGTCGCTCCACGAGCCCTCCGGGCCGGGGACCACGATGACCGGGCTGATGTTGCCGAGCTCGGCCGTGAAGCGCTTGGTGACCAGCGGCTCGTCGCGCTCCTTGCGGCGGCGGCCCTCCTCGCCGGGCCCGAAGACGATGGCCTCGTAGGTGCGGTCGGAGCCGGTGATATGGATCTCGTCCACCTGCGGATGGGAGGCGAGGTAGGCGCCCTCCTCGGCGCCGCCGTAGATCAGCCGCAGGAAACCGCGGTCGACCAGCGGCTTGAAGCCCTCCTCGAGCAGCGGTCCGAGATAGACGTTGGCCGGATGGGTCTTGAAGAGGACGACCTGGTCTTCCGCGAACAGCTTGTAGAGCGCGTCCATGGGGCCGATCGAGGAGACGTTGCCGCCGCCGAGCACGAGCGAGACGGCGCCCGGCCGGCTCGCAGCGTGATACGCCACGGCCATGGTCTCCGGCAGGCTCTCCGCCGTGACGCCAGGCTCCATCCAGACGTCGGCGGTGACGCCGGTGTAGAAGATCTGATCCCAGACGTCGTACGGGAAGACGCGGGCGGTGACCTGGCCGTCCGGCCGGGTGCGGATCGAGCCCGGGATGCGCGGCCGGCCGTGGACCTCGATGTCCCAGAGCGCCCGCCGCAGCAGCCGGAGATTGCGCAGCACGAAGTACGGCCCGACCAGAGCCTCCTCCGCCGACGCCGGCGAGGCCGGATCGATGCGCTCGCCGGCGATGGCCGCCTCGGCCCAGCGGTCGGCGACCGCGAGGAAGCTGGGGATCAGCTCGTCGATCAGAGCGATCCGGTCGCGCGCGCCCGTCCGGGTCCAGGCGGCCTTGCGGCCCTGGAGATCCCGCACGGCGGCGTCCATGACCTCGCGCGGCGTAGACGAAGGGTTCCGGGCGGTTTCCATCGCGATGGCCATCTTGGCTCCTCCTCGGTCCTCAGCCTACACGAACAGCGGCACGACCTCGAACCGTTCCACGTCCACCAGCCCCTTGTCGGTGAGCTTGAGCGCCGGAATGACCTCCAGGGCGAGGAAGCTCATGGCCATGAACGGGTCGCGGAGCTGCGCCCCGTTGCCGTGTGCCGCTTCGAGGAGGCGGCGCAGGTTGTTGCGCACGTGCCCGATCTCGAAGGCGGACATCAGGCCGGCGATGGGCAGCGGCAGGGTTTCCTCCACGCGCTCCCCGACGGCCACGGCCTGGCCGCCGCCGGATTCGGCCACGGCGAGCGCGGCGGTGCGCATGGAGACGTCGTCCGCGCCGATCACCACCAGGTTGTGGTGGTCGTGGGCCACGGTGCTGGCGATCGCGCCCCGGGTCAGCCCGATCCCGGAGACGAAGCCGAGCCCCACGTTGCCGGTGCCGTGGTGGCGCTCGATCACCGCCATCTTGAGGAGGTCGCGCGCCGGGTCCGCCACGGCCAGGCCGTCCTTCACCGGCACCTCCCGCGTCAGGTGCCGGGTGATGAGCTGGTCGGGGATGGCGCCGATCACCCGGGCCTGGCTGCCGGCCGCCCGGATCTCCAGCTCGAGGCTCTCGGGATCGATCCGCACCGTCCGCGGCAGGTGGTCGTAGAGGCGCCGCAACGTCTTGACCTTCATCTCCCCGTCCATCGCCACGAACTCGCCGCTCGCGAAGACCATCTCGGCGCGCGGCGCGGCGAGGTCCGAGAACACAACCATGTCGGCCCGTCGGCCGGGCGCCACGGCACCGCGGTCGTCCAGACGGTAGTGCTCCGCGGTGTTGAGGGTCGCCATGCGGATGGCGGTCAGCGGGTCCACCCCCTCCGCGATCGCCACCCGCACGAGGTGGTCGATCGACCCTTCCTCCAGCAGGTCGATCGGGTGGCGGTCGTCCGTGCACAGGCAGAGCCGCCGCTCGTTGGCCGGCGTCACGAGCGGCAGGAGATCGCGCAGGTTCTTCGCGTTGCTCGCCTCGCGCAGGAACACGGCGAGGCCGGCGCGCAGCTTCTCCCGCGCCTCCTCGACCGTGACGCACTCGTGGTCCGAGCTGATGCCGGAGGCGGCGTAGGCCGAGAGCCGGTGCCCGGTCAGGCCGGGGCAGTGGCCGTCCTTGACCCGGCCGCGGAAGGCGCGCAGCTTGGCGAGGACCGACTCGTCCCCCTGGATCACGCCCGGGAAGTTCATGACCTCGGCGAGGCCCAGGAGCCGCGGCTCGTGCAGCAACTCCTCGAGGTCGATCGCGTCCAGCCGCGCGCCCGAGGTCTCCAGGTGCGTGGCCGGGACGCAGGACGGCGCGTTGATCCGGATGTCGAGCACCGCGTACGCGGCATCGGCGAGCATGAAGCGGATGCCGTCCAGGCCCATCACGTTGGCGATCTCGTGCGGGTCGGTGACGATCGTGGTCACCCCGCGCGGCACCAACGCCTTCGAGAGCTCGGCCGGCGTGACCATCGAGCTCTCGATATGGACATGGGCATCCAGGAAGCCCGGGCAGACGTAGCGTCCGCCGAGATCGATCTCGCGCCGGCCGCCGTAGCCTTCTCCCACTCCCGCGATGAGCGGGCCGGCGACGGCGATGTCGGCGCGGTGGATCTCCCCAGAGAGGACGTTGACCAGGCGGGCGTTGCGCAGCAGCAGATCGGCCGGCTCGTCTCCGCGCGCCACGGCCAGGGTCCGGGGCAGGTTCATCCACGCATGCTACACCCCCGGACTGTAGCGCGGCTCCTTCGGCATCAGGATCCAGAGAACGATGTAGGCGAGGGTGCCCGGGAACGCGAGCGACGCGGCCGAAACGATGACGTAGGCGATGCGGACGGTATTCGGGTCCCAGTCCAGCCATTCGGCGATGCCGCCGCAGACGCCACCGAGAATCTTGTACTTGCGGGAACGGTAAAGGCCCATCGTGAATCTCCTTCCTCTCCTTACGACGAAGCTTCGGGCGAAGATGTTTCGGGATCGAGGCCGAGGTCCTGGCCCGCGCCGTGGCGCGCCGCCGAGATGGCGGCGGTGAACAGGCCGCAGGTCACGCCGAACACGAGCAGGCCGAGCAGCGTGAGCCATCCCGCGTTGTTCTCCGGCCGGCCGATCGAGATCAGGGGCGCCCACAGGTCGAACGCCGCCTGCGGCGCGTCCTTCATGGCCTTGAGCGCGTCGAGGAACGACAGCAGCAGGGCGGCGAACGCGAAGCCCACCGCGCCGCCGGCGAGGCCGCGGACCGCGAGCTGTCCGGAGGTCAGCGGCTCGCGGATCTTCGGTGGTTCGATCCGGAACTCGACCTCGCGCGCGTTCCAGGGCACGAAGCGGGCGAGCAGGACCATCCCCGGGATGCCCATCGGCAGCGTCGCCCAGAAGAACGTCGCCCAGCCGACCGAGTAGGCCGCGAAGCCGGCGATCGGGCCGGAGATGATGCGCGGCAGCCCGAACAGGCTGGAGAACAGCGCGTACTGGGTGGCGGAGAAGCGCTTCTGGGTCATGCGCAGGAGCAGCACGCTGAAGGCGCCGCTGCCGAGGCCGGAGCACATCGCCTCGAAGCCGAACGCGGCCCACATCATCGGCCGGTCCACCCCGGGCTGCTGCGCGAGGATGGCGTAACCCGCGTTCGAGAAGATCTGGAAGAAGCCGAAGATCCACAGCGACCGTCCCAGGCCGAGCGGCGCGGTGAGCAGGCCGCCGACGAGCGTGCCGACGACGTTCGCCGTCAAGCCGATGAAGGTCAGGGCCACGCCGCGATCGAACTCGTTGTAGCCCATGTCGATCAGGAACGGGCGCTGGAGCGACTGGACCAGGTTGTCCGCCAGCTTGTAGAGCAGGACGAAGGCGAGGATCTCGAGCGCCCGGTGGCGTGCGAGGAAGCCCAGGAACGGATGCCAGACCGCCTCGGTGAGCGTCTTCGGCGCGGTCGCGGCGTCGCCCGGGTCCGGCGATCTGCGGACCACCAGGATCATCGGCAGGTACAGGCTGGCCAGGAACACGTTGACCGCCGGCCAGCCAAACTGTCCGGCGAGGTAGATCGAGAGGCTGCCCGCGGTGTAGTAGCCGACGCGCCAGAGCGCGTTTCGGGCGCCGACCGCGACCGCCTGCTCCTCGGGACGGAGGACGTCGACCGCGTAGGCGTCGACGGCCACGTCCTGGGTGGCGCCGGCGAGCGCGATGGCGAGCGCGATGGCGCCGACCACCCACGGCGCGTCCGGATGGCTGCCGACGCCGGCCAGCGCGAGGACCGCGACGAAGAGCGCGACCTGGGAAATGATCGCCCACCCGCGGCGCCGGCCGAGCGGCGGCACGAAGCGGTCCATGAGCGGCGACCAGAGGAACTTGAACGTCCATGGCGCCTGCGCCAGCGTGAACAGACCGACGATCCGGATATCGACCCCGATGTCGCGCATCCAGTCGGGGATGGCGAGCCACACCAGCCCGAGCGGCATGCCGGAGGCGAACGACATCAGCGTCACCGACGAGGTGCGCCAGGAGGTGAACGCCCGGACGATGCTCTCCCAGGTACCCGGCTTTTTCTTGGATTCCATGCCGGGGATTCTAGAGCGCTTCGACCTGGGAGCGCAGCCGGGCGAGGCCCTGGTTGACGCCGTCGAGCTCGGTCCGAACCTCGGTGAGCTTCGTGCGTTCGGCGCGGACGAAGCGGGTGTAGGGACCGATGGCGTCCTCGATGCGCCGCACGCTCTCGTCGACCTCGTGGTCGAACTGCGAGGTCAGGCCGGTCATCAGGTGCTCGCGCAGCGCCGCGATCTTCTCCCGCAGCTCCTTCTTCGCGTCGTGCCGGCGGTTCGGGATGATGAAGAAGCCGAGCACCGCGATCGTCCCGGCGGCGATGATGCCGGTGAAGTCGGCCGCCGCCGTGACCGCCAGATGGGTGAGCACCGCGCCGATACCGATCGCGCCGACCTCCACCAGCGCCGTGCCCGCCACCGCCACCTGCACCGAGTCGGCGAGCCGGCTCGCCTCGGCCTCCTTGTCGTAGCTCTGGATCGAACGCTGGGCCGAGCGGCCGACGCTGTCGAGCAGGCGGGTGCGGTCGTAGTCGAAGCTGCCGCCGACCCGGCCGACGATGTGGTCGGCGTGCTCGTGCTTGCGCTTGGCGACGTGGTCCATGATCGCCTGCCACTGCCGGAGGTCCGAGGAGACCAGCCAGTCGATGACCTCGCTCACCCGGCGCTCGATGACCTGGGGCGAGTCGGCGACGACGATGCGCTCGAAGTCGGCCTTCATCCTGGACTTGTTGATCAGGTCCATGAAGCGGGCCAGGCGCATGGTCTCGTCGAAGAACGCGATGCCGCGGGCCTCGAACTCGTGGAGGACGTTGTCCACGTCGGCCAGGCGGTAGCGGAACTCCCGCCGCATGTCCTCTTTGTAGACGCCGAGCTGGCCCTCGATGTCCTCCAAGGTGGCGAAGTCGGCCTTGAGCAGCTCCAGGCGGCCGTCGGTCACCTGCAGGTATCTACCGGCGAGGTGGGCGGCGACGCCGAGCGGGTTCAGGAGCTTGAGGCGGACGCGCTCCTTCTCGTCGAGCGTGTCGGCGATGTAGCGCTCCAGGGCCTCGAACCGGCTGCGGGCCAGGAGCTCGGCGTCGCCGCTCTGCTTGGCCTTGAGAGCCGGCTTTGCGGCGACCGGGAAGATGTCAGGGGTGAAGCCGAGGAGCGTCCTGGCGCTGTCGGCGATGAAGGCGCGGACCCGTTCGAGGTCCTCGGGCGTCTCCAGGATATCGATCTTGTTGAGGATGACGACGATCTTCTTGCCCCACTCGCGGATACCCTGGAGGAAGGCGCGCTCGCTCTCGGTGAACGGGCGGTCGGCCGAGGTGAGGAAGAGGACCATGTCCGACCGCGGCACGAACTCGCGGGTGATGGCCTCGTGCTCGCGGTGGATCGCGTTGGTGCCGGGCGTGTCGACGATGTTGATGTCGAGCAGCAGGTCGACCGGCGCGGTGATGCGGTCGAGCGCCGCCTCGAGCGTCTCCCGGGTGACCGCCGGGCCGTGCTGGATCAGATGGACGCGGGTGGTGGTGGGGGTGACCCCTTCCTCCAGGATGCGGTCGCCGAGCAGGGCGTTGATGAACGCGCTCTTGCCGGCGTTGAACTCGCCGGCCACGACGAGCAGGAACAGCTCGTCGAGCTGGCGGGCCGACTTCTGGAGGGTGGCCTGATCCTCGTCGGAGGCGTCGAAGCGGGCGAGCGCGGTCTGGAGCGCGCCGATCAGCCGCCGGTTCTCGCCGAGCAGCTCGTCCTGGTTCCGATTGAGAATGCGCCGCAGCATCGTTCCCCGCCCGGCGGGAAACGATAGCACGGGCTGTGCCAGGGGGAGGCTCTACGGAATTTCGAAGCTTCCCACTCGCCGCTCGTCGGAGCAGAGCGGCTCGCAGACGGTGTCAAGGGCTCGATACTCGGCCCCGTGCCGCGCCTCGAAAGCCTGGAACGCCTCGAGGCCCGCCCAGCGGTCCAGGGTGAGATAGCGGTCCGGATCCTCGCGGTCACGGATGAGCTCGGTCCCGAGATAGCCGTCGCCGCGCTGGAAAAGCCGCGCCCAGTCGCCGTTGGGGCCATAGGCGCGCTCGAACCCGGCCGTCCGGCCAGGCCGGACCCGGAACTCCCAGACGACGTGACGATCATAGGAACCGAAGCATAGCGTACGGAGAGGCCCCGGGTCCTGCGGTATGCTCCGCGCCCATGAGCGCGAAGCGGAACATCCCGACCATCGACCTCGCCGACTACCTCACCGGAGACGCCTCCGCCCGCGAACGCATGGTCCGGACCCTGGGCGACGGGCTTGTGGAGTTCGGCTTCCTGAACGTCGAAGGACACGGGATCGACTCCGAGCTGGTCCGCGGTACCTACGATCTCTGGAAGCGGTTCTTCGCCCTGCCCGAGGAGGTCAAGACGAACTATGCGGGCGTCGACGGCGGCTCCCGCGGCTTCACGCCGTTCGGCGTCGAGCACGCCAGGGACAACCCGCTGCCCGACCTCAAGGAGTTCTGGCACGTGGGCCAGGAGCCGCCCCCCGGACACCCCCTCCACGGCGCGTACCCCGGCAACGTCTGGCCCGCGGAGATCCCGGAGATCCGCCAGCCTACCCTGCGGCTCTACGAAAGCCTGGAGCGCGTGGCCGAAAACCTGCTGCGGGCGCTCGCCGAGTCCTTCGACCTGCCGCGCGAGACCTTCGCCTCCATGATGCAGGTCGGCAACAGCATTCTCCGCGTCATCCACTATCCGCCGGTCGCGCCCGACGTCGATCCCGCGGTGCGCGCCTCGGCGCACGAGGACATCAACCTCATCACCCTGCTCTGCGAGGCCACCGACTCCGGCCTCGAGATCCTCACCCGCGAAGGCGAGTGGCTCGCCGTGGAGACCGGCGAGGGCCAGATGGTGGTCGACGCCGGCGACATGCTCTCCCGCTGCACCAACGGGGTCGTCCCGGCCACCACCCACCGGGTCGTCAACCCGCCTTCGGCCGTCAACCGCGAGCGCTACTCCATGCCGTTCTTCGTCCATCCCTACCCGTCGTGCGACCTGACGGTGAAGGAGCGCTTCGTGTCCGCGGACGCCCCGCCGAAGTTTCCGCCGATCACCGCCGGCGAGCTCCTGGATCAGCGGCTGCGCGAGATCGGCCTCAAGATGTAGGCCGGCTGGACGAGCCGGTCCCCTGGATCGTAAACTCTTTGCATCCATTCTGAACTCCGGGGGGTTTCCATGATGCGAGGCCGATCCATCCCTGTCCTTCTCCTGTCCTTCGTCCTGGTTGCGGCGGTCCACGGCGAGACGGACCCGACCTACAAGGAGCTGCGCAACGCGCGCCCCGACGGCCGCAGGGTGCCGGTTCAGGGCTACGTCCTGGAGCGCGACGTGTTCCGCTTCCAGTTCGACTCCGGCGCCTTCCACTTCCTGTCGCCGGTGGCGGGCCGCACGGTCGGCGCGGTGTTCGTGGGGCAGGGGAGCCTGCGACTGAGCCCGGCCACTCCGTCCGAGAGGCGCCAGCTCGCGCTGGCCGCGGGAGGCGACAAGGATTTCGAGACGCTCACCGAGGAGTTCGACGAGCTGGTCCTCCTCTTCGGCGGCGACACCGCGGACCAGATCCAGCTCCAGGGCGAGCTCCAGACCGGCGCTCCGGACCCGAAGGCCGTCCAGGCCTACGAGGCCCACCTCAAGCGGCAGCGGAAGGACTTCAAGAGCAACTTCCACCTCCGCATCCTCCAGGATCTCCTCAACACTCCGGGCCTCGCGAGCGGCGCGTTCCTGGCTTTCCTGGACGGGAAGAGGTATCCGCCGGCGCTGGCCGCGGTCGATCCCTACGGCGCCGAGGCGCTCCGCCTGACGATCCGGCTGGGCGGCGAGGACAGCCTGTTCTACGTGGCCGATCCGAATCGCGGCGGGGTCTGGTACCTGTGCGATCGCCAGACGGAGGTGGACCGCGGGAAGAGCACTCCCGAGACGAGGCTGACCGAAGCGCTGTCCTACAAGGTGGAGACCTCGGTGGCGAA
>JBEQUE010000203.1:0-33200 GCA_040349255.1 Acidobacteriota bacterium | reverse complement strand
CCCTCGAAAAGCGACTTTCCGCAGCCATGCTCGCTCCTCTTCGCAGCCTTTTGCTCTTGACCTAAATCTCTCATTTCACGGGACCTCCGGTCCCGGCTGTCACCTCCTCGCCAAAATGGCAATTTGGCCTTGGCATGAGTTTTGTCAGGCATAAAGGTTGCTTTACCTTTTGATCTCAAGGAGAATGCCGGCCAAGTCTCCTCGTATAGAGTGGGACACGTTCGGGCGCCGATTTGTTGGCTCGGCTTCAAAGAACGTAGACCTCCGCGTCTTCCGTCGGCTCGCTCAGGCCAAGGAGCTCGGTCTTGGCGCCGCAATCCTCACAGAAGCGATAGATGCGGACCCGGTCCTCCGCCGGATCGATCAGCCGCGTGATTCGCGCTCGCAACGCCTCCACCTGCTCCGCCTCCAGGATACACTCGAACACCGAGTACTGCACCCTCACTCCGAAGTCTTTCAAGTTGTGGGCGAGCTTCGTCCGCCTCCGGTCGTCCGGCAGGTCGTAGGAGACCACGATCAACATGGCAAACGGAACGCCTCATAGGGAACATCATCCATAAGCGCCCGCGCCAGCCGCTCGGCCTGCCGGCGAAAGAGCTGCCGCCACGTTAGACTTTCCTCTCCGAGCGCCAACGGGGTGTTCAGCTCCTTCTCATACTCCACGAAGTAGCGCTTCAACGAATCCCGGCCCAGGATGGTTCCTTTCTCGGGCGTGGTCATGAAATCAGCCGCCTTCAGAATACCCAGGTTCAAAATCCTCGCGCTGAAACGGTCCACGAGCGCAGCGCGAAATTCTTCCAGCAGGTCGAGGGCCAGCGACGGGCTTCCATAATCCACCTGATGAAAAAAGCCCAGGTATGGATCAAAGCCCATCGCATCCAACAACGCCTGAAGCTCGTTTCCCACCAGCACGTACCCGAACGAAAGCAGGGCGTTCATCGGATCCCGCGGCGGCCGGCGGTTGCGGCCGTTGAAGCCGAAGGCTGGCGGAACCATTTCTTCAAGGCAGCGAAAATACCGGGCTGCGGACGCGCCTTCCACTCCACGTAACGAATCGAGCGAAACCGCCGCCCGTGCGCTCTGCGCAGTGCGCTCCAGCTCCTTGACCTCCGCGAGGGAGACTGCCTTCGGATGATTCATCCGGAACCGCCGGAGCACGGCCACCGAGCTCTCGATCTTCGCCGCCACAACTTCCCGCGCAAACGTCAGACAGGATCTCTCCGAATGGGATGCCTCGTACTGCCTCATCCGCAGCACGATGTTCCTGGCCTTGGGCGGAGTCAACTGGCCGCGGAGCTGACCGCTGGTTGAAAGGATCGCCAGCTCGATCCCGTGATCCAGCATCTCCACCAGGGCCTGGGTCGTCACCTGCACGTTGCCGAAGATCATGACCGTGTCGAGCTTCAGGCAGGGGACCTCCATGAGCACCTGGCCTTCCTTCTCCACGATCAGCCGGTCGCTCGTCTTGCGCAGGATGGATCTCTGTTCCGTGACGTAGAGCACCGGCATGGCTCACTCCGCGAAGCGAGCGCGCAACTCGCGAATGCGGTGAATGGCAGATCGGACCGAGCGACCGCAGCGGTAGGCGTAGCTGCAGTCCTCGAATTCCTTCTCGAAGAGATCCCGTGTGACCAGATCGACGGCGGTCGGCACCACCCGGTCCCGGACGGTCGGGATGGACAGGTGGCGCATCCCGGAGGTCGGCTTCGGGATCGCGAGGCGCAGGAGAGGAAACGGGTGATAGACCCGCCGGAGCAGCCGGTCTTCGAGGCGGTCGATCTCCTCCTCCAGGCGCGCCGCGAAGTCGCCGACCGTCATGCCAGCGGCGCCTCGGCAGCCGCCATTTTCCCGGACCCGTTCGAAGGCCTTGTAGAGGGTCCCGCGCGCCATGAGCTGATCGAGCATGGTTCCGTGCCTCCCTGGATGGCTCTCCAGGAAATAGTCCTGGAGACACGGAACGGATGGAAACGGGTTAGCGCGTAACTCCGCGACCGGGTGCGCCTGCCTGGTCCAGGCCACTACGTCGCAATCCCACCGTGCTGATCAGGGCAATTCTGAGAGTCATATGACAGATGTAAGCTACCCGTTGTGCCAAGCGATCGCGTCGCAATCCCACCGTGCTGATCAGGGCAATTCTGAGTTACGGAATACGGCAAGGCCAACGAGCAAAGCGCCAAGCTGTTCGGTCGCAATCCCACCGTGCTGATCAGGGCAATTCTGAGTCAGCATGCTGAGCCCGTCCCGTGCGGTCGTGAAGTACTGGAAAGTCGCAATCCCACCGTGCTGATCAGGGCAATTCTGAGGCGTCGTGAAGAGTCTGATCGAGGACGGAACCTACAGGTCGCAATCCCACCGTGCTGATCAGGGCAATTCTGAGGGCCACCCTTGTAACCCTCTGAACTGTAGCGACTTGACCGGCCTTCGGCCGTTACCTCCCAAAAAGCGGCTTCCAGAAGCCTCTCTCATGGCCTTTCGCGGCCTCCTTTCCTTGACGTAAACCTCTCATTTCATGGACCCTCCAGTCGCGGCCGTTACCCCCTCGCCAAAATGGCAACTCAGGCTTGGCATGACTTTTGTCAGGCACATGGCTTGCTTACCTTTCAATCCCTCGTACAGAGCAGGAAATCTCAACTGTCAAGGAACGTGCTGCTCTCAAGCCTCCAACACCCGGGCCTACTCCCGAATTTCCATCGCCGGAACGGTGGCGACGGCCTGGAGACGTTCCAGGAGCCGGAGGATGTGGTTGGCGGGAAGCCGGCCGTCTCGCATCAGGCCGGCGTCAGAAAGTCGCATTTCCGCCGCACTGATCAAGGGCAACTCCGAGAAACAACGGATGAAGTCTAGGGCAATTCCGAGGGAGCGGTCGTCGCCAAGTCCGGCGGAGACGCTCATCGATGGATGTCGCAATCCCACCGCGATGACCAGGTAATTCCGAGTGTGCTGAAAGAGGTCTTCTTCGGTCATCACCCGATAGAGTCGTAATCCTACAGTACTGACCAGGGCAATTCCGAGGCTAGAACGGTAGTGAAGAAAGGCCTCCTCTAACGCGGCAGTCGCAATCCCACCGTACTAATCAAGGCAATTCCGAGGTCCCGAGGGGCGCTGACCTGATGGTCGCGGACCTGACGTCGCAATCCCACCATATTGACCAGGACAATTCCGAAGTTACTGTAAGGTACGGGGAACGGCTCCTCTCCTCCCCAAAAGAGTCGCAATCCAACCGTGCTGACCAGGGCAATTCCGAGGTCTCAGGTCGAGGCCTGGAGCCCTGGCTACTGGAAGAAGTCGCAATCTAACCGTGCTGATCAGGGCAATTCGGAAGCCCTATTTTCGCCGTGGATTGGAACGGGATGTACTACAAGGTCGCAATCCCACCGTACCGACCCGGTAATTCCGCGTTGATTTGGCTCAGTCGACGTCGTAATCCCGCCCTACTGATCAGGATAATTCCGAGGAAGTCCACGACTCTATCCTGTGACGCTTGGAACGGTGCGTCGGCGATCCCACCGTACTGAACAGGGGTAGTTCGGCAAATAAGCGCCTGACACCTCTCTCGGACAGGATGCCACCTCTCTCAGGCAAGATGCCGTCAGCGCTGCTATCCCATCGTGCCGACCCCGACCAGGGCAATTCCGGGCGTGAGTATCGGCACAAAGACCGATTTCAAGATCTACGAGTCGTAATCCCACCGCGCTGATCAGGGAATCCGAGAGTCCGGGCTGGAAGCAGTGCGCGCTGCAAGCCGAGGTTACCGGGTCGCAATCCCATGGTACTGATCAGGACAATCCCGAGTCGGGATACTACGGCACTGGCAAAACTCTGGTTGCCTTGGCGACGTCGCAATCCCACCGTACTGATCAGGGCAATACTGAGGGGCCACCTTATAATCTCTGAATTGTTGCGACTTGGCCGGCCTGTACTCCCGAAAAGCGGCTTCCAGCAGACTCTCTCATGACCTTTCGCCGTATCCTGCTTTGGATCTAAACTTCTCACTCCACGGACTGGCAGGCTTTTGTCAGGCGCACGCCTTAAGTTACGTTTTCAATCCCTCCGTACAGACTAGGGATATTCAATTGTCAAGGAACCTGCGGCTCTCAGGAAACTAACGCCCGGGCATATTCTCGAATTTCCATCGCCGGGACAGTGGCGACGGCCTGGAGACGCTCCAGGAGCCGGAGAAAGAAGAAGATCAAGGCGGTGCCCGGAGCACTCAGATCGATTTCCGGGGAACTGCCGCCGGGATAATTTACCTCGAAGCTGCCGTGGGTCAGCGCGCAGACCAGGTCCAACGCCTCCAGGCCGGACAGTTCCACGAGGGCGGCGCGCAGCGGCTCTCCGAAGGGAGGGCTCCAGCCGCTCTCGAAGGAGAGCAGGCCCGCGAGGATAGGGATGGGCGGACGCGGTGGCGTTTTCCCACCGGCCCAGGGGATGGGCGCGCTCGTCCGGTGGAGCTTCCGGACGGAGGCGGCTTTCTCTCCGGCATCCCGCAGGGTGCTCCGGTCGAGTTTCTGCTTCACCTCGAACACCGCGTAGACGCTTTCCGCGGGGATATACAGGGCGTTGTTCTGATTGAAAAGGAACGGCGAGAACTGACGGTCGTGAAGCACGAGGTCGAGCTGTTGGCTCTGCCCGCCCCGGGAATCGATCACGGAGGCCTTGGCGATGCTGTAGCGGCGCGGCAGGTAGTCGGCCAGCATGGTCCGCCATCCCTCCTCGCTGGCCATTCCCTTTTCAAGCTCGTGATGGATGGACCGGTCCAAGCTCAGGCAACTGGCAAGGTTTTCCTGGAGCAGGAGGAAGCGCTCGCGGAGGATGCGGCTGGTCATGATTCTTTTCTCTCCAGCTCCATCGGTCAGGATTTTCCCTTGTCCTCAAGCTTCTGCTTCAGCTGCTCCAAGGTCTGCATCGAACTCTTGCTGATCCCCCAGCCCGGGCTCTTTGGCTTCTTGTCTGCAGGCCTCTCCTCTCGCCTCCGGACCGGTTGACCCTGCGTAGCCTTCTTCTCCTGGGGTCGATCCTCACGGCGGACCAGCAGAAGGCGAGCCGTCCAGCCAAGGAGAGTCTTCAGCTCCTGATTCGACCAGTCCTCTTCGATGACGCCCGCCAGCTCCGCCGCTGCGGCGCGTATCTGCTCGCCATAGCCTCCACACCGCAGCACGTGCCCTCCGCTTCCTTCCCCCACCCGCTTGACGATGCGGCGGAGTCGGTCCCGGTCCGGCCGAGGGCTGCTCAGGAAATCCGAGGTCATCGCCAGCAGGACGTTTCGAGTGACAGGAGACGGACCCGAGATGAGTGCAAGGGAGAGCTGATCCGCCCGCTCCATGATCTCCACAGATTGCTCGCTCATGAATCGTCCTCCTCATTCATTCGATACGGACAGCGTCCGAGCAAGCTTTTCCAACCCAGGCAGGAAGCTCCTACTCCACGGACTTCGCTGCGCGGCGGCGATCCAGGTGGCGATCTCTTCTTCGCACTGTGGGCCGTTCCAGCTCTTGCGTCGTGGCGCCGCGAGTTGCAGTTCCAGGGGCTTGACCTTGACAGCTCCCTTGCCGTCGTACTTCACTCCGCCGAGGCGAAGGGAAAAGCGCGTCGCGGCACCGCCTCCGAAGCCCATGCAGAGAATCAGCCGGCCGAGCTCTTCCCGGCTCATGTTCCAGAAGGCGAGGCGGGTCTCGAAACGACCGGTGAAGACCTCCCGTGTCAGATTCCTGGCGCGCGGCTGCCAGATGCGACGCTCGGGATCGAGCTCGACGGCCTCCCTGAGATCGTAGAACCGGAAGTCTCCGCCGGTTTTTTCGGCGTGAGGCAGCCAGGGAATGGGGACCTGCTCGACCTTCACCGCCACGGAATCGGTCGAGGCGGGCCTCGCGTCGCTGAAGTCCACTCTTCCACTCCAACCCAGGATCCCGAAGACCGAGCACGCCTCACAGCAGGAGTCCCGGCTGCAACGGGTAGCAAACGGATCACAGGAGTGGGAAAGGAGCTCGAAGACGGTCCGGACGGCTCCCTTGATCCCGCTCCCTGGAATGACCGGGTCGTCGGTGGCGCGCGTGGCCTCCTGGGCGACCACCTCTCCACCCTCTCTCTGGACCAGGGCGAGCCGGCCGGTGCCGGGCGAGACGAACTGCTTCGGCGGCGTCTCCAGCGACAGGAGGACGCGCCCGGTCAGGCGGTCCGGGAGCCATGCATCGTGGGGCACAGGACTCGCCTGGAGACCATCTCCTGAAGGACGGGACAGACCGTGCGGGGCCATGGCTCAGGGCATCCTTCCGAGATATCGCTGCACGGGGCCGGCCACCAGAGCCGAGACGAGCGTCTCCACTCCGTCGCCTTCAACCCGCACCGTGCGGAAGAGCCCACTTCGGCCCTCGCCGGCGCCCTCGGGACAGGCCAGGGAATCCCGCTCTGTAAAGCGGTAAGGGTTCTCGCCGGTGGAGGCGGTCCGGGCGCCGGTGATGCTGCCGGCGTCCTGGTTCAGAAAACCGAGGTCCACGCGCCAGTCCTGCAGCTTCACGCTGCCCATGCCGCGCGCCTTGCCGCCGCCAATCCTCACGAAACCGCTTCCGAGATCCTGGAGCGCCGCCAGGATCAACCCGAGTTGCCAGAGCGAATAGTTCTCTCCGCTGATCTCGGCCCGGAAACCACCGGAAACCACGACTTCCGAGTCGTACAGGACTCCGCGGCTGGAAGCCTGGGATTTCCGATCGATCCCAACCCCCGTCCTCACCTCGGTCCGGTTTGTGATCTCCTCGAGGCCGGCAACCGGATAGGCGTCCCCGACCCGGAACCGGCCAGCCAGTTTGAGCGAACCGAATGTGAAGCAGGCTGGGCATTGGCCGTTGTGAGGATAGGCGGAGGACGGCGCGTGGTCCTTGCCGCAACTCGCCGGATCCTCCTTGATCTTCGTCGGATCGCAGGCGAAGTGGCCCGCGGTGCGCAGAAGCCTTTCACAGTGGGACCGCAGGACGCCCTTGAGGCCAGAGCCGGCGAGGAACACCGTGCTCCGGCCATCGCGATGGGTGCGCTGGAACGTCATGTCCGCGATTCCGGGGTCGATGCCCACGGACTGGGCCCGGACGAGAAGCGGGCCGTCGGGAATCAGGGTTACCGCGATCTTGGCAGTGTTCTGCAGGGTCTGGAACATGTGGTAGTCCTCCCCGCTGGATCAGGCCTTGGTGGAGGCGGCCGCCGCCGCCAGGGTTGGCAAGGTTGACATCCATTCGCCGAGCCGGTTCTCGACCGGACCGAAGCGTCCCGGATCGCCCGAGGTCTCGCTTCGGCTGGCGCCGCCGAGAAGAGACCGGGCATCGAGGGAACGCGGAGCGCTCACCTCGACTTGGACCCAGCCCAGCCCTCGGGCCGACTTACCGCCCAGGAGCAGCAGTCCCTGGTCGAGCATCCAGAGAGCCTGGGCCAGAAGGCCGAGCTCGTAGTCCGCCGGATTCTTGATCCGGACGCGGCCCTGGAACCGGGTGCCGGCCGGCACCACCTCCAAGTCGAACTTGATGCCCTGGGCCGCGGTGCGCCGCTCGCGGTCGATGCCGACGCCGTCCCGCAGCTCGACAGGGATCTCGTCCAGGCAGAGAGCGTCGGAGATCTGCAGCCGCGAGCCGTAGGAGAATCCGCCCCGGGTTTCCGCCGCCGCGCCGAAGAGCCGCTTCACCAGATCGAGATCCTGCCATCGTCTGGCGAAGGAGTCGGCTGAATCCTCAGGGATCTTCTCTTCCAGGGACCGGACCGCGTCGAGATCCAGGCCATTGGAAAAGCTTTCGATTCCAGCCCGCAGGACGCCGCGCAGCGAAGAGCCGGGAACCAGGGGCCGCCCCGAGCGGTCGCGCAGGACCGGCTGGTCGCTTCCCGTCAAGTCGGCGCTCTTGCCCGTGCCGATGTGCAGACCGGTGCGGCAGGTCAGACGGTATTCGAAGAGCACCAGCCGGTCGATCCGGAGATGGGACCTCGGACGCAGCTCGCCGGCGTTCATCGTCTGTCTCCACGCCTCGGCTTCGAATCGCGGCGCACCCGGTCGAGATAGACATAGTGACGCACCAGATAACCGAAGAACTGCTGGATCGCCGCCTTCCGGAGCACCTCATCCGCAAGCTCCTGGCGCGCTTCGATCAGCTCGAGAGTCCTGATGACATCGTCACAGATCAAGCTCCAGAACTTCTGCGTGGTCTTGCGGCCGGACTGGTAGCGGATGAAGTTGCGCAGCACCGCCACCTCGGACTCCTCCTGCACGATCTGGACGAGGTTGCGGAGCTGCGAGACCTGCTCACCGAAACCCTCCTTCCCGGCGACCCTGCCGAGAATCCCTTCGGACTGCTCGACCAGCCATTTTTTCGTATCCGACTGAAGTGCGCTTGCCATGGATTCACTCCTTCGCCATGGGCTCGAAAAGCCCGAATCGGCCGCAGCCGCTTTCCGTGCAGAGGCCCACGCCGCGGCGCAGCCGGGGCAGCCGTTGCCGGAGCCACTCCTCGAGACCTTCGCGGTGGATCGAGTAGACAAAGACACTGCCGGCCCCGACGGCCGGAACGAGATCCTTCAGCGAGCCTTCCTGGCGCAGTTGATCGTAACCACCCACCGCGCCGGCGCTGAGAAAGCTGCGGACGGGCTCGGGAGCCGGGTCCAACTCGGCCAAAGGGTGAGATCGGCCTGCTTCCGCGGGTACAAAGTCGGAAAGAGCTACCAAGGCCAGTGGAACCGTGGCAATCCCACCGGCAAGGCCGGCAACCCTTGCGCGCCCGGCAAGGCGATCGGTCTCCGCCTCGACGAGATCCGCCAGGGCGAGGATGTTCCGCACCGCTTCGCGATCGTCCGGCTCCTCCTCCATGTAGACCTCAATCCGGGCTTTTCCAAGACCATGCCTGCGGCCTGCCCCAATCAGTGCCGGAAGCTCGGCAGCCCGCAGCAGAAGGCGGCCGGCTTCCGGCGTGAGACCCTCCACCCGGGCGCTGAACCGCACAGGTCCTGCGGACTCGCCGGGAAGCCAGGGATCGATCTGCTCGATCGAGAACAGCCGGCTCTCGGCAGCGGCTCCGGTGTGGCGGTCGATCGAAACGCGCGTCCTGGTCCGCCGGATCAGATTTCCGGCAGGCCGGACGTCCATGGGATCGAAGCGTAAGGGGCTGTCGTCGAGCCTCAGATACCGCCCGGAGCGTGCCGCCGCCTGGTTGACGCGGTCGCGGGCGAGCTCCGTAACCAGGATGTCGGAAATCCTGTCGCCGCCGCGCTGCTTTCTTCTCGTGACCGGCGCCACTCCGGATTCCCGGCCGGCAGGAAGCCGGCACAAGGCATCTCCGAAGCTCGCCTGTTCCGGCAGGACGAAAAGCTGCTGAAAACCGGCCTCCTCCGAAAGGACACCGTCGCGCAGCAGGGCCCAGGCGAGAGCGCCCCGCACGGTGGACCCTGGAATGTAGGTGCGCGTGGCGTGATGGTTGCCTCTCGGCCCGCCGTCGCCGAAGTGCGCCGGCTCGACCAGGGTGAAATCCACCCTAGCCCGCGTGGCAGATGGCAGGTCCCGCGAATCTTTTGTGCCCGGGCTTGTCTCCGATTTTTCAGCCTCGGTCCACCGTATCTGAATCAAGCCTCCTCCCCTGGCACGCCCGGAGCCCAGCGAGTCCGTGGTCTCGACCGCGGCCCGAAGCCTCTGGACCTCTTCCTCGCCGGCCCCTCCGAGGCAGAGGTCGGCGTGGAACACGAGAGGCTCTTCCAGGGTTTCGATCACCTGCCGGAAGAAAAGCTTTTGATCCGCCGCCGTAGCCGTGAGGTCTTCCATCTCCAGGCCGGGACGGACGGATAAGGCCAGGAGCGCCCGATCGGGATCTGCCGGGATTCCATCGCCGAACCGGAGGCAGCCCTCCTTCGAGCCGGTCCGCTCGCCCGTGCGGCCGGAAAAACCGAAGAGATGGGCCACCATGCCGGAGTGGTCCTCCGCCACGGTCCCGGGCCGATCATCCAGGACGTAGGGACCGGCCTCCGCCTGCCCGATGCCGGCAAGCAGCGCTTCGAGTTGGATCCGAACGGCACCCCGAATCGCCGTGGCCGGAATGTAGGGCACCTCCCTGCCTTCATGGAGACGGCGAGTCGTCGCGAGGTCCACGCCCAGATCCAGCGCCTGGTTTCCCGAAACCAGCAGGTGGCCCCCAAGGGTGATCTCCAAGGTAGTCATCAGGTCACCGTCCTCGCCGGCGGCTCGTCCAACGTCTTCAACTGATCCAGGAATGGAGCGAGCTGCAGGCCGTCCGCGATCCAGGTCCCTGCCTGCGGTGCGCCTTGCTCATCCGGAGGAAGATCGTGAAGGAAAAATCGTTGAACCTCCTCCGGATCTCTCCACTCCGCTCCGAGCCTCTCAAGCCAGTCCCGATATTTCTGCCCCACCGGTTCGCGCGCAATCTGATAGCGAAGCGCGTTCAGGAATACCCGCCGGCCTTCCATGGCGCCGCTCTGCAGGGCATGAAGCTGGGAGCTCGCCATGCGGGCCCGCGCGGTGCGCATGCGGTCCACGAGAACGGAGAAGCCGCCAGCCGTGTAGGGCCGGCAGGTGCGGAGGAAGCCCTCCTCTTCCGTACGGTACGCCACATACCGCGAGGTTTTGAGCTCCTCCGACAGGGGCGATGAATCGGTGAGCATCTCGAAGTCGATCGACGACTCGATCCTGCCCTCGGACCGATAGAACATCCCTTTCGCGTTCTTCTGAAGCTGAGACGCGAGATTCAATTGATAGCGCACGGGGTAGGTGCGATCACAGACCAGAAGCCCGGTGCCGATGGTGAGAGACGGGACTCCATACGCCGCCAGCCTCTCCTGCAGACCGGAAATCCTGCCGACCTCTTCCTCGATCCAGCAGGGAAGCCGATCCGCAAGCTCCACGGCGACCGCGGCGGGAGCGATCCAGATCACCTCGTCACCACCGCCCAGGAAGCTCAGGAACGGGCGATCCTCCGGAAGGACTCCTGGCAGGAGCCGATTCGCCATCTCTTCCGCGCGCTTCTTCACACCCCGGAAGAGGCTGGACACAGCCGCGCTGAAGAAGCACAGATCCTCCAGGTGGCGAAGGCGGCCGAAGAGCGCGGCCATGGAATTGCCGTCGGCGTACAGAAAGCCGAGATAACGGGCCTTGGCTCCGGTCCAGGGCAGGTTCTCCACGAGCTCGTCGAAGGAGATCCCGTTGATGATGTCCTTTCCAACGCTCCAGCGCTGATGGCACGGCACGCAGAGCGGACCTTTCTCCTCCTCCTTGTCCTGCCGCTTCACGGGAAGAGGCAGCGTGCCTGCCCGGTCCCGGCAGGAGATGCAACGCGGCTCACGGCCAGGCACTCCCGCGCCCAGGCGGGCGCTTTCATCCTTCTTGCGGCGGATTCGATCATACAGGCGGGCCAGCATGGCCTGCGCTCCAGTCACCAGCCGGACACCGTCTGCGGCTGCAGTTTCGGGACCCGACGGAATGAGATCGTGGGGTCCCACGGGGAGATGATCGGTGGTCACGGACAGAGCGTCTGCCGTGGCGGAAGCGTACTGACGCTCGATCTCCTCCCGGATCGCATCTCCCTTGCCCTGAGGCGCGAGGAGCAGACCTTCTCCGCCGCCGGAGAAGAGCGTCCAGTATGGATAGGTTGCGTGGATGCGCTGGTTGAGGTCGGAAAGGATGCGGGAGGCCCCGGCGATCACCGGTGGTCGGCTGGATTCATAGACGTAGCCGTAAATCCGATCCGTGTCGAAACGCACGAGGTCGAAGGGCTGATCCGTACCGCAGGCCGCGACCGTGGCGCGGCGCACGGCCTCCCGATCGCCTTTGCCGAAGGCGACAGCATCGACCAGAACCTGGGGCACCCGATCAGGTCCTCCCAGTCGAGCCGCCAGCAGGCTTCGCACGACCTCCTCGGCGCGTCCCTCCCCGTCCAGCTTGTTTTCCATCTCGGGCACCTCTCTCGAGCTCGTCCGTCGAGCTGATCGTCTGTCCTCTATCCCCTTGGACACGGCCCGGAACTGAATTGTTGGAACTTTTCAGATTTCCTCGTCCATATCCTGCGGAGCCCCCTTCCGGATGTATACCCGGGCGTGAAGAGTCCATTCACTCCAGGAGCCACCGCCGACGATGAGCAGGATCGGCTCCGGGCAGTGATATCCATCTGCACGCGCGAAGAGCTTCATCTGCGTGGCATCCGTTCCGCTCGGCGTCGGCGCGGCGCCCGGATGGGAGTGCCACTCGCCCAAGTAGTACTCCTGCTGCCGCCAACGCCGGAACAGGAGATCCTGCAGGCCCGCGACGCCTCGCTGGAACCAGGCTCGGCCCGACGCGGAATCCCGGGCGGGTCCCGTCACATGGGAGACGATCGCGAGGTCGTGCTGATCGGTGTACCGGCCGATCAGGAGACCTCCGGTCTCTCTCCGGCCCGCCTTACGACAGTACGCCAGAATCTCGCCCAGCCGCTCCTTCGAGAGCGCGAGACCGAATCGCTGGTCCCGGGTTCGGAAGGCAAGATCCCGGATCTCACGCATCCGGTCGTCCTCCGACCTGCCTCACGAGACACTCGCCCCGCTCGAACACGAGAAGCCTGGGATCTGCGCTCAAACCGGCGGCAAGGCGTTCGAGCCTCTTCACGACGACGCTCGCAAAGAGCCGGACGTCGTCGACGCGGGCCGGAGAGACCGCGCTGTAGCACCCGATCCCCTCCCAGGGAAGCTCTTCGCCGGCGGCGCGTGCCCTTTCCTCCAGCAGCCAGGGTTGGAGGGCGGTGACCATGGCCTCTCTCGGAAAGGTTTTCGCTCTCCCCTGGAACAGGAAGAGCCGATGAGCGTAGAAGCCGAGGGACGCCGAAGCGAAGAGCCTCTCGCCCGTCCAGGGAAACCGGGCCAGATCCGCCAGCACGTCGTCTTCGCCGGTACAGTCGAGCACGATCCCGGCGGCGCCGAGCGACTCCGGAGCCTCCGGAGGAAACTTACCTTTGATCGCCTTGACCGAGGCGTGCGGGCTGATGTCGTTCAGCCAGTCGGCAAGGCTTTCGGCCTTCGAACGTCCGACGTCCTTCAGGGTGAGGGAGTGACGGACGAGGTTTCCCGGCCACACTACGTCCTTGTCCAGGATCGTCAGCCTGTGGGCTCCGCCCCGCACGAGGAGCTCGGCGACGGCAGAGCCCAGCGCTCCCGCGCCGATGATGAGAATCTCCGCCCGTCTCAGCTCGGATTCGAACCGGCCACGGGAAGAGATCTCATCCTCGGACCAGTTCTCCGTCCGTACCCACCCAATCGAATCGCTCTGGAGGAGTGCGCGGCGGTCGATCTCCCGGAAGGCGTTCTTGGGTTGGTAGCCAGGAAGCTCCCGGCCCTTTCTCGAAAACGGAGGCAGCTCGATGGCCAGCCAGTGCTGGCGCTCCTCCGGCATCCTGTACCGCCGGGAAACCGGAAAACCGATGAGAAGAAAATGGGGCTTTCCGTCACGTAGGTGGTCCGGCACACGCTGGAGGAAGGAGAGCAGGTCCGTTCCGGCCCGCGACGCGGCCTCTCTGAGCTCCCTGCCCGTGGTCGGCGGTTGCCAGGGCGGCAGGACGGGCATCGAGTCCCATCGCACCCAGACCCCGATTTCCTTGTCCTGGGCTTCTGAAACCTTCGCTCCCCATGGCGCACGGACGAGCGGACTACCACTCCAGGTTGAAAACTGCTGAACTGCAAGAATCTTGTGGTTGCCTGGGTAAGGGACGAGCTCCGCGAGCCCTTCGCGGGCCCGGATCGTCGACCATGCAGCAAAGCTTGTCTCATCCTCTACAAAACCGATCAGCGGGCCAGTATAGGGATAAAAAGGAAATTCGAGCGGCTCTCCCGGGAGGATCAACCCGTCCTTCGAAGCCGCGACGAGCCAGTCCAGAGCGCGGAGCACGTGCCAGCGCATCCGCGCCGGAGGAAACCTGGGTTCCTGGTCGAAATCATGGCGCCCGAGAGATTTCGCGGTGGAATCGGTGCAGATCCTGCCCTTTCGAAAAGGAAGCTCGGCAATGCCGGCGGAGTTCAAGAGCTGGTGTGGGAACGTATGCACGAGCCCCCTCTCCTTCGCCGGGCACAAACCGACCCATCCGTCCGGGTAGTCCTGCCCGGCCAGCAGGAACCAGTCCGTGCCGGCCGGGACAAACTCCGTCGGCTCGAGCCCCGGCGGCTCGAGCCTCAGACGCAGAGCCCAAAGCGACCCGAGCCAACGGAAGTCCTCGAGGATCTGGCATCCCGCGACGCCCTCCAGGGCCCGGCGGCCGGCACGAAGCTCCGGAGTCGGCTCCGGATCGTTCGGCGTCATGCGAAGCGGCCGCCCGTGATGATCGTGGGCGCAGTCCTCGGCGTGAAACCGCCCATACCCCCTCCTCCGCCGGACCCGCTCTTGCCGCCCTCGTCCGGTCCTTCCGGAAAACGGTTTCCGAAAAGCTCCCGCCAGGCCGCGGCGCTCTCGCCTTCGGATTGCGAGTCCAGAGCCCGGCGCGCGATCGGCGCCGCTGCCTTTACGAGATTGTGAAATGCCTTGAAGTCCTCCGGCGTCACGCGGTGGAAAACGTCCTGCTGGACGCCACGGTCGCAGAGTGTCGGAGTGCGTCCTGCGTTGACGTCTCCCTGATAGTTCGTGACGATGGCCTCCAGGGTCCTTGTCACGCCCGCCGCGACCGACGTGATGCCGTCCGGGCAGCAGTCGCCGATCAGGTGTTCCAGCGGATAGCTCTTGGGGTACTTCGGCTTCTCGTAACCCCGGCGCCACCATTTGATGGCCTTGACAACGTTCAGGTAGCGGCGGTCGCACCTCTTGTTCTTCTCCTGGGTCCACGTGATCTGAGCGAGCGGGTGTGTCTCTTGCCAAGCCTGCGCATCGCGATCGGGAATTAGAAGAGGCTTCGCCTTCCATTCCTCTGCTTTCGTCGCCACTTCGAGTTGACGATCAACTCCTGCCTGCGAGCTGAATTCGAGATCGGGCCAGGACGGCACCAGCCTCCAATCGGGAGTCTCCTCAAGCCCGTAGCTGGTCCGGACACTGGCGGCCTTGTAGAAGCTCTTTTCAGCCTCGGAGGGCGCTGCCGTGACGACCAAGTCCAGCTTGAGGCCGGCCAGCTCGATTCCGATGGACCTGCCATTCTTGCTCCATTGACCCTCATAGTGAGTATCCAGAAATGTCTCGAATTGATCGAGCGCCTCGTCGGGTGTGAACTGTCCAGGATCGAGGTTCGTGACGACGACCACATCGACATCCGCTTTTTCCTCGCCCAGCGGACGGATGGCCGTCGATCGCCGATAGCTGCCCTGCAGAAAGTCGGAGACACAGATCTTCGCGAGGCTTTCGTCGGCGTTGAGCCGGTCCCGCAACGTCCGATGCGCGGAGCGGAGCGCGTCAAGCTGATCCTTTCTCGGGCGGATCTTGCTCAGGAAATCCGTGAAGTACGACGCCAATTCCATGGGTCTTTCCTCCTTGATCAATGGACCGGAAATGGATGCGGAGAGGAGGCCGGCCCGGTGAAGGCCCGGCCTCTCTCCAGGGCGACGGGAATCAGTCCCTGGCCGGATCCGTCACCTTGCCGGTCCTGCCGGCCTTCGGACCGGGATCCGTCTCTCCGTCGCCATCCACGTCTGCGGTCACGGCCGCGGGCTCCGGCTCGACGACCTTGCCGCTGCGGGCGGGATCCACCTTCGATCCGGTCGAGCCGGACTGGGATCCGCCGTCCTGGTCGTTCTCGGCCTGCCATGCGCCGCGCTTCGAAGAGCTCATGTCCATCGGGTTCTTCCTCCTGGTCCCGACGGCCGGTCCGCCCGGTCGTCTTCCTTCTGACGACTGGGACACAGACCGATCTGGAAATGTTGGATGGATCTTCGGAGATCGGGGATCAGCGCCAGTCGCCCTGGAGCGAGAAGCCGGCCCAGAAGTAGGGAGACCGCCATTGGGGCTGACTGCGGATGGCGAGCTGGGCCGCGCGAAGGGCGGCCGCGGGCGGGAGGTGCTCGACCAGGAGGCCGCGGTAGACCCGGGCCATCAGCTCCGCGGTGGCCCGGTCCTGGACGCTCCACTGGCTCACGATGACGCGCCGGGTCCCCGCCCGGAAGAAGGCCTGAGCCAGGCCCACCAGCCCCTCGCCCCGCAGCTCCCGGCCGAGGCCGGTCTGGCAGGCGCTGAGCACGGCCAGCTCGGCCGGCAGGCTCAGGGACGCCACGTCGGGCGCCGAAAGGAAGCCGTCCTGCCGTCGTCCTTCTTCGTCGTACAGGGACAGGATCAAGCCCGACCTCTCCGGAAGGACCGGGTGCAGCAGGCCATGGGTGGCGAAGTGGAGGATGCGGAAGTATCCCAGGGCGCCGCTCAGGACGAGGTCGCGCCGGGCCTCGGCGCCCATGGCCAGCAGGGTCCCTCCCTTCCCGGCGAAGCCGAGGATCGACCTGGCCTCCCGCTCGGTGAAGGGCAGGCGCGGGAAAGGGCCGGCCGGCTCGCACCCGCGCCGTGCCGGAGCGCTGGCGTTGCCACGCTTCCGCTGCAGCCGCGGGTCGTCCGGAGAAAAGACAGGGTCGGCGATCACGGCCACGGCTCCGGAGGCGGGCCGGCGCCCTGCCAGCCGGCGGCGCTGGAGGTCCAGGAAGGTCGCCGACGGCAGCATGACGATCTCGTGCCGCTCGAGAAGCGGCCGGACCTCTCCTCCCTTTCCGCTCCCGTCCGGCTGCGGCAGGGCCGCGAAAGGCACCAGGTGCAGGGCGCCGTCGGCCAGGACGGCCACGCGCTCGCGGCCTTCGAGACGCTTCCGGAGCGGTCCGAGCACGGCTTCCGACAGGTCGCGGACGGCGCGGGCCGCGGTGTCCTGGACGGCGACGCCGCTCCGCTGGGACATCGCGGCGACCACCCTCCGGGCCAGGACCTCGATGTGACCCCGGTCCGGCAGAAGATGGGCCTCGATCCCGTCCCGGTCGATGGTCCAGGCGAAGCTCGCGGGCTCGGACAGGAGATAGACCACCAGCACCGTGTCCTTCCCGGCCAGGGCCTGGATGCGGGCGGCGGTCAGGGGCTCGATCCCGGGCCGCCCCGTCTCCATGGTCTCCAGGTGATCCAGCTCCAGGCTCCGGGCCCGAAGGTCCGCGTCCAGGCTCCGGATGCGCGGGTCGCGAGGGCTTGCGCTCGCCAGGCTCTGGCGCCGCTCCTCGATCAACCGGATTTCCGCCCGCAGCACCCGCCGTCGCGCCGCGTCCCGGTCGTCCTCCCGCGGCGCTCTCCCGTCTCCGGCCATGACCTCGGACAGGTTGCGGGCGCGCGCCTGCTCCACCACCTCCAGGGCCTCGCGGTCGTGGCCCTTCCCCGGCTCGCGCCGGTGGAGCTCCATGAGCAGCGAAACGAGGTCTTCGTAGCCATCGTACCGGGTGGCGAGGAAGGAGCCGCGGCTCAGCGGTCCATTCAGGCCGGAGCGCATCTCCTCGATCCGGCGGATCGCGGCGTCGATCTCCTCCCGGGCCGGACCGTAGGCGCCGAGGCGCCGCTCCGCCCGGCTCAGGCCGAGGAGGGCATAGGTCTCGCCGTTGGGCTCCCCGCTCGCTTCGAGCAGCCTCGCGGACTCGCGCAGCCGGCTCCGGGCGCGCTCCACGTTGCCGGTTTCCAGGTCGAGCCAGCCCAGGTTGGCCAGGGTGCTCCCCTGGTTGACGGGGCTCCCCAGGGCCCGGCTCCTCTCCAGGGCCCTCAGGTAGGAGGCTTCGGCCTCGCGGTATCGATGCAGGCGCTTCAGCACGCTGCCGCGCCGGTCCCACGCTCCAGCCTCGGACAGCGGGTCCTTGAGCCGACTGGCGAGAGCCAGGGCCTGGTCGAAGAAAGGCAGCGCCACGTCCGGCCGGCCCGCGAGATGATGGCCCCATCCCACCGCGATCAGCGCCGGGATGCGGTCTCCTTCGCTGCCTCCCTCCAGGAGCTTCAGAGATTGCCGGAGGAGGTCCATCCCTTCGGCGTCGTGGCCGATGAGGATGTACAGGCTCCCCAGGTTCTGCAGGGCCACCGACTCCGCTCTCCTCCTGCCCAGCCGGCGCGCCAGCGCGAGCGACTCCTCGTAGCGCTCGATGGCTCCCTGCAGGTCGCCGCTCCGTTCCAGGGCCAGCGCCAGGTTGTTGAGCGCCGTGGCCTGGCCCGTCTCGTTCTTCTCCTCGCGATACAGGAGAAGCGAGCGCTGATGGGCCTGAATGGAACGGCCTGGATCGCCCAGCAGCCGCGCGGCGGTCCCCAGGTCGTTGAGCGCCCGGGCCTCGCCAAGCCTGTCGCCAAGCTCGCGGAAGCGCGCGACGGCATCCTCCAGGAAGCGTGCGGCTTCCGTGAGCCGTCCCGTTTCGAGCAGCGACTCTCCGAGATGCCAACGCGCCAGGGCGGTCTGCGGCCGGTCCGCCAGGGCCTCGAGAGCCGGCAGCGCCTCGCGATACGCTGGCACCGCGCGCTCGAAATCTCCATCGAGCTGGCGCCTCTGGCCGCGGGCATAGGCGCGGGCCGCGGCGGCGCGCAGCCGGTCCCGGCCGTTGGCTGGCTGCACCTCCCGGACGATCAGATCGAACGCGCCCTTCCCCTCTTCGGAGACCGGCTCGACGATCAGGACATAGGAGCTATCCGCGGCCGGCGTTACGGCCATCACCGTCTCCGTGCCCTTCGCTCCATCCGGGCCGTCCACCTCGTAGAGCAGCCTGCCCGAGGAATCCTTGAGGAGGACCAGGACGTCCACGCCGAGCTGCTCGACGTCCAGGTGGAGATACCGGTTCGCCGCGGCCTCGAAGAGGAAGCGCTGGGAGCGGCCTTCGGCGAGCTTCCGATGATGAACGGTGCCCGGAGTCAGGGGGATCCGCTCCGGCGCATCCTCTCCGTACGGCGGTCCGCCGCAGGCGAGAACGAGCAGGCCTAGGAGCCACCTCGCTTTCAAGGGCTCCCGGGAGCCTCTGCCAGCCGCAGCTCATAGACGGCCAGCGACGATCCGCGCTCCGCGTCGAGCAGGCGGATGCGGCAGGTCCCGGCCGGCAGGGCGGTCCTCCGGATGGAGAGCTGAACCGTGCCGAGCGGCGTGGGACGAAGGCCGCCGCCGGACCAGATCCGGGCGCCTTGCTCATCCAGGATCTCGGCCCGGTACTCCGGAAGCGCGCTCGCGGCCGGGAGCCCGAGGACGAGCACCACCTCCTCCGGAGCTCCCGGAACCTCGGCGGGAGGCGAGGACCGGACTCCTCCCTCCTCCAATGGCGTCAGCTCGACCAGGGCGACCGCGACCTGGACCGCCGGGTCGGACCGGAAGGCGCGTCCGGAGACGAAGCCGCCGATCCAACCGGCGGCCAGGATCAGGAGGGCCGCCGCAGCCAGGCCGAGCCACCGGGTCCGGCCAGGCTCCCTTCGATCCATGCGGGGAAGATCGACAGCCACGGGCTCGGAAGGCTTCGGCGCCGCCGGAATCGCCAGAGCCGCCGGGCGCTCCGGCAGCGCCCGGAGCTTCTCCTGGAGGGACTGCCAGCGAAGCTCGACTTCGTCGTCCGTCAGCTCGACGGTGCCGGGAGCCGGCTCGACCTCGGGAAACGCGGCGAGATCCGCGAGCGTCCGGGCCGCGTCGGGATCGAGAACGAGCCGCTCCTCCACCGACCGGCGGGCCGCCGGGTCCAGCCGGCCGTCCCGGTAGTCGAGCAGCTCCTCCGGCGTCGGCGGCTCGCCCAGCTCCTCACGGCGGGCCGCCATGACAGCCTTGAGCGCCTCGTCGAAGTCGTCGCGTCCGCCCATGGTGCCCCCTCAGAAATCCATATCCTGGAAATACTGCTCCAGGACCGGTTTGAGGCGCTTGCGCGCCTCGAACAACTGGGAGCGTACCGTATCGAGACCGATTCCCGTCACCTCGGAGATCTCCCGATACTTGAGGTCGGAGACGAGCCTCAGCTCGGTGCAGAGGCGCATTCCCTCCGGAAGCCGGTCGAGCGCGGAGCGCAGCACCCTCGTCCGCTCCGCCGCCAGGGCCCGGGCCTCGGGGGTCGGCGCCGGATCGGCGACCTTCAGGGAGCCGGTCTCGTCCTCCGCCGAATCCAGGGCCTCGGCCGGCGCCCCCCTCTTCGCGGCCTGGAGGTCGCGCACGGCGTTCTTCCACACGTTCTCCGCGATCTGGCGGACCCAGGTGGAAAACGCCGCTTCGAACCGGTACTGATCGATCTTCGTGTAGACGCGCAGCAGGGTGTCCTGGGCAAGGTCGTCCGCCTGCTCCTTCAGAGCCGGTCGATTGGCGAAGAACGTGGTCAGGGGCCGCAGGAGGCGCCGGGCGATGGGAGCGAACGCCTCCGATCCGGCGCCGGCCTGGAGCGACCGGACCGCCGCAAGGATCTCCTCGTCCTCCTGGCTGGCCGTGGCCGCTTGGTGCCCCGAGTCTGACGGCATGCACCGGCAAGCTTTCCACAAAAGCCTCCGCGCCGCCAGCCGAGCCGCTCACCTGCACGATCACCAGTCCTCCAGGGCTCGCCTTGGCACCTCCAGCTCGATCGAACGCCGATACTTGCCCCATGGATCCGGCTGACCGAAAGGATATTCGTAAAGAACGACTCTTCCAAGCGACCGTGAGAGCTGCCCCAGATAGAAGACGAAGGCATTGGGGCCGGACAGGAAAAGGTGATTGCATCCGTTGCGTTCATGAGGGCGCCGCTGGCGGATGCGCGGAAGGAGCGTCTGAGCCAGGCGCAGGGCATGGGCGCCTCCGCCCACCGAGCGCGGTCCGGGCTCGGGAACGACGGCCCGCAGGACGCGGCCCACCGGCAGTCCCTTCCTGGTCACGAAATCGCGGACCTCCTCCGGCACCGTCGCCTGGCTCACCGCCACCGCCACCGCCACGTCCGGCAAATGCTTCTCCTCGGCGAGGACGATGTCCGGCTGGTCGAGCCAGAACGCGCCTTCCGGAACCGCCCCTTCCCGAGGATGCCACTCGATAGTCCCCTCTCCCGAGGTCCGTTGGCGCACCCGCACGTCGAGACCGCTCTTCGCCTCCAGCACCCAGCCGGCCGTGAACGCGATGGACGCATGGGCCGCGAGGTCCAGCACCAGCGGCCGGTCCTCGTCCGCGTGCTTCAACAGGAAATTTCTGACCCGTGGCAGGATCTCCGCCTGCCAGTCCTCCTGCTGCCGGATGAACCGGTTGTCCTCGAAGTAGGAGGACAGATCGAGCAGGTGATCGTTCCGCTCCTCCATGTTCTTGCCGTAGCCCAGCATGCTCCGGATTCCAATCCGGACCGGCTCGACGTCGGCCCGTGCGATCGGCTCGGCCGGCCTTGCGTTCGGGTCCACCGTAAAAAGCTTTCCATCCGTGGCACCCAGAAACAGGATGGGCGTGGACCATTCACAGCCGTGCTGCGGGCGATGTCGAATGCGCATCCGCGCCTCGGTCAGCGCTGCGTCCACGTCCCAGCCCGCCGCGATGAGGCCGTACAGGATCGCGCTGAAGTCGATGGCCGCGTCATGCGAGATCGAATATTGATTCGCCACCACGGCCGGGATCGCCGTCCGCTCCAGGATGGTCGAAGCCACCCCGCAGTCCGTCGGCACCTCGCGGCCCGCGTAACGCGCCGACTGGCAGGCCGTGAGCACCACCAGCCGGAGATCCGGAACGTTCTTGAGATAGTCGGCCATCATCTCGCCGTCCACCTGCTGCTCCGACCTGTCCCTCTTGACGAAGAACAGGGCTCCGGTGCTCGACTCGAAACGATAGCCCCCATGGCCGATGAAATGAAGCACGTGAACCGGCTTGTGCAACAGCCAGTCGCGAAGATCGTCGACCGTCGGATTCCGGAACGGGATGATTTCGACGGAACCGGCCCCCTCGACCTTCGAGACCGCCTCCCGAATGCGCTCGATCTCCAGCTCCACCTTGAGATCCGACGTGCCCGCGGCCTGCTCGCCGACCACCAGGATGCGCAGCGGCGGCGGCACCGTGAGCGGTCCGCGCAGGTGGGGGGTCTGAATGTCGCGCACCACCGGCGTCTGCAGGTCCGTGGAGAAAAACTTGCCGCCCGCGTCGCAGAGCAACTCCCACGGCACCGCCGCCAGGTATTCCGCCTCCGAATCGTTCAGCCGGAAGAGGAGACGGATCCGAAGCCCCTCCTTGCCCTCCGAAAGCCCGGCCCGCAACCGCGCGAACACATCCGCCAACTCTCCCTGGAAGAGAGCCTGATGGATGGTCTTCCCCAGGTCCTTCTCGGAGGGTACATCCGCCGCTTTTTTCAGCCTGTCGGAAGCGTTCCTCAATTTCGCCAGGATTTCGATGGGGATGGGTCGTGGGAACGACACCTCGGGAAGCTCGCGGTAAGGCGATCCCACCACTCTGGCGTTGAAGCCTCCCGTCGGATTGGAACGAACGTCGATCACAAAGTCCTGGTAATCCATCCTCCTTGCCTCCTCCCGGAGCGGGCCCGACCGGCACCTCGCCGATCGGCCGCACGACGGCTCCTGTCAGAAGGAGACACAAACGAGAGGCGGGTTGTTGGATGGAGTGGGATCGGGGCGGTTCCGGGCCTACGGTCAGGGCTTCTGACCCTTGAGCTCCTCGGGCTTGATCCCGCGGCGGCGCCAGAGCGCCTGAAAATCAGCCTCTTCCCATAAGTCACGCTGGCGCTGAGCGTCCTCCAGCGAACGGTGACGGTAGACGCCGGGAGGAAAATGCCTCGGACAGGTACGCGCGGCAAAGCTCCAGACCTCGGCAATGGCGCGCCAGAGAGGGGGACCCGGCTCGCGCCACAAGGAGTCTTCCATCTCCTGAAGATCGCGGATCTTGCGCACCGGCATGGTCAGTCGCTCTCCAACCGGAAACGCCGACGGAGCGCTTCGGCGTCGCTCCAGTCCTTCGGCCGCACTGTGTCCTTCTTCATCCGATATAAGGTTTTCGGCGAAGCCACCGAAACCGGCAGTCCCTCCAGATCGACCCGGATCATCTCCAGGTCTTCGAAACGGAACGCCTCTCCCAGCCGAGTCAGGATATCCAGATGAAAGGTTCCTTCCGGAGGGTTGTACTGAACAGCCGGATAGTCGCCCAGCAGGTCCTCGGCTGAAATCTCCTCGATGGAAGGGTCCTCGAAGACAGAACGCAAGGCCGCCTTCAGGCGCTCAATATTCCCCGGCTCAGGCTCGACGAAAAGGTCCAGGTCCTCTGTCGTACGGGCGAGCCCGAGCAGATTGAGCGCGACCGCGCCAAAAACGACGTATCGAACGCCCTCTCGCTCCAGCGCGGCCAGGATGCTCTTGGTGGTCTCGAAGTCCATCGGATCTCCATGGGCGCTCGGCAGATGGGCCGGATCCCCACTCTACCATTCGGCGCCGTCGGATTCCTGCGTCCCTTCGGGACTTGGAGGCTGCAGCAACGGCTACTTGAGGCAGGGCGTCGTGTTCGAGACGCAGGTGAAGGAGCCGCAGACGTCGCAGGCGCCCGGAGCGGGGCCGTCGCGGCCTCCTCCGTCGCCGACGAGCGTTCCGTGCCGTCCGCGGCCGATGCCGGGAGGAGCGGAACGATCAGCGCCAACAACAGAGCGAACACGAAGACCAGTTTCTTGGCTTCATCAGGACCTCCTTGGGGCCGGGACGTTGCAACTCTGTCTAGAGCGGTGCCCGGCTCGCCGTGCCCGTGACACCTGTTCCTCTGAGGCTCCAGACATCCTGGAGCCGCGGCAAACGGGGAACGGCTCGTTCCCTGTCCGTTTTCCCGCGCATCGGACAGGGAACGGTTCGTTCCCCGTTCGTTTTGTCTCTCATCGGGCGGGGATCGGTCCGTTCCCTGTTCGTTTTGTCACTCATCGGACAGGGATCGGTTCGTTCCCTGTCCGTTTCGCCTCGCATCGGACAGGGAACGGTTCGTTCCCCGTCCGTTTTGTCTCTCATCGGACAGGGATCAGTTCGTTCCCCGTTCGTTTTGTCTCTCATCGGACAGGGATCAGTCCGTTCCCCGTCCGTTTTGTCTCCCATCGGACAGGGATCAGTCCGTTCCCCATCCGTTTTGCCTCTCATCGGACAGGGATCGGTTCGTTCCCTGTTCGTTTTGCTTCTCATCGGACAGGGATCGGTCCGTTCCCCGTCCGTTTTGTCTCCCATCGGACAGGGATCGGTTCGTTCCCTGTTCGAGGCGTCCCGGATCAGGCCGACGTCACCAGCCGCCGCCTCCGCCGCCGCCCGAGCTGCTTCCTCCGCCTCCGCCACTGCTGCCGCTCGAGCTGGGAGCCGAAACTCCGGACGCGAGCCCCGTCGCGGCCACGGCCCAGGCTCCGGTGGCTCCGCCTCCTCCGAAGCTGCCTCCGCCTCCCGACCACGAACCGCCGCCGGACCCGCCGGAGCCTCCCGTGCTCATCGTCGAGATCCCGCGGCCCGAGCCGGTTCCGAAGGAGCGGAACCAGCGGTCCACGTTCGTTCCCAGCCCGAAGGCGAGGAGATATGGCAGCCACTCGTCCTTCAATCTCGGGTGCTCGCTCTCCAGCTCCTCCTGGAACAGGTGCCGGGCCGCGGCCAGGGTGCGCCGCTTCCGGATCGTCTCGTCGCTCTCGCGCGACCGCGCGTTGTTGAGCAGGCTGCTCCAGACGGCGAGCGGCGCGACTGCGAGGCCGATCGCCGCGAACAGGCCCGGCGCGAGCGCGCCGAGCGGCAGGAAGGCCAGGGCCAGGCAGATCCCCCAGGCGATCAGGCCCGGGATCAGGAAGGTCAGGGAGGCCGCGTCGAGGTGCTCCGTCCGCCGGCGCCAGGCGAAGGCGAAGATCAGGCCGATGCCCGTCGGCCAGAGAAGCAGGAACAGGGTCATGGCGGTGAGCGCCGCGGTCGGGGACGGGCTCCGGCCGATCTCCACGCCGAAGAGGACGACGAAGGCCAGGAACAGAAGGAAGGTCCGCCGGCGGCCCGGCGCCGGCACGGGGCCGTCCTTGTCGTGCGACGCCAGGAGCTCGCGCAGCGGCTTCTCGATCACGCTGGCCGGGTTGAAGCCGGTGCTCTTGTAGCGCCGCTTCACGCGGTCGGTGTCGGTCTCGTCGCCTTCGAAGAAAAGCTTGTCGACCAGGGCGCGCTCGTAGTCCGGCAGGCCGTTGCGCGGCATGGTCAGGCGCAGGTGGAGCACGCCCGGCGTGAGCGATTTGCCGAAGATCTTGAAACCCGGGCGGACCTCGCTGGTCATCTTTCCTTCGGACACCAGGCGCGCCAGCACGGCGGCCACCTCGGGCGGGCCGATCTTCTGGTCCCAGAGCGCGCCCACCTCCTCGGCCTTGAGGTCAAAGACGTTCTGGCGGAGCCAGGCCTCGTCCCACGGAATCTCCGGGAGCGGCTCGAAGCGACCGCGCCCGGCCTCGTGCTTCCGGAATCGGAGGTAGAGGGCGATCATGACCAGGAGCGCGCCGGCGAAGAGACCGCGGCGCAGCCAGGCCGGCGCCAGCGCCGCCGCTCCCGATCCTTCGACCGGCACGGCGCCGGAATGCCGCAGGCGGGTCCTCACGATGACGCTGTCGCCCGCCGGGAGATGCCGTCTCGTGAACCGGGTCGGCACCCGGTCGAGCTGCTGCCAGGCCGGATCGAGGTCGAGGTCCACCACCAGGCTCTCGATCAGCCACTGGGCCTCGGGCAGCGAGAAGTCGTGGTTCAGCAGCCAGTCGTCGCCGTCCCGGTTGAGGATCCCGGAGAGGCTGTAGGCGATCACGTAGGTCCTGGCCGTGCCGTCGAACGGCGGGTCGGACGGCAGCCGGCTGCGCCAGCGCAGGGTGTCGCCGTCGGCCCACTCGTAGTGGTCCACCTGGTCGATATCACCCTCGACGAGCGGAATTTCGCGGCCGTCCTCGGTGACGCCGTAGAGCCCCTCCAGCTCCAGGTGTTGGTTGAAGCCGACCCGGAAGCTCCGCTCGCCGCCGTTCCAGTCGCCGGTGAAGACGTACGACTGGCGCTCGCGCACGTGGAGCGTGCCGCGGGCGTCGAGATGGGCGTTGACCGCGATCTCGTCCCAGTAGAGGCTGCGCGGCGGAGCGCTCTCCTGCCCGGCGGCCGGCAGGGCCAGGAGGAGGAGCGCCGGGAGGAGACGCTTGTCGAGCATGGCTGGACCGGCACTATGTCACAGACCCGGCCCTGCCCTTACTCGAAGTAGCCGGTCACGTCCACGAGCAGGTGCACGCTGCCGGAGCCGGCCACGGAGGCCCGGGCCGCCAGCGCGCCCTGACCGTCGGTGGAGAGCGCCAGGATCGCGTTGTTGGCCCGCGTCGCCCCTGCGGAGAAGTTGACAACACTGGTTGACGGCGACGCCAGGTTTGCCGGCCACAGAGTGACGTTGCCGTTCGCGGTCGCGGATACGGCCGTCACGTTGAGTGTCACCGCCTTCGCCGTGGCCGGTACGCCGCAGAGACCCGTCACCTGGATGGTGACGGGCACCCCCGACGCCAGGGCCGAGGTCGAGCGGGTATCCAGGAGGCGGCAAGGCTCGATCGTATGAAAATCCAGGGCCTGCGACGACTGCGCGACGGCGAGCGCCCGGCCTGCGATGGTCAAGGCTCCGGTTCGCGCGAGCGCGGGGTTCGGCGCCACGGCGAGTTGTACGGTCCCGCTCCCACTGGCAGCCGCTCCCGCCGTGATGGTGACCCACGGCACACCGGAGACCGCGGTCCACGCGCAGCCCGGCGCCGTGGAAATCTGGACCGACCCGGCCCCTCCTTCAGCCCCGAAGGCGATCTGTGCTGCCGAGAGGACATAGCCGCAACCCACCTGGGTGGTGATCGTGAGCGCATTGTCACCGAGGTCCGGGTCCTCTTCTGCGGCGTGGACGCTCGCGGTCATCGGCAGCGAGCCCGCGGCGCCCGGCAGGCCAGAGATCTCCACCACCGCCGAGGCTCCCGCCGGAAGTGACCCGAGCACGCAGGCCACGAGCGGCCCCGGCTCGCAGCTCCCCTCATCCGGCAGCGCCTCCTGGAGCACCATGCCGTCTGGCAGGCGACCGGTCAGCGCCACGGCCGTCGCCTCGGAAGGGCCGCTGTTGAGCACGGTCACCCTGTAGGTCACGGGTTCCCCGGAAAGCGCGGGATCGGGAGTATCGGAGACGGAGACTCCCAGGTCGGCCAGGGCGACGACGTCCGCGGTGGCTGCGGCCTGGTTGTCTGCCGGCATGGGATCGACGTCGGAACCGCGGATCCCGGCGCCCAGAACGAGCGTGCCGGCGGCGGAGGAAGCGACGCGGAGCTGGAGCGAGATGATGCGCTCCTCGCCGGGTGCGAGATCGCCCACGAACCATGTCCCCTGGCCGGAGCCCGGAGCGGGGCTGGAGGCCTCGAAGCTCACGCCGGCAGGATAGGCCCCCTCGACCACGACGTCGCGCGCCACAGCGCTGCCGGCGTTGCGGAACGTCAATGTCGACGAAAGGCTCCCGCCCGGCCGGACCTCGCCCGGCGTGAGACTGGCCTCGATGCGCAGGTCCGCAGCGCCCTGAACCACGGTCGTCTGGCTGGCCGATGCCGCGGCAAAGTCGGCGGTGGCGTTGGCTGCCAGCGTGAGAGTCGATCCGGCGGTTCCCGGCGACACGGTCAGGAACGCGGTCACCTCGACCGATTCGCCCGGCAGCAGGTCGCCCAGGCTCCAGCGGTTCGAAGTCCCGGGGTCCGCGGCCGGAGACGCCGAGACAAACGGGGTGCGCGCGTCGTACTGGGCGGTGATCTGAACGTTGTGCGCAAGACCCGGGCCCCGGTTCGTGCAGGTCAATTGATAGGTCGTGCCGCCACCGGCGGCAACCGGGTCCATTCCATCGGCGGCAACCAGGACCAGATCGGGGCCGAGGACAGTGACCGGAAGGGTGCCCTGGACGGCGCCGTCCTGCGCCTTGATCGTGGCCTGTCCCGGACGTACTGCGCGGAAACGGCCCGCTCCCTGCGATTCCAGGATGGCAGGCGCCGAGGAGGACCACTGCGCCACCTTGTTGAAGGTGGAGTAGGCGCTGGTGTAGCCGTTCTCGAACGATGCCTTCGCGCTCAGGGTCACGGCGTCCCCGGGGTCCAGCCGGTCGGCCCCGGAGAGTTGAATGGAGAGCAGGGCGGGCCGGGCCTGCGGAGCTCCCGGCGGAGTCTTCCAGGCCGATCCGAGAGTGCCGCCGTAGGCACCCAGGTCCACACCTCCCTGGCCCTTGCCGATCGCGGGAGACCCGGCGGCCAGCCGGAAGTCGCCCGCCGCCCAGCTCACGAACCGTGGATCGCTCTGCCAGATCGTGCTCTCGTCCAGGTTGTAGTGCGCGCTGCCGTAGAGCCATGAATCGTCCTGCCAATGCAGGACGTGATGAAGGGAGGCCGTCACGTTGCCGCCGCCGTCCAGGGCCCGGGTATTGCCCTGGTGGATCGCGTTGTAGATCAGGACCGACATCGTGCCGGACAGGTCGTAGCCGACCCCGTTGCGCACGACCGTGTCCTGGATGAGCTGCACGGCGCCGGGAATGGAGGCCAGGTTCCACGCCGTGGCGTTGCCGTCGAAGAGGTTGTTGCGCGCCGTCAGCGAGCCCACGCTCGAGATGTCCACCGCGTCCCGGACCGCGTTGCGGAACAGGTTGTTCTCCAGGACGACCTGCAGGGAGGGGTTGCTGCCTCCCAGCACTCCCACCGTGTTGCCGACGAAGTGGTCGTTGCGCAGGGTGAGCGTGCCGGTGGAGGCGCCGCTGCGCAGCAGGACTCCGCCGTAACCCGAGAAGACGCTGCTCTCGATCAGCAGGTTCTGGGCGCTGGTGACCCGCACGCCATACGCGGCGTCCGGAGCGTAGAAGCGGCAGTTGCGGAACCGGACGTTGGACGACCCGCTGACGTGGATCGGCTCGAACGTCCACGTGGCCGGCGAGCGGAAGCTGAACCCGTCGAGGATCACGTCGCTCATGTTCACGACGAGCTGCTGCTTCAGGTTGAGGACCGTCTGATCGGCTCCGGCCTCGGAGACCAGCACGGTCTGGGGATCGAGCCCGCCGATCTCGACGTCGAGATAGGTTCCCGGTCTGACCACGATCATGTCGCCGGGCCGGGAGGAGGTGGCCGCGGAGTTGAGGTCCGTCGTATTGGCGACGATCCACAGGCGGCCGGAGCCGGGCGGCGCCTGGGAAGCGGCGAAGTCCAGGGCCGGGAAGTCCGACTCCAGGCCCGAAAAGGTCCGGGAAGACGGCGAGAAGACATAGCCCGGCGCGATCGGAGTCGAGGTGCCGCTCCAGCCGTAGGGGACGGCCGCTTCGTAGGTGCCATCCGCGGCGCTGATCACGGACCCGGGCATCCCGGAGAGCCAGACCTCCGCGAGCCCGGCGGTGCCCAGGGTCACCCGACCGGAGACGGTCACGGTCTTCCCCACCGCCGTGTACGCCTCCTCGACCCGGTCCATGCCGACCTCCGAGTAGGTGATCGACTCCGGCGTGAAGACGTGCCCCGCGGAGGAGGGTGTCACGGTCCCGGACCAGTGGAACGGCACCACGGCCGAGTAGCTGCCATCGGCGCCGGTGGTGGGCGTTCCCGGCAGGCCGCTCATCAGCACTCCGGCCAGGCCGGCGCCGTTGAGGGTCACCCGGCCGGACACGACGAACGTTTTGGCCGCGCCCGCATAGTCCTGGCCCGCCAGCCCGGTCTGGACTCCGGAGTAGGAGCGGCTGACCGGCGAAAAGCTGTAGCCCGGCTTGAACGGCCGGGCGGTTCCGGACCAGCCAGACCCCACATAGACCTGATACTCCCCGTTTTCGTCCGTCCAGGAGACGCTCGGCAGGCCGTCCATCCGTACCCCTTCGAGCGGAGCGCCGGCACCCGTGGTGACGCGGCCGGCGAGGACCGGCGGCAGCGACGGACCGTTCTCGACGGTCAGCGACACGGTCCGGGTCAGGGTCTGAGGGCTGGAGCCGGTGGTCTTCACCACGATCGTGGCCGTGTAGGTCCCCTTTCCCAACCCACCCGCCGACGAGCTCATCGACGCCACGAAGCTTCCGCTCTGCCCGGCCGCGAGCGAGCCCGAGGTACGCGAGAGGGTCAGCCAGCCGGCGCCGCTCGGACCGTAGGAAACCGAGACGGTATAGCCGAGGGACGAGGAGCCATGGTTGGTCAGGCCGTAGGTCCTGCTCGAAGGATCGAAGGAGCCGCCGACCTCTCCCGCCGGCTCAAAGGCGAGATCGGGAGCCAGGTCCAGCCCGGCCGCGCCGCCGCACCGCACATCGACGTTCCAGGTCAGGTAGGTCGGAAACTCTCCGCTCACGATGTGGGTCAGCCGCACCCACCCCACGGAATCAGCATCGAAGTCGGCCCAGAACCAGTAGTCGAGGCTCCCGGAGCCGGCGGAGTACTGCACCACCGGGTTGGACGGGGTGCCGAGCGCGCTGTGCAGGTCTTCGTCACCATAGAGCCTCACGCCGGGCGTCGTGTTGGTGTTGACCGACACCTTGCCGCCTCTGGCGAACGGGGGGTCCATGGTCTGGATCTGGAGATGGGCGGTCGGCACGAAGAGCCAGGTCTTGTCCATCAGGAGCCGGTAGTACATCCTCCCGCTCTGCCGCCAGTCCGCGGGCGAAGGAGTGAAGTCGCAGTCCGCGCCCGCGCTTTGCCGCTCCGAGTAGCGGTGGACCATGCCTTCGGCGTCCCGGGCGGTCAGGCAGGGGGTCGAGGTGACTTGTTCGCAGCCGTAATTGCCCAGAAGGTCTTCGTATGCCTCGTACCCTGGCCGCGGCACGATCGTGCGCTGGCCGTTGGCCGAGAAGGAGTGACCCGCGTAGTGCATGACCGACAGGAAGTCGTAGTCGCCGAAGGCCGTTGTCTGCTCGATATCGAAGTTGGAGACCTGGTCCGGCTCGATGTTGTCTTCGAGGATCTCTACGTACCCGTCACGGTCGCCGCGCTGGTGCTCGTGGGCCAGCCCCAGGGCGTGACCGATCTCGTGGAGGATCGTCCGCCGCACGGGCCAGTCGTGCAGTCTCAGCTCCTGGGCCCCGCCGTTCATGCCAACCCGGGACGAGTTCTCCGAAGAGTTCACGACCACGATGTAGTTGGGCTCCGAGACGCGCGGCGAGAACCGGAGGAGCGTCTCTCCCGCGAGCCCGTTCACCGTCTCCTCCCACTCGTGGGCCGCCGCCTCGAAGCGGTCCCGGTTCTCCCACGTGACGTCGGCGGCGAACGCATAGTAGACCTGGCCGCCGGTCCAGCGCTGCCCGACGAAACCGCTCTCGCCCGGGAGGAACAGCATGTCGCCGACGCGGATGAGCTCCCTCGGGGACGAGATCGAGCCGCCGGTCACGGCTTTGGGAGGGCCGGCCGCGGCAGGCGCCCGCTCCAGGAACACGGAGGCCGCCGCCCCGGCAGGCAGCGAGCCCAGCAGAATGGCCACTCTCAAGAGACGTCCTGCGCTCATGACTCCTCCGATGTCAGTACCGCTCAAAATCCCTTCCTCTGCAAGGTCTTGCGGTCCACGCCGAGGATCTTCGCGGCCTCGCTCTTGTTGCCGCTGGTGAGCTTCAGGATGCGCTGGATGTGGCGCCTCTCCATGGCTTCCAGGTCGAGCGGCTCCGGCGAGGACTGCGCCGCGGCGGTGCCCAGGAGGGAGCGGATCAGGTCGGCGTCCACGTCCTTTTCCGCCAGCGAGACCGCGCCCTCGACCAGGTTCTGCAGCTCGCGGACGTTGCCCGGAAAGTCGTGGCCGAGGAGAAGCGCCAGCGCCTCGGGACGGAAGGCGGGCGCCGGGATGCCTTCCCGGCGGCAGAACTCCTCCACGAAGGTGCGCACCAGGTGCGGGATGTCCTGGCGGCGGTCGCGCAGCGGCGGCAGCTCGATCTCCACGCCCTTGAGACGGTAGTAGAGGTCCTCGCGGAAGGTGTTCTCCTGGACCCTGGCCTCCAGGTCGCGATGGGTGGCGGCCACGAGGCGCACGTCCACCGGGATCGGCCGGCGGCCTCCGACCCGCACCACCTCGCGCTCCTGGAGCGCGCGCAGGAGCTTCACCTGGAGCGCCGGCTGCATGTCGCCGATCTCGTCGAGGAGGAGCGTGCCGCGGTCGGCGAGCTCGAACTTGCCCGGTCTCGCCTGGACTCCCGTGGCCACGCCGCCCTCGATGCCGAAGAGCTCGCTTTCGAGGAGCGATTCCGGCAAAGCGGCGCAGTTGAGCGCGATCAGCGCGCCCTCGCGGCCCGAGAGGATGTGCAGCAGCTTCGCGACCAGCTCCTTGCCCGTGCCGCTCTCGCCGCGCACCAGCACGCTCACGCCCCGGGGCGCCACCCGCTCGACCAGGTCCAGGACCTTCCTCATCGGCGGCGCGTGCGCCACGATCCGCTGCCCCGCCACCTCCCGCGCCAGGCTCCCCTTGAGCGCCTTGTTCTCCTCTTCCAGGCGCTCGCGCTGCGCTTCGAGACGCTCGACCTGGCGCGCCGCGTCGAGGGCCACGCCGGCCAGCGCCGCCACCGAGTCGAGGAACCGCCGGTCGTCGTTCGTGAAGCTGCGGTCGGCCTCGCCCCGCACCTCCTTGTCGAGCACCGCGATGTAGCCCAGGAAGACGCCGCGGTAGGCCAGCGGCACGGCCAGGAGCTGCTCGAACGGACGGCCGGCCAGATCCCCCTTCGGACGCGACAGCAGGTGCCCCTCGGCCAGCAGCTCGCGCCAGACCGGCGAGGCCAGCAGCGCCGTGCCCGTGGGCGCCGCGTCGATCCAGCCCACCGTGGCCGCCGCGCGCGCTCCGCCGTAGGCGTCCCGCGTCACGGCCACCGCCGCGGCCGGGTCGAGCACCGCGCACACCCGCAGCAGCAGCTCCTCGACCAGCTCCGGCTCCGGACGCTGAGCGTGCAGAGCCAGCGCGAGGTCGTACAGCGTCTCGAGCTGCAGGATGCGCCGCTTCTCGGCGAGGTTGGAGTCCGTCCGACCCATAGCTGATTTTAAACGCGTTCGAATCTCTTGCCAGCCGCCGCTGCCCTGTCGTAGAGTTGGCTTTGCAACAAAATGTCTGGCAGTACGGTCTATTCTTATTGTCTGCAGGAGGAAACGTATGCAAAAGCGTCTCTGTATTTCTGCCCTGGTCCTGCTCGCGTTCGCCGCCATCCCCGCGTCCGCCACCTGGAATTCCTGCCAGCAGCCGCCTCCGTCGGTCTGCAGCGGATACGGGGGCTGGTCCCGCCTGCTGTGCGAGACCTACTGCGAGGTCCTGAACTGCGACAGCCGGACGCCCTCTTGCACCGCGAAGCTCTGCGGCCAGGTGGAGAGCCTGTTCAAGTGTGCCACGAACAAGGACCTGCCCTGCAAGACCACGACTCCCAACCCCC
>JBEQUE010000200.1:0-57584 GCA_040349255.1 Acidobacteriota bacterium | reverse complement strand
AGCAGCCCGCGGAACGTGGGAGTTCCCGAGAGATCCACGCGCAGCACCAGCGTGTTCAGGAACATGCCGATGAGCCCCTCGACCTCGCGCCGGTTGCGGCCCGCGATCGGCGAGCCGACGAGCAGGTCGTCCTGGCCGCTCCAGCGCTGCAGGAGCAGCGCGAAGACCGACAGCAGGCCCATGAACGGCGTCGCTCCCTCGCGGTGGCAGAGCGCCTTGAGCGACGACACCAGGCCGGCCGGCAGCGTCCGGATCTCCGCCACGCCGCGGAACGTCTGGAAGGCTGGCCGCGGCCGGTCGGTGGGCAGCTCGAGGACCGGCAGCGGCCCGCCGAGCTGGCGGCGCCAGTAGGCGAGTTGATCTCCAATACCGCCGCGCTCCAGAGACTCGCGCTGCCAGGCCGCGAAGTCCGCGTACTGGACCGGCAGTGGAACCAGCGGAGACGCCGCCCCGGCCGCGCGGGCGCCGTAGAGCGCCGCCAGCTCCGAGAGCAGCACGCCGATCGACCAGCCGTCCGAGACGATGTGGTGGAGCGCCAGCGCGAGCACGTGCCGTTCCGGCGCCAGCCGCACGAGTTGGACCGCGAGGAGCGGCGGCCGGGCCAGGTCGAACGAGCGCCGCGAGGTGAGCACGGCCAGCCGCTCCGCCTCGGCCTCCCGCGCCTCTTCGGGCAGCGCGGCGAGATCGGCGACCGGCAGCGGCAGCTCCAGGCCGGGAAGGACCCGCTGCACGGGCCGGCCGCCGGCTTCGACGAACGCCGTGCGCAGGACTTCGTGCCGGCGGACGATCTCGCCCAGGCTCTCCGCGAGGGCCGCCGCGTCGAGGCGGCCGTCCAGCCGGACCGCCTGCGTGACGTTGTAGAACGCGTTGCCCGGATCGAGCCGGTCCAGGAACCAGATGCGCTCCTGAGAGAACGACAGCTCCAGGTCCCCGTCCCGGGAGAGAAAAGGGATTTCGTCCCGCGCCGCCGCGCCGGAGCCGCCGAGCTGCTCCTCGACCGCGGCGGCGAAGTCGGCCACGGTCGAGGCCTCGAACAGCCGGCCCAGGGGGATCTCGGCGCCCAGCTCCTCGCGCACCCGGGAGATGAGCTGGGTGCCGAGCAGCGAGTGCCCGCCGAGCTCGAAGAAGTCGTCGAAGACGCCCACGCGGTCGATCCCGAGCACGTCGCGCCAGATCGCCGCCAGCCGCTCTTCCGAAGCGCTGCGCGGCGCCACGTAGGGTGTCTCCAGCTCGGGCCTGGCATGGCCGCCGCCGTCGCCGTCGCCGCCACCGCCGCCGACACCGCGCGGCTTCAGGGACTCGGCGAGGCGCGCCGCGCTCAACGACCGCGCCCTCTCCAGCTCCTCGGGGAGCGGCCGGACCGACACGGCCACCTGCGGCAGGCGCGCGCCGGCCAGGATGCGAAGGAACGCCTCCGCCGCCCGCTCCGGCTCCATGCCCTCGTCCGGCTCCGGAACCTCCGGAATGTTCAGAGCGTTGGCGGCCTTCTGCGCCCGGGCCCGCAGCGTCCCCGCCACGTCCACCCGCTTGAGCGTGAACTCCTCCACCCGGATGCGCTCCACGCCGCTCTCGTCGAGGATGCCGACGTCGAACGACAGCGTCTCGCCGGGCCGCAGGCCCTGCGGGCGCAGCCGGGCGTGGCTGTAGAGCCGCCGGGTGAGCGGCCCCAGCACACGCATCCTCTTGTAGGACAGCGGCAGGTAGTAGCCCTCGCCGCGCGGCACGTAGACCTCGGCGAAGCTGGTCGCCACGTCGAGCAGCGCCGGGTGGAGCTGGAAGCTCTCCAGATCCGCCGCGAGCTCCGGCGCCAGCTCCAGCAGCCCCACCACCTCGCCGTCCTGCCTGTAGACCTTCTTCAGCACTTCCCAGCGCGGCCCGAGGCCGGCCTGCTTGAGCCCTTCGCGGTAGTCCTCGCCGAGGACCTCCTCCGGCCAGCTCCCGAGGACCGTATCGAGGTCGAGCCGGGCCGGCTCATCTGAGGGCACCGCCGTGATCGCTCCGACGGCATGGTCCTGCCAGCCTTCGCCGTCGCGGCTGCGCACCACGAAACGGCGCGCACTTTCACTGGGATTGCCGTTCGGCTGCAGGATGGTCCGGACCTCCCGCGTCTCGCCGTCGCCGACCCGCATCGGGGTCACGAAGACGACGTCGCTCAGCTCCATCGCGCCGCCGGCCTCCCGCAGGCCGCGGAACGCGGCCCCGGCCATCTCCAGGTAGGCGGTGCCGGGCACGACCGGATGGCCGCCGAGGCGGTGGTCGTCCAGGATCCAGCTCTCGCCGGGCCGCAGATGGCCGACGAAGACCTCGGCGCCGTCTCCATTCCCGGCAGCGTGCCCGGTGAGCAGGGGATGGGAGAACGGCCGGACCTCCGACAGCTCCGGCTCGGCCGGCGCGCCGGGTTTCGCCGCCATGCCGACGCCCCGCCAGGCGTCCCAATCGATCGACACCACGGGCAGGTCGCCCGATCGGGACTGGGCGAAGGCGTCCAGGAACGCGTTCGCTGCCGCGTAGTCGGCCTGCCCCGGACCGCCGAGCAACGCGTTGAGCGACGAGCAGAGGACGAGGAAATCGGGCTCGTCCGCGGTGTCCGCAGCCAGCAGCCGCTCCAGCACCAGCGTGCCCCGGACCTTGGGAGCCAGCACCGCCGCCGCCTCGTCGAGCGAGCGCCACTGCATCAGCCCGCCGCCGGCCAGCCCCGCGGCGTGGATCGCGCCGTGGATCGGGCCGAAGCGCTCCCGGGCCTGCTCCAGCGCCCGGCCCATCGACGCCTCGTCCGTGACGTCGGCCGCGAGCACGAGGACCTCGGCGCCCGCCCGCTCCAGCTCCCGGAGGCGCGCGGCGCGCTCCGGGCGCTCCTCGATCCCGCCGCGCCCGACGAGGACCAGCCGCGCCCGCGCCTCGCGCGCCAGCAGGCCGGCCAGCTCGAGACCCACGCCGCCGAGGCCGCCGGTGATCAGATACGTGCCGCCCTGCCGCAGCGGCAGCGGGCCGCCTCCCTGGAGATCCAGCGGCTCCCAGCTCCTCAGCCACCGGTCCGTGCCGCGGAAGGCCACGACCGGATCGTCCGGCGCGGCGGCCAGCTCGGCCAGGAGCAGGTCGATCAGGAGGCGCTCCCGCCGGCTGCCCGCGGGCGGCAGGGTGACGTCCACGGCCTGGCAGGTGATGCCGGGGTACTCCTGCGGGATCGTCGCGGCCGGGCCGAGCACCGTGGCGCGCTCCGGCCGCAGCTCCTCGCCCGCGATGCGCTGCACGCCGGTGGTCACGATCCCCAGGTGAAGCGGGGCCGGCTTCGCGTCCTGCCGGCGGTCCCCGAGAGCACGGACGAGGTGCATCAGGCTGAAGAAGCCCCGCTCCTGCTCGTCCCTCTCTCCGGGGCCGGCGCTCCACAGGTGGACGATCCGGGCCGGGACCGCTCCCTTTTCCGCCAGCCGGTCGAGCAGGGCCGCGTAGTCCGCGGCCTCCCCGGGCCGCATCGTGAAATCGAGAGCGTCCGTCTCCTGGAAATCCTCTCCAATGCGCACGAGGGCCGCCGTCCGGCCGCGCTCCCGCAGCCGCGCGGCCAGGCGCTCGCCGAAGCTCTCGCCGGAAAAGACCAGCCAAGGCCCCTCGTCCGCTCCGTCCGCGAGCGCCGGGCCGCCGGGAGGCAGCTCCTGGCGCCAGAGGGGCGCCCAGAGCCAGCCGGCCACGCCCGCGGCCGAGGAGCGCCGTCGCGCCCGTGCCGCGCCGGGCAGGGGCTCGACCCAGAAGCGCTCGCGCTCGAAGGGGTAGGTCGGCAGCGAGACCCGCCGCCGGACCTCTCCGGAGTGAAACGCCGGCCAGTCGATCTCGACCCCGGACAGCCAGAGCTGGCCGGCGGTGCGCAGGAGGGCCGCCGTGTCGTCCGGCAGCTCGGATGTCGCGTCGCCCGCCGCGGGCAGGCTCGGCAGCGCCGCCTGCGCGCCGGAACGTCCCGGATGCTGCCGCGCCAGCGAGGTCAGCGCCCGCCCGGGTCCCACTTCGAGGAGGGCCGCCGAGCGCTTCGCGAAGAGCAGCTCCAGGCCCGCCGAGAACCGCACCGTCTCCCGCAGGTGGCGCGCCCAGTAGCGCGGGTCCGTGGCCTCCTCGGGACGGATCCAGGCGCCGGTCCGGTTGGAGACGAACGGGATCTCCGGAGCCTTGAGCTCCAGGCCCGCGAAGGCGGCCTCGAAGCGGCCGAGGATCGGGTCCATGGCCGCCGAGTGGAACGCGTGCGATGTGTGGAGCCGCCGGACCTGCACCCCGCGCGCCTCCAGCCGGGCCGCCAGATCGTCGATCTCCGCGAAGTCCCCGGCCACGACGCACAGGGCCGGACCGTTGACCGCCGCGAGCGCGAGCCCGCCCAGGAGCGGCCGGACCTCGGCCTCCGGCAGCGACACCGCCAGCATGGCCCCGGCCGGCATCTCCTGCATGAGCCGGCCGCGCTCGGCCACCAGGCGCAGCGCCTCCTCCGGCTCGAACACCCCGGCCAGGCACGCGGCCACGTACTCGCCCACGCTGTGGCCGAGCATGGCTTCGGGCCGCACGCCCCAGGACATCCACAGCCGCGCCAGCGCGTGCTCCACCGCGAACAGGGCCGGCTGGGCGAGCGCCGTCTGCCGGAGCCGCTCCGGGTCCGCCGCGGGGTGGATCGCCTGCCGCAGGTCGAGCCCCAGGTACGGCCGCAGAACCTCCGCCGCCAGGTCCAACTGCTCGCGGAAGACCGGCTCCGTCCGGTACAGCTCCGCCGCCATCCCCGGGTGCTGCGAGCCCTGGCCCGGAAAGAGGAAGACCACCGGCCGCTCGCCGGCCTCGCGGACGCGCGTCAGCACCCGCTTCGGATCGAGCGAGGCGAGCACCCCGGCCGCGTCCTCGGCGCCCTCGGCGACCACCATGCGGCGGTGGTCGAACGCGGCCCGGCCGGCCTGGAGCGTCCAGGCCACGTCCGCCAGGTCGAGACCGGGATGGAGCCGGAGGTGCTCGGCGAGACCGGACGTGAGCTCCTCCAGGGCCGACGGGGTGCGGGCCGAGAGCACCAGGAGCTGCCGCCCTTGCGCCGGGTCCGTTGCCGGCTGCTCCTGCGCTTGCTCCATAACGACATGCGCGTTCGTGCCGCCAATGCCGAACGAGCTGACGCCGGCCCGCCGCGGCCCGGGGACCCGCCAGGAGTCGAGCCGGGTGGGGACGTGGAACGGACCGGTCTCGAGATCGATCTGCGGGTTCGGGCGCTCGAAGTGGAGGCTCGGCGGGATCAGCCCGCGCTCCAGCGCCAGCGTGGCCTTGATCAGCGAGGCGACGCCCGCGGCCGCGTCCAGGTGCCCGATGTTCGACTTGACCGACCCGAGGGCGCAGAAGCCGCGGTTGTCTTCGGTGTCCTCCGCGGCGAAGACCTGGGCCAGGGCCGAGACCTCGATCGGATCGCCCAGGGGCGTGCCGGTGCCATGGGCCTCGACATAGCCGATCGTGTCGGGCTCGACGCCGGCCAGGGCCTGGGCCAGGGCCACCACCTCGGCCTGGCCCTCGGCGCTCGGCGCCGTGTAGCCCACCTTGGCGGCGCCGTCGTTGTTGATCGCCGAGCCCAGGATGACGGCGCGCACCCGGTCGCCGTCGGCCAGGGCGTCGGCGAGCCGCCGGAGCACCACGACGCCGGCGCCCTCTCCCTCCACCGTGCCGACCGCCGACGCGTCGAAGGGCCGGCAATGGCCGTCCTGCGAGAAGATGCCGCCGGGTGTGTAGAGGTGGCCGGCCTTGCGCGGCACCAGCAGGCGCACGCCGCCGGCGAGCGCCATGTCGCACTCGCCGTTGAGGAGGCTCTGGACCGCCAGGTGGACCGCCACCAGGGAGGTCGAGCAGGCGGTCTGGACCGTGAGACTGGGGCCGCGCAGGCCGAGCTTGTAGGAGACCCGCGTGGCGAGAAAGTCGCCGCCGCTGCCGAGCATGGCCTGGTAGGAGCCGACGGCGTCCAGGACCCCGGGGTTGTGCTGGAGATTCGAGAGCAGATACGTGTTCATGCCGGCGCCGGCGAACACGCCGACCGGGCCGGGGAAGCGGCGCGGGTCGTGGCCGGCGTTCTCCAGCGCCTCCCACGCGCATTCCAGGAACATCCGGTGCTGGGGATCGAGGACCTCGGCCTCGCGCGGGTTGAAGCCGAAGAACGCCGCGTCGAACAGCTCGGCGCCCTCGACGATCCCGCGCGCCCGGACGTACGCCGGATCGGCCAGCAGGGCGGGCTCGACCCCGGAGGCGAGCAGCTCCTCGTCGGAGAAGAAGGCGATGGACTCGACGCCGGAGGCGAGGTTCTCCCAGAAGCGCTCCACGCTCGGGGCGCCCGGGAACCGGCCTGACATTCCGACGATCGCGATCCCGTGCGGGGACCCGCTCTCTGCGCTCTCCAATCGACCTCCTTCACGACCGAGCCCGTACGGAACGGCCGGTGCATCCGAAACCGCTTTGTTCGGGGGGCTCAACAGTTTAGCCCACCGATGAAGACCGATCAATGTCCTATAAAGGGTACGCGGAGCCCCCTCGGAGCCGCCCTGCGGTACGATCGGGCCGCGCCGCGGCGGCACCGCGGCGGGAGGTGGTATGGACAGACGACGGATCGGATCGCTGGACGTCTCGGTGGTGGGTCTGGGCTGCAACAACTTCGGCTGGCGGCTGAACGCCGCGGCCACCGAGCGGGTGGTGCATGGCGCGCTCGACGCCGGCATCGACTTCTTCGACACGGCCGACATCTACGGCACCGGCCAGAGCGAGGAGTACCTGGGCCGCGCGCTCGGCCGGAAGCGGTCGCAGATCGTCCTGGCCACGAAGTTCGGCATGAAGATGGACGACCAGCGCAAGGGCGCGAAGCCGGAATATGTGCGCCGGGCGCTGGACGGCAGCCTGCAACGCCTCGGGACCGACGTCATCGACCTCTACCAGCTCCATCAGCCGGACCCGGACGTGCCGATCGGGGACACCCTGGCGGTGCTGGACGAAGCGGTCAAGGCCGGCAAGGTGCGGGAGATCGGCTGCTCGAACTTCTCGCCGGAGCAGCTCCGGGAGGCCGAGGCGGCGGTCGGGTCCGGAGCCGCGCGCTTCGTGAGCGTGCAGAACGAGTACAGCCTCTTCCACCGGGAGCCGGAGCGCGGCGTCCTCGCCGAGTGCGAGCGTCAGGGCCTCGCCTTCATCCCCTTCTTTCCGCTCGCGAGCGGCCTGCTGACCGGCAAGTACCGCAAGGGCCGGCCCTTGCCCAAGGGGACCCGCATCAAGCCGGGCCAGGGCCGCTTCGCGGAGCTCCTCTCGGACGAGAGCCTCGACCGCGTCGAAAAGCTCATCGCCTTCGCGGAATCCCGGGGCCATACCCTCCTCGAGCTGGCATTCGGCTGGCTGCTCGCCCGTCCGGTCGTCGCCTCGGTGATCGCGGGAGCCACCTCGGCCGAGCAGGCCCGCGCGAACGCCGGAGCCGCCGGCTGGCGGCTCACCGCCGAGGACCTTGCGGAGATCGACCGGATCGTTCCGGCATAGGAGTAAGATGCAAGGAGTGGAGAATCGAAGCTCTATGCGCGCCATCAAGCTCAACACCCACGTTGCCCAGGACCGGACCCTCCGTCTCAAGCTACCCGCCGACGTCCAGGTAGGGCCTGCCGAGGTCATCGTTCTGGTTGCAGAGGAGCCCGGGCATCCCACCCACATGCTCAAGGATTTCCTCGCCGGCCTTTCTGCCCGGCCGCGTCGCGTCCGCACCAAGGAAGAGATTGACAGGTACCTGGAGCAGGAGCACGAGAGCTGGGACTGAGGATGGCGCGGGTCTATCTGGATGGCGTCTATTGACCGCCGCGGCTGCGGGCAGAATCAAGCTGAAGGTCTTCTCCTGAGCCATGAAGCCGCTCAAGACCGTCCTCTTCATCCTCCTCCTGCTCGGAGCCCTTGCCGGCTTCGGAGTGTTCTTCGTCTCGCAGCTCCACTCGGGGAGTCCCTCGTCCGAGCCGGCCGGCGTACTCCTCTCCGCGCCGCCGAACTACGAGGTGGTCGAGCGCGGCGAGCTCTCCTTCAAGGACGCCGCGGCCGAGCTCGAAACCCAGGTCCTCCGTTCCGGCTTCGGCGAGGTCGCGCTCCACTTCAAGAGGCAGGGCGCCGAGGTCTACTGGCTCGCCGACCCCGGCGCGGACGTCCTGGAAGAGCGCTCGGCCGGAGCGTCCGGCACCCGGCTCCAGACCGTGTGGCGGGGCGGGCTGCGCCAACGGCTGAGCTGGGCCCGGATGAACGGCAGCTTCGAGGCTCCGGGGCTGCCGGCTGGCGAGCGCCGGAACCTGTACCACTGAGCCCTCGTCTCCTACCGACCGAGAGTCACAGTGACGACCGCTCCATCGTTAGGGAGCTTATCGTCGCTGAAGTGATTCCAGGTAAGGTAGATGTCAAACGTATCAGCGAGCTTTAAACCGACACCCAGCTGGTGATACCAGAAATTCTGACTGTCAGCCCCCAGGGCCTCGGCAAACTTCTTCGTGCCAGCGATGGTTCCAATCTTCGCGTACGCCGTCAGACCGATTTTTTGCTGGGCTGTGAGGAAGTCGAGTTGAAACTCCGTCGCCGCCTCGAAGTTTGCGTTCATGTCCTTCAGGTTGAGGCTCTCGCTGCCACCTTCCTCCGTCGAGATTCCGAGTTGCTGCAGGGTCGATCCAGCGCGCCCGATCGCGTTCCATAGTGCCCTGCCTCCAGCATCCGGGAACGTCCTGGCATAAATGGGGTAGGTCGCACCGACAGACAAGTTGCCACCACTTGCGGTCAGAAGATTGAGATTCTTCGACGCTGCATCGTCCGCCGCGTCATCCGCGAGCTCCTCGCTATCGCCAGCGTCATCCGACTGGCTGGAGACAGCCGTGGTCACATAGATGCGTACCCCGTACAGCGTGTCCGAGATGATCTCCGTGGAGGCGGCAACGTTGCCGTCAGTCCCGAAAAAACGCGTGTACTTCCCATATTCCTGATCGCTCTGTGTCCAGAAGCATTGGCCCAGTTTCATATCGCTGGAAGATTTGGTTTCGTTTGTGTTGGTGTCGCCCGTGTCGGTGTCGCCCGTGTCGGTGCCAGCCGAGGCTTTGCTCGGCCTGCCATGGGTGGGAAGCCAATGCGAGAAGCTTTGCTTGGCACAGGGAACTTCGGCGGCTTCCTCTCCCATAATTGTCGCCGCCTCCTCCTCCTTGTCCCACTCAGCGATAAACTTTCTCGCTGCCGGAGGAGCGTTTTCGGTCGTCAAATTCATGGTTGTCTTTCCTTCATTATTCTCTGACCGACCTCCCCCTCCATAATCGAGGATTGTGCGGACGCCCATCTGCGCTTGCGCCTGCGAAGCGAGCACGAAAGCAAACAGCACGAATGCCAGGTTTCGCATCTCAGTCCTCCCGTAAAGCGGTTGATCGGGCCGATCGCCGGAGGCTCCAAATGCATGCCCTGCTGGCTCTCTGCCCTACGGGATAAGACGGACATGGATTCCCGATTTCCCTCTATCATCGCCGGAGCGCCTCACTGTAGACTGGCCCAATCCGGAGACACGCCATGATCCTTCCAGCCAGGAAGATGTCCTCCACAGCGGCAGTAGCGTTGCTCGCCGCGGCCTGCCTGCTCCTGCCATCGGGAGCGTCGGCCTACCACGGCACGATCCTGAAGCCGGAATTCCGAGGATGGAGCCGCGACGGGACCAAGTGCGTTCTGATCAAGCGAGTCGAGACCTCGGAGAACGACAGCTTCGAAGAGCTTCTCGTGTCGTCGCTGAACGATGGGAAGCTCGTGGTCGAACGCCACGGTCTCCACTGGGGGAAGCAGCGCCCGGAATACATGGACGAGTACGAAGGGCCGACGCTCAGCGAATTCGCCGCCGAGGAACGCATTCGCCGACTCGATCTTCAGCCGGGAACCCTACTTTCTCTCCGCGTCGAAGGGGACCGGACATGGATCCCGATACCCGCAGAGCCCCCCGAAAGCCGAAAGATCGGAATCCAACTGGTCCACGTGATGGAAGGCGAGTCCAACTACGGCATCTCCTACACGGCTTTTCAGCGCGTCTGGCTCGAAAAAAACCTGCTCTTCAAATCGAGCCGCGCCAGGTGGGACGAAGGAGGTCTCCCCACAGGCGAAGTCCTTCTGGCGAGCCTCTCTCCAAACCGGAGATACCTGCTCATCCTCACCCAGACCGTGGGATACAGCACCTGGTTCGAGTTCTTCTTCATCGATCTGGTCCGGAATACCGTGGTCGAGCGGAGGATCCTCTCCATCGAACCGCCCGATTGAGGAGGCAGAAAGAACAGGGCCCGCGGCAGTCGGGCTCCTCCCCTACCCTATCTCCAGGTGGGCACGTCGGCCGCGTCGGCCCTTCGCTGACCCGCCGGGAAGGTAGACACTCATGACCTCGGTTCTGACACGGCTCCAGGATTTCCTCGCCCGGCTGTTCCCGGTCGAGCGGACCACGCCCGCCGAGAATGGCGACAACGGCTGGCAGATCGACCCCAACGGGTAGGCCTGGAGATGGGGCTGCCGCTCGTCCCGGGGCGGCCCCTCTTCCCAGTCACCGGCTGCTGCAACTATACTTCGGCAAGAGCAACAGCCTGCCCCCAGGGAAACAAAAAGACCATGAGCTATCGGAATCGTCCTACCCGCGACGCTATCGACCGGATCCTGAAGAAACTCGGCCCCGAGATCGCCCGCCGCTTCAAGAAGCAAGGGCTCTCTCAGGCCGAAGCCGCCACGCGCCTCGCCGGGCTGATGCTGGAGCTGGCGGCCCGCTGGGATCGGGTCGGCGATCGCGGACGTTGGTTGCTCGAAGCCATCGACGGGACGCCTCCCGGACTCTCAACCACGCCAAAGGAGCCCGCGCATGAGTGACCGCCGCCGAGACCCGCAACCCCCTGCCCGCCAGGAGCCGGAAGGCAACCCCGTGCTGCAGCGGGCGTCCGAGATCCTCGACGAGATCGATCGCTCGGCGGCTCTCCTGGGAGAGATCCTGGCCGAGGCCGCGCCGGACCGGAGCCGGCTGGTGGAAGAACAGCCCCGGTTCCGCGCCCTCATGCTCTGCGACCTGCTCTTCGAGAAGAGCCGCGCGGCCGGGTTCTCCGATCCGGCCGCGGCGCTGGAGCTGGCCGAGTTGGCGGTCCTGGTCTCCGGCCGCCTCGACGCCGGGCACTACGGAGAGCGTCTCGTGGAGGATGCACGGGCGCGGGCCTGGGGCCATCTCGCCAATGCGCTGCGGATCTCCTCCGACCTCGGCCGTGCCGAGGAGGCTCTCGGCACGGCCGAGGAGCACCACCGGCGGGCCGGCGAGGACGCCTATACCGGCGCCGAGATCCTGAGCTTCAAGGCGTCTCTCCTGAACGCCCAGGGCCGCTACGACGAGGCCGCCGCGCTGCTCGATCCGGTCGCTAATGTCTATCGTGAGGCCCGCGACGCGCACCGGGAGGGCCGGACACTCATTCAGAAGGCCGCCGCCGTGAGCTACGCCGGGCGGCATGCCGAGGCCATCCGGCTGGCGCGCCGGGGCCTGGCGAAGATCGACCTCTTCGAGGAACCCCGGCTCCTTGTCTCGGCCAGACACAGCCTGATCGGCTATCTGAATGAGCTTGGCCAGCACGAGGAGGCGCTGAAGGCGCTCTCGGAGACCCGCGGCCTTTATTTCCAGCTCGGGGAGCGCTCGCCTCTCGTGCGACTCCGCTGGCTTGAGGGCAAGATCCTCCGGGACCTGGGACGGCTGGACGAGGCGGAAACGGCTCTCCGGGAGGTCAAGACCGAGCTGGTCGAGCTCCGGCTCGGCCTGGATGCTGCCCTTGCCTCTCTCGACCTCGCCATGGTCTTCCTGGCACGGGGCGAAGCCGGCGAGCTCAAGCGTCTGGCCGTGGAGATGATCGCCGTGTTCGAGTCCCGCGAGGACCACCGGCATGCCCTGGCCGCGTTCCTCCTCTTCCAGAAGGCCGCCGAGGCCGAGCAGGTCACGCTCGCCCTGCTCCAGGAAGTGGCCTCTTCCCTGGAACAGGCGCAGCGGAGCACGGAGCGCTGAGCGCAGGCCGGCGGGACGCCGGCGCTCCCAGTAAAAAGACAGGCCGGGGGCACGCCGGCCCCGAGCGGGCCCCCGGCAATCAGGTGAATCGGTTGTCAAAGAACCCTCCGGCGCCTCGCGGCGACGGTTGAGCGGCTGCCGCTCACGGGTTTGCCGCCGCGGCAAGGAGCCGGGCGTGGCCGGCACGACACCGTGCCGCCGCCGCTCGGTCTCCATCCGCCACCGCACGACCCCGAGCCGTTGCCGCACGACCTCGCGCGGCCCACGCGCGACCCTGAGCCGCTGCCGCAAGACTCCGTGCCACAGCCGCTCACACTCCAGCGCCGCCGCACGACCTCGTGCCGCGGCGGCACGACCCCTTGCGCCGGCCGCAAACCCGTGAGTGGCAGAGGCAAACGGCGCAAACCGGCCATGCATCCGGCATGGTAAAGCGTCGATCCGGAAAGTCAAGGGGTCAAAAAGTCCAGAATATGGAATTTTTTGTCAAAATTACTCAGCAAAAATGTATTGACTTGGCCTGAGACTCGGGGCATCATCCTCGCCGTCGTACGGGAATGCGGCACACCTCCGGTGCCATGAAGGCTCCGGATTTCCTTGAAAGGAGAAGCATCATGCCTGAGATCACGTCGTTTGCCGATTACGTCACCGACTGGGAGCGCCTGCTCGCCGCCGTGGCGAACAACGAGGCCGGCCTGCCCGACCTCGGCCCCCAGCGGACCTCCCTGGAGGACATCCTCGAGGAGGCCAAGGCGGTGAGCACCCGTCAGGATGCCTCCCGCTCCCAGCTCTCGGCCGACGCGAAGCGCCGCCGCGAGATCCTCTTCGAGGGCCGGGCCGCGGCCTCGCGCCTGCGCGCCGCCCTCAAGGGCCACTTCGGCGGCCACAACGAGAAGCTGGTCGAGTTCGGGGCCCGCCCCATCCGCCAGCGCCGCACCGCCAAGCTCGTCGATCCGCCGCTGGCGGTCGAGTAGGCCCGTACCGCAGGACCCGTAGCACGGTTCATTGACAATCGATGCAAAACCTACCTGCCAAAAGGGGGCGGGCCTCGGCCGGGGCCCGTCCCGCCCTCCCTTTCGGGGAAGGCTTGCGGGAGACGCGGAACGCCTCCCGCAAGCCGCGAGGGTCACCGGCTCAATAGCACTGGCGCGGCGGACAGGGAGTGCAGATGGCCGAGCAGGTGTCCACGAGGGTGGCGACGCCGCCCACGACGGTCTTCAGCAGGCTCCCATCCACTTCGATCAGACCGGACGGATGAGCTCCGAGGCTCGCCCGCTCTTCTTCGGTCAGGCCGAGGTAGTACTCCTCGTCACGCCAGGCCCGAGCGACATCGATCTTCTTCTTCATACCGTCTCCTTGCACGACACCGTCACGGGCTCATCCCGGACGGCGTTGAAGTCTTGCGGAGCGGGGCGCGCCAGTACCAGGACCGGCGGCACGCGCCGCGGCGCCGCCTGGCGCAGCAGGCCGTAGCCGATCCCCGCCAGGCCCACCATGAAGCCGGGCGGCTCGGTGCGCCCCGGCAGGCCGTAGCGCCAGCCGTGGGCCCGGATGTCGGCCAGGGTCGCGGCGAGCCGGCGCGCCCTCTCCGGCCCGAGATCGAGCCCGAGCCGTTCCTCGGCGAGATTCAGGGCTTCCAGGTTCCCCAGGTCGCCGTGGCACTGGCAGTGGCCCCGGCCGAAGCCCTCGGCCAGGGTGGTGGCGAGCGCGGCGGCGATCTCGTCCCGCACCGTGGCGTCGTCCAGTCGGTCCAGCCCGTCCAGCCGCGCCAGCGCGATGCCGGGCGCGCCGTGGCACCAGGCGCTCATGAAGTGGGGCTCGCCGTTCGGGCCGGCGCTGCCGGCGCGCAGGTCCGGCCAGTTCCGGCGCTCCGCGTCGAAGAGCGAGCGCTCGTAGGCCAGGGCGGCCAGGGCGGCGCGCCGGAAACGATCCTCGCCGGCATCGCCCGTGGCCTCTTCGAGCTGCAGGAGCGCCCAGGCGATGCCCGCCGCGCCGTGGGACATGCCGGCCAGGGGGTCCGGACCGGCGAGGTCGAGGATCCAGCCGATCCCCGGACCCGCGGGCACGGCCCGTTCCAGGAGGCGCTCGCCGCAGCGCACGGCGGCCGCCAGGGTCGCAGGGGACGGCCTGCGCTCCCAGAGACGGAGCAGGCAGACGAGGCAGCCCGCGGCCCCGGCCACGACGTCGTGCATCTCGTCCCGGTCGATGAGCTCCGGCAGGAAGGAGACCACCGCCTCCGCCCGGTCGAGGAGCTCCGGCTCGTCCCACAGGGCCGCCAGGTGGACGAGCGTATAGACCGTCCCGCCCCAGCCTCCGAAGGCGCCGACCGGCAGCGGCGGCCGGGGGGTCTGTTCGAGCCAGCGGCAGAGCGTGGCCGCGCCGTCCCGGGCCAGGCCGGTCCAGCGTTCCTCGCCGGTCACGTCCCCGAGATACGCCAGGAAAAGAAGGATGCCCGGCATGCCGAGATGGAGGTCGGGCCCGGCCACCCCGAGGCTCCAGTGGGACGACGCGCCCCGGGTCTGGATGCCGAGCCACCAGGCCTCTCCCGGCCCGCGGAGCGCCAGCTCTTCCAGATGAAGGGCCACCCGGCGGGCGGCCTCCAGGACCTCGTCGCGGGCCGGCGCCTCCACGGCGTCGCCGTCCCACGAGGCCGGCGGCGGACGCAGCGGGTCGCGGAGGACGGTCGCCTCGACGGCGTCGTGGATGGTCCGCGACTGGCGGCGCAGGTCGTCCTCTCCCAGGCGGGCGAGGCGCGACCGGGCCTCGTCCAGGCCCGCGACCGCGAGCAGGCCGGGCAGGCGCTCGCCGGCGGCGGTCCACAGGTCTCGGGACCCGGGCCGCGCGGTGAAGATCGGGACGTCGCCCCGCTGCAGGTCGCGCCTCTCGGCGGCCACGACCGGGGCGAAGCCGGGGCGGTCGGCGACCTCCCACAGACGGTCGAGGAGACGGTCGCGGTCGAGGCCGTGCCCGAGCAGGAACGGGTGCTGCGCCTCGACGAAGAGCATGGCGTAGGTGCGGGTCTGGCGGACGATCACCCGCACCTCGGCGCCGGCGAACGCGGCCAGCGGGCCGCCCGGCGCGGCCAGCTCGTCCCGGTGCCGGACGAGCAGGCGGTAGAGGTCCGAGAAGCCGTCCAGGAGCGGATCGAGGAAGTCGCAGAGCTGCACCTCGCCGCCGTCCAGGGTCGGCCGGCCGCCGCCCAGGCGCATCTCCACGGAGCGCCGGACATAGCGCATGGCGTCGGTGCCGGCCTTCTCGCTCATCAGGGCCGGCTGCGCGACGACCTGGGCCGCGGGCGCGGCCAGGCCGCTCAGGTCGATCCCCGACGCATCGCCCTCGCTCTGCCAGATCCGCATCGGCAGCATGCCGCTCTGGAGGACGCTCTCGAACAGCGGCCGGCCGGGTCTCGCATCGCCGGGCTCCCGGCCCAGCTCCTCGCTCCAGGGGTGGAACAGCGCCTCCAGGTCCACGAGCACCGGGTGCTCTCCGGCCGCGATCAGGTTCTCCGAGTGGAAGTCGGTGGCGGCCAGCAGATAGAGCAGGGCGAGGTAGCCTCCCTGGCGCCGGTAGAACCGCTCCAGCCCCTCACGGTCCGCGCAGGGCGCCGCCTCGACCCACTCCACCCAGCCGTGGTCTTCCCCCTCGACGATCCGGAGGCACCGGAAGGCCGGCGCGAAGCCCTTCTCCGCGGTCCAGGCGAGCAGCCTCTGGAAGGCGGCCTCCACGCCGACGGACCGGGGTTTGTAGATCAGGCGCAGGCCCGAGGCGAAGGTCAGCAGGGCCACGGACCGGCCGCCGCGGTGGGAGTCGCCGAGGCCGCCTTCGAACGTGGCCAGGGGGCCCGGCTCGCGGTCCGGCGAGAAGGCCGAACGGATCGCGCAGGCGTCGTCCCGCAGGCGGCGCAGGACCTCCAGGCTCGTCGCGACCCAGCGCTCGACGGTCTCGACGGCCTGCCGGGCCAGGACGGGGTATTGGCGGAGGAGGCCGAGCGCCGTCTCCGGGTTGCGAAGCGATTCCGTGAACGACTCGAAGCGCGATTCGGGCGTCTCTCCGGCCAGACGCCCTTCCCGCGCGGCCAGGTCCAGCTCCAGGACCATGGTCCTCCCGAGCAGCAGGGCCAGAGAATGCACGACGCTCGCGGAGAACAGGTCCGCGACGGTCCCGGCCTCCCAGGGGAGATCGCTCCGGCCTTCCGACAGCTCCCGGACGCCTTCGCGAAGCCGGAAAAACCCGTGGTCGAGGAGCGGCCGGACTACGTTCAGGAAGCCCAGGTGAGGCCGTACCTCTTCGGCGACGGGCGGTTCGGGGTACACGGCGGATGAAGGGGAGGAGAACGCGTCCGCGAGCGTCGCCAGCCAGGCTGGGCGTTCGCCGGCCCGTTCGGCCAGTCCGGCTTCCGGCTCTCCCAGGAGACGCAGGAAGGAGGTCTCGGAGAGCCCGGCCGCGGCGAGCCGGCGGGTGAGCGCTTCGGAGTCGCCTGCAAACGGCGGCTGGGAGCGCCAGCGCCGGAGCCGGCGCCCGGCGAGCTCCGGGTCGGCCGGCGGACCCGTCTCTCCACCCAGGAGGCCCACCCGCTCGTCCAGGGTAAGAGCCCGCAACCAGACAGGATCGCTCCAGGCATCGCCGACCATCCCGCTCCTCCCTCGGAAGGAAGACGGATCTTAAATTATTCGGAATTATCTATCAAGTTCCTTGCCTGGCATTCCGAAGGGACGAAGGGAGCCCCCGAGGTCCGGGGCTCCCTTCTGTGCGGCAAGGGGGAGGAAGGGAAATTCGGCCGGTCTCAGGCAGTCTCAGGCGGCCTTGGTCTTGAGGGTCATGCCGGTCGGCGGGCAGAGCGCGTGCGGCGGGTTGACCGGGCCAGTGCGAGTGGGGCTCGGCGGCGGGGGAACCAGCTCGAGGAAGCGCCTGGCCTCGAGGGGCACGTTGTTGTTGTCCGTGAGGCCGTAGAAGACGTCGAAGTCGTTGAGCGGCCGGCCGACCACGGCCGGCTCCCGGCGGCGAGGATCCCGCGGGCTCAGGAGGTCCTCGAACTCACGGTTGGTGAGCTGCACCTCCAGCTCTCCGGCGGCCTGGCCGAGATGAAGCTCCTGGGAAACGCCGGCCCTGGTCAGGACCAGGATCACCCTGTCGGGCACGTCCGTGAACTCCAGGGCCAGACGGACGGCGTAGAGCCGTTCGACGTCGTCGTCCTCGACCGGATTGAACCGGCAGGCCCCTTCGCTGAGAAGGTTGGTGCAGAAGTGCCCCGCGTTGATGCTCAGACGGCTGGCGATCTGATCGTTGTTCTCCAGGTCCAGATCTGCGGAGAGGAAGGCCGGGTTGACCGCGCCGAATCCGGGCGAGGCGTCCTCGACGGTGGCGAGCCAGAACAGGGACCGGCTCTCGTCGGCCGTGGGCTCCACCAGGCTGCGAGGCTGGGACGTGTTCATCGAGAAGCCCTGCGCGAGGCCGGGGACCCGGATCTCGATCTCCTCGCCCAGGAGATGAAACAACTGCTCCTGCCGCGCCGGGACGGTGAGGTCGGCCTGCCGGGTGCTCTCCGCCAGCCGGGCGCCGCCCGGGACCACCAGGAACGGGAAGTGCGGATCGAGGATTTCCGGCTGGGGATTCGGGCGTCCGACCGCCCGGGGCCGCCGCAGGTTGGGCAGGAGGACGGTGAGCGATTCGGTCGGCGCGAAGAAAAACCGCGGCCGGTTGGGGATCACGGCCATCAGGCCGGACAGGACGATCCTGAAGTTGAAAGGCATGTCTCTTCTCCTCGGGGCTCAAGGGCCCGTTGCGATCACCTGGAAGGCTCCCCACTGCCAGGGAGCCGCCGGCTGGTCCGGCGACTCCAGCAGCGAGATCTGCGCGGACCGCAGCGCGCCCACCGGATCGGCTCTCGCCTGGGGATGGAGATAGAAGTCCTCGAAGAGCCGGGCGGTGGCGGCGTCGTCCACCGCCCAGAGGCTGGCCACGACCCGCGGCACGCCCGCGGCCAGGAAGGCCCGGGCCAGGCTGGCCGCGACGTCTCCCAATCCCACTGAAGGGTCGGCGGTGTTGCAGGCGGCGAGCACCACCAGCCGGGTGCCGGCCAGGCTCATGCCGTAGACCTCCCAGGCGTACACCGAGCCGGGCGCGCCGGGCTGCGGGGGGGCGAGGAGGAGCTGGGAAAGCAGGGGGTCGGCCGGATCGGAGACGGAGTGGCCGGCGAAGTGCAGGAGGTCGGCGCGCCGCGCGAGCTCCAGGAAGGCGGAGCGCGTCGCCTCCTCGCCGCGGAGGAAGGCCGAGCCGGGAATCGACCGCGCCACCTCGGCCGCTTCGTCTCCCGCTCTGGGGAGATCGCGCAGCTCGCTCCACTCTCCGCGGTCGAACGCGGGATTGCCGACGACGAGCGCCGGGAAGCGGCCGGCCGCGGCGGCCTGGGCCGGAGGCGGACCGCTCACGGCCAGGGTGGCGCTCGGGGAGACCGCGATCCGCACGTCCTGGACCAGGAAGCGGCCGGTCCGGGGCTCCTGCAGAGCGGCGAAGGGCACGCCGTTCAAGGCCTTGTCGGGCACGAGCACGACGGTTTCGCCCTCGGCGATCCCCTTCCTCCAGGGGAGGATCAAGAGGTCGTAAAGGGCCTCCGATTCGCGCTCCCAGGCGCCGGGCGAGCCGGCCGCGGACCGCAGGCGGGCGATCCTGCGCTGCAGCTCCTCTGCCGGCACCGGCTGCTGGAGGAAGAGCGCGCCTTCCGCGCGCACCCGCCAGATCAGGAGCCGGTCGGGCAGCATGCAGTACTGGATCAGGACGGTTCCGGCCGGCAGACGGCGCCGGACTCCGTCGAGCCCGAGAGGCTGTCTCTCCCCGGCCAGGAGCTGCCGGCGGCCGGCCGCGTCGAGACTGCCGGCCCGGCTGCGCGCGGTGAGGCCCGGCAGCACCCGGGTCTGCCCGAGGTCGACGTAACGGAAGGCCTCGTCCGGATTCCGCCGGTCGAGAGCCTGGAAGGCGATCATCTCGTCGAACGCCTCCTCGGTGCGGGCGACGAAGGCGAGCTGGAGGCCGACCTCGCCTTCGACGCCGAGGCGCTCGTACGCCGCCAGGGCGGCGCGCAGGTCGGCTTCCGCGAGGTCCAGGCGGCCCAGCCGGCGGAAGGCCTTGGCGCGCAGGCGGCGCACCCAGACCGCGAGCAGGCGGTTGCCGGAGGCTTCGTAGTGCTGCAGGGACGCGGAGAGGACGGCCACGGCGCGCTCCGGCCGGTCCGGCAGGAAGAGCTCGCCCTCCGCCATGCCGAGATCGGCGCTCATGCGGCGTCGCGACGCGAGGTCCGCGACCTGCGGCAGGCGCCGCCGGGCGCTCCTCAGGTCCTCCCAGGCCTGCTCCGGCCGGCCGGCCCGGGCCCGCATGATGCCGCGCCAGAACAGGGCGTCGACCCTGGCCTCGCCGGGGAGGGCGCGCCCGGCCTCCCACACCGCGTTCTCCTGGAAGGCGAGCGCCGCGGCCAGCCGGCCTTCGGCCAGGGCCGCGTCCGCGGCGTTCGCCAGGACCGGGTATCTCCCCTGGGTCCCGTCCAGGCGGCGGGATTCGCGCAGAGCCTGGTAGGCGTGCTCCCAGGCCTCCCGGTGGCGTCCGATGAGCTGATAGGCCCAGGTCAGGAACCCCTGCACCCGGGCGACGTAGCCCGGCTCGCCGAGGCGCTGGAAGGAGGCCAGGGCGGTCTCGTAGAGCGGAAGCGCCGCGGCGGGATCGTGCCGGTCGATCTTCAGGACTCCCTGCATCCAGGCGACGTGTCCCCGGAGAGCCAGGTAGCGGCCGTCCGGCAGCTCGGCCGCCAGGCGGTCGAACGCCGCGGAGGCGTCTGCGGTGCGGCCGAGCAGGTAGAGGCAGCAGGCCTCGTAGAACCGGGCCAGGGCCGCGAAGGGGGTGTCCGCCGTCTCGAAGGCGGCGCGCGCCTCGGCCAGGTCCGCGGCGGCCTCGCCCCATTCGCCGTGCTCGTAGTGCCGCAGGGCCCGGGCGAACGCGCGATGGCCGGCGGCGAGCCCTGCCAGCCGCGCTCCGTCGCCGGCCCGGCGGGCTTCGTCAATCGCCGCGACGCCGTCCCGGAGCAGGGATTCGCCGCTGCGGGCAGCCAGGGCCTCGCCGATCGCGCGCGCTCTGGCCAACGCGCCGGCGGCGGCGCTCCCCTGCTCCGCCCACTGCCCGAGGAGGGCGCGCTCGGCCTGCTCGCGCCCGGCCTGCAGGGAGGCCGGCTCTCCGCGGTCTTCCGGCGGCTGCGAGCGGTCTCGGGCTTCGTCCCGCCAGCGACGCTCGGGGGTGCGGGCCGCGCACTCCTTCCAGCGCTCCCGGGCCAGGGGCAGGAACAGGGCTTCCGAGGCCAGGGCGCGGTTGAACCGGGCTTCCGGAAGGTCGGCGTCGAGGAGGACGGCGCGCTCGGCGGCTTCCAGGGCGCGGACCAGGTCGCGCGGCTCGCCGGAGCGCTGGGCGCGGACCAGCCAGGCGGCGGCGAGGTCGCTCCAGGCGCGGGCGTCGCCGGGCGCGGCGGCCACCACCTTCTGGAGGCTCTCGGCGGCCCGGCCGGCACGATCGGGGTCGAGGACGAGGTCGAGGACGGCGAGGGCGTGGAGCGCCGCCGGGGAGGCGCCGGTCTGCGCCTCGACTTCGATCCGGAGCCGCGCTTCGCGGAGCGCCGCGCGGGCGTCGGGGTCTTCCGGCGGCAGCGTCGAGCACACGCGCTCCGGAACGAGGCGGGAACCGGGGACCGTGCGGCAGGACGCATGGCCGAAGCCGCCGACGAGGCGGGGCTCGACGGGCCGCAGCGTCTTCAGGGCCTCGGCGAGAGCGACGTGGCCGGAGGTGAGGCGGTCATCGCCGGCTCCCGGAAACCGGGCACAGGCGTGCCATATCAGGCCCGCGGCGCCGAGCAGCGCCGCGGCCGCGTGTGCTCTCCCCATCGAATCGTCCCCAGCCAGTCGGACGAGGTCCGGCAGATCGGGCCCCTGAAGCAGGGCGAATGCCGCGGCATCGTACCAGAGCCTCCTCTCCGGAAAGGCTTTGACGGCGGGGATTTCGAGGGAGCGGCGCATCGACCCGATAGACGGACGGCCGGCTCTCTTTCCGCCCCCGCCGGGACGGCGGAAAGCGGCCTCCCGATCCGTCTACAGCCGGCAACGGACGATCGATCCGAGCGTCCAAGGAGGAGCCATGACCGAATACCGCCTGGTGAAGCAGGAAAACGTGCTGAAGGACCTCGACCCTCACCTGCAGCGATTGATCCTCGACGACCGGGCCGGCCGCCCCTTGCAAGCCGGCAGCAGTTGCGTGGTCGCCGACGCCGAAGGCAGGCCCAGGGCCGAGGTCGTGGCCTGGCTGCACAAGCCCAGGCAGAAGGTGGAAGGCCTCACGATCGGCCGGCGCATCGGGCAGATCGCCACCGGCACCGTGGCGGTCGAGGACATCGAGCGGGTCCGCCGGCAGGTCAAGAGCCTCAAGGCGGCGAGGACGGTCCGGCCCGCCCTCGGCGTCTCGGTGCCGGAGATCCACGCCGACAGGGCCTCGCTGCACGCCGCGTTTCCCAATCTCGATCCGGTGCTCGACGGAACCGGCGTGATCGTCGGCGTCGTGGACGCGGACTGCGACTTCACCCATCCCAATTTCCTCCGCGCGGCCGACGACAGGACGAGGCTGTTGTTCCTCTGGGACCAGCGCGGGCCGCAGACGGCGGCCTCTCCGGCCGGGTATCCCTACGGACGCGAGCTCGACAGCGCCCGGCTCAACGAGTCTCTCTCGACCCTGGCGCCGTTCCTGACCGCCCGTTACCGCCCCGATGCCAAAGGCCACGGTACCCACGTGATGGACGTCGCCGCGGGCAACGGCCGCGCGGGCTCGCCCGGCGTGGCGCCGGGGGCCGACCTGATCTTCGTCCACGTGGACACGGGGGTCTCCAAGACCAAGCCCGCCGGCAACTCGCTCCGCCTCCTCGACGCGGTCGAGTACGTCTTCGCCAAGGCCGAGGAGCTCGGGCGGCCGGCGGTCGTGAACGTCAGCCTGGCCGAGCAGACCGGGCCTCACGACGGCTCCTTTCCCGTGGAGCAGGGGTTCGAGCGCCTGCTGAAGAAGCCGGGGCGATCCATCGTGATCGCGGCCGGAAACTCCTTCGACAGGCGGGCGCACACCCTCCAGACCGTCCGGCTCGGAGATCCGGTGCGGCTCGCCTGGCGGATCCCGAACCAGGATACGACGCCCAACGAGATGGAGATCTGGTACGAGGAAGGCTCACGGCTGGAGGTCTCCCTCGTCTCCCCGACGGGTCAGGAGCTCGGCCCGGTCCGCCTGGGCGAGACGCACACGATCGAGTCCGGGGACGGCCAGAGGCAGGGCACGGTCATCCAGCGGGAGAAGGACCCGAACAACGACGACAACGTGATCAGCCTGTTCCTCGACACCACGATGGATCCGGGGATCTGGACCGTCGTGCTGGTGAATCCGAACCCGCAGCCGGTCGAGATCCATGCCTGGATCGAGAGCGACGCCACCGGAACCGCACTCTTCGAGAGCCAGTCCACGTCCATGCACACCCTGTCCTCGATCGCCTGCGGCACGAGGCCGATCGTGGTGGGGGCCTACGATGCCAGCGATCCCCAGCGCCCGCTGATGCCGTTCTCTTCCTCGGGACCGACCCGCGACGGCCGGAGCAAGCCGGATCTGAGCGCGCCGGGCGAGCCCGTCCAGGCCGCCCGCGTCCTCGGAGGCGTCACGTCGATGGACGGGACCAGCGTGGCGGCGCCCCACGTGACAGGCCTCGCGGCCCTGCTCTTCCAGGCCGCCGGCCCGGTCACGAACGGGAGGATCAAGCAGGCCCTGCAGGCCTCGGCCCGCAGCAATCCGCCCGCCAATCCGCCCGTGCGGCGCCGGCGCTACGGCCAGGGCTGCGTCGACGGCGTCGGCGCGCTGCAGCGGATCGCTCAACCCGCACCGGGCGGCGGCATCGCCATCGGCCTGCCCACGATCCCGCCAATGCCGCCAGTGCCGTCAATACCGTCAGTGCCGTCAATACCGCCCGCGGCTCCCGCCCCGGGGGCTGTCCCGGGCCCCTGAGAGCCGGTCCCTCGTTCCTTCAGCTCGGCTCGCGGGGGTGGAGTCAGGGCGCCTCCCGCGAGCCGCCGCCTCCCCCTCGCACTGGCACGCGGCGTGCAGCCAAAACCCCTCCGACGCCTTCCGCAACGGCCGCCAAGTCCCTGAAAAGAAAGCGCATTCTGAATTGGCGATAGATCTTTTCCGACGATGGAGGGTCTTCACATCATGAGCCGGCTCCTCTGCTCCTGTGCGCTCTTCGCCTCGCTTCTCGTCCCCTCTCTCGCCCGCGCCGCCTCCCCGGCCTCGGGCACGCTGTCGCAGTCCAGCCCGGTGGTCACCTGGAGCGGCGGTCCGCTCACTCCCAGCGCCGCCGGGTGCACGGGCCCCGAGGACCCGGCCTGCGATCACTTCGCGCTGGAGATCGTGCCTCCGCCGGGACCCGGCGGGTTCACGGTCCGCATCACGCTCACCCCGCTCGACGACTGGGACCTCACCGTCTACGACCCCGCCGGCTCCGGCGAGGGGAGCTCCGGGAACCCGGCCGGCATCGCCGAGGTCGTGGTGCTCAGCAACCCGGTGGCCGGCGTCCACACGGTGAGCGGCGCGCCGTTCGCCGTGGGCGCGCCCTACAGCGCCACCGCCGTGCTCGAAGCCGGCGCCGCGCCCCCGCCGCCGCCTCCCCCGGGCACCCAGGCGGTGAAGATGTTCCAGTACGAGCCGCCGGCCGGGATCGGCGCGAGCGCCGGCGAGCCCTCGATCGGCGTCGGCCGCCTCGGCGCCCAGCACGTGCCCAACGCGGCACTGTTCATCGCCGGGCTCGAGGTCCTCCGCGTCACCCGCGACGAGTGCCTGGCCGCCAACCGCCAGGAGACCGACGCCTGGGTCGACAGGACGGCCCCGAACAACGGCCTCGCCACGCTCGACCCGATCCTCTTCACCGACTTCCGCACCGGCCGCACGTTCGGCTCCCAGCTCGGACCCAAGTGCAGCCTGATGTCGTTCTCGGACGACGACGGCGAGTCCTGGCTGCCCAGCCAGGGCTGCGGCATCAACGCGGGCGTCGACCATCAGAGCGTCGGCGGCGGACCGTTCCCGGCGAGCGACCCGGTCGGCGGCATCGGCTACCCGAACGCGGTCTACTACTGCTCCCAGGACGCCGCCATCGCCCAGTGCGCGCTCAGCCGCGACGGCGGGCTCACATTCGGCCCGGCGATCCCGATCTACAACGTCACCCAGTGCGGCGGCCTCCATGGCCACGTGAAGGTGGCGCCCGACGGCGCGGTCTACGTGCCGAACAAGAACTGCCAGGGGCTCCAGGGCGTGGCCGTCTCTACCGACTCGGGCCTCACCTGGACGGTGCGCACGGTGCCCGGCAGCGCCTCGGGCAACACCGACCCGCACCTCGACATCGGGCCGGACAACAAGGTCTACTTCGCCTACTCCGCCGGCTCGACGTTCGTCGCCGTCTCCACCGACCACGGCCAGACCTGGAGCGCTCCCATCGACCTCGGAACCACCTTCGGCATCGCCAACAGCGTGTTCCCCGAGGTGGTGACCGGCGACAACGGAAGAGCCGCGGTGGCTTTCCTCGGAACTCCGGGCACCGGCCCGGTCTACGGCACCGACACCACGCTGGACGTCGAGTGGCATCTCTACGTCGCCGTCACCTACGACGGCGGCGCGACCTGGACCACGTCGGACGCCACGCCGGCCGACCCGGTGCAGCGCGGCGCCGTCTGCACCCAGGGCACCACCTGCTCCTCCGGCCGCAACCTGCTCGACTTCAACGACATCGCGCTCGACGACGAGGGCCGCGTCCTGGTCGCCTGGTCGGACGGCTGCGTCGGCTCCTGCTCGGGCGGCGGCGCGCAGAGCGGCACGGCGCTCGCCCGCATCTCGGGCCAGGTCGGGGGCAGGCGGCTCCTGGCCGCCTTCGACAACCACGCCCCCGGCAAGGTCGGCGTCGCGGCCACGGAGATCAATGGCTCCGTGCTCGTGGAGTGGTTCCCGGCCGACGACTTCGGCACGGCCGTCACCGGCTATGTGATCGAGCGCTCGGCGGACGGCACCGGCTTCACGACGGTGGACACGGTGTCCGCCTCGACCTTCCGCTACCTCGACTCGCCGGCTCCTCCCCTGTCCCAGTACGTCTACCGGGTGCACGCGGTGAGCGGCGCCGGCCCGGGCCAGGCGTGTCCGGCCGTGCCCGTGGAGGCCCCGCCCGGAGTGACGCCGGCCGATCCCTGCCAGGCGCCGGGCGTCCAGGTGACCGAGGACCCGGCGGGCGACCAGACCGGCGCGCCGGGCAACGGCGGGCTCGACCTCAAGGCCGCGTTCCTGGCCGAGCCGTGGAACCCGGCCGACCCCGACGACGACAGTCTGGAGATCCGCATCCGGACCCACCAGAGCCTGGACCCGCTGCCACCGCCCAACGGCTACTGGTACGTGTACTTCACCTACCGCGGCGTCCGCTACTACGCGGCGATGACCACCGGCAACGCGCCGCCGACCCCGGCCTTCGTGTACGGCCGCGTCGATCTGAACCCGACCACCGGGATCAACGAGCAGACGGAGCTCGGGACGATCGACGGCAGCGTCGGTGGCGACACGATCACCATGCGGCTCTCCCGCGGCCTGCTGACCCAGCCGGTCGCGATCGGCGGCGCGGCGCAGCCGGCTCCGGTCGCGGGCGACGTCCTGGCCGGCGCCAAGGGCGAGACGCGCCTGCTGGTCGGCGGCGGCGGCACGGGGCTGATCACGGTGATCGACGACTCGACGCCCAGCGACTACACGGTCCACACCAACGCCGCCTGCGCTCCGAACGCGGCGCCGACGGCCCGCCTCGCGGCCGCGCCACAGTCCGGACGCGCGCCGCTGGACGTCGACTTCGACGGCTCGGGCTCGTCGGATCCGGACGCCGGGGACACGATCGCGGAGTACACCTTCGACTTCGGCGACGGCTCCGATCCGGTGACGCAGGGCTCGCCCATGGTGAGCCACACATACACCGCGCCCGGGAACTACAACGCCTCTCTCTCGGTGAAGGATTCGCGCGGCAAGGCGAGCGCGAACACGGCGACCGCGGTCATCCAGGTGATGCCGGACGGCGATTTCTACACGGTGGCGCCGTGCCGGCTGCTCGACACCCGCTCGCCCGAGGACGGCGCCGCGCCGGTGCCGTCCGGCGCCGACCGGGTCCTCGACGTGGTCGCGGTCACGCGCTGCGGCGTGTCGCCGCTGGCCACGGCCGTGGCGCTCAACGTGACGGTGATCCAGACGACGGGATCGGGCCGCGTGACGGTGTATCCGGCGGACATCCCGATCCCGGCCACCAGCACCGTGAACTTCTCCGGCGGCATCACGCGCGCCAACAACACCCTCATGATGCTGTCGTCCGACGGCCGGCTCAAGCTCCGTCCGGTGGTCAACAACGGCGGCTCGACGCACCTGGTGGTGGACGTGACGGGTTTCTTCGTCGAACCGGAGTAGAGCGCGGGGCGGCCGCGGGTAGACTTCTCCCGTGGCCGCCTCCCCCGTCCGCCGGTCCGGCCGCCTCCCCTGGGACGAGCCGGTGAACTGCCTGACCCGGGCCCGGCAGGAACGGGCCGCGCTCGGCCTGCCGACGATCGACCTCACGGAGTCGAACCCCACCCGGGTCGGCATCCCGTATCCGGAGGAGGAGCTGCGGGAGATCCTCGGCCGCGCCGCCGGACCGCTCTACGAGCCGCATCCGCTCGGCCTGCCGGCCGCCCGCGAGGCGCTCGCCGCCGCGCTCTCGACGCCCGGCGACCCGGTCTCGCCGGACGATCTCGTGCTCACGGCGTCCACCAGCGAGTCCTACTCCTGGCTGTTCAAGATCTTCGGCAGTATCGGCGATATTGGCGACGACGTTCTGACCACTGCGCCCTCCTATCCGCTGCTCGACAGCCTGGCGGCGCTGGAGGGGCTGGGACTCTCGTACGTCCATCTCTCTCCCGGCCGCGGCTTCGCGCTGGAGACCGAGAAGGTGGAGCTCGCCCTGACTCCGCTGACGTGTCTCCTGGCTCTCGTCCATCCCGGGAACCCGACCGGCGCGTTTCTCTCGCCCGCGGAGCAGGAGGCGATGGCGGGGCTCTGCGCGTCCCGGGGGTTGCCGCTGGTGTCGGACGAGGTGTTTGCCGACTATCCGTTGGGGGAGACCTGCTTCCGGCCGACGGCGGGACTGGCCGGCGACGCGCTCGCCTTCTCGCTCGGCGGGCTTTCCAAGAGCGCGGGCCTGCCATCGTGGAAGCTGGGCTGGATCCGGGTGGGCGGTCCGGCCGGGGAGCGGCGGCGGGCGCTCGACGCCCTGGAGCTGGTGGCGGACAGCTATCTCTCGGTGGCGACGCCGGTCCAGCGGGCTCTGCCGGAGATCCTGGAGCTGGCGCCGCGCATCCGGTCCGCGATCCTCGGCCGGCTGCGCACCAACCTCGCGGCGCTCCGGGGCCTGCTGGACGGCTCGGGCGTCGAGCTGCTGGAGCCGCGTGGCGGCTGGTCGGCGGTGCTCCGGGTCTGCGATCCGCGGCCGGACGAGGAGCTGGCGCTGGCGGCCCTCGACGCCGGCGTGCTGGTCCACCCGGGCTACTTCTTCGACTTCGCCACGGACGACTTCCTCGTGCTCTCGCTCCTGCCCGGGCCGGACCGGTTCGCGGACGGGGTCACGCGGCTCCTTGGAACACTTCGGTGAAGCGCCGGACGGCCGCGTGGCTGCCGCAGACGTAGAGCGTGTCGTCGGGCTGGAAGCGGAAGTCCCCTCCAAGCTCCACCAGGACCTCCTCCCCTCTCTCCACGGCCACCACCGAGCAGCCGGTCCTCTGGCGGACCCCGAGGTCCGCCGGACGCCGGTCCGCGAAGCCCGCCGGCGCGACCTTGAGCACCTTGAGCTGCGGGTCGATCAGGAAGGCCTCCTCGCCGAGCAGCTTCTTGGCGAGCATCTGGCCCGACACCTGGCTGATGGAGAGCGCGAAGTAGGCCCCGGCCCGGTGGATGCGCTCGACGTTGTCGGCCCGGTTGACGCGCGCGATCACCGGCACGTCCGGCGCGAGGTCCTTGAGGATCACGGTCGCGAACAGGGTGGCGCTGTCGGCGTCCAGGGCGAGGATCACGGCCTGGGCGGCGCGCACGCCGGCCTCCTCCAGGACCTTCATGTCCAGGACGTCGCCGACCACGTCCACCTCCGGTCCGGGCTGGCGGTTGATCAGCCTCACCTCCTCGCCCACGGCCTCGAGCAGCTCGGCGACCTTGCGGCCCACCTCGCCGCCGCCGCCCACCACGAAGTGGCCTGTGCGGCGCAGGGCCACGTCGCCCGCGGCGAGGTCGGAGAGCCGCTCGATGCTCTGGCTGCTGCCCACCACGACCAGCGTGCCGCCGGGCTCGATGCGGGCGCCGGCGTCCGACAGGACCTCCAACTCGCCGCCGACCCACTGGCCGATGACCGTGGCGCCGGTGCGGGTGCCGACCGCGGCCACGTCCAGGCTGCGGCCGGCGAGCGGGCTGTCGCGGCCGACGCGCACCTCGGCGACCTGCAGGTTCCGGCCGAGCTGCTGGATGCCCGCCACCCGCGGGCTGATGCGCTGCGAGGCCCGCGCCGCCAGCGCCGCGCCGAGGATGTGGCGCGGCGTGAAGGTCGCGGTCGCGCCGGCGAGCATCATCGGCTTGCGGTGGTAGGGCTCCTCGACGAGCGCCAGGATCGGTCCGGTGTAACCGCGCTGGCGGGCGGTGAGAATCAGCGACGCGTTCTCGTCGTCGGTGCCGTTGGCGATGACCGCCCGCGCGCGTTCGAGCCGCGCGCCCCGCAGTGCACCCTCCCCGAGCGCGCGGTTGCAGACCGGCTGGCCGTCCTCGAACAGGCGGCGGGCGATCGTCTCGTCCGGCTCCAGGACGAGGACCGGCACCCGCGCCGTGGCCAGCTCGCCGAGGAGGGTCTCCACGGCCGGGCCGTAGCGGTAGATCACGGCGTGGCCTTCGAGGTCGGCCGGGGCCTCCTGGGGCAGCCGGGTCTCGAAGCGCTCCTCCAGGAACGGGATCAGATAGACCGGGAAGATCAGGATGACCAGGAAGACGCCGATGAACTGGACGGCCATTACGAAGAGCACCATCGCCGGGTGGGTCCAGCGGCTGTCCGCCCCATAACCGGTGGTGGTGACGGTCTCGGCGGCCCACTCGACGCTCTGCCAGAAGGAGCGCGGCGAGCCCTCCAGCCAGGCCATGCCCGCCATGTAGACCAGGGCGGCGGCGAAGACCAGGACAGGGAGGAAGCCGATCAGCAGGAGGAGCCGGCGCCGGGATCGACGCATCAGTAGGGCATGTCCTCCTCCTCCATGCCGAAGTGGTGGCCGAGCTCGTGGACCAGCGTGTCGCGCACCTCGCGGATCACCTGGCGCCGGTTCTCGCAGGCCCGCAGGATGGGGCCGCGGTAGAGGATCACCCGGTCGGGCAGCGCGCCCATGTAGAAGCTGTCGCGCTCGGAGAGCGGCACGCCGAGATAGAGGCCGAACAGCTCGTCGTCGGGCGCCATGCCCATGGCCTCCAGGTCCTCGGGGTCGGGCTCCTCCTCGACCATCACGGCCACGTTGTCCAGCAGCTCGGCGAATTCCTCGGGCAGGCCCTCCAGGGCCTGCTCCACGAGCGCCTCGAACTCCTCCGGGGGGACGCGCATGGGGGAGATTGTACTTTGTCGTAGACTCCCCGCCATGTCCGTCAGGCTGGACAAGTGGCTCCAGGTGGCCCGCATGTACAAGACCCGGACACAGGCTACCCACGCCTGCGACCTGGGCCGCGTCCAGGTCAACGGCCAGCCGGCCAAGCCCCACCGCCATCTCAACCTCGGCGACCGGGTCGAGCTCGCGCAGGGCGACTGGGAGCGGGTGCTGGTCGTCAAGGAGCTGCGCGACCGGCCCGTGCCCAAGGCCGAGGCCGCGGGCCTGTACGACGACCAGAGCCCGCCGCGGCCGGCCCACGATCCCCTGAAGCGGCTCATGAACCGGCCACCCGCTCCCCGCGACGCCGGCGCCGGGCGCCCCACCAAGAAGGAGCGCCGCGAGCTGGACCGCTGGCTGGATGGAGATACCTCCATCCCGGATTGGGATAAACCGGGCGACGAACCCGACTGACACGGGCCGGGCTTCCGGTTACACTTCCCCGAGTGGCCGAGGAACGCAGCCCCCTATCGCGGAACGATCCGCGTCACCCGATCCGGGTCGTGGCGCGGCGGACCGGTCTCAAGCCGGACCTGATCCGCGCCTGGGAGCGTCGCTATGGCGCCGTCGAGCCCGGGCGGTCCGCCACGCGGCGGCGGTTCTACTCCGACGCGGAGATCGACCGGCTCAGCCTGCTCAGCCGGGTGGTGCGGGCCGGACACACGATCAGCCAGGTCGCCCAGCTCCCGAACACCGAGCTGGAGGAGCTGGTGGCGCGCGACGCCTCGGCCCAGACCTCGGCCGCGGAGCCCACCGACCGCACCGGCGCCTGGCTGGCCTCGTGCCTCGCCGCCGTCCAGCGCCTCGATCCCTGCGACCTGGAGGCGGGCTTCCAGCGCGCCTCGCTGGAGCTGAGCGCTCCCGAGCTGCTCGAGAACCTGCTCGCTCCCCTGCTCGAAACGATCGGCGAGCAGTGGCGCGTCGGCACCCTGCGGCCCTACCACGAGCACATGGCGTCCGCGGTGATCCGCTCGTTCCTGGGCACCGTCCGCGGCGACGTCTCCCCGCTCGCGCCGGTGTTCCTCGCCGCCACGCCCGCCCGGCAGCGGCACGAGATCGGCGCCCTGCTCGCCACCGCCTCGGCCGCCGCCGTGGGCTGGCGCGTCCTCTACCTCGGACCCGACCTGCCTCCCGAGGAGATCGCCGCCGCCGCCGTCCACCAGAGCGCGCGGGTGGTGGCGCTCAGCCTCGTCTACCCCCCGGACGACGCCCTGCTCCGCGACGAGCTGCGGCGCCTTCGGCGGCTGATCGGCCCCCGCACCGAGGTGATCGTCGGCGGTCGGGCCTCCTCCGCCTACGCCGATCTCCTCCGGGAGATCGGCGCCACCCGTCTCGACGACCTCGGCGAGTTGCGCCAGCGCCTCGAAAAGATCCGCATGGAGATCCCCCTCTCCGAACCCTGGCCGGACGCCCCGGCCCAACAAGCCTGATCGGCCCCTAAAGGCATAAAAAGACGGAGCGGGAGCGGAGGGTCTCCGTCGTCCCGCCCCAGAGGGAGGTGGAGTCTCCAGAATAGCCACTGCTGCGCCGCTTGTCAATATGCTGTCCATATCTTGTCAGTTTCATTCCTGTCCGTTTCTTGACAATCCTGCTAAACTCCGATCCGTGTCAAGCTTGCCCCTGCTCCACCCCATCGGCGTCGTCGCTCGCCGCACGGGTCTGAAGCCGGACCTCATCCGGGCCTGGGAACGGCGCTACGGCGCGGTGGCTCCGGACCGCTCGGACACGCGCCGCCGCTTCTACTCGGACGCGGACGTCGAGCGGCTCCGGCTCCTGCGGCGGGCGGTGGGCACCGGGCGCTCCATCGGCCAGATCGCGAATCTGTCGAACGAGGAGCTGGAGGGGCTGATCGGGGCCGAGCCCGCCCTCCCGCCGGTCGCACTGCCGGCCGCCGCCGGCGAGGCGGCCGAATCGTTCCTGGAGCCCTGCCTCGCGGCCATCCGCCGGCTCGACGCGGCGGAGCTCGAGCTGCACCTGGAGCGCGCCTCGGTGGCGCTCAGCCGGAACAGCCTGCTGGAGCGCCTGATGGTGCCGCTGCTCCACCGGCTGGGCGAGCTCTGGCAGAGAGGCGAGCTGCGGCCCACGCACGAGCATCTGGCCTCGGCGGCGGTGCGGTCCTTCCTCGGCGGAATGGTCCGTTCCTGCGACGCATCGGCGACGGCGCCGCACCTGCTCTCGACCACCCCGGCCCGGCAGCGGCACGAGCTCGGCGCCCTGATCGTCGCCGTCGTGGCGGCCGGGGAGGGGTGGAGGGCCACCTATCTCGGCCCGGACCTGCCGCCCGAGGAGATCGCCGCCGCCGCCCGGGAGAAGGGGGCGCGGGCGGTGGCCCTGAGCCTGGTCTACCCGCCCGACGATGCGCTCCTCGGCGACGACCTGCGCCGCCTGCGCCGCCTTCTCCCCCCTGCGACGGCCCTGATCGTCGGCGGCCGGGCCGCCGACGCCTACACCGCCGTCCTGGACGAGATCGGAGCGGCGCGGATGGCCGACCTGGCGGCGCTGCGCCGGGAGTTGGAGCGGCTCAGGGCCGGATCAATCCCCTAGGAATTCGCCGATCGGCCGCAGCGGCTCGCTGTGGTCGCAGAAGATCTTGAACACCACCATGATCGGCACCGCGAGCAGCGCGCCCGAGATCCCCCAGAGCCAGCCCCAGAAGGTCAGCGCCAGGAAGATCACCACCGGGTTGAGCGTCAGCCGCCGGCCCAGGATCATCGGCGTCACCAGGTAGCTCTCCAGGATGTTCAACCCCACGAACGACAGCGGCACCAGGAGGGCCTGCGTCGTGTCCTTGAAGGTGAGGAAGCCGACCATCGCGAGCACCACGATCATGATGATGGCGCCGACATACGGGATGTAGTTCGTCACCATCGCCAGCACGCCCCAGAGCAGCGGGTTCGGCACGCCGAGCAGCGTGGTGATGCCCCAGACCGCGATGCCCAGGCCGATGTTGATGATGGTGATCGTCACCAGGTAGGCGGAGATCTCGGTCTCGATCTGGCGCGCGATCTCGACCGCCTTCTTCTTGTCGGCGAGGCTCGGCAGCACCCGGATCAGCTTGCGCAGGAACAGGTCGCCCGAGGCGAGCAGGAAGAAGAGCAGGATGAACATCACCAGGCCGTTCGCCACCAGGTCGGTGGCCTGGCTGAACATGCGCTCGCCGAGGCTCTCGGTGCGGACCTCGACCGTCGGCGGCTGCCGGCCGCCGCCGACCTGGGTGATCTTCTCCACCTGCTCGGTGGCTTTGCTCATGGTCTGGACGGGCTTCTTGAATTCCCGCAGCTTGGCCTCCAGCTTGCGCATGGTCTGCGGCGCCTTCTGGGCCCAGTCGTAGGCCGGCGTCGCCAACTGGTAGATGCCCAGGGCCAGGCCGCCGAGCAGCCCGAAGACCATCAGGGCGGCCCCGAGCCCCTCCGGGATGTGCAGCCGCTTCAGCGCGCGCACCACCGGGCTGAACAGGAAGTTGAGCAGCAGCGCCAGCACGATCGGCAGGAAGAAGTCGCGGCCGAGGTAGAGGGTGTAGAACAGCGCCAGGATGAAGAGGCCGGTGATGGCCATGGAACGGACGCCGAACGGACCCTGCAGGGCCAGGCGGAGCCGCTTGAGATCGGGCCTCGGACGCTCGTCGTCCTCGGGTTCCGGGCGGAGGGCTGGGATCATGGCGCCATTCTACTGTTTGCAAGCGATGCGCCAGGCCCTCAGGCCAATCTTCAGGGAAACAGCGGGAGCTGCACCAGCCGGCTGTTCACCAGGTTCGACGCCGTGACGCCGAGCAGCCGGACCGGGCGCTCCGCGGCGTCGGTCCGGCGCAGGAGGTCGCCGGCGCAGACCGCGATGGCGCCGGCGTCGTGGACCGGCAGACCGAAGGTGCGCGAGCGGGTCAGGGTGGTGAAGTCCGCGTAGCGCACCTTGAGGGTGACCGTACAGGCGGCGAGGCCGCGCCGGAACAGGCCGTCCGCCACCTCCCGCGCCATGCGGACGAGCTCCTCCTCCATGGCCGCGAGGCTCCGCAGGTCGACCGTGTAGGTGTTCTCGGTGCCCAGGCTCTTGCGCTCGGTGTGGGTCTCGACCGGCCGGTCGTCGATGCCCTGGGCGAACTCGTGGAGCAGCCGGCCGTGCTTGCCGAAGCGGGCGGCGAGGATCTCGGGATCGAACGCCCGCAGCGCGGCCACGGTCTGGATGCCCAGCTCCGCCAGCGACTTCTCGGTGGCCGGGCCGACGCCGTGCAGCCGGCGCACGGGCAGCGGGTCGAGGAAGGCCTGGACCTTCGCCGGCGGCACTACGGTCAGGCCGTCCGGCTTGTGGAAGTCCGAGGCGATCTTCGCGATCAGCTTGTTCGGGCCGACGCCGACGCTTACGGTGAGCCCCCTCTCCTCCCGCACCCGGCGGCGGATGTCTTTGGCCAGGGCCGTGGCGCTGCCGGCCTCGCCCAGGTTGCGGCTGACGTCGAGGTAGGCCTCGTCGATCGACACCGCCTGGACGAGCGGGGTGTACTCGCGGTAGATGGCGAAGATCGTCTCCGACTCGCGGTGGTAGCGGCGGAAGTCGGGCGGCAGGAAGATGGCGTCCGGGCACAGGCGTTTGGCGCGCGAGGAGGGCATGGCCGAGTGGACGCCGAACTTGCGCACCTCGTAGCTCGCCGCCGCCACCACGCCGCGCTCCTCGGGCCGGCCGCCGATCACCACCGGCTTGCCGCGCAGCGCGGGGTCGTCCCGCATGTGCACGGCGGCATAGAAACAGTCCATGTCGCAGTGCAGGACCCGCCGCGGCACGTCGGCCTCGGGGTCCGCCTGCATCGCCTCGTCGCCCACGGCCTTCTAGCTTAACGGGTTGGAGCCGGAAAGCGGGTGGGCATACAATCCCGGATCGGAATCTCGCTTGCTTCAGACCGGCGAACGGAGCCACAGTTGTTCAGAAAGCCGTAAACTCCCCAACCCTGGAAATGAGCCGCTCCCTCTTCGCCTCGTCCGCTCCGTCGCGCGGATTCCGCTCCCCCCTCGGGTGGCTCCTCCTGGCGAGCCTCCTGCTGCCCCTGGCCGGCGTCAAGGCCGGCCGGCCGCCGGAGGCGGTCTGGCCGCCCGCGGCCGACCCGATCCCGATCGGGCCGGGAGAGGCCCACTCCTGGTCCGTCGACCTGGCCGCCGGGGACTTCCTGGACGCCGTGGTCGAGCAGGTCGGCATCGACGTGGTGGTCGAGCTTTCCGATGCCGGAGGAAATTCCGTCGTCCAGGCGGACAGCGTCGACGACTGGGCCTGGGAGGAGGAGCTCGCCTGGGTGGCGGAACAGCCCGGACGCTATCGGCTGCAGGTCCGGCCGCTGCGCAAGGACGCGGCGCCGGGCTCCTACCGCATCCGGGTCGACGGCCCGCGCCCGGCTCTCCCGCCGGACCGGCTCCGGGTGGAGGCAGGGCGCGAGATGCGCTCCGCCAACGAGCACCTGAGACACGAGCAGCGCCTCGAGCACCTGGACAGGGCCCTGGCCCTCTGGCGCGAGCTCGGGGACCGGCGCCGGGAGGCCGAGACGCTCCACCAGACCGGCGAGGCGCTCGACGACCTGGTCCGCTACGAGGAAGCGTCCGGGCGGTTCAGCCAGGCGGCCGCTCTGTGGCAGGAGCTCGGGGTGCCGTCGAAGCAGGCCTGGTCCGAGGCTCTCGCCCTCTATCACCAGGGGCGCGTCCACCTGAAGCAGAGCCCGCGGACCGCGTTGGGCTTCCTCTCGAGGGCCCTGCCGCTCGCCCGCCAGGAGCACAAGACGTGGCTGCAGATGCGGATCGACTACCACCTCGGTTATGTCTCCGACGACCTGGCCGAGAAGCAGGACGCGCTGCAGTACTACGAGGAGGCCCTGCGGCTCGCGCGCCAGCTCCATGCCGTCCGGCATGAGGCCGACTCGCTGAACGGCCTCGGCCTCGTTTACTCCTCCCTGGGCGACCAGGAGAAGGCGAGATGGTACTGCCGGCAGGCCGTCGAGCTCAGCCGGGCGAAGAAGTTCCCCGACAAGGAGGCCTCGGCGCTCAACAACCTGGCGCTGATCTACGAGAAGAGCGACCCGGCGCAGGCCCGCGGGTACTATCAACGGACCCTGATCCTGGGCCGGGAGGCGGGCGACGCGGAGCTCCAGGCGACCGCCCTCGCCAACATGGCCTTCCTCGAGAACCTGACCGGCAACCCCGCCAAGGCCCTGGAGCTGGGCCGGGAGGGGCTCGCCCTCGGCGTGCCGAAAGCCGAGGTCCTCCTCCGGCACGCGATCGGGGTCTCCCTGCGCAAGCTGAAGGATCTGGAAGGGTCCCGGCGCGAGCTCGAGACCGCGCTCGCCCTGAGCCGCGAGCGCCAGGACCGGGTCCGCGAGTCGCTCGTGATCCCCGAGCTCGCCCGCACCTTCCTGGACCAGGGCGACCTGCGGGGCGCCCTCGGCCTGCAGAGGTCGGGTGTTTCCGTCGTCGAATCGATCCGGACCGAGGTGGTGGAAGAGGATCTGCGGGCTCGCTTCCTGGCCTCCCGCCAGAACGCCTACGGCCTCGTCACGGACACCCTGATGGCGCTGCACGAGGCCGAGCCCGGCCGCGGGTACGACGCCGAAGCGCTCCAGTCGAGCGAGCAGGCCCGGGCCCGCAGCCTGCTCGACATCCTCGGCGAGGCCCGGGCCGACATCCGGGAAGGAGCCGATCCCGCTCTCCTGGAGGAGGAGCACCGGCTGCGCAACGAGATCGACACCGTCGAGATGCGCCGCCTGGAGCTCGGCTCCGGCTCCGACGCCCGCGAGGTCAGCCGGCGTCTCGAGACCCTGCTCGACGAATACCGCAGGACCAAGACCAGCCTGCGGCGGAGCAGCCCCCGCTACGCCGCCCTGACCCAGCCCGAGCCGCTCAGCCTGGCGCGCATCCAGAGCGAGGTGCTCGACGGCCGCGTCCTCCTGCTGGAGTACGCTCTCGGCGAGAAGCGGAGTTTCCTCTGGGCCGTCACCCGGGACGGGCTGCGGAGCTTCACGCTGCCGCCGCGGGCCGCGATCGAGGACGCGGCCCGGCGCTACTACAAGGCGGCCAGCCTCCATCCCGAAAGCCCCGAGGGACGGGCCGCGCAGGCCGGCCTGAGGCCGGCGGCCGACGAGCTGAGCCGCATGCTGCTGCGCCCGGTCGAGGGCCTGCTCGACGGCCAGCCGCTGCTCATCGTGAGCGACGGCGCCCTGCAATACGTCCCCTTCGCTTCCCTGCCGGCGCCGTCGTCGCTCGGCCGGCCGAAGCGGGTGTCCCTGGTCGCCGCCGGCCATGAGATCGTCAGCCTCCCGTCGGCCTCCGTGCTGTCCGTGCTGCGCCGCGAGCTGGCGGACCGGCCCGTGCCGGCCAAGGAGCTGGCGGTGTTCGCCGACCCGGTCTTCCAGTCCGCGGGAAAGCCGCCGGGCCGCCAGGGCCCGTCGCTGCGCGGCGAGCTCAACCCGAGGAATCTGCCGCGGCTGCGCTTCTCCGAGATCGAGGCCCGGAAGATCTCCGAGCTGGTGCCGGCGGGGAAGCGGTTGACGGCTCTCCGTTACCAGGCCTCCCGCGCCCGGGCGACCAGCGGCGAGCTGGCCCGGTACCGGATGGTCCACTTCGCCACCCATGGCCTGATCGACAGCCGGAATCCCGAGCTCTCCAGCCTCGTGCTCTCCCTGGTCAACGAGAAGGGGAAGTCGCAGAACGGTTTCCTCCGCCTGCACGACATCTATAATCTGCGGCTGAACGCCGACCTCGTCGTCCTCTCCGCCTGCCAGACCGCCCTCGGCCAGGAGATCCGGGGCGAGGGACTCATCGGGTTGACCCGCGGCTTCATGTACGCCGGCACCCCGCGCGTCCTGGCGAGCCTCTGGAGCGTCGACGACCGCGCCACCTCCGAGCTGATGGAGAGCTTCTACAAGCACATGATCTCCGGCCATCTGAGCCCCGCCGAAGCGCTGCGCCAGGCGCAGATCGAGCTGCCCCGGCGGTACCCGCAGTGGAGCGCGCCCTACTACTGGGCCGGTTTCTCGCTGCAGGGAGAGTGGCGGTGAGCAAGGGCGACGACGGCGGCCAGGACGACCTGACCGCGGAGCAGCTCGAGGCGCTCCTCGCCAGCCTGAGCCCCGACCGGGAGACGGCCGGCGAGCGCCTGGAGGCGATCCGCCGCCGGCTGATCCACTTCTTCGAGTGGCGCGGCAGCCAGCGCGCCGAGGAGCTGACCGACGTCACGATCCACCGGGTGGCCCGGCAGCTCGCCGACGGCCTGCGCCTGCGCTCCGATCCGTACGCCTACTTCTGCGGCGTCGCCCGCCTCGTCTGGCTGGAGGACCTGCGCCGGGAAGCGCGGGAGAAGAAGGCCCGGGCCATCCATCCCTGGCCCCCGGCCGGCATCGGCGACGCGGACGATGAGCCCAGCCCGCTGCTCGACCACCTCCTGCACTGCCTCGGCGTCCTGCCGGACGCGCAGCGGGAGCTGGTCCTGCGCTATCACCAGGGCGAGCGGCGGATCCAGGAACGGAAGATCCTGTGCGATGAGCTCGGGATCGAGATGAACGCGCTCCGGATCCGCGTCCACCGGATCCGGGCCAAGCTGCTGATCTGCATTCAGGAACGCACGAGGGGCCGGGCGCCGTCCAGGGTGCGATGAAATGCTTCCGCTGTCGCCGACACCTCTGACTGGATTCCATTGAAGTCGATCTTTCCGGGGATTAGAGGCCATGAGCGATGACGAATTGTTGAGACGGTACCTGCTGGGGGACCTCCCCGGCGACGAGCAGGAGGCGCTCGAAAACCGCCTCTTCACGGACGACGATCTGTTCGAGCTGGCCGGGGCCGTGGAGGCCGAGGTCCTCGAGGACTACGCCGGCGGCGGGCTGTCTCCGGAGCAGCGGTCCCGGGTGAGGCGCTACCTGGCCGCCTCGCCGGAAGGCCGCCTGCAGCTCGCCGTGATCGAAGGCCTGTCCGGCCTGCCCGCGCAGCCGGGCAAGGTCCTTCCGATTCCGCCCCGGCCGGCCGCGCTGCCGTTCCGACGGAAGGTGCAGGCGCTCGCGGCCATGCTCGTCATGGCCGTCGGCGCGGTCTGGCTGGCGGGCATCCAATCCGACCCGCCCGACTCGCCCCGCCCTCCGCAGCCGCCCTCGCGGCCGCCCGTGGTGGCCGCGACGCCGGAGCCGACACCGCCTCCCGCGCCCCTCGAGGTGTTCGTCGCCACGATCGCCCTGGCGAACCTGCGCGGCGAGGCGCAGGTGCCGGCGATCGACGTCCCGTCCGACGCCGACAAGGTCGAGCTCCGGCTGACCCTTCCCCACGGCGACGAGGGCTATCCCTCCTACCGGATCGTCCTGAATGACGCCGCCGACCAGGAGGTGGCGAAGGGCGAGGACCTGCACGCCGGTCGGCGCAGCCGCCAGATCGCGCTTCAGGTCGACGCCGACCAGCTTCCGCACGGCCGGTACTCGCTCACGGTCCAGGGGGTCACCCGCGAAGGCGACGTGGAAGACCTCGCCTATCCGGAATTTGACGTGCACGAGCCGTAACCTCTGTGAAATGATTCCGCCACCGCGGTCAATCTAGAACGAAAGCCCACACGCGCCGCCGGCCGGAGCCGGCGGCCGGGCCTATCAAGAGGGGGAAACGCATGAGCACGTCCAGCAAGGCACAGGCTGCAGCAGCACCCCTGAAGTCCGGCAAGGGGATGTCTGGAACAAACCCTGACGACAGCGCGAACAAGCCCGGCGGAGGCGGCGGGGGCGGCGGCACCACGCCGGGCCAGGGTCACGGACCCGGCCACGGCAAGGGCAAGAAGGGCTCCAAGGGCTGATCCAAAGTCCTCCAAGGGTGCCGAAAGGCGCCTCCCTCGGGGCGGGTCCCAGCGCGGCGGATCCGCCCCCTTTTTGCGTTGAGGAAATGTTTCGGCGGCGGACGTCATTCTTCCTAGAAGGAGTCCGAATCCATGGCCGAACCGATGCACGCGCGCACCGCTGCCCGGCATCCCGCGAACCGGAGGCCGCGCATTCCCCATCCGCACCTCGCGCCGCAGCCCCAGCGGCCGGCGCGGGAGCCCCTGCCCCAGGAGGAGGCGGCCGTGCCCGCCGCACCGCTCCCGGTCGCGGTCGAGGTCAAGGAAGCCGCCGGCCCTCAGGAGCCGCCCCGGAGCCCGGAGGACACCGGCGCCTGGACCGCCGTCGACCTCCCCGTCGGGCGGCCCGCCAGCCGGTCGCGGCGCGGCTCCGCCCGCCCGACGCCGGCGGAGCGGACGCTGCGCTCCGCGCTCCACGTCGGACTCCTGGTGAACCTCGCCGTGCTGCTCGCCTCGCGCCTGCTCCCGGCCCGGGCGTTCGGCGGGTGGAGCTACGGCGGCGACGACTTCCTGCTCGCCGCCGCCGTCCTGCTGAGCGGCTACGCCCTGCTCGCCGTGGGCCGGATGAGCCGCCGGGATGATCCGGAAAGCTGAGCCGGAAGGCTGAGCCGGGCCGGGCCGGATCAGCCGCCGCCGCCCGCGCCGCCCGCGTGGACGCCGCCCTCGGTCATGCCCCAGGGGTCGAGCGCCTCCCGGAGCTCTTCCTCGGGCAGCACCTGGCGCTCGCGGCAGAGCTCGCGCACGGTCTTTCCGGTCCTGACCGACTCCTTGGCGATCTCGGCCGCCGCGTCGTAGCCGATCTTCGGCACCAGCGAGGTGACCATGGCGAGCGAGCGCTCGACCAGCTCCTCGCAGCGCTCCCGGTTGGCCTCGATCCCCTCGACGCAGCGCTCGGCGAGCAGCGCCGACGCGTTGCCCAGGATCTCGATCGACTGCAGCAGGTTGTAGGCGATCACCGGCATCATGACGTTCAAGTCGAAGTTGCCGCCCATGCCCGAGATGGTGATCGTGGCGTCGTTGCCGATCACCTGCGCGGCCACCATGAGCACCGACTCCGGGATGACCGGGTTGACCTTGCCCGGCATGATCGAGCTGCCCGGCTGGAGGCTGGGGATCGAGATCTCGCCGATACCGCAGCGCGGGCCCGAGGCCAGCCAGCGGATGTCGTTGGCGATCTTGGTCAGCGAGGCGGCGATCGTCTTCAGGGCGCCCGAGGTCTCGACCGCGGCGTCCTTGGCGGCCATGGCCTCGAACTTGTCCGGCGCGGACACGAACGGGCAGCCGGTCTCCGCGGCCAGCCGCTCGATGACCTTCGGCGCGAACTCGGGCGGCGCGTTCAGGCCCGTGCCCACGGCCGTGCCGCCGAGCGGCAGCTCGGCGAGGCGAGGCTTGACCGCGGCCAGCCGGTCGAGGGCGTAGCGGATCTGCTGCGCGTAGCCGCCGAACTCCTGGCCGAGGCGGACCGGCACCGCGTCTTGGAGATGGGTGCGGCCGATCTTGACCACCGGGTCGAACTCCTTCGCCTTGCGCTCCAAAGCGTCGGCGAGACGTCGAAGACCCGGCTCGAGCTGCTCCTGAATGGCGATATAGGCCGACACATGGATGGCGGTCGGAATCACGTCGTTGCTCGACTGGCCGGCGTTGACGTGGTCGTTCGGGTGGACCGGCTTCTTGCTGCCGATCACGCCGCCGAGGATCTCAATGGCCCGGTTCGAGAGCACCTCGTTGGCGTTCATGTTGGTGGACGTGGCCGAGCCGGTCTGGAAGACGTCGAGCGGGAACTGGCCGTCGTGCTTGCCCTCGACCACCTCGGCCGCGGCCTGGCGGATGGCGCGGGCGGCGTCGGCGGGGACCACGCCGAGCTCCTCGTTGACCGCGGCGGCCTCGCCCTTGATCCTGGCGACCGCGGCGAGGAACCGGCGCGGCAGGGTGAGCCCGGAGACCGGGAAGTTGCGGCGCGCTCGCTCGGTCTGCGCGCCGTAATACGCATCGGCGGGAACCTCCACCTCGCCGAGGCTGTCTTTTTCGATGCGGGTCTGGGACATGCTCTCCTCCTGGAAAGTCGCTACCGGCCGCCTATCGTATCAACGATAGACTGCGCGCCATGACGCCCGCCCAGAGCCTCGCCCTCGCCGCCTCGGCCTTCGGGGCGGGGGCCATGAACGCCATGGCTGGCGGCGGCACGATCCTCACCTTCCCCACCCTGATGTTCCTGGGGATGCCGGCGGTCGCGGCCAACGCCACCTCGACCGTGGCCCTGCTGCCCGGCGCCGCCGCGAGCATGGCCGGCTTCCGGCGCGAGGTCGCCGCGAACCGCGGCTGGCTGCGAGCCCTTTTCCTGCCCTGCCTGCTCGGCGGCATGGTCGGCTCGGTCCTCCTCCTGCGCACGCCGGAGAAGATCTTCCAGCACCTCGCGCCGGTCCTGATCCTCTTCGCCACGATCCTCTTCATGCTTCGCGGCGTCCTGGCAAAGCGGCTCTCGCCGCGGACCGACGGGGCCTCCGAGCTCTCCAGCCTGCCGCCGGGCCGGTGGCTGACCGCCGCGCTCCTCCAGTTCGCCGTGGCCGTGTACGGCGGCTACTTCGGGGCGGGCATCGGCATCCTGATGCTCGCTCTCCTCGGCTTCCTCGGGCTGACCGACATCCACGCCATGAACGGGCTCAAGAACTTCTTCAACCTGTGCATCAACGGCGTGGCCGCGGCGTACTTCGTGCTCCAGGGGGCGGTCTCCTGGCCGGAAGCCGCGGTGCTCGCGGTCGGCGCGGCGCTCGGCGGCTATGGGGGGGCCGGCTTCTCGCGCCGCATCGGCCAGGAGAAGGCGCGCGCCGCGGTGGTAGTCATCGGACTGCTCGTAACGGTCCTGCTCGCCTGGCAGCAGTTTCGTTAGGCGCGCCGGGCGATCCGGCTGGCGAGCACGGCCGCGCCGTAGCCGTTGTCGATGTTGACCACGCCGATCCCCGGCGCGCAGGCATTCAGCATGGTCAGGAGCGCCGCGATGCCGCCGAAGCTCGCGCCGTAGCCCACGCTGGTCGGCACCGCCACCACGGGCACCGGGACCAGGCCGGCGACCACGGTCGGGAGGGCTCCGTCCATGCCCGCGACCGCCACGACCACGTCCGCCTTGCGGATCGCCGGCAGGTTGCCGAGCAGCCGGTGGAGGCCAGCGATGCCGACGTCGTAGCAACGCTCGACCGCGTGCCCGAACCAGGCCGCGCAGACCGCCGCCTCCTCCGCGACGCCGAGGTCCGAGGTGCCGGCGGCGAGCACGGCGATCGAGCCGGGCAGCGGCTCGCGCGACGCGCCGCAGGTCAGGATGCGGGCGCGCTCGTGGTAGACCGCTTCAGGATGATCGGCCCGGACCGCGTCCGCGGCGTCGGGCCGCAGGCGGGTCACGAGGACCCGGCCGTGGCCGGCCATCATCCGGTCGACGATGGCGCGCAGGTCCTCGGTCCGCTTGCCTTCGGCGTAGACCGCCTCGGGGAGGCCGTTGCGCAGCTCCCGATGAAGATCGAGCTTGGCGAAGCCGAGGTCCGCGTACGGCAGCTCGGCGAGATCGGAGAGCGCCTGCTCCTGAGAGATCTCGCCGGCCGCGACCGCGTCGAGGAGCGCGCGGAGCTGCTCGGGGTTCACGGGAGGACCGCGAGCGCGGCACGATCAGGGAGATCGGCGCCGCCCCTCTTGTAGCCGCGCGGGTCGTAGGTCACGCCCGAGAAGCCGAGCGCCCGGAGTCGCGGCTCGACCTCGCCCCAGATCCCGGCCAGGCGCTCCACCTCGTCCGGGCCGACCTCGACCCGGGCCGCGCCCTCGTCGTGCCGCACGCGCACCACCCGGAAGCCGGCTTCGGCCAACACGTCCTCCGCCGACTCGATCCGCCGCAGCTTGCCGAGGGTCACGAACTGGCCGTGCGGGATGCGCGACGAGAGGCAGGCGTTGGCCGGCCGGTCCCAGACCGACAGGCCGAGCGCGTGGCCGATCTCCCGGGTGGCCTCCTTGGTGACGCCGTGCGCCAGGAGCGGCGAGTAGACGCCGCGCTCGCGCACCGCCGCGAGCCCGGGCCGGTCGGGTCCCGGGTCGGAGGCGTTGGTGCCGTCGCAGACCACGGCGTAGCCGCGCGCGGCCGCCTCCTGGATCATGCGATCCATCCGCATCCCCTGGCAGACGTAGCACCGGTGGCTTGGATTCGCGACGAACTCGGGATCGTCCAGCTCGCTGTAGGTGACTGTCTCGTGCCGGATGCCGATCTCGGCGGCGAGCTTCCGCGCGTAGTCGAGCTCGGCGCCCGCGAGTGTCTCCGCCGCCGCCGTGAGGGCCAGCGCCCGGTCGCCCAGGGCCCGGTGGGCCAGCGCCGCCACGACCCCGGAATCCACGCCGCCCGAGTAGGCGACCAGCGCCGACCCGCGGCCGGCGAGGTCGGTCACCAGATCATCGATGTGGGCGGTGGCGCTCATGGCGCTCATCCTACCCCACCCCGCCGGCCCCAGATCCGCAGCTTCGTGGCCACCGAGAAGAAGACGCTGAACACCCCGAAGGCCCAGACCGCCACGAACGGCGCCGCCCTCTGGAAGGAGACCGGCATCATCACCTTGAGCAGCAGGATCAGGCCGATCGGGGCCAGGAAGTAGCCCGGCAGGAAGCGGCGGCGATCCTTCTCCTCCAGGTCGCGCGTGCGGTAGACGTAGAGGTTGCCGGCGCCCCAGCCCACCGCCGCCGCCAGCGTGTCGTACGGGTAGAAGCCCGGGTTCCAGGTGCCCTCCGGCTTCACGATCCGGAGCAGCGCGAGCAGATACACCAGCCAGCACGCCAGGAAGAGGGCCAGCAGGATCTGCTCGTACCGCTTCACGCCCGGACCCTAGGACTCGTAGCTCTCGACCGGCGGGCAGAGGCACATCAGGTTCCGGTCGCCCCAGGCGTTGTCGATCCGCCCGACGTACGGCCAGAACTTGCGCTCCTTCACCCACGGCGCCGGGAAGGCCGCCTGCTCCCGCGTGTACGGGTGCGACCAGTCCGACGACGTCACGTCCTCCGCCGTGTGCGGCGCGTTCTTGAGCGCATTGTCGTTGCGGTCGATCCGCCCCTCCTCGATGGACCGGATCTCCTCCCGGATCGCGATCATGGCGTCGCAGAAGCGGTCCAACTCCGCCTTCGACTCGCTCTCCGTGGGCTCGATCATCAGCGTGCCGGCCACCGGGAAGGACATCGTCGGCGCGTGGAAGCTGAAGTCCATCAGCCGCTTGGCTACGTCCTCGGCCTTCACCCCGGCGCTCGCCTCGAACGGGCGGAGGTCCAGGATGAACTCGTGCGCCACCCGCCCCTTCCCGCCGCGGTAGAGCACCGGGTAGTGGCCCTCCAGCCGCTTCGCCATGTAGTTGGCGTTGAGGATCGCCACCTCGGTGGCCGACTTCAGACCGTCGGCGCCCATCATGGCGATGTACATCCAGGGGATCGGCAGGATGCTCGCGCTCCCCCAGGGAGCCGCCGAGATCGGCCCGATCGCCTCGCCGCCGCCCGTGTGGATGACCGGATGCCCCGGCAGGAACGGCGCGAGGTGCGGGGCCACGCAGATCGGCCCCATGCCCGGACCGCCGCCGCCGTGCGGGATGCAGAAGGTCTTGTGGAGATTGAGGTGGCAGACGTCGGCGCCGTAGTCGCCCGGACGGCAGAGGCCAACCTGCGCGTTCATGTTCGCGCCGTCCAGGTAGACCTGGCCGCCGTGCTCGTGCACGATCCGGCAGATCTCCCGGATGCCGGCCTCGAACACGCCATGCGTCGAGGGGTAGGTCACCATGAGCGCCGCCAGACGGTCGCGATGCTGCTCCGCCTTGGCCCGCAGGTCCGCGATGTCCACGTTGCCGTTCGGGTCGGTGCTCACCGTCACGACCTTCAGGCCCGCCATGACCGCCGACGCCGGATTGGTGCCGTGCGCCGAGAGCGGGATCAGGCAGACGTCCCGATCCTGGCCGCCCCGCGAGTGGTGGTAGGCCCGGATCACCATCAGGCCGGCGTACTCGCCCTGCGAGCCGGCGTTCGGCTGCAGCGAGCAGGCCGCGAAGCCGGTGATCTCGCAGAGCCAGCGCTCCAGGGTGCGGAACAGCGTGCGGTAGCCTTCGGTCTGGTCAGCCGGCGCGAACGGATGGAGCCCGCCGATCTCGGACCAGGTGACCGGCACCATCTCGCTCGTGGCGTTGAGCTTCATGGTGCAGGAGCCGAGCGAGATCATCGAGGTCGCCATGGACAGGTCGCGCGACTCCAGCCGCTTGATGTAGCGGAGCATCTCGTGCTCCGTGTGATGGCGGTTGAAGACCGGGTGGGTCAGGAAGTCCGAGGTCCGGGCGTGCGGAGCGGGGATCTCGCGATCGCCGGACACTCCGCCGGCCAGATCCTCCAGGGAGAAGCCGCGGCTCTCCCCACCGTCGAAGATCGAGATCAGCTCGTCCACGTCGGCCATCGTGGCGGCCTCGTCGAGCGCGATCCCCACCGTGTTGTCGCCAAGCCTGCGCAGGTTGATCCCGCGCCCGGCCGCGGCGCGCAGCAGGTCGTCCGCCGAGTGTCCTCCGGGGCCGCCCAGCTCCACCCTCAGGGTGTCGAAGAACGGCTCCTTGCCCGTCTCGTAGCCCAGGCGGCGCAGCGCCTCCGCGAGCACCGAGGCCAGCGCGTGGACGCGCCGGGCGATGGCGCGCAGGCCGTCCGGGCCATGGTAGACGCCGTACATTCCGGCCATGATCGCCAGGAGGACCTGGGCCGTGCAGATGTTGCTGGTCGCCTTCTCGCGGCGGATGTGCTGCTCGCGGGTCTGGAGCGACATGCGGTAGGCCTGGCGGCCGTGGCGGTCGCGGGAGACGCCGATGACGCGGCCGGGAAGCTGCCGCTTGTGCTCGTCGCGGGTCGAGAGAAACGCCGCGTGCGGTCCGCCGTAACCCATGGGCACGCCGAAGCGCTGGGCCGAGCCCACCGCGATGTCCGCGCCCATCTCGCCGGGTGGACGGAGCATCGTGAGCGCCAGCAGGTCGGTCGCCATCACTACCATGGCCTTGGCCTGATGGGCGCGCTCGACGAGGCCGGACCAGTCGCGAATGCGACCGTCCGTGGAGGGGTACTGGACCAGGACGCCGAAGGCGTCCCCCTCGGGATCGAAGTCGAAGCTCTCGGGATCACCGACTTTCACCTCGACCCCGAGCGCGCCGGCGCGGGTCTTCACCACCTCGATCGTCTGCGGGTGGCAGTCGTCGGCGACCAGGAAGATGGAACCGTCGGCGGACGCCGCGCACATGTGCATGGCCTCGGCGGCGGCCGTGCCCTCGTCGAGCAGCGAGGCGTTCGACATGGGCAGGCCGGTCAGATCGGCGACCATGGTCTGGTAGTTGAGGAGCGCTTCCAGGCGGCCCTGGGAGATCTCGGCCTGGTACGGGGTGTACTGGGTGTACCAGCCCGGGTTCTCCAGGATGTTGCGCTGGATGACGCCGGGCACCAGGCAGCCGTGGTAGCCCATGCCGAGGAAGGACCGGAAGACCCGGTTCTTCGCGGCGATGCCGCGCAGCAGGTCGAGCGTCTCGCGCTCGCCGGGCGGCCGGTCGTCGGGCAGCCAGGAGAGCGCGAAGCGGCCGCTCAGGCGGATCGACTCCGGCACGGTCTCGTCGACCAGGGCGTCGAGCGAAGCGGCGCCGACCGTGTCGAGCATTTGCCGGATCTCGCCCTCGGGCGACCCGAGATGGCGGCGGACGAAGGTGTCCGTCGGCTGCAGGGAGGCGGGGATCCCCGGCGCGGCCGGCTGCGGGCCGGCCTCGGGTTGGTCCCCGCCCAGGACGGCCGTCTCGAGCTCGTTAGGAGTCACCACTCTTGACAAACTCCTCGTACTGCTCGGCGGTCATGAGCGACTTGAGGTCGGCGGCCGACGAGAAGCGGATCTTGATCAGCCAGCCGTCGCTGTGCGGGTCCTCGTTGAGCAGCTCCGGATCGTCCACGACGGCGTCGTTGACCTCGAGGATCTCGCCGGCCACCGGGGTATAGACCTCGGCCACGGCCTTGACGGACTCGATCGTCCCGATCTCGTCGTTGGTGTCGAACACCTGTCCGACCTCCGGCAGCTCGACATACACGACCTCGCCCAGCTCCTGCTGCGCGAACTCCGTGATGCCGAGCACGCAGACGTCGTTCTCGACGCGGACCCACTCGTGTTCCTTGGAATAGAGGTACTCGGTCGGATACATCCTCAGTCCCCTCCAATCGGATTCTTTTTGGGTTATACCACCTTCGGCCGGCGGTAGAACGGCATTTCCACGACGACAGCGGCCAAGGCCCGCCCGCGCACGTCGATCTCCAGCGCGGTGCCCGGCTCGGCGAGCTCGACCGGCACGTAGGCCATACCCACGGCCTTCTCGAAGCTCGGGCTCCAGGTGCCGCTGGTGACGGCGCCGACGGTGCTCCCGTCCTTTTTTATCTCGTGCCCCTGGCGCGCGATTCCGCGCCCCTGGACCTCGAAGCCGACCAGCTTGCGGCGCAGCCCCTCGGCCTGCTGCGCGGCGAGCGCCTCGCGGCCCGCGAAGTCGCCCTTGCCCATCTTGACCACCCAGGCGAGCCCGGCCTCGAACGGCGTCGTGGTCTCGTCGATCTCGTGGCCGTAGAGCGCCATGCAGGCCTCCAGACGGAGGGTGTCGCGGGCGCCGAGCCCGGCCGGAGTGACTCCTTGTGAAGCGCCCGCCTCCACCAACCGGCGCCAGACGGCCGGCGCATCCTCGGGGCTCAGGTAGAGCTCGAAGCCGTCCTCGCCGGTGTAGCCGGTCCGCGACAGGATCGCCGGCCGGCCGGCCACCTCGCCCTCCAGGAAGCCGTAGTACTTGAGGCCGTCCGCGCCCGGGGTCATGAGCGGGCGGAGGATCTCCACCGACTTCGGGCCCTGGAACGCGATCAGCGCCCAGCGGTCGCTCTCGTTGGTGACCTGGACGCCCGAGCCGGCGCGCGAGGCGATCCACTCGAAATCGCGGTCGGCGTTCGAGGCGTTGACCACGACCAGGAACTCCTCGGCGCCGAGGCGGTAGATGAGCAGGTCGTCGACGTAGGTCCCCTGGTCGGTCAGCAGGCCGCTGTAGTGGGCGCGGCCGGGCGCCAGCTTCGAGACGTCGTTCGGGGTGAGCCGCTGGAGGAAGGCCTCGGCCTCCGGCCCCTGGACCCGGACCTCGCCCATGTGGGAGACGTCGAACAGGCCGGCCGCGGTGCGCACGGCGCGGTGCTCCTCGATGACCCCCTGGTACTGGACCGGCATCTCCCAGCCGGCGAAATCCACCAGGCGGGCGCCCGCCTCGACGTGGCACTCATACAGCGGCGTCCGCTTCAAGCTCTCGCTCGTAGCCATCCTGGTCCGGTTCCCTTCTGCCTTGGGTGTTGGATGTCGGGCCGCTCCTGTCGCGGTCCGCTGGAACGCTATCATAGAGAGGCCCGCAGGAAATCCGCGGGCCGCGGGTTCCAGGCCCGAAAGGAGACCAACGCATGAAACAGAGACTCCGGATCGCCGCCGCCCTGATCGCCCTTCTGGCCATTCCCTTCATGGCTCAGGCCGCCAAGGAGCCCCGCAACCCCGCCGACATCCTGCACAACGCCCGCGCCCTGGCCAGGTACCTGAAGCTGACCCCGGCGCAGATCGAGACCACCAAGGGCCTGCTGGACGACCTCCACGCCATCACCAAGCCGCTCTACGACCAGATCGAGCCGCTCGAGAAGCAGCTCAAGACCCAGCTCGACGCCGCCAGCCCCGACTCCTGCTCGGTCGGCGCGACCGTGGTGAAGATCGACGGCCTGCGGGACGGGATCCGCGACGCCCGCGACGACTTCGACGACGCGTTCTCGGCCATCCTGACTCCCGCGCAGCTCGCCAAGTACGAGGCCCTCAAGGACCTCGTGAGGCCCGGCGACGACGACGAAGAGGACTGAGCCCGCGCGATTCCAGAGGGGTGGAGGGGCGAAGGGGTGAGGTGTCACAGCTCTGACACCCGCCCCTTTGCCATTCTCCGCCCCGATGCGGTATCTCTACTGCGGGAGAGGTACCGCCATGAGACTCCTGCTGATCCGACACGCCATCGCCGAAGAACGCGAGGACTTCGCCCGCACCGGCAAGGACGACAGCCTGCGCCCCCTCACCGACGAGGGGCGCAAGAAGATGAAGCAGATCGCCCGCGGCCTCCGCATGCTCGTCCCCGCCATCGATCTCCTCGCGACGAGCCCCCTGACCCGCGCCGCCCAGACCGCCGCGATCGTCGACTCCGTCTACGGCGGGCTCGACGAGGTGGAGATCGAGGAGCTGTCCCCCGAGACCACGCCGGAGGAGTTCCTCCGCTGGCTCCGCAAGCAGAAGGCAGACACCGTCGCCGCGGTCGGGCACGAGCCCAGCATCAGCCAGATCCTTGGCTGGCTCCTCACCGGCACCGAGCGCAGGCTGTTCGCCTTCCGCAAAGGCGGCGCCTGCCTGCTCGAATTCGCGGAGGAGCCGGCTGCCGGCACCGCGACGCTCGTCTGGGCTCTCACGCCGGCCCAGCTCCGGAGGCTCGCCGACTGACATGGAGCCCCTCCTCGAACGTCCGCCCGAGGAGGGAGCGCGCCGGCTCGCCCTGCGCCATCTCGATCAGGCCGCGACCGCCTTCCCGCGCCTCCGGGACCCGTCCGATGCCGAGGCGCTGCACGACTTCCGGGTGGCGCTGCGCCGGCTGCGGAGCTGCCTGAAGGCCTACGGCGACCAGCTCGACGACGATCTCCCGAAAAAACTGCGCCGCCGGTTGAAGAAGCTGGCCGACGCCACCGGGCCGGGCCGGGACACGGAGGTCCAGATCGAATGGCTCCGCGGCCGGTCGCGCCATCTCGGCTCCCACCACCGGCCCGGCCTCGCCTGGCTCCTGGCCCGGCTGGAGGAGCGGATGCGGCAGGCGGTCGAGGAGATGGCCGACCACATCCCGCAGGAGTTCCCGCGCCTGGAAGAGGAGCTGCGGAGGCGGCTCTCCACCTACACCGCCGAGGTCCACCTGAACGCAGCCGCCCGTCCCACGCTGGCGGAGGCGACGGCGTCCATCCTCCGGGACCAGGCCGAGGAGCTGCGCGCGGGCCTCGACCTCGTCGAGGGGCCGGCCGACGAGGAGCGGGCGCACGAGGCGCGGATCAGCGCCAAGCGCCTGCGCTACCTCCTGGAGCCGTTCGCCGAGGAGCTGCCCGAGGCCGCCTCGGCGGTGAAGCACATGAAGGGCCTCCAGGAGACGCTCGGCGAGCTCCACGACGCGCACGTCCTGGAGCGCGAGCTCGCCGATTCCCTGGAGGCCGCCGCGGTCGAGCGCGCCCGCCGGCTCCTGGAGATCAGCCTCTCCGGCGTCCCGGACGAGGCGCTCCTGCGCGCCGAGCGCCGCCGGGTCCGGGAGCCCGGCGTCCTGGCGCTCGCGAAGCTCAACCGCGCCCGCCGCGACCGCCTGTTCGACGACCTGGAGATCGACTGGCTGGGCGGGCAGTCGGAAGCCTTCTTCCAGGAGGTCGAGGCGCTCTCGTTCAGGCTCGAAGGCTCCCTCTCCCCCGGCACGGGGGAGAGGGCTGGGGAGAGGGAGGATGGGAACAATTAAGATTCTCTATGGCGTGGTCGGCGAGGGCATGGGCCACGCGATGCGGTCGCGGGTGGTCCTGGAGCACCTGCTGGCCCAGGGTCACGAGATCGAGATCATGGCGTCGAGCCGGGGGGCCGACTTCCTGGCGGCGCGGTTCCGGGGCGTGCGGCGCATCCACGGCTTCCACATCGTCTACGAGGAGAACCGGATGAAGCTCGCCGCCACGGTGCGCTCCAACGTCGTCTCCACGGCCGCCACCCTGCCCGCGAACGTCTCCGCCTACTTCGAGCTCGTCGACCAGTTCGAACCCGAGGTGGTGGTCAGCGACTTCGAGTCCTGGACCTACCTCTACGGCAAGCTCCACGACCTGCCGGTGATCTCGGTGGACAACAACCAGATGCTGAGCCGGTGCGATCATCCGCCCGAGGTGACGCGGCCGGTCCTGGATTTCCGCCTCGCCCAGCTCTTCGTGCGCGGCAAGCTGCCGTTCTGCCATCACTACGTCGTCTCGACCTTCTTCTTCCCCGGGGCCTGCAAGCGGCGGACGACCCTGGTGCCGCCGATCCTCCGGCCCGAGATCCTGGCCGCGAGATCGACTCCGGGCGATCACCTCCTCGTCTACCAGACCGCCGAAGGCAATACCGGTCTGGCCAGGACGCTCGCCGGGACCGGCATGGAGTGCCGGATCTACGGCATGCGGCGAGGAATTCAGGAGGAGCAGGTGGAGGGGAACCTGCGCTACCGGCCGTTCGACGAGGCCGGCTTCATCGCCGACCTGGCCTCGGCCCGGGCGGTGATCGGCGGCGGCAGCTTCACGGTGATGGGAGAGGCGGTCTACCTGAGGAAGCCGATGCTCTCGGTCCCGGTCGGCGGCCAGTTCGAGCAGGTGCTCAACGCCCGCTGGCTGGAGCGCCTGGGCTACGGCCGCCACGCCGAGTCGCTGGCCGACCCGGAGGTCGTCCACCGCTTCCTGAACGCCGTCCCCGCCTGCGAGGACCGGCTCGCGAGCTACGAGCAGGACGGGAACAGGAAGCTCCAGGAGACGCTGGACGGGCTGCTGGCGGAGTTGTAGAGCGCTCGCATACCAACGACGCGGTGTCGTGTTATCATCACGTTTATGGACGAGAAACGTGCCGCGTACAGCCTCAAGGCCCCCGGTCACCCGGGCTCGGGTGCGCCCATGCGTCTGCCCGGTCGCGAGCCGTTTCCACGCGTGGACGACCATCTCGTCCAGCCGGAGGTCACCCGCGACGAGATGATCGGCGGCCGGCGGGTGGTCGCCTCGCCAGCCCATCCGCCTCATGCCACTCAGCATTCACGGCTGGATTACGTCATCCAGGCCCATACGGCTCCGGGTTACATCGCGGCCTCCGATCTTCTCACCCGCCACGATCGAAGCTCGGACTTCGCCACCGACGCCTGTATCTACAAGGAAGGGATCGATCCGGAGACGGGGGCTCGCCACCTGGAGGAGATCGCCTTCGAGGTCGTGTCGGAGCAGAACGAGTCTCTCGTCACGGAGAAGGCCTCCCGGATGCACCAGCGGGGCGTGCGGAGGATCTTCACGGTCTGGGTCAAGGGCCGCCAGCGGGTCTGCGAGTGGTCGCCCGAAAGCGGGAGTTGGCATCCTCTAGATTCCGATGCGTCGATCGAGGACCCCCTGCTCGTGGCGCCGTTGTCCGCGTCCTCGCTCCTCGACGCCGCGGCAGCCGACGACGCCGTCGCCGAAGCGCTCCTCGCCAAGGGCAACCCGGTCCTTCAGGCGAGGGAGGCCGCAATCCGAGCCGAGGCCAGCGCCGCCGCCATCTTCCAGGTTCTGGACGCCCGCGGTATCGCGGTGAGCCCGGCGCAGCGGCAGACGATCCTGGCGTGCTCCGATCAGGAGCGGCTGGATCGCTGGGTGCGCCGCGCCGCCGTCGGCTCCTCCGCCGACGACGTCATCGCTAGTACGCCAGACTGAGCGTCTGCCCGCCGTCCACGACCATCACCGCGCCGGTCGTGAACTTCGACGCCTCGCTGGCCAAGTACAGAACGGCGCCGGTCAGGTCCTCCACCTCCCCGATCCGGCCCTGGGGGATCGAGGCCAGGGCGCGCTGGCTGGCTTCGGGCGAGGACCACAGCACCTCGCTGAAGCGGGTGCGGATCAGGCCGGGAGCGATGGCGTTGACGCGGATGTTCTCCTTCGCCAGCTCGACCGCCAGCGACCGGGTCAGCATGATCACCGCCGCCTTGGTCACGCCGTAGACCCCGAGACCCGAGTGCGGGTACATCCCGGCGACCGAGGCCACGTTCACGATCCGGCCGCCGCCCTGCTCCCTCATGAACGGGAGGCAGGCCTGGATCATGTTCAGGTAGCCCTTGACGTTGACCTCGATCGTCTTGTCCCAGGCGCCCTCGTCGGCGTCCAGGATCGGGCCGAAATGCGGACTGGTGGCGGCGTTGTTCACCAGGATGTCCACCCGGCCCCAGGTTTCGCGGACCTGGGCGGCGAGCGCTTCGGCGTCCTGCCGGCGGCCGGTGTGGCAGGCCACCTCCAGCGCCTGGCCGCCGGCGGACCGGATCCGCTCGGCCACGGCCCGTACGCCCTCGATCTTGCGGCTCGCCACCACCACCCGCGCGCCGGCCGACGCCAGCGCTCCGGCGACGGCCTCGCCGATCCCCCGGGATGCGCCGGTCACCACCGCGACCTGCCCGGTCAGGTCGAAAGGATTGGTTTCCATGGCAGGCAAGATATCCTAACGGCGCCCCATGATGAGAAAAGTCTATTTCGTCAAGTATTACGACAAGGGTTCCACCATCATGGGCGCGGACCAGGTGAGCGAAGCCCTGCGCGAGAAGGGCGTCGACGCACGATCGGTCTACCCGAAGGATCTGAAAGACGTCCGCGACTCGATCCTGGTCTTCATCAAGACCTCGAAGCTGCCGGACCTGATCTCAGCCAGCATGCGCGGCAACCGGCTCGTGCTCGACGTCCAGGACACGGTGGTGTTCAAGCGCTGGATCAAGAACCGCTGGCTCTACAACGGCGTGATCTTCAAGAACCAGGCGCAGCTCCGGGACTTCCAGGCCCGCAACGCGGTCAACCGGGTGATCTACCACCAGTGGGACCCGCGCTACGTGCCCAACACGCTGGGAAGCCAGGGCTTCCGCATCGCCTACCTGGGCCTCTCGCGGTCGCTGTCGCTCTGGGGCCAGCTCCCCGGGGTGGAGTACTTCGACGGCGACTACTTCCAGCGGGCGCTCGACTACAACTGCCACCTGTCGGTGCGCGAGCCGGGCAAGGAGCTCCTCTACAAGCCGAACTGCAAGGTCTCGACCGCCGCTGCCTGCGAGGCCAACCTGGTCACCACCCGGGACGAGAGCACCCTGGAGCTGCTCGGGCCCGACTACCCGTATTATGCGGAGCCGGAGACGGCCAGCCTCGAGGCGGCCATCGACAAGGCCCGGACCACGTTCGGCGGACCGGAGTGGAAGCGCGGGCTCGATCTCATGAAGGAGGTCCGGGAGCGGACCTCGATGACCCGAATTGCGGACGACTACGTGCGGTTCTTCGCAGAGCTGCCCTGAGACAGGAGAAAGACCATGGCCGTCGAGATCACAGGCAGGTACGTTGGAAAGCTGACCACCGAGATGACCCACGGGCCGTCGGGCGCGGTCTTGAGGACCGTGCCGCCGGTCGACAACCAGGGAGACGGCAGCTCGTTCTCCCCCACCGACCTGGTGGCCACGGCGCTCGCCGCCTGCATGCTGACGCTGATCTCGATCGTCGGCGAGCGCGACGGGCTCGACCTGACGGGCCTCTCGGTCCACGTCGAGAAGCACATGGCCGGCAACCCGCGGAGGATCGGCGGCCTGCCGTCGCGCATCACCATGCCGGCCGGGCTCTCGCCCTCCCAGCGCAAGAAGCTGGAGAACGCGGCGCTGACCTGCCCGGTCCACGCTAGTCTCCACCCGGACATCGAGCGCGAGGTGGTGTTCGAGTACCCGGATTGACAGACCAAGTACAATAGCCCTTCTTTTCCGCGCCTCCGGGCGCGCGAGGGTCTTCTCCCCAAGATGAGCGACCAGCGATTCCCCGACGTCCCAGGCGGCTACCCGTTCCCGCAGCTCGAGCAGAAGGTGCTCGAGCACTGGCGGGAGCGCGGCATCTTCGAGAAGAGCCTCGAGAAGCCGGCGCCTCGGGGCGAGTTCGTGTTCTACGACGGGCCTCCGACCGCCAACAACGTGCCGCACGTCGGCCACGTGGTCACCCGCGTCATCAAGGACCTCTTTCCGCGCTACCGCACCATGCAGGGTCACCACGTGCCGCGCAAGGCGGGTTGGGATACCCACGGCCTCCCCGTGGAGATCGAGGTCGAGAAGCGGCTCGGCTTCACCGGCAAGCAGCAGATCGAGGACTTCGGCATCGCCGAGTTCAACCGCGCCTGCCTGGAGAGCGTCCACACCTACGAGCGCCAGTGGCGCGCCATGACCGAGCGCGTCGGCTACTGGCTCGACCTCGACCATGCCTACCTCACCTACACCAACGACTACATCGAGTCGGTCTGGTGGTCGCTCGCCGAGCTCTGGAAGAAGGGCCTCCTCGGCGAGGGGTACAAGATCCAGCCCTACTGCGCCCGCTGCGGCACCACGCTCTCCAGCCACGAGGTGGCCCAGAACTACAAGGACGTGGACGACCCGTCCGTCTGGGTCCTCTTCCCGGTCCGGCCCGGCCAGGAGCTGGTGCCGGTCGGCGGCGGCTCCTGGACCACCACCGAGGGCCTGAAGCTCGTCGCCTGGACCACCACGCCCTGGACGCTCCTCGCCCACGTCGGCCTCGCGGTCAACCCGGACATGGTCTACAAGCTCGTCCAGCACCCGGACCCGGCGCACGCGGGCGAGCAGTTCCTGATCGGCGACGGCCTCGCGAAGCCGGTCCCGACGATGGCCGAGATCGAAGGCGAGAAGCGCCTCGTGGACCTCGCCGCCGAGCCGGCGCTCGCCCTCTTCCGCGGCAGGGACCTCGAAGGGCTGCTCTACGACCGGCCGTACCGCGTGCCGAGCGAGAGCTGGGACAGTCCGGGGAAGGGGTCGGACGAGCGCGGCTGGCAGGTGGTGCTCGGCGACTACGTGACCGCCTCGGAGGGCACCGGCCTCGTCCACACCGCGCCGCCGTTCGGCGAGGACGACTACCGGACCGGGAAGACCTACGACCTGCCGCTCATCCTGAGCGTGGACCTCGACGGGAAGATCCGCGACAAGCTCGGCATCGAGCCGTTCGCCGGCCTGTGGTTCAAGGACGCGGATCCGAAGATCCTCCAGGACCTGCGTTCGCGCGGGCTCCTCCTGCACAGCGAGCGCTATCGCCACAGCTACCCGTTCTGCTGGCGCTGCGACCGGCCGCTCCTCTACTACGCGACCACGAGCTGGTTCGTGAAGACGACGGTCTACAAGCAGGAGCTGATCGACCGCAACAAGGAGGTCGACTGGCATCCCGGGCACGTCGGCGAGGGGCGCTTCGGCAACTGGCTGGAGAACGTGGTGGACTGGGCGCTCTCGCGCCGGCGCTACTGGGGCACGCCGCTGCCGGCCTGGAAGTGCGACGCCTGCAGCCACGTCTCCGTGGTCGGCTCCTTCGCCGAGCTGTTCGAGGCCGCCGGACGGACGCCGCCGGCCAACGTCTACGACCCGGAGCAGTTCAACCCGCACCGGCCGTACATCGACGACGTGGCCTGGGCCTGCCCGAAGTGCGAGGGCGGCACGATGAGGCGGGTGCCGGACGTGATCGATGCCTGGTACGACTCGGGCGCGATGCCGTTCGCCCAGCACCACTACATGGGCGAGCCGCTGCCGGATTTCGATCCGAAGGCCGGCGTGGGCTTCCCGGCCGACTTCATCTCCGAGGCCGTGGACCAGACGCGCGGCTGGTTCTACACGCTCCACGCGCTCGGCGTGCTGCTCTTCGACTCCGTGGCCTACAAGACGTGCATCGTCCTCGGCCACGTCAACGACGAGCAGAACCGCAAGATGTCCAAGCGCCTCGGCAACGTGGTCGAGCCCATGGGCGTCATGGAGGAGACCGGCGCCGACGCGATGCGCTGGTACTTCTGCATCAACAACCCCGAGGTCAACTCGCGCTTCTCGGCCCGGCTGGTGCGCGAGGCCGCCCAGGGCTTGCTCCTGCCGCTCTGGAACGCGCTCTCGTTCTTCACCATCTACGCGAACCTGGACGGCTGGCATCCCGGGAAGGCCGAAGTGCCGTTCGCGGAACGGCCGGCGCTCGACCGCTGGATCCTTCTCCGGCTCGACCGCCTGACCGCCGGCGTGACCGCGAGCCTCGACGCCTACGACGTCACCACCGCGGCCCGGATGCTGGAGGAGCTCCTCGACGACCTCACCAACTGGTACATCCGCCGCAGCCGCGACCGCTTCTGGGCC
>JBEQUE010000161.1:0-71367 GCA_040349255.1 Acidobacteriota bacterium | reverse complement strand
TGATCTCGTTCGTAGCTTGCTGGTCAAGCTTGAGGATTCCGGTGAAGGCCTTCAGCTTGAGAATACCGCAATTCTCCACCCGTTGTAGCGGACCATCTTTGATGGGGGCGATGGCGCTCGGCGAGGCGATCATGACCTCAAAGACCTTGGCCAAGGTACAATTCGGCGATTCGTCACGGCGACACACTGTACCTGTATGGAAATACTTGATCTCGCCATCGTTCTTCGTTGCCTCTTTGAGCCGAGGGTCATTGCACGGCGGGGCTACTCCATTGAAATACGTAGAGCACTCGTTCAGCGACAAGACATCTCTGTCCACTATACGTCTCGGTGTCGGCAATAGGGCTCCGGGATTCGGGAAAGGCTGGAGGTTGGTAAAACTAATTTCCACAAACCGGTCGCGCACGCTTTCCAATAAAGGCTCATAGGAGAACGTCCCGCCATCCTCATGCTGGGAAACAACCTCCTTGACCTTGATCGCGTTTCCGTCGAGCGATCCATGATAGCAGGCGTGAAAATACGCAGTATAGGCAATCCCTATGATTTCCCCATCTTGCTTCCTGAAAACCATCGTAGAACCGCCAGCGCCCACGGCTTCTTCAGCCTTATAGTTCTGGCCGTCCTTGAGTGCGGCCGCTTGAGCCTGATGGCAAAAGATCGAGATTGACCAGAGAGCTAAAAGTGCTACAAGCTTACGGCGTTGATAGATGACCATTGTTTTCTCCGCTGCCCTGCGGGACGAGTAAGCCAAGGGCTCCGCGCAGGGCGTCTCCTCAGGCGGAGAGGGACCGGCCCGCAGACTCCCCATCAGTCGCAGAAACGGGGGCCCTGCTTACGTGTGCAGCTAGTATATAGGCTCCTAAAGCGCGAAACAAGAACCCGCCTTCTCCTGCTGGCAGCACCTCTCGCCTACCTCCCCTTGGCAGTCATGAGGGTCTTAGGTTCCTCGGGGTAGCCGTCTCGGGGTTCCGTCCTCACGGTGACATGACAGAAGGGAACGCAGGGATGATCATGCGGCCACTTCATGAGCCTCGCGTCACGCGACAATTAGAACCTCCTCCGCAGCTGAGCGAAAATCATCAGGAGAATCAAGAAACACTAGAGGAAGAGAATCAATCCAAACTCAAGGCGCCTGCGCGTCCATCGTTTCCCACTCCATCTTGCAAATCTCGGAGGTTTCGAAGATTAGTGTCGCTTGCTTTCCCTTGCGGGCCTTGCACTCGTAACCGGGATTGCCCAACTGACTTGCCGAAGAGGGTATCTTCTCACAGAGCTCGGTAAACGATCGGATCTCCTTGGCGCCGATCTTTTTGCATTTCGGAAGACGTTGCCCCGTGAAGCCAGACCAGACGAAGCCAAACTTGCCTTCCATCTGCTTCGCGGGAACCTGTGTCGGCGGCTCTGCTCTTGAAGATTCCGGGAAAAACAATATGGACCCAAGAGCGATCGCGGCTATCAGAACGATGAGCCCGGATCGACACGTAGGCATGCTGGCTAGAATGGCAGTCGCCTGCGACCCGCGCAGTCTGGGGCAGTGCATGGTGTTACCTCCCTCCTTCGTCTCTGCCAGTAGCTTCGCGCCTGCTAATTATACCGCAGAGGTTTCGACAATGCAGCGCACAGCGGGCTGACCGCCGCTCTCCCAAGACTCCCGATCGCGCGGAAACCTTCCGAGGGGGCGGAGAAACGGCCTCGCCCCCTCGCGTTTCAGGTGGCGTCAGTCAACCCTCGGAGCTCCTTCGGCCGGGGCGGTCGACTCCGCCGGCGTCGAGGGCGATTTCCGCTTCTTCCGCCCGCGGAAGGGCTGGATGCCGAACTCCACCAGCTTCTCCGAGGACCGACCGTAGAACTGTTTCAGCGAGAAGCGCAGCACCGTCGCCAGTTGCAGGGAGTCTGTCAGCAGCGACGCCAGCTTCTGCGACGCCTCCTGCTTGCTCGCCGCCAGCGCGGCCTGGCTCTGGAAGATGTCTCCCGCCTGCCCGACCAGCGCGTCCAACTGCGCCCGATGCGTCTCCAGGTGCGGCAGCTCCACCTGGTTCACCTGCAGCGCCGCCAACAGGCGCTGGAGCTCCCCCAACTGACCCGATCTCGACTTCTCTCGCATGGTCGTCCTTCTCCTTTCCGAGCCCTCCGGGCTCGTGCACGGAAAGGATGATAGGGAGTCCCGGCCCGATTGGAGCCGGTTTTCTCAAAAAGGCACTTTTTCGACCAAAACGGGTGGGTCAGAAAATTTCCACGGCCCTCCGTTCCGTTCTCCGCGGGCCGGTAAGCTTCTCCGTGGCCATGGAACCTTCCCTGGCGGCGTAGAAGGTTGCGCCGCGGCGAAGAACCTTCCTTCGCGATGCAGAAACCTTCCGCCGCGGCGTAGAACCTTTCGTTGCCGCCTGGAATGCTTCCTTCGTGGCGTAGAACCTTCCGCCGCGGCGTGGAACGTTCCGTCACGCCATGGAACGTTCCGTCGCGGCGTGGAACGTTCTCTTTGCGACCCGGGAACCTTCCGTCTCTTCCTGGAACCTTCCGCGGCGGCATGGAACGTTCCGTCGTGGCGTGGAACCTTCCGTCACGATGTAGAACGTTCCGACGGCGCCAGGGAGCCTTCCTACGGCGGAGAGAACGTTCCGTTGCGCCGTGGAAGCTTCCATCGGCCTGGAGAAGCTTCCGGCGCCGCGCGGGAACGTTCCAACGCCGTGGAGAACCTCGAATCGCAACAGGGAAGGCTACGTTGCGACGAGGAACCCTGTATTGCGACAGGTCGGCCAAACACGCGGATAGGTGTCGGCGAAGCGTCTATAGATACCGGCGCAACGTCGACAGGGGTTGGTGAAACGCCCATAGGTTCCGGCAAATCGCCGAGAGCCACGGGCCGAGTGAGGGAACGGTCCGCCCGGATCGTTCCTGGTACTCATGAGCCAGCCGAAGCAGGACCGGCGGGAAATTCTTGTCTGGTGTCACGCGACTCCGATCCCGATCGAGAGCGGTGTCTTCGAGGACCACCAGGAACCGCGCAGCCTCGTGCGGTTCTCCGGCCCGATCCGCGAGGAGTGGAAGGAGGCACTCACGGCCCGGGGTATCCGGATCGAGTTCTGGGCGCCGCCGTTCGGCGCCTGCGTCACGCTGCCCGACGGGTTGAGGCCGCCCGATCTCAGCGCCTTCCCGTTCCTGGAGGGCGCCGTCGCCTACCGCCAGGAGAACTGCCAGCGCCAGGTGGAGCCCCAGAGCGAGAGCGAGCGCGCCGCGGCCGGCCTGCTCGACGGCATCGTGGACGTCGTCTGCTTCGGGCGCGAGGCGCGGCCGCGGGTCGAGGAGCAGCTCCGGCTCCTCGGCATCCCCATCCTGTCGTCCTCGTCGTCGAAGATCCGCGTCCACTACACGGGCGATCTCGCCCGGCTGCGCGATCTCGAAGGCGTGAAGATCGCCGACCCCGCGCGCGCGCCGATACCGCTGGCCGCGGCGCCGGCCGGCTTCGGCTTGGCCCCGAATCTACCGCCGAATCTCGACGGGCGCGGCGAGATCCTCGCCGTGGCGGACACGGGGCTCGACGTCGGCGCCGACGGACCCGGGCTGCACCGCGACTTCCAGGGCCGGATCGAGGCCATCGCGAGCTGGCCGACGAACCCGTCCTGGTCTCCGTTCCTGGCCCAGCCGGGCCTCGACGACGGCGCCTCGGATCGCAACACGGGCCATGGCACGCACGTTGCCGGGCTCGCGGTCGGGGACGGCTCGGCCTGCGGCGGCCGGCATCGCGGCGCGGCGCCGGCGGCGCGCCTCGTCTTCCAGGCGCTGGAGCACTACTGCGCCGTCAAACCCGCCTTCGCGAGCCGCGTCCGCAGCGGGTTCTATCTCAGCGGCCGGCCGCTCGACCTGCGCGAGCTCTTCCAGCAGGCGCGAGACCGCGGCGCGCGCATCCATGTCAACAGTTGGGGCGACCCCGCGCGCGGCGCCTACACCGACGACTGCTTCGAGGCCGACCTGTTCCTGCGCGAGCATCCGGACGCGGTCCTCCTCTTCGCCGCGGGCAACGACGGCGCGGACCGCGACGGCGACGGCCGGATCGAGCCCGGCTCGCTCTACGCCGCCGCCGCGGCCAAGAACGTGATCGCGATCGGCGCGACCGAGGGACCGTCGGAGACCGCCGGGCTGCGCAGGACCTGGGGCGAGCTCGACCCGCAGGCCCAGCGGTTCCGCCATGCCCTGGACCGCCGCGAGCCGATCAGCGGCGAGCCCGATCGCATCGCCTGCTTCAGCTCCGCCGGTCCGACGGCGGACGGCCGGATCAAGCCCGACCTGTGCGCGCCCGGGACCAACCTCGCCGGCCCGCGGTCGAGCGTCTGCTCCGGGCGCGGCTGGGGTCTCGCCAGCCCGCTGCCGCGCTACATGTACGACGGCGGCACCTCGGCCGCGACCGGCCTCGCGGGCGGCCTGACGGCGCTGGTCCGCCAGGCCTGGCGCGAGGCCAACGGCGGCCGGCCGATCTCGGGCGCCGCCTTGAAGGCCGTCCTTATCCTCGGCGCGCAGCCCGTCCGCGGCCGGGCCGGCTTCGGCCGCGCCCTGCCGTCCGAGGCCGGGCATGGGCGGCTCGACGTCGCCGCGAGCCTCCCCCGCCAGCCGGGCCGGCCGATCACGATCGTCGACGAGACGGCCGGCCTGAAGACCGGCGACGAGCGCCTGTACGCGGTCCAGGTCAAGGCGGGCGCCTCGCTCCGCGCCGTGCTCTGCTGGTACGACGCTCCCGGCGAACGGCTAATTAACGATCTCGACCTGTCCCTCCTTCATCTCGACGGTCCCGATGGAGTCATGGCGCCGCGCATCCCGGACCGCGCCAACACGGTCGAGGTCCTCGACGCGCCCGCTCTCGCGGCGGGCCGCTACCTCCTCAAAGTCAGCGCATTCAATGTTCCGGCCGGCCCCCAGCCCTTCGCGCTCGCGGTGTGGGTCGCGGAGGCCGGTCCGGCGTCTTGAGCCATAGAAAGGAGAAACCATGGCCGACGGCAACAAATCCAAGGAATCCCAGAAGACCGCCGCCAGCGCGAGCCCCGTCACGGAGCTCCCGCGGGAAGGAGGGGTGGTGGGCGCGAGCCCGGGCGGCACGCTCACCACATCGGATGCATCGGAGCTCACCACGCCGACCGGAGGCATCCTTCTCGCGACGGACGACCCCGGTAAAAAGATCACCGGGGAGCTCGGCGCAGGCGCTCCCGCGTTCGGCAGCGTCCTCAGCTCCATCGGCACTGCCGTGGCCACCTCTCAAAAGGCGCTCGACAAAGGCGTGGTCGATGCCGTCAAGAAGCTGAGCGAGAAGAAGATCAAGGTCGTGACGCAGGTGGTGCAGGAGCTCAACGACGACGGCATTCCGGACACCGCCAAGACGAAGCTGATCACGAACGAGGTCTCTGTCCTGAACTACTTCACGCCAACCTTCCACGAATGGAAGACCGTGGAGCTCTCCATGGACCTGACGGTGGGAGCGTTTCACGCCGAACAGGGAGTCCAGTTCAACGCGCACCAGGAGAGCTCGTCGATCGGCGGCGGCGGCGCCTGGGGATTCGGCGGCTGGTTCGACTTCAGCCATGCCAGCTCTGATCAGTCGGTGAAGATCAAGAACCAGCAGGACGTTGCGTGGAGCTCCGGGCAAGTCCAACTTGTGGCGCAGCTCGGACCTCGCAACACCGGGAAATTCCCGGTTCCCGCCTCGGTCGAGATCGGGCCGCAGATCTATGTCACGCAGGGTGCCGTCACCGAGCAGAAGACCGCCGACGTCGTCACGAGCCGCTCGGTCGACGTACTCATCGAGCTCCGGAAGAGGAGCGGCGAGCCGATGCAGCAGGGCGTGAACATCGTCCTCGAGTCCGGAACGCTCCTGCCCTCCTTCGCCACCGGCTCGAGCACCGACGGCAACGGAAGAGTGAAAGTCAAGTTGACCCGCAGCCTCTCGGCTGCCGCCAAGGGCTTCGAGAAGTTTCCATTGAGCGTTTCGCTCGGTTCGAGAAACAAGTCGTTCACCGTGATGCTGTGAAAGGAGAGACACCATGAGCACAAATGAGCTCGCCGGCCTCGGAGACCTGACCCTGGCGGCCCAGGAAAACACCGACGCCGGACAAGACCTCGCCGCCGCCGGCGCGAGCTTCGGCGCCCTGATGCTGGGCGTCGGCAACGCCGTCGCCGCCACCCAGCAAAACCTCACGGAAACGAGCGCGGACACGACCAGCACGCTGGCCCAGACCCTCGTCGACGTGATCGCCGTGCAGGAGACCATCTACGACGACTTCGGCACGATCACCGGCTCGAAGTCCTACACGCAGAAGCTGCCGCTCCTCAACTTCATCGACCCCGTCTTCTACCAGTATCCGCAGGTGAAGATCGAAGGGCGCTTCGTCATCGACTCGCTCGCCACCGACGCCAGCTCGTCGACCGACACCTCTACGAATACCTTCGGAATGGGCTTCTCGTTGAGCCGTACGCCGACACTCTTCGGCGGCAGCTCCTACGCGGCCAGCGGAGGCGCCGGCGCCACCTCCACTTCGCAAAGCACCAAGTTCTCGGTGCAGACCAATGCAGCCACCGCCGTCGGCCAGATGCGGATGTTCGCGCAGCTCGCTCCGCAGCCCGGCCTCGGCGTGCCGAAGCCGACGCAGGTGATCGTGGGCCCAAGCCTCAGCATCATCGAGGGCGAGATCACGGAGGAGGACGACGCGGACGGCAACACGCTTCGGACCCTGTCGCTCCTGATCCAGTTGCGCAACAAGGACGGGCAGCCGATCGGCGGCAAGGCGATTTCCATCGACACCGACGGTGTTCCTTGGAGCTTCGAAGACGAGGATGCAACCACGACCGGCCAGTCCGGAGCGGATGCAGGCAACGTGTCGATCCTCTTGAAGCGCACGTTCCCGGCTCCGGCCACAGCCGAAGCCGCGCCGGTGGACAAGTCACCCAAGCAGTCGACGGTCAACGTCCGCCTCGGGCTCGTCGCCAACGGCCTCACCGTCACCTTCTGAGCGAACCCGGGAGCGGCGGCTCCGCCGCTCCCCGCGTCCTGTCGTCCCCGATGAGCTCGACGAAGGTCGCCCGGGCCAGCACCGGAGCGTCGACGACGATCTCCGTCTCGGGCTCGGTCAGTGTCCGGGTCGTGCGGGTCGTGCCCGCGGTCATGCCCGTCGTAATCACCAGGCTGTCCAGACGGTAGCCTTCGTCCGGGAGCGCGCTCAACCGGACGTTCGTGCCCGGCGCGTAGCAGCTCGCCGGAAACCCTTCGACGCCGCCCACCGGCGGAGACAGCTCCAGCCTGCCGCCCGGGCTGAGCGTCGACGCGGTCACCGAGTGGCAGGCCACCCGGAAGCCGGCGGTGGCGTTGGAATTCGAGGAAGGCACCACCGTCGTCGCGGCCGAGCCGCTGCCCGTCGACCAGGCGTCGAGGGCATAGCCGGTGCCACTCTCGGTCAACTGGTGCCGGAGCGTGCCGAGGGAGAAAGGCCGGGTCGAGGAGGCGAGCTGCCGCTGGATCGGCGTCGGCGAAAAGGTTTCATCCGTCTCCAGGCGAGCGAGGAGACCCGCCGGCCGGGTGTCGATCTTCAGGACCGAAGTCGCAGGCTCCGCCGGCGCGATGCCGGTGAATGCCTGGGCGGCCGCGATCCACTGCGCGAGCTGCGCCTTGTCGATTTTCGGCAGGATCAGCATCAGGCCTTCCGGCGTCGATCGCGCCAGCGCCTGGAGGCTGTCGACGCCCGCCGTTATCAAGAGGTCGACGGAGATGCGGTCGATGCCGGCGAGGAGCAGCAGCTCGGCGCGCGCCTGGAACAGCGCGAGCTCCTGCTGCGTGGCCTTCTCCGAAGCGATCAGCGTCGCCCGCACCTGCGCTCGCATCACGGTGCTCCGGAAATCGCCGATCGTAAAGATATGGTTCCGTTCGAAGACCTCGCGCAGCTCGTCGCCCAGGCCGACCAGAGCGAGCTCGCGGCCCGGCTGGAAAAGAAGCGAGGACAGGGTGCCGCCCGGCCCCTGCTTTTCGATCGGCACGAGCGAGAGGGTCAGCTTGCTGATCGAATTCGGATCGACGTTCGAGCCCGGCTGGAGCAGCCTGTATTCGATCGTGCCCAGCTCGGTGATCGAAACGGTGAGCGCGGTTTCGAGACGGAAGTCCTTGACCGCGAAATTCGAGATCGGGTTCGAGAGCGACGCGAGCTCGGTCTGGAGGCGGTCGACCGTGCGCTGCAGCGCCGAGGCCACGTCGTCCGGCGATTTCGCCGGCGCGAGGAGCTGGTCGAGCCGGGCCTGGAGCGTGAGGTTGCGCTGCTGGAGGTCGCCGATCTCCCGGGTGAGGCGGTCGATGACGGCCTGGAGCTCCTCGGCCGTCATGGGCCGGGCTCCATGTCCTCGCGGCGGAGGAGGCCGGCGCCGAGCGGCGCGATCTCGACGTGGAGCCGGGCGCCCGCGGCCGCCGCGTAGCCGCGCAGCGCCACGGCGGCGGGATCGAGCGGCCGGCATTCGAACCTGGATGCGCTGCCGGCGGAGACGGAGGCGAACGTCGAGAGCTCCAGGTCGAGCGTCGTCCGTTCGAACACGAACCATACCGGACGGAGGTGGAGCTCGCCTTCGGGGAGGGATACGCGGCTCTCTGTTTCAGAAAGCGCCGCCTGGTCCAGCTCGCGCTGCGCGGCGACGACCCCTCGCACGACGCCTCCCAGCAGGTCCTCCAGAGCGACGGTCGGAGACGGGAATCCGGAATCGGGCATCAGGTCCTCCTGGGAAGATCCACTCAGAAGAACGCGCCGGAGCGCTCCTTCCCCTCACGGTTGCGTAGAATACGGTCATGAAGAAATCTCTGGCGTTCGGTCTCTTCCTTGCCGCGAGCCTCGTCCATGCCGAAGGGATCCTCCTGAAGTCCGGGACCATCGACACGAGCCGTCCGTTGCCGGAGGTCGAGGCCGTCGATGGGACCGCCGGCGAGATCGTCCTGGTCCAGTTCCCCGGCCCGGTCACCGAGAGGCAGGAGAGAGCGCTCCGCGAGGCCAGCCTGCGCGTCTACGCCTATCTGCCCGAGAACGCCTTCCTGGTCAGGATGCCCGCCGGAGCGCGACGCCAGGCCCAGGCGTTCGGCGCGAGCTGGACCGGCCCCTACCGGCCGGCCTACAAGATGTCGCCGCAGGTCTCCGCCATGCGGGCGGCCGCCAAGGCGTCGCCCGAGGCTCGCCGGATCGTCATGCTCCACGTCTTCCCCGACGCCGACGTCCGGGACCTCGCGCGCCGGATCCACGACGACCTGGGCATCGCCGGGGTGGTCGGCTGGGGCCAGGGCTCGTTCTTCTCGCGCATCCGCCTGCTGATGACCGAGAGCGAGATCGCCGGGCATCGGGAGGACCTCGCCCGCCTCGGCGAGGTGTTCTGGATCGACGTCGAGGCGCGCCGGATCCTGCTCAACGACACCACCATCTGGGTCGGACAGTCCGGGCTCGACGGCGGCGAAGCGACGCCGATCTTCGACCAGGGGATCTACGGCGAGGGGCAGATCGCGGGTGTGATCGACACCGGCATCGACCCCGACATGTGCTGGTTTGAGGACCCGGCGCGCGGGCTGCCCGCCACCAACGCCTGCAACCGCGGCAAGGCGGTCGACCGCGAGCACCGCAAGATCGTGGCGGTGGACTTCCTCGCCGAGAACGAGTGCGCCGACGGGATCACGGACCGCGAGTGGGACACCCACGACCATGGCACCCACGTGGCCGGGACGATCGCGGGCGACGACCTGGCGCACCCGCTCGCCCACGACCCGGCCGACGGCATGGCCCCAGGCGCCCGCCTCGTGATCCAGGACGCCGGGTTCCGCATCGACCCCTGCGGCGACCTGCCGGGACTCGGCTGCCCGGTGGTGGACCTCAATCCCATCTTCCAGCAGGCCTACGACCAGGGCGCCCGGCTCCACTCCAACTCCTGGGGCGACCGGGAGGCCGCGGAGGTGCAGAACGACTACTCGTCGGGCAGCCAGGACGTCGACGAGTTCATGTGGAAGCACAAGGATTTCCTGATCTTCTTCGCGGCCGGCAACGACGGCAGCTTCCTGCCGGGCAAGGTCGGCAGCCCGTCCACCGCGAAGAACGGCGTAGCGGTCGGGGCCACCCTGCGCGGCGAGCGGGCCATGGAGCTCGCCAGCTTCTCGAGCTGCGGCCCCACGGCCGACGGCCGCATCAAGCCCGACGTCACCGTGCCTGGAGTCAACATCGTCTCCGCGAACAACGACGGCAACGTGACCACGAACAACTGCTCCTCCCAGCCCCTCAGCGGCACCAGCATGTCCGCGCCCGGAGCCACGGGTCTGACCGCGCTGATCCGGCAGTACTACACCGACGGCTGGTATCCCGGTGGGCGGCAGGGCTCCGGCCCCGGCCTCAAACCTTCCGCCGCGCTGCTCAAGGCGACGCTGATCAATTCCGCCGTGCCGATGACCGGCCTCGGCTTCTTCCCGGTCCTGGCCCGCTGCCAGGGGTGGGGGCGCGTGCTCCTGGACAACGCGCTCTACTTCGAGGGCCAGGACCGCAAGCTCCAGATGGTCGACGACCAGAAAGGTTTCCGGACCGGCCAGAGAAAGAGCCAGTCGATCAAGTTCAAGGTCGGGAGCGGCTCCGGGCCGCTCAAGGTGACGCTCGTCTGGACCGACTACCCCTCGACGCCGGCCGCGGATCGCAATCTCGTGAACGATCTCGACCTCGCCGTCACGGGCCCGCAGGGAGAGGTCTGGCTCGGAAACGTTTTCGAAGACGGCGAATCGGGGGCCAGCGGCAGCGGCGGGAGCCCGGACCGGCTCAACACCGTGGAGCAGGTGCAGCTCGACCATCCCGAGCCGGGCACCTACACCGTGACGATCCGCCCCGCCAACGTGCCGCGCGGCCGGCAGCCGTTCGCGCTCGTGGTGACCGGCGATGTCGGCGCCGTCACGCGCCGCTGAGCGCGTCTAGTCGATCCGCTTCAAGGGGACGCCGGTCGCCGCGGCCTCGAGGAGCCGGGGATCGGGTTTGAGCCCGAACCCGTCGGCCATGCGCGGGAAGTAGTTGAAGATCGCCACGACGTGGGCTGCCTCGAGCAGCCCCTGCTCATCGAGCCCGGCGTCGCGCAGCGGCTGCCAGTCCTCGGCCGTCATCTCCCGCGGCTTGAGGGTTATCTTCTCGGCCAGCGTGCAGAGCGCGCGCTGCCGCGGCGTGAGATGGGCCAGCTCGCGCCAGCGGTGCTGCTTGATCGCCTCGACGAGCTCCGGATCGTTCTCTTCGACACGCAGAAACTCTGCGTGAGACTCCGTTCAGTACTCGCAGTCCTGGGCCGCCGAGGCGACCGCCGCGAGCATCTCCCGCTCGGCCCGGCTGAGCGCGCCGGGAGCGAACATCATCTCGTAGAACGCGCCCTGCAGGGCCTTGCCGATGCGCTCGTGCGCGGCGAGCAGGCGCGACATGCCGCCGATGAATCCGAAGTTGTAGGTCGGCTTCATCCCGGACTGGCGCCGGGCGAGCATCTCCTCATCCGTGGGCAGTTTGATGAAGGGCTGCTGATCGTCGGACATGAAAGCTCCTCCCTGAAGGTTCGGCGCATTGTACCGCCTCAGGCGGAGACCTTGAGCACGATCTTGCCCACCGACTGGCGGGACTCGAGCAGTCGGTGCGCCTCGGCCGCGTCGGCCAGCGGGAGGACCGTCGAGACGTTCAGGCGCAGCCGGCCCTCCTCCACCCAGCGCAGCAGGTCCTTGCGGATCGCCGCCCATCGTTCGGGCCGGTAGCCCACGTTCAGCGTGTAGGAGCTGATCTTGAGCGAGCGTTCGTAGAGACGGTCGGGATCGATCGGCGGCGGCGGACCGCTGGCGTCGCCGTAGTTGACCAGATGGCCGAACGGGGCCAGCATCGCCCAGCCGGAACAGCGACGATTCCGGAGCGACCGCGTACTCCGCGTAGGTCCCGCTGACCGCCGGCGGCATCGCCCAGAACGCGACACGCTCGCCGAGCCAGCCTGGTTCGACCGCCGTCCCGGCCTCCTCGACGACTCCCGCGCCTTCCGTGCCCGGAATCCAGGGCAGCTCGGGGCGCCGGTAGACGCCGCGGCGGCGCTCCGTATCCGAAAAGTTGACGCCTGCCGCCTGCACGCGGATCAGGACCCGCCCGGGTCCCGGAGCCGGGCGCTCCGCCTCGGCGAGCCGCAGGACCCCGGGCTCGCCCAGCTCGGTCGCGACGATGGCGCGCACGGGCCTACTCCGGCTTCCGGTAGAAGGCCTTCATGGCGTTGTAGACGCTGATGTGCAGCGACGTGGCGTGATTCTCGTCGGCCAGGTAGTCGTAATGGTATTTCAAGCCGGGCCAGCGGCTCTCCTTGAGCCTTTCGACGAGAGTCTGGACCGTCGCCTTCATCTCGGGATGCTCGTCGCCCACCGAGATGTAGACCTCCCGGTCCGCGGCCTGGTTCTTCTTCATGAGCTCGCCGGCGCTCCGGATCAGGGTCTCCTTGTTCCACCAGAGGCTCGGGCTGACGATCACGTATTTCCCGAACAAACCGGGCTTTTCGAGGAGGATCTCGGTCGCCAGCAGCCCGCCCAGGGACTGCCCGATCAGGATGGAGTCGCCGGTCGTGCGGTAGTGGGCCTTCACGTACGGGATCAGCTCGGTTTCGAGAAAGCCGACGAACCGCTCGGCGCCGCCGCTGGTGGGCGCGCTCGCGCGGTCCTTCTCATCCTTCGTCGGCAACGTGAAATCGCGCTGCCGGTCGACGTTCGAGATGCCGACCACGATGGTCTTCGGCATCACGCCGTAGGTCGCGAGGAAGTCGATCAGACTGGCGACATGAAAGTAATCCTCGTGCGCCGAGCCGTCCAGCAGATAGAGGACCGGAAACCTTTCGGTGGAACCTTCGTAGCCGGGCGGAAGCAGGACGTTCAGCCTGCGGCCTTCGCCGAGCTTCTCGGAATGGACGCGGTCGACGACGCCGAAGGTGAGGGTCGTCGGCTCCTGCGCGCGCAGGTCCGAGGCGAGGAAGAGGAGCAGCAATACGGCTGTCGCGAAAGCAGATCTCTGGAGCATCCGGCCTCCCTTGTCCGGGTCAGGCCGCCAAGAGTAGCTCATCCGAACCGGGGCCGCCACCGCTGCCGGGCCGGGGTGCCCATCCGGCCCGGCGCAGGTCTTGCGCCTACTGCCCCGCCGCGCAGTCCGCCGGCGGCGGCTCGCCCGTCGCCTTGGTGAACATCTCGTTGATCAGCTTGTATTCGGCGGGCGTTCCCCCCTGCCAGAGCCCGTTCGAGCAACTGGCGACGTTGCAGTCGCCGCCCTGGGTCTTGAACGCCGCGCTGTCGTACGTGATGGGACAGGTGCAGTGCGCCAGCGACGAGTCTTTCCCGTCGATCACACAGGGATAGCCGAAGCAGACCGTCCGGGCGTTGCCCTGCGGACAGCTCAGGTAGGGATTCTTGAGCGCGTACGAGTAGGTGGACATGATGTACTCACCGTTCGGCCCGCTCGGCTCGCGGTTGGCGCAGGGGCCGGGGCCGAGCCGCGGCTCGGTAAAGGCGGCAAGAATGTTTTAAAATCGATCGCCAAGGAGGCCACGATGCGGAATGCCAGCGAAGAGCGCTTCGCCTCAACCGACGGGACCGAGCTGTTCTACCGCCGCTGGCCTGCGGTCTCCGCGGACGGTCCGCGGCGCGCCGTCGTCCTCTTTCACCGCGGGCATGAGCACTCGGGACGTCTGCAGGACGTGGTCGACGGCCTCGAGCTGCCCTCGTATGAGATGTTCGCCTGGGACGCCCGCGGCCACGGCCGCTCGCCCGGAGAGCGCGGGTGGGCCGAGAATTTCGGCCGACTGGTCCAGGACGCCGACGCTTTCGTGCGCCACCTCGGATCGTCCCATGGCTATGCGCCGCAGGACATCGCGGTGGTGGCGCAGAGCGTGGGAGCGGTGCTCGCGGCGGCGTGGCTGCACGATTACGCGCCCGGCGTGCGGTGCGCCGTGCTGGCCGCGCCGGCCTTCCGGGTGAAGCTCTACATCCCGTTCGCCATCCCCGGCCTGCGGATGCTGCTCAAGCTCAAGGACCCGTCGTTCGTCCAGTCCTATGTCAAGGCGAAGCTCCTCACCCACGATCCCGAGCGCATCGCGAGCTATCAGTCCGACCCGCTGATCACCCGCGCCATCGCGGTCAACATCCTGATCGATCTGTTCGATACCTCGACGCGGCTGATCGCCGACGCGCCGGCCATCCAGACGCCGATCCAGGTGCTCGTCTCCGGCGCGGACTGGGTGGTGCACAAGAAGCCGCAGCGGGAGTTCTACGAGCGCCTCGGCTCGGCGCCCAAGGAGATCCACGAGCTCCCGGGTTTCTTCCACGACACCCTGGGCGAGAAGGACCGTCATCTGGCACTCGCCAAGGCGCGCGGGTTCATCGAGGCGAGGTTCGCGGAGCCGCCCGCGCTCCCGGCGCTCCTCGACGCCGACGAGCGCGGCTTCACACGGGCGGAGTTCGACCGGCTGAGGGCTCCCGCGCCGGCGCTCCGCGGGCTGGGCTTCGCGGTCACGCGGGGCGCGCTCGGCAGCCTCGGCCGGCTGTCCGAAGGCATCCGGCTCGGCCTTACGACCGGATTCGATTCGGGCAGCACGCTCGACTATGTCTACCGCAACCGGCCGTCCGGGACGACGCCGGTCGGCCGGCTCTTCGACGCCGCCTACCTGGGCAGCATCGGATGGCGGGGCATCCGGGTGCGGAGGCTCCACCTGGAGGCCCTGCTGGCCGAGGCCTTCGAGCGCCTGCGCGCCGCCGGCCGGCCGGTGCGGCTGGTCGATATTGCGGCGGGCCACGGGCGCTACGTCCTGGCGGCGCTGGCAAGGTTTTCCCAGGGCTCGGCGCTGCTGCGGGACTGGAGCGAGCAGAACGTCGAGCGCGGCCGGGCGCTGATCGCCGAGATGGGCCTGGCGGAGCGCGCGTCGTTCGTGCGCGGCGACGCCTTCGACCCGGCCTCTCTCGCCGAGATCCCCGGCGATCGCACCGTGGGGGTGGTCTCCGGCCTCTACGAGCTGTTTCCGGATAATGCCAGGGTGCGCCGCTCCCTCGCCGGACTGGCCCGCGCCGTCGAGCCGGGGGGATACCTGGTCTACACCAACCAGCCCTGGCACCCGCAGCTCGAATTCATCGCCCGCGTTCTCGCCTCGCATCGGGACGGGCAGCCCTGGATCATGCGGCGGCGGACCCAGCGCGAGATGGATCAGCTCGTCGAGGCGGCGGGCTTCCGCAAGCTCGACCAGCGGATCGATCGCTGGGGGATCTTCTCCGTCTCGCTGGCCGAGCGGGTGGAAAGGTGACAGGACCGCGGCCGTGGAAGGCCGCGGCGCTCTGGCTGGCCTTCCTCGGGCCGTTCTTCTTCGCCTCCTACGGCTTCGCCAACTGGCTGGCGAGCCGGCGCGTCGACGTCGGCTCGGTCGTCTTCGGCTGGGAGCGGCACATCCCGTTCCTGGCCTGGACCATCGTCCCCTACTGGTCGATCGATCTCCTCTATGCCGGCTCGCTCTTCGTCTGCGCCACGCGACAGGAGCTCTCGGCGCACGCCCGGCGGCTCCTCGCGGCGCAGCTCGTCTGCGTCGCCTGCTTTCTTGCCTTTCCACTGCGCTTCAGCTTTTCCCGCCCGCCAGCGATCGAGGGCGCCTTCGGCGCGATGTTCACGGCGCTGGTGAGCTTCGACAAGCCGTTCAACCAGGCTCCTTCGCTGCATATCGCCCTGCTGATCCTCCTGTGGGTGCGCTACGCCGCCCACCTCGGGCGCGCCGGCCGCGCGCTCCTCCACGTCTGGTTCGCCCTGATCGGAATCTCGGTGCTGACCACCTGGCAGCACCACTTCATCGACGTTCCGACGGGCCTGTGGGCCGGTCTGTTCTGTCTCTGGCTGATCCCCGAGAATGCCCGTACAGGCGCGGCGCACCTCTCACGGGAACCGAAGCGCCTGCGGCTCGCCGTCGCCTATCTGATCCCGGGAGCGGCGCTCTCCGTGGCCGGACCCGTCCTGGGCGGCTGGGGCTGGCTGCTGCTCTGGCCCGGCGGGGCCCTGGTCCTGGTGGCGATGATCTATCTGCTCGGAGATGCCTCGCTGTTCCGCAAGGAGGACGGCCGAATCCCGGCGCCGGCGTTCTGGCTTCTGTTCCCCTACCTCGCCGGCGCCTGGATCAACTCGCGCCTGTGGACCCGGCGCAAGCCGGCGCCCGCGGAGATCGGCGGCGGGGTCCTGCTCGGCCGCATCCCGACGCGCCGCGAGCGCCAGGCGGCCAGAGCGCGCTCGCTGGTCGATCTCGCCGCCGAGCTGCCGGTCGACCGCGAGGGGGTGGCCTACCGCGCGGCGCCGATGCTCGACCTCCTGCCGCCGACCGTGGAGCAGATCGACGACGCCGTAGCTGCCGTCGAGGAGCTCGCCGCGGAGCGCCCGACGCTCCTGTTCTGCGCGCTCGGCTACGGGCGAGGCGCGATCGTCTCCGCGGCCTGCCTGATGGCGTCGGGCCGCGCCGCCAGCGTGGACGAGGCGATCTCCGGAGTGCGCCGCGCCCGACCCGAAGTCGTGTTCACGCCGGCCCACCGTCAGCGCCTGGAAGAGTGGCGGAGTCAGAGAAAGGATTGGACGGCATGGCGAGCCTCTACGATCTGAAGCCTGCCTTCCAGGGTCTGCTGCGGCCCCTGTGCCGGTCCCTGGCGAGCCGGGGAGTGACGGCGAACCAGGTCACGCTGTCGGCGGCGCTCCTCTCGCTCGCGGCCGGCGCCCTGGTCGCCTGGCGGCCGGCCGCCGGCTGGCCGCTCCTGCTCATTCCCGCCGTCCTCCTGCTCCGCATGGCCCTGAACGCCGTCGACGGCATGCTGGCGCGAGAGCATGGCATGAAGAGCGCCCTGGGCGGGCTGCTCAACGAGCTTGGCGACGTGGTCTCGGACGCGGGCCTCTATCTTCCGCTGGCCCTGCGGCCGGGGATCGAGCCCTGGCTGATCGTCGTCGTCGTGATCCTGGCCGGCCTGACCGAGATGACCGGCCTGGCGGCGGTCCAGATCGGCGCATCGAGGCGCTACGACGGGCCCATGGGCAAGAGCGATCGCGCCTTCGTCTTCGGCGTCCTCGCTCTCGCCCTGGGCCTGGGGGTGCCCGCTGGAACCTGGACCAGCTTGCTGCTCGGCCTCGTGTCGGCGGCGCTGATCTATACTGTTTTCAACCGTTCACGGCAGGCCCTGCGCGAGATTGGAGGCGACACCGCTTGAATCAGCTCGTCCGGGATCACCTTGCGAGCATCGATCCGTTCGTCGTCCGGACCCTGGCCGGCATCTTCGGCATCCTGATCGTGGCGAGCGCCGCGGTCTGGCTGCTGGGGCGCTGGAAGCCGGAGAAGGACTGGACGGAGCTGCGCCTGCGCATCCGCACCTGGTGGATCATGGTGGGCGTCTTCACCGCCGCCCTGGCCATCTCGGGTCCGGCGCTCCTCGCGCTCTTCGCCTTCGTGAGCTTCCTGGCGCTCAAGGAGTACCTGTCGCTCATCCCCACGCGCCGCGTCGACCGCAGCGTCTTCTTCTGGGCCTACCTGACCATCCCCGTCCAGTACCTCTGGATCGGCATGCGCTGGTACGGGATGTTCATCATCTTCATCCCGGTCTACGCCTTCCTGTTCCTCCCCATGCGGATGGTCCTGATCGGCGAGACCAGCGGCTTCCTGCGCGCCGCCGGCACCTTGCACTGGGGCCTCATGGCCACGGTGTTCTCGCTCAGCCACATGGCCTTCCTCTTCGCGCTGCCGCCGCGGCTCAACCCCCACGGCGGCGGCCCGGGGCTCGTCCTCTACCTGATCTTCCTCACCCAGTTCAACGACGTCGCGCAGTACCTCTGGGGGCGCACCCTGGGCCGCCACAAGGCGATCCCCAGGGTCAGTCCGGGCAAGACGGTCGAGGGGCTGCTGGGCGGCCTCGCGACGACCCTCGCCCTGGCCTGGCTGCTCGCCCCGTACCTGACGCCGTTCACTCCCGGCCAGTCGATCCTCGCCGGGCTGATCCTCGGCCTGGGCGGCTTCGTGGGAGACGTGGTGATCTCGGCCCTGAAGCGCGATCTCGGGCTCAAGGACAGCGGCACGCTCCTGCCCGGACATGGCGGCATCCTCGATCGCATCGACAGCCTCTCCTACACGGCGCCGCTCTTCTTCCACTTTTTCTGGTATTTCTACGGCCCGGTCGTCACCCGGATCGGATGAGGCGTGACCCGGCTTCTGCGCACCCTGTTCTTCCGCCTGATCGTGCGGCCTTTCGTGTTCATGGTCGTGGGGGTGAACGTGCGCAACCGCGAGCGGCTCCCGGCCGCCGGTCCTGCCATCGTGGTCGCCAATCACAACAGCCACCTGGACACCGTGGTTCTGATGACCCTTCTGCCGGCCCGGCTTCTCCACAAGGTCCGCCCGGTGGCGGCGGCGGACTACTTCCTCAAGAACCGCGTCCTCTCCTGGTTCGCGCTGGAGATCATCGGCATCATTCCGCTCCGGCGCAGCGGAGGAGGCAAGACCAATCCGCTGGCCGCGGTGCACGCGGCGCTCGCGAGAGATGAGATCCTGATCCTCTTTCCGGAAGGATCGCGCGGCGAGCCCGAGCGGCTCGCCGAATTCAAGACCGGCGTCGCGCATCTCGCGCTCGACCATCCCGACGTGCCGGTCATCCCCGCCTTCGTCCACGGCCTGGGCAAGTCGCTCCCGAAAGGCTCGGTCATCCCCGTCCCCTTCTTCTGCGACGTCCTGATCGGCGAGCCCCTGCCCTGGCTGGAGGACCGCAAGGCCTACATGCAGCAACTGCGCGACCGGATGAACGCCATCGCCGCCGAAGGCCGCTTCCCCGCCTGGGAGTGAGCCTCCGTCACGGCTTGAGCTGTTTCTCGATCTCCTCGCGCAGCAGTTGCAGGCGCGCCGCCCGGCCGGGCCCGATCTTCAATCCGTTCATGGGGAGCAACCCCACCGTCTCCGCGCTGCGCGGGCTGAGCTTCGCCTTCTGCTTTTCGATCTCTTCGCGCAGCATCTGCAGACGCGCCGCCCGGCCAGGTCCGATCTGCAACCCGTTCATGGGCAGCATCCTGAGCGTCTCGAGACTGCGCGCGCTGAGCTTGATGCCGGTCTCGCCGGTCTCGCCGGTCCCGCCGCCTCCTCCTCCCACCCGGCTCGCGCACTCGCCCATCACCGGCCTGCCGCCTCTGAGCTTGCCCGTGGTCAGGATCGAGTTCCACTCTTGCAGTCCACGCGCCATCGACTTGTAGAAGCGGATCAGGCAATACGTGAGCGAGCCGTCGTCGGGCTCCATCAGGCGGGCCTGGGTGGGGATGGCGTCGCCGGCCGACCACGAGTCATAGACCTCGAGCCACGTGGGCTCCTTGCCGTTGATCTTGACCAGGGCGCTCCGGTGATCCGTCGAGTGCATGAAGCCGTGCTTTCCGAAGTCACGGCCCCAGCGCGCCTCGCCGCATTCGAGGATCGACTGGTTGTCGAAGGCGGCGAACAGCCTCTCCGCGTCGTCGAAGTTGTTGCCGCTGCCGATCTCCAGCCACTTCTCCGTGGTGATCGCAGGTTTGCCCATGAGGTCCCCCTTTGGCCCAGGCTTCGTCCTTGTCGCACTGAGCTTCCAGCCTAAGTCTCTTCAGAAATTTCTGCAACGTTAGAGAGAGAGTCGCATATGCCACCAGAAGGCCTTCGGGGAGACGGCCCTGCCACCTCGCCGCCGCAGCGGACCGCCGGGACAACCACCCCGGAAGCCGCCACGCTCGGAGCGGCTTCCGGTGGTTCCCGATCTACGACGCGACCGTCTCCTTCGCATCCGCTTCCATGCCCTTGGCCTCGAAACCGACCATCTGGCTCGCCTTCAGGAGGTCGCCCTGAAGCCGCTGCAGGTTCGCGACCTGCGAAGTCATGTTCTCCACGATGGACGAGGCGAAGGCAAACTCGGCGGGAGTGGTCCAGCCGGGCCGCTTGATGATCAGGATCAGCTCGCGAAGGGAGGTCCCCTTGCCCAGGTGGGCCAGCGCGTCGCTCAACGCGGTGATGCTCTTCTCGAATCTCTTGAGCTCTTCCCTGTGATTCGGCATTGCAGACTCCTTTTCCATGAAGTTCCGGGTGACATTCCGGCTCACGCTAGCCGGCAGCTCTGAATGGAAAGGCGCCCGGATTCGATCTTCGTTACAGTGCCGGGCCCGCGCCCGGGAATTCAGCCCGGCGGAAATCGGTTTCCAGGGGAGCCGACGAACGTCGGCACCGCTACTGGCGTGCTCGCGAGGCTCCTCAGCCGAATTGGTTCAAGCTCCAATCCTTACCGGGAGGTGCGCGGTGAAACAACCTCAGATCGGCCCCTGGCTGCCCATCCTGCTGCTCATTTCCTTCTGGACCGCCGCCGGCGCGCCCGCGTCAGCTCAATACGGAGGCTATTGCGGCGACGGCTTCTGCAATGGCAGCGAGGATTATTATTCGTGCGCTCCCGACTGCGCCTACTGCGGTGATCTCTTTTGCAGCCCGGGAGAAGACACCTCATCCTGCTACATGGATTGTGCGCAGGCGTACTGCGGCGACGGCATCTGCAACAACAGCGAGACCTTGGGATCCTGCGCAGCCGATTGTTCCGGGCCGCCTCCACCGCCAACGTGCCAACCTGAAACCTGTGGCACGTGCAACCGGCCAGGATTCGGAGCCGACGGCGACAGCGACAGCGTTCCGGACCAGCTCGAATACGATCTCGCCCACGCCTTCTTTCCCTCCGTCATGCTCAAGGATGTTGAATCGGACCTCCAGCAGGCCTACCTGCATCGTGGCAACGCCATTCCCTACACGGTCGAGGCAATCCCGCCCTCCGGGATCTGCAGCGAGGCCTATCAGTGCCTGGAAATCCGCTACGGCCTCGCCTACATCAGGGATTATGGCGACTCGATTGCGGCCGGACACCTGGGCGACAGCGAGTTCTATGCGGTCCTCGTCATGCGAAACCAGTCCTGGCCGATCGCTCAATCCAGCTCAGGCTCCTGGCAGATGATCCGGGACTTCACGGCCGCACACTGGGGCGAGTCAGGAGCCGATTCGAGCGTCTATGGCGCGTACAGCTCCTGCCCGGCGAACTGTCACGCGTGGGACAACTCCGAAGAGGGATGCCACCAGCGGGCGGCCTGCGGCTGGTATCCCGGCCAGTGCTACGGCGGCGCGAGCGCTTCCTATGAACCCTGCTCGAGCTACGGCGACGAGGGAAGCTGCTATTTTGCCGGAGGCAGTTGCCATTGGTCGAAATCAAGCTGCTTCCAGAGCCAGCCCGCGACCTGCTACTCGTCTCAACCGATGTCCGGCTACGCCACGCTCTACGCCTCCGAGAAGAAACATGCCCTCTACCACAGCGATTGGGAGTGCGATCATGGCGGCGTCAAATACCCGTGGGGCGAGGGCGAGGACGAGTGCCCGAATACCAACCTTTACAGCCTCCGGACTTTCAAGGGGGAGCTGCTCCAGAACGTCGGCAGCCGATATCAGCCGTCCGCGGACAGAATCATCCAGCATCCCGACATGTGCAGCCTTTACGACGTCTGGGTTGACCAGCCGTTCGGCGGCTCCAATGTAACCTCCTATTACAAGCACTTCACCAGGACGCTCTCCTGGAGCCTCATTCCTTGACTGCCACTCCTGAAACTGTCATGCCGCCGGTGCCTGCCTCCTCCTCCAGGCGTGAGCCGCGAGCGGCACCACCGCGCTGGCGATCAGGGCGGGCCAGATGAGGAGCAGGTCGACGCGGATGTCGTAGGCGGAGCTCATCAGGTTCTCGTAGACCGCATAGGCGCCGAAGGCCACGGGAAGGCTCAGCCAGCCGATCCGGCGGACGAAGCCGAGGGCGGGCGCAGCCAGGATGAGCAGGAACAAGGGGAACTGAAGCTCGGAGTCGTGCTCCAGGTTTTCGACGACGCGGGTCCTCAGGCTCGGCGTGTCCCGGATCATGGGCCCTTGCAGCCAGAGGATGCCGCCGTTGGCCACGGGCTGCGAGCCCGCGTAGGTGAACACGATCAGCTCGTCGCCCGGCACCGGTCCATGGACCGGCCTGGAGTCCCAGACGGCGGCGTCCTCCGTGGCCTGCCGGTGAAGAGCGACCTTGTAGCGGTAGGTTCCGGGCCCGACCGACCCGCCGCCCCGCAGCACCTCGACCACCTGGAATTCTCCTTCCGGCGGCGCCGCGTTGGTCCCCTGGACGATCCCGGCGCGAAGGACCTTCACCGCCAGGACCGTGAACTGGGGGTTCCGGATCAGGCTGTCGGCGTAGGACGTGGTCTCGACGATCAGACTTGGCCCCGGCGGCCGGATCCAGGCGACACAGAACAGCGACAGCATGAGGCAGAGGGCGCCGCGTCTCATGGGGTTCTCCTCCTATCGTCTCTCGAACGAGATATGGAGGAGCGAGGCGCGTGCCAAACGGTGCGAAATCTTCCAAACCTTGCCAGATCGGGACTTCAAGCCCGTAGGCCCGGCCTCGGGAAGCGAGGCCGGAGCACCGTGCGTACATTCTGTGTCGGGCTGGAGCACATCGCTTGATCAGGAAATCCGCTTGGCGGGAAGCGGCGCGAGCCGCCACCGGCCGTAGGCGACGAACGCCGCCAGGAGCCCCGTCACCCCGGGAATCAGAGCCATGCCCGCACCTCCGCCGCCCTGGACCGTGATGGCTACTGCGCCGATCATGATGATCACGAGCCCGGCGGCGGCCCAGACAGTCAGGATCGGCCGGATGCGCAGAAGGCCCGGAAGGAGCAGGCCGAGCCCGCCGAGCCCCTCGGCCACGCCGATGAACCGCACGAACAGGCCCGGCAGGTGCACCGGTCCGGCCAGCTTCTCCAGCGGCAGGACCAGCTTCATCCCGCCGGCCCACAGGAAGAGAAGCGCGAGCAGCACCTGCACGACCCACAGGGCGATGTTCAGGCCCGATCTCTTCCGGGGCTCCCCGGCGGCGGTGACACGAGAAGGGTTCATGGACGGCTCGGACATGGTCATGATCTCCGTTCCTCCTGGTTGAGTGGTTTCGCGAGGCCGAGGGGTCGGCGCCTCCCGGCCTCTATACCCTTGTCGAACGGACTGAGCCGGAATCGACATGACAGGCTGAAGAAAATCGGCGCGGCGGTGGAGGCTAGCGGCCCGCGCAGAGCCCGAGCGTAAACAAGGCCGCCGCCGCCAGCGCCGCGGCCGTCCGCACGTGGTTCCAGGCGGTCCAACTGCGGAGGTAGTCCGCCCACAGGCGGGCGCCTTCGGCGCTCGACGGGTCGACGGCCGCCAGGGCATTGTTGCGCGGCACGTTGAAGATCATCGTCACGAGAAACGTGCCGGCGACGTAGAGCAGGCCGCCCGCGAGCCGGTAGCCGGCTCCCGGTTCGTGCCAACGGAACAGCGAGGAAACCGCCAGCGCGAGGCCGGCGAGGCCCGTACCGAGAAACACCGCCAGAAACCAGGGGTTGATGACCACCAGATTGATGGAATTCATGGCGGCGATGCCCCATGGCGGCTCAAGACGAGCCAGGGCTTTCATGATGACGGTCGAGAACCCGTAGAAGAACCCGGCCATCAACCCGCTGCCCAGCGCCGAAAGGAGAGTCAGGACGAAGAGCCACTCGTCGATCATCGGGTCATTCTACCCTGGCTGGACAGGGGGCGCAGCCAGTTCCGGTTCAGTAGGTCTTCTGCCAGAACGCGACGTAGTCGATATACGCGCTCGTCGATGTCGACCCGAAGTTCCCCTCGAACCGGACCCACATCAGATGTCCCTTCCATCCAGGGTTCGTGAAGTGGTGCACCCTTCTCAGACAGGAGACGTTGGTCGTAATCGTATCCACAAGGTGCCATTGGGGGGGATACCCATTCGATTCGATGACGTACACATCGACCTTATCGCCGGGCTGCATGTTCGACGTTTCCACGAAGTACTCGAACGAGTACTCATCCAGGAAGTCATTCGAGGTGCTGAACACTTGCGCCACGACTCCTCCCGTGGAATAGAGGTTGCGGCTGATGTAGGCCACGTTGTTTGGGTAGCCGCACATGTTCGACAAGGTCACGCCTGCAGTTCCGGCGTAGCCCCAGTTGGGGCAGCCGAAGCTGAAAGTACCATCCGCGATCTGGTCGTAGAAGAAGCAGTTTTCGAACTCACAATAGTAACCACTGCACTGGGCCTGGGCCTGTGCGGCAGGGGCGATAGCGAAGAGCACCAAGGCAAGGATGACCATCCCGGCGAGAAAAGGCTTGTTCATACATTCCTCCTTTTGGTTTCGCGCAGAGTCACTGGACTCGGCGGCTTACTTCAAAAGGAAGGATGACAAAGCGGCTGTTCGGGCTCTATCGCCAATTTCGCCGATCGCGCCGTCTGCGTGAAGTTCGCGATCAGACGCGCCTGTTCATCTGGCTCGCCAGATGTTCCTTGAGAGATTCGAGAATAACCCGATATTTCCTGCCGATGGCAATGGCCCGCACGGCTCCGCTCTCGATCCAGAGTTGAATCGTGCGCATCGATACGCCTGTGATCTGTGCCGCTTGGGCAGTGCTGGCGAACGCCATTTCCCGGGCTGCTGGAGACAGGGAAAGGTACAGGTTCAGCAACTCCGTGTCCGTGAGACTCGTGATTCCGGCAAGCGCGGCTGAGTCCAACATACGTACCTCCTCCTGGCCAGCAGCCAACTGGCGCAACGACAGCCTGCGCAGGCATGCCTATGACTTAGTGACTGAGGGCGCAAATCATTTCGGACACCCGTCCGTCGCAACGCCAATTCAGGTGGGGGCGTTGAGGCTGCGTTCCAGCAGGCGGGCGTCTCCAAGGCGCTCCGTCCACTCGGCGAACGCCGGCGTAGGGCCGCGCCATTGCAGGTCGCCGGCATCCCGGAAGAGAGAGGCATCGGTCCTCAGCGTCGCCAGGTCCTTGAAGAGCAACGCCAGCTCGCGTTGCTCTCCCAGCTCCTCGGGCGGGAAGCTCTCGAGACGGCCGTGGCGGTTGAGCAGACGTGCCGCCGTGCTGCGGCCGATCCCCGGGATACCAGGATAGCCGTCCGCGGCGTCGCCGACCAGGGCGAGAAAGTCGGGCACCAGCTCGGGATCGACCCCGAACTTCTCGCGCACTCCCGCGGCCGCGAGGATCTTCTTTCCCCGGCGATCGACCTGCACCACCCGTTCGCCGCGGACGCACTGCGCCAGGTCCTTGTCGGGCGTCCAGATGCAGACCTTTTCCACGCTGTCGTCGCCGTCGGCGATGCGGGCGGCGGAGGCGAGCGCGTCGTCGGCCTCCAGCTCGATCATGGGCCAGACGGCGACGCCCATCGCGGCGAGAGCCTCCTCCAGAGGTCCGAACTGCGCGAGAAGCACGCGCTCGACGCCCGCCGACGTCTTGTATCCGGGCCAGAGACGGTTGCGGAAGGACTCGATGACATGGTCGGTCGCCACGCCCAGGTGGGTCGCCCCCGTCTCGATCATCTCCAGCACCGTGTGCAGCACGCCGCCCACAGCGCCGAGGGGCTTGTCCTTGCCCTTGTTGAACCGGCGCTGGCCGTAGAAATGGCGGAAAAGCTCGTAGGTGCCGTCGAGGAGATGAACGATCATGACAGTATCCAGTGCCTTCTATCCAGACGACCGAAGCTTGGGGGTACCTGTGCGCTGATCCCAATAAACTCGACTCTTGTTTCTTGAGTACCAATCGATCAGCACGGGTAATGTGTCTTTACTTTCAGGCGTCGGAACGAGATCGACTACAGAGCTATGATCCGCAGGTATTGATATCTTGGTCAGGTCGTAAAAAAAAGCATGAGCATCCGAGAATTCGGTGACCTCGAATGGCTTTCCTGCTGCAATGTCCTCCAGTACCGACAGATGGGCTCGCCAAACCAAATCAACTCCACGAGAGGGAAGTCCTCCGCGCGAGGTTCTGAGTGTGCAGATTCGTATGCGCTGGCCGCGGGAATCCCAGTACAAACGAGACCGGTTTGTCGTATACCAGACCTGAAGCCGCTCACGGTCCTTCTCAAAGGCTCTTCTGGAGAGCTCATTCGTGGGCTCATCTGCGAGACGAATGCCTGTGAGCTCCCATAGATCACGCCTGATCTTCTCAAATTCGCTTCGACTGACAGGTTCTCGACGCGAAACTCGAAGAAACACATCCTCGTAACGTCGCCACTCTTCTTGCACCAGTACCGGAGGAGTCGCTCCCTCGTCAACTCCTCCGTGACAAGCCAGGAGAATCATGGAAGTCAAGAACAGCCTAATCAAACCTCTCATTGACGACCAATCCTAACTACATTGCCGTGCTGCACGTAGATAGTAACAGTAACAACCTTGGTTTGGCTCACATGGTCGGTAATGATCGTTCCATTCAGGCTGCCATCCAGCCTTACTTCACGATGACCCTGCATGAAGCCTGAGATCGCGGCTTGAGAAGCCAATCCGAAGGCGTGCGCAGTATCTTTGTCTCCCGGCTTTACGCGAATGCTCTTCAAGTCAAAAACCTGCTTCGCGGTCTGTTCTGATATCTCATGCCCCAAGACAGATGAACTGCTCAGCGCCTCACCCAAACCAATGCGGCTGACATCCTGTACATCAATCGCGTTGTCTTCGTAAGAACCCATGACGATTGACGAATCGCCGCTGACCAAGGATATATTGATGTCGGCTTTATGGTTTATGGCGATTTCAAAGACCCCGGCAAGGGCAGCTTGTCCGGGACTTGGAGGTCCCACCTCACCATTCGGCTGCAGAGTCGAATTGCCGTTGCTATCAACCTTTAAATCAACTCCAAATAGTCCCTGGTTTGCAACCTCTTCCAGGTGATCACGATCCTCTTCATCGGTCCACCAGAACGAGAGGTTTTCTCCTGTGGGATCAAGGTAGGCGAGTGGATTTCCCTGTACATACGCGTATCGATTCCACGATTGAGGCGCCTTCGGATTGAAGCTCTCCCCTGCCGGATCCATACTCAAGAACCGCCCCGTCAACGGGCTCGCGTGCCGGGCATGCATGTAGTCCAGATCATCCCCCGCCCCTGCCAGGCTCGCAAGATCCCGTTCGTGACCGGTGAACTTCATCTGCTCGGTGTCCTGGTTGAAGACCGTCGCCTCCTCGCCGAAGGGATAGTAGACGTGGTAGGCCAGCACGGTTCCGGCGTCTTCCGTGGAGTAGCCGTTCACGTCGAGGACCAGGTGGGCCGTGCCGGAAGGTTGGTTGGCGTAGAAGGACAGCGCGCCGTTGCCCAGCTTCAGCATGCCGTTGTTGGCGCGGTTCGTGCCCACCTGATAGGAGATTGCGGAGGCGACCGGCTGCGGCTCGTTGGACGGCCAAGCGGTCAGCTCGCCCTGGGCTGTGGCGTCGATCACGGTGAGGTTGAGGGACACCGCGGAGGCCGTGCTCGGAATGCCGCAGGCGCCGGCCAGCGCTATCGTGCGCGTCTCGCCGGCGCTGAGCGGCGCTGCCTGGTTGCGGGTGTCGAGGACACGGCAGGGCGCCAGGGTGTAGAAATCCCCGCCCTTGCTTCCCGCCGTCACCAGCCTCGGCGTCCCAAGATGATCGAGGTGGAAATGACGGGTTCCTTCCGCGGGATGGACGGAGCCCAGAAGCTGCGAGCCGCGATAGATGTAGTCCTTGAAGGCGCTCCAGGAGGTGTGCGCCTCGTACTCGCGGAGAATCCTGCCGTCCAGGTCCCGCAGCGCCCAGAGGGAAGCGCCTCCTCCGACCCGATAGGACCAGAGGCGCTCGTCTCCCGGCGTGTAGACATAGACCCAATCCTCGGCTCCGGATTTCATCCGGATCATCTGGTTGAAGCCGTCATACTGGTACGAGTTGCCGTTCCATATGGTCAGGTTGCCCGCGGCGTCGTACAGCGTTCCGGCCCCGTTCAGGCGGTTGGTCATCGCGCTCGTCGGCGTTGCCCGGCCGCTCGTGCCTCCGATGGAGACAATGTTGCCGAAGGCGTCGTAGCTGTAGCTCTGCCACTTCTGGGTGCCGCCTCCGGTCGCGCCACTGTAGACGCGCCCCTCGATCAACCGGCTCACCCGGTCGTAGAGGAAGTATCCGTTCCCGGTCTTCACCACGTTGCCGCTGCCGTCGTAGGTGTACGCGCCTGAGCTCCAGAGCGTCGTGGAGACTTTTGCCGAGGAGATCGCGGACGGGCGCCTCATGCCGTCCGGGTCGTTGGCCTGGGTGTCCGTCACGCCGTTCGAGTGGGTGATCTGGTTGACCATTCCGTTCGGATGATAGCTCAGTGTCCCCCAGCCCGGCACCGATGTCAGGAACCCGCTCGTGTATCCAGGAGAGATGGTGCGCGCCGCCGGCACGCAGGCCGCGAACTGGCAGGCCGGATAGGTGACGCTGCCGAGGTCTCCGAGCTCGTTCCAGGTCCACGACTGAGAGAACGATTCGTTCGGAGCCCCGTTGAAGGTCATCTGCGTCGTACGGCTCGAGGCTCTGCCCTGCCGGCCGCCGTAGGCATAGGTCTCCGTGATCAGGACCGTTGCGTTGAACGGCGTACCCACGTAGTTGTAGCGCAGGGCCGATTCCAGGCGGCCGTTCGTCCTCAGGCCCGCGGCGTTCGACGCGCCATAGTTGAAGACCTTGAGCGGGTCTCCTCCGGTTTCGTCCACCTGCCTGAGGCGCTCTGCCCGGTCGTAGGTGAAGGTCAGGTCGTTCGGTCCGTCGATCTTCCGGCGGGCGTGACCCCGGGCGTCATACTGCGAGTACGTCACCGTACCGTTGCCGCCAGGGTTGTCGCCCTTCTCCGGATGCTGCTCGCTCGTCAGGAATCCCCGGTTGTCGTAGGTGAAAGAGCGGTTCTGCGTCCCGGCCGCGGCTGTCTGCTGCACCCGGCTCAACCGATTGCCGACGTCGTAGGAATAGGTCGTGGTCGTATCGTTGCCGTTCGTCTCCGCCTGTTCCTTTACCTGATAGAGACGGCCCTGGCGATCGTAAAGCTCCTGGGTGGTGGAAAGCACCTCGTTGATGGTCGAGCCCGTGATGCTGTTGCCCACCTTGGAGGTCCGGCTCACCTTCCGGACCCCTAGATAGGAGAGGGCCACGTCGTGGGACATGCCGTCCGGCGGACGGATGATCGCGGGCCGGCCGAACGGATCGTGGTTGAGGTACTGAGTCGTCTCGGACGTGTTGCCCAACTCGCTGACCTGCGTCTTCCAGTGCAGCGCGTTGTAGCTCGTCTCGCGCACCGACCAGGTGCCGCCCGGCATCTTCGTCTGCTCCTGCCAGACACGGCCGAAGGAGTCGTACTTGATGATCGATTCGGCCAGGGCCGTGCCGCCGCCATTGGGCCGGCGCGAGATCTGGACCTGCGCGGGCGAAGCCGCTCCGAGTGAACGGCTGTAGGCGTAGACCGTCCAGCCATCGTGGCCCGAGTCCGGCTTGGCCGCCGTCAGCCGGCCCATGGCGTCGTATTCGTAGCTGGTGCCGACCAGCGAGGTGTCGCGGCTTTTTTTCACCAGGCCCGAGGACGGGTCGATATCCGTGTCGAGGCTCTTGAACGACAAGGGATTGCCGGCTCCGTCATGATACTGGGAAAGATTTCCCACTCCGTACTGCCACGTGTGATCGATCCGGTACTGGTTGTTCACCAGCGACAGGCCGCACAGCTCGCCCAGGCCCACGGTCTGCACGTCGCCTCCGAAATAATCCTCGCGGGTCAGGTTGCCGCCGGAGTGGGTGAAAACCGCCACCAGGTCGTTGAAGCCCCGGGCGGTCCCCGTCTTGAGCGTCCGCGTGCGTAGAAGAAAGCCCGTGGCGGCATCGAAGCAATGCTCGGTCCTGGCGGTGACATTCCCCTCCGTCCGCGTCTGTTCGGTGTACGTATCGAGCACCCAGGGCTCGTTCCCATTGAGCATCACGAAGCCGCTCGGATAGGTTCCCCGGTTGGCGTTGTAATTCGTGAACAGTGCCGCGGTGTTGCCCGCGTCGAACGAGCCCGAAAGATCGGTCTGGCGATAGTGGCCCAGGCCGTCGAAGGACGAGGAGACCGTCGCCTCGTACTTTCCTCCGTCATCTTCGTAGACGGTCCTGGTCGCGGAAATCCGGCGGTTGCGGTCCAGGTTGGCCTGGAAGTCCCCGGCATCGATAAGCCCCTGATCCCTTTCATAGGTCACATAGGTGGATCGTTTGAGGGCGCAGTTGACCGCACCGGCGTCGCAGTCCCAGACACGCGTGGAAAGGAACCGGCCGGCTCCGTCGTCGGCGAACCGGCTGAACGGAAGACCGTAGTCGAACTTGCTCCAGTCCGCGTCGGAGTCGTCGAGGGCGACCGAGAAGTAGCTCTCGGTCTTGTCGCCGAGCGGCGTGACCACGGTGCGGATCGCTTCCCGTCCCAACTGATTGGGACCCGGAAGCGGATTCAGCGCCGGCGTATACCGCCAGGTGCCCACCACCGTGCCGGAGTGGTCCTTCAGGGTGCGAACGGAAACGCCGGCCGAGAGGTTGCGCCAGGGCCTCTCGTCGGTCGGAGCTGGAAAATCGTAGTTCGCGTAGGTCCACTCGATCCGGCCCAGCAGAGGCGTGGTGATCGCCTTGAGCACGCCGGGCAGGCGGCAATTGACCGATTTGTTCACGTGATAATCGCCGGGAGGCATCGAATAGCTCGATCCATCCGGGAGCTCGACCGAGCTCAGAAAAGGCACCAGGTAGCCGTCGATCACAGGATCATTGTGCGGACAGGCCGGCGGAATGTTGAGGGACACGTAGTTGAATGTGTACGTCGCGGTCGCGCCGCCGAAGGCCGTCAGCACCACGCTTCCCACCACCCGGCCATAGTGGCTCGCCGGGATGAAGTTGACGGTCTGGACCCGCCCGTGCTGGTCCTGAATGGTCCAGGCCGTCACCTCGCCGCTGCCGTTCAGGGTGTAGGAGACGTTGACCCAGTTGCCGAAACGATCTTCGATCCGGGAGAGGCGCCAGCGATGGTTTCCAACGCCTGTGAACGTCTGGGTCATGCCGGCGGGAAAATCCACTGCCCGGGTGTTGGCGTTGACGGTGCGGAGGCGAAGATAGCTGCCGTCGCGGGTGTACTCGACTCCGTTGACGACCGGCTCGCCTTCGTGAAGCGTGCTGCGAAAGGAGTGCTCTCCACCGTCGGCTCCCACGTACGTCCAGAGGCCGATGTCGTTTTCCGGCCCGGTGGGATCCAGCAACTCGCCCAGCGACAGGCGCCAGCCCAGACCGGCGTTCGAGAGACGATTGGGGAGGGCCTGCCTGTAGACTCCGATCTCGTCCTCCTGAAAATCCCACACGTTGCTGTTGTAGGTCAGGGTCAGGCCATAGGAGAGGCTGCCGCCGACCGGATACGAGCCTCCGATGGGGATGGCCAGGACGAGGTTGCCGTTGAAAAGGTTTACCGTGTCGAAGTCGCCGACGTAGAAGGCTCTTTCCGCCTGGAATCCGCGTTCCTGGGTGGGAAAGGGATCGGCCGCGAGGCTGCCGCAGCACAACAGGGCGGGAACGAGCAGCAGGCGTCGCACGGCTCAGTGTCCCACCCGGAGCCGCAGGAATTCCATGCGGTTCGGATCGATGACGAGCAGGAGGTCGCGCGCCGAGACGTGCGTGGGCGACGGCAGCGGAGACGGTCCCAGGCCTGTGAAGCTCGCCAGCCGGGCACGGAGCGTTCCATCGGGAGCGCCATCCTCGTCCAGGGCGCTGCCGTCTCCCGCCCGCAGCACCCAGGCCCCGGCTCCGGGCCTGACCAGAAGGGCATAGATGAATCGCCTGTCCAGGTCGAGCCCGTTGAGCGCCGCCGGGATCGCCCGGGCCGGGAGCTCCGCTTCCTGCAGACCGAAGTCCTCCGGCGCCGCCACGCCGGCCTCGCCGGTCTCCAGGTCGACCGCAAACCAGATCGAGCGCAGCGGCACGTCTCGTCCGAGGTCGAAGCGCACCTGGCCGTCGCCGTCCTCGTCGGCCGCCAGCTCGATCCGCGGCACGATCGTGGCCGCCCGCCGCGAGATCTCCCGGGCGATGCTGAACCAGACCACCCTTCCCTTCGGCGTGATGCCGGAGGCCGCGACCGCCTGCGGCTCGAAGGTCAGGACCGGCGCGGCCATGGCCGGACTCACCGACACAGCCGTCAACAACAGGAAGAGCAGAAATCTCCTTCGCGGCGCTGAAGCCATCCTGGTCTTCTCCTGGAGAGCGAAGCTGTCTGCCCGAAGGCTAACCTTCTCTCCAGGAAGGGGCAACCTCAGAGAATGCCTGGCCGCCGGCGACACCTGCGCGCCAGGCTTCCCGGGCGGCTACTCGTAGCGGATCGCTTCCAGCGGCTCGACTCCGGCGGCTCTCCGGGCAGGGACGTAGCTCGCGAGGAGCGCCACCAGCGCGAGAAGGAGCGGCACGGCCGCGAAGGTAGCCGGGTCGGTCGCGCTCACTTCGTAGAGGAGCGCTTTCATCAGGCGCGTCACGGCGAACGAGACGGCGAGGCCGGAGCCGATCCCGAGGAGGGCCAGAGCCAGGCCTTCCTTGATCACCATGCCGGAGACGTCCCCGCGCTGCGCGCCGAGCGCCATCCGCACTCCGATCTCCTGGGTGCGCTGGCTCACGATGTAGGAGATCACGCCGTAGATGCCCACCGCTCCCAGCAGCAGCGCCACCGCCGCGCCGATCCCCAGCAGGAGCATGGTGAAGGAGGTGCGCGCCATCGAGCGCTCCACGACCTTCTCCATGGTCTGCACCCTTGCCAAGGGCAGCTTCGGGTCGATCGACCAGACCGCCTGCCGCACTCCTCCCACCAGGCCCGCCGGGTCCACGCCCGGCTTCGCCTTGACGACCAGGGCGAGCTCCCTCGGCACCCACTCGCCGCCCGCGCTGCCCCCGCCGCCATTGTCCGGGTTCATGCGGCGCACCGGGTAGTAGACCGCCTCGACCGGCTTCTCGTGCAGGCCCTGCTCGCGCACGTCGCCCGCGACGCCGATCACCGTGAACCATTTCGTGATGGTCTCTCCCGGGCCGCCCTGGGTCAGGCGCTTGCCGAGCGCGCTCTTGCCCGGCCAGTAGTGCTGCGCCACGGCCCGGCTCACCACCACGCCGTCCTCGGCCTGCGCCGGATCGATCCGTTCGAAGCTCCGGCCCTCGAGCAGCGGAATGCCCATCGCCTCGAAGTAGCCCGGGCTCGCGAAGCGCGTCCCCAGCATCGGCGGCAGGGAGTTTTTCGGCAGCGGGTGATCCTCGATCATGTGCGAGCTCATCGAGTTGTTGTTCGAGAGCGGCAGGATGCTCGTCGTCCCGGCCTTCTCCACCCCCGGGAGGCCGCGCACCTTCTCCAGGAGCTGGGCGTAGAGCTGCGCGGCCCGCGTCGTGGTGTCGTACTCCGTCGCCGGCAGGCTCAGCCTCACGGTCAGCACGCCCTTCGGATCGATGCCGGGGTCCACGCTCGCCAGCCGCCAGAAGCTCCGGATCATCAGGCCTGCGCCCACCAGGAGCACCAGCGCGAGCGCCACCTGCACCACGACCAGGACTTGCCGGGCCCGGTGCCGAGCCTTGCCGACGGTGCCGCCCCGGCCACCGTCCTTCAGGGCCGGCACGAGGTCCGGCGAGCCGTAGCGCAGCGCCGCGAAGGCGCCGATCAGCAGGCCGGCCAGGACCGAGACGAGCGCCGTGAAGGCGACCACCGTGGCGTCCACCCCGATCTCCTCCAGCCGCGGGATGCCCTGCGGCTGGAGCGCGATCAGGAAACGGACACCCGCCGCGGCCAGGCCCAGCCCGACGATGCCGCCGAGCCCGGAGAGCGCCAGGCTCTCGCCGAGGAAGACGCGCGCGATCTCCCACCTCGACGCGCCGACCGCCGTCCGCACCGCCACCTCGCGCTGGCGGCCCTCGGCCCGCACCAGGAAGAGGTTGGCCACGTTCGCGCAGGCGATGAGGAGGATCAGGCCGACGCTCCCGAGCAGCAGCCAGAGGGTGCGCTCGATGTCTCCGACCACCTGGTTGCGCAGCGGCTTCGCGGTCACCGAGAGCTTCGCCTGCTCGATCATCTCGCGGCTGATCCCGTTGTCTCCCATGGCCTCCGTCAGCCGCCAGACGAGCGCGGAGAGCTCCTTCGAGGCGCGCTCATACGGCACTCCCGGCTTGAGCCGGCCCAGGGCGCTGTAGTTGAAGTTGCCCGAAGCGAGCTTCGCCGGGTCGATCACCATGGGGAGCCAGAGCTGCGCGTCGGTGTTCGGGAAGCGGAAGCTCTCCGGCATGACGCCGACCACGGTGCGCGACACGCCGTCCACCTGGATCTTCGAGCCGACCACCTTGCGGTCGCCGCCGAAACGGCTCTTCCAGAGACCCTGGGAGAGGATCGTCACCGGCTCGGCGCCGGGCTTGCCGTCCTCCTCGATGAAGGTGCGGCCCAGGGCCGGCGGCACCCGCAGGATGCCGAAGACCGACGGGGTCAGCCCCGCGGAGCCGACGCGCTCGGGCTCCTGGTCGCCGGTCAGCGTGACCGCTCCGTCCCAGTAGAGGCCCATGTCCTCCAGGACCTTGTTCTCCCGGCGGTACATCAGATAGACGGCGTCGGACATCTGGGTGTCGTCGAGGCCCATCCCGGGCGCGCTCATCTGGATGTAGGTGACCCGCTCGGGCTCGGGGTACGGCAGCGGCCGGATCAGGACCGCGTTGACGACGGTGAACAGGGCGGCCGTGGCGCCGATGCCCAGCGCCAGGGTCAGGGCGGTCAGGACGAGAAAGCCCGGCGACTTGCGGAAGCCGCGGGCGGTGGCGCGGATCGAGGTCATCAGCATGGCGAAACCCTCCGCCTGCACACTACGTCGGGTCCCCTGGAAAGGTTACAGGTGGCTCCCTACTCCATCCCCAGCCGCGCCAGGTATCCCTTCTCCCTGACCTGCTTGAGCATCCAGCCGAAGAAGGCCGCGCCGAGGAGCAGGTAGACCAGGTTCAGGCCGAGGGCGGCGCCCAGGTAGCCCAGGTCCACCCGGCCGGTCCGCAGCGCCGCGCGCATGCCTTCGAACACGTACGTCGAAGGCAGCGCCCAGGCCACGACCTGGAGCCAGCGTGGCAGGACGTCCACCGGGTAGAAGACCGCGGAGACCGGCTGGATCAGGAACGGCACGCCCCAGATCAGCGCCTCCGCCGCCTGGCCGAAGCGCAGGATCAGGCCCATGGTGCACATGCCCACCGCCCAGCCGAACAGGAGCAGGCTGACCAGGAACGGCACCAGCGCCGGACCCAGCACGAGCAGGTTGAAGGCGTAGAAGACCCAGGCGAGCACGCCCAGGATCGCCGCGATGGCCAGCGCCTTCAGCACGCCGACCAGGCAGGTGGCGATCAGGATCTCGGTGATCCGCACCGGCGCGATGAAGAGGTTCAGGATGTTGCGCACCCAGATCTCCTCGGTGATCGAGATGGTCACCGCCTGCTGCGAGCGGTAGAGCACGTCCCAGAAGATCACCGCGCCGATCAGGAAGAGCGCCGCGTTCGGCACCTGCATGCGCTGGAGGTAGACGGTCAGGAAGCCCCACAGGAGGAGCTCCATGACCGGCCAGAAGACGATCTCGCCCACCCGCGTCGTGCTCCGCCGGTAGAGGTAGAGGTGGCGCAGCACCATGGCGAAGATCCGGCCCCACATCAGACCTTCTCCCTTGCAATCGAGATGAACAGCTCCTCGAGCGAGCGCGAGCGGGCCTTCTCCACGATCTCGGCCGGCGTGCCCTCGACGACGATCCGGCCGCCGGAGATGAAGACCACCCGGTCGCACATCAGCTCGACCTCGGCCATGTTGTGGGAGGTGTAGATCATGGAGACGCCGCGCTCGGTGCGGACCCGGCGCAGGATCTCGCGCACTTTTTCGGAGATGTCCGGGTCGAGGCTCGCCGTGGGCTCGTCGAGGAAGAGGATCTCCGGCTCGTTGATCAGCGCCTTGGCGAGATGGATGCGGGTCTGCTGGCCCGAGGAGAGCGCGCCCATCACCCGGTTGAGGACGCCGGGAATGCCGAACAGGTCGAGCAGCTCGGCGATCCTCTGGCGCGGCCGGCGGACGCCGTAGAGCCGGGCGAAGACGTTCAGGTTCTCCCAGACGGTCAGGTTGCTCGGCAGGGAGACGTAGGTCGAGGAGAAGTTGACCCGCTGCAGGATCTCGCGCCGGTGCCGGGCGAGGTCGAGCCCGAAGAGCCGGATCTCGCCTTCGGTCGGCGTGGTCAGGCCGAGCAGGAGCTGGATCGTCGTGGTCTTGCCCGCGCCGTTGGGTCCGAGCAGGCCCAGGATCTCCCCGCGCCGCAGCTCCAGGTCGATGCCGTCCACCGCGGCCAGGTCACCGAAGCGCTTGCGCAGGTTGTGGGCGGTGAGCACGGGGGCGGTCAAATGTCTGGCTCCAATCCGAGTCTTGCGGATTGTAGTGTCAGAAGCTAACCTCCTGCCTTCGGACTTGGATAGGAGCTCCCGAATGCCCACCCGCCGACTGCCCCTGATCGCTTTCCTGTTCGCCGCGCTGCCGCTCGTCGCTCAACACCAGCACGGCAGCCAGCCGTCCCTCCCGCCGGCCGACCCCTCCGGCGTGACCTCCGTGAACGTCCCGCCCGACGACATCGGCATCGACACGCTCGCCTCCCGTGCCCAGGCCCAGCGCGCTGCGGCCGGCCAGCTCAAGGTCTTCCACGACTTCACGTTCACCGACCGCCTGCCGGAGAGCAAGATCACCTTCGTCCACGGCATCGTGGACGACGCCGGCAAGACCTACAAGCCCGCCCACTACGACCACGGCAACGGCATCGCCGCGGCCGACGTGGACGGCGACGGGAAGCTCGACGTCTATTTCCCGAACCAGGTGGGCGGCAGCCAGCTCTGGAAGAACCTGGGCGACGGCACATTCAAGGACATCACGGCCGAGGCCGGCGTCGGGCTGCCCGGCCGGGTCGCGGTCTCCGCCGCGTTCGCCGACATCGACAACGACGGCGACCAGGACCTCTTCGTCACCACGGTCCGCTTCGGCGACGCGCTGTTCGAGAACGACGGCAAGGGCCGCTTCAAGGACATCAGCAAGGCCGCCGGGCTCGACTACGTGGGCCACTCCTCGGGCGCGGTGTTCTTCGACTACGACCGCGACGGCAAGCTCGACCTCCTGGTCGCGAACGTAGGCAAGTACACGACCGACGTCAAGGCGCCGGCCGGCAACTACGTGGCGTTCGAGGACGCCTTCCAGGGCCACCTGCACCCGGAGCGCACGGAGATCAGCCGCCTCTATCACAACCTCGGAGGGAACAGATTCGCCGACGTCACCGAGCAGGTCGGGCTCAAGGATGGAAGCTGGACCGGCGACGCGAGCGCGGCCGACTTCAACGAGGACGGCTGGCCGGACCTCTACCTGCTCAACATGCAGGGCGACGACCACTACTGGGAGAACCACGAGGGCAAGTCGTTCGTCGAGGTCGGCGCGAAATACTTCCCGAAGACCCCGTGGGGTGCCATGGGCATCAAGGTCTTCGACGCGGACAACGACGGCCGCATGGACCTGCTGCTGACCGACATGCACTCGGACATGCTGCGCGAGTTCAAGCCCGAGGAGGAGAAGCTCCGCTTCGCGCCGCAGGAAGAGATCCCGGCTCTCCAGGGACAGGACAACAACGTCTTCGGCAACGCCTTCTACAAGAACCTCGGGGGCGGCAGCTTCGTCGAGGTCTCGGGCCGCTTCGGCCTGGAGAACTACTGGCCCTGGGGCGTGAGCGTGGACGACCTGAACGCCGACGGCTGGGACGACGTGCTGATCACCTCCAGCATGAACTTCCCGTTCCGCTACGGGATCAACTCGCTGCTCTTGAACAACCGCGGCGAGAAGTTCCTGGACAGCGAGTTCCTGCTCGGCATCGAGCCGCGCCGTGGCGGCCAGACGCGCAAGCCCTGGTTCACGCTCGACTGCTCCGGCGCCGACAAGGCGCATCCGCGATGCAAGGACCAGACGGGCAGATTCGTGGTCAACAGCACGCTCGGCACCCGCTCGGCGGTGATCTTCGACCTGGACGGCGACGGCGATCTCGACATCGTGACGAACGAGTTCGGCTCCGCGCCGCAGGTGCTCGTCAGCGACCTGGCCCAGAAGCGGAAGATCCACTGGCTGGAGGTCCGCCTCCAGGGCTCGGCGTCGAACCGCAACGGTCTCGGCGCGCGGGTGAAGGTCCACGCCGGAGATCGCACGCTGACCAAGGCGCTCGACGGCAGCTCCGGCTATCTCTCGCACAGCCTCATGCCGCTCTACTTCGGGCTCGACGAGGCCGACAAGGTGGACAGCGTCGAGATCCTCTGGCCGTCCGGCGCCACGCAGACGGTGCCGGGGCCGGTCGCGGTCAACCGGATCCTCGACGTGAAGGAGCCGGCCAAAACCCGGTGACGAGAACGTGTCCGTCCTGCCGCTCGTCCTCTTCGCCCTGACGTACCTGGGGCTGGCGGTGGGACGGATCCCGCCGTTCAAGCTGGACCGCACGGGTTTCGCCGTGCTCGGCGCCGTCGCCTTCCTCGCCACCGAGTCGATCTCGGTGGACGACGCGAAGGCGGCGGTGGACGCGCCGACGCTCGCGCTGCTCTTCGGCATGATGCTGCTGTCGGCGCAGTACCGCATCTCCGGGCTCTACGCGGCGATCGGCGGCCGGCTCGCGAAGGTCGGGGACCCGCGCCGGCTCCTGCTCGGCACGATCGCGGTGTCCGCGCTCCTCTCCGCCGTGCTCACCAACGACGTGGTCTGCTTCGCGCTGACCCCGGTGCTCGCCGGCGCGCTGCTCGAATCCGGCCACCCGCCGCTCCCCTACCTGCTCGCCGTGGCCTGCGCGAGCAACCTCGGGAGCGCGCTGACACCGATCGGCAACCCGCAGAACATCCTCATCTCGCAGCGCCTGGGCCTCGCCTTCCTGCCGTTCCTGCTGGCCTGCCTGGCGCCGGTCGTCCTCTCGCTCGCCGCGCTTTACCTGTTGCTGGCGCGGCGGCTGGAGAGCAAGGCGGTGCCGGCGCATTCGGAGGCCTGCCTCGAAACGACTCCGCTCGACCGCCGGCAGGCGGCCAAGGCGGTGCTGCTGACGGTCCTCGCGATCGGCCTGTTCCTGTCGCCGATCCCGGCGCCGATCACGGCACTCGGCGTGGCCGGAGCCGTGATGCTGACCCGCCGCACCCGGACCCGCGACATGCTCGGGCTCGTGGACTGGCAGCTCCTGGCGCTCTTCTGCGGCCTGTTCGTGGTGGTGCGCGGCTTCGAGCTGTCGGGCTGGACGGAGGCCGCGGGCCGGGCGCTCGCCGCGGCCGGCGCCGACCTGAGCCAGCCGCGCGCGCTGATCCCGGTCGTCGCCGTGCTCGGCAACCTGGTCGGCAACGTGCCGGCGGTCATGCTGATGCTGCCCTTCGTGGGCCGCGCGCCGGAGACCGGCTACGCCCTGGCCCTCGCCAGCACGTTCGCGGGCAACGCGGTGCTCGCCGGCAGCATCGCGAACCTGATCGTGGCCGAGCAGGCCGAGAGGATGGGCATCCCTATCGGCTTCCTCGACCATCTGCGCGTCGGCCTGCCGGTGACACTGCTGTCGCTCGCCTTCGCCGCGGCGGCCATCTTCCTGATCTGAGGCTCAGAGCCGACGGATCTGACCGGCATAGACCGCGGCCCGGCCTTCGGCGTAGAGGTCGAAGACGAGCATGAGCCCGGCCTGGAGAGCGAGCCCGACCGAGACCGCGTGGAGCGCCACGCGGTCTCTCAGGAAGAACGCGCCCGCGAGGCCGGCGGCGAGCAGGACGATCTCGATCGCCTTGTAGACCCGGAAGCTCCGTCGGACCTTCTCCATGCGCGGGCCTTCGGCTGCCGTATAGGCGGCCCTGTCCTTCGCAAGCAGGGTATGAAGGTCCTTCGCCTGGCCGTCGGTCCGAGTGAAGACCGTCCAGCCGACGGCGATCTGGATGAGGGCGACGGCGGTCAGCGGCCAGCCCATGGCGCGGTGCGGGCTGCCGGTCGCCCAGAGGAAGACCGAGGCGGCGATGGCGGCGGCGCCGGCCATCAGGAAAAGCAGGCTCTCCCGCTTTTCCCCGGAGAAGTAGGTGATGATCGCCGCGTGCGTCTCGTTGACCGGGTTCACGTCAGCTCGACTCGTCCCACGTCGCCCTCGATCGCGATCCGCGTGCCGTAGGGCCGGGAGAGCTCGGCCAGGCGCTCGAGGATCGTCTTCGCCCGCTCGCCGCGGGCCAGCCCCGGGAGCCCGCGCTCGTACATCGGCTGGCCGTGGCCGAGATCGATCGGGTGGAGCTCGATCGCGGCCAGCCGGTCGCCGTCGTAGGTCACCACGGGCACGAAGCTCTCCCAGAAGCGCCGCTGCTGGGTGTAGGTGACGATCCGGGAGGAGAACCGGGTGACGTCGAGGGTGTTCGGATCGAGGCCGTAGGCCGCGAAGGCCTCGGCCGGGAGCGGCTCGATGGTCTCGTGCTGGAAGAAGAAGTTCCCCAGGCTGTAGAAGATCGGCTTCCCCTTGTAGATCTCGATGCCGCGCAGGACGTGGGGTCCGGCCAGGAGGAAGGCGTCGGCCCCGGCGTCGATGCAGGCGCGGGCGAACGGCTGCAGGAACGGGGCGGGCAGCTCCAGTCGGTCGCGCGCCTCGTGGGCGTGGATGGTGGCGAGGACCAGCCGCGAGCTGTTGCGCGCCACCGAGACAGCCTCGGTGATCCGCTTCACGTCGCCGGGGCTCGCCGGGGTGAGGAGGTCGAACCGGTCGCCGGCGACGACCGGCGTGTCGAAGAAGGTGGTCCTGTCCGGGTCCGGCTTGCCGAGGATCAGCTCGTCCATGCCCTTGAACTCGTCCCAGGCCAGAAGGTCCTCGAGGATCGGCTGGGTCTTCTTGATGCGGTTGAACAGGTCGCGGTCCACCTGGACGGCGTACTGGATGGACAGCGGGTTGAGGCCCGGCCGGCCGCGCAGGTAGGGGTGGGGCGGCGAGGCCGCGAAGTAGCCCGGGAAGGTCGAGGCGCAGTTGACCTGGCCCACCCGGCCGGCCGGGCTGTCGAAGTAGGCCGGCCGCGCTGCCAGGGCGAGGTCCGGGCCGGCTCCGGCGTGCGGAAGGCCCACGCGGTCGAGGTTCTCCAGGGTCTGGGCGAGGCCCTCGTAGCCGAAGTCGAGGATGTGGTTGTTCGCCACGCCCACGAAGTCGATGCCGGTCCACACCAGCTCGTCGGCCACCCAGGGAGGGGCGATGGCGTGCGGGTCGAGCCCCTTGGGCATGGCGAAGGCGCGGCCCGGATCGGCGAGGACGAGCTCGCAGTTGCCCCAGGTGCAGTCGGCGCCGCGCAGGATCTCGCGCAGGGCCAGGAAGCCCGGATCGCGGCGCGCCGAGACGTGCCGCGTCAGGAGGCAGTCACCGACCGCGGCCAGCGTGATCCGCCCGGTATCCGCGGCATCCGCGGTATCCGCGGCATGGGCGTCCTGCGTGAGGCCCACGCGGGTGGTAGCCGCCAGGGCCGCCGCTCCGGCCGCGCCCTTGAGGAAAGCTCTCCGATCCATCCCGTCAGCCATGAGTCTTCACCCCGCGGGCCATGAGGCCGATGCCGCCGAAGAGGAGCACGAGCATCACCAGCGTGTTGAACAGACTGGTGTGCTCGAAGTAGATGCGCAGGTTCACGAGAATCCCGGCCAGGATGATGACCGCGCCGCCGAGAAGGAGCAGCCAGCCGAGGACCGAGCGGCCGTTGAAGAAGAGGATGCCGATGCCGAAGATCAGCGGCACCAGCGAGAGGCCGAAGGTGTCGTACCCGCCCCAGCTCCAGAAGCCGCTGGTCACGGTGACCCGGCTGGTCAGCAGGTAGCCGCCGGCCACCGCCATCACCAGACCGATCAGGAACTCGCTCATGCCGCCCGGGGTGCCCCCCGCGCCTCGAAGCTCGGCCATCCGGAACCTCCTCTTTCGATGAATTCTAAAGCAGTCTCTTCCGCAGAATGACGTGACGGTAGGCGCCGACGGCCGGCTCGTCGTGGACGACCTCCAGCGCGGCTTCCGAGCGGGCGAGGATGTCGCCCAGGCGCCGGTTCGTGCTGGTGAACACGAAGTCCAGCAGGGCCAGGAAGGCCCGCCGAGCAAGGCCCGGCCGCGAGCCTTCGGGCAGGAACTTGTCGAACACCGCCACCCTGCCGCCGGGCCGCAGCACGCGGGCCACCTCCGCCAGGCAGCGCGCGGGGTCCGGGATCACCTCCAGGACCATGTGCAGGAGCGCGGCGTCGAACGAGGCGTCCGGCAGGTCGAGCGCCATGCCGTCCATCACCTGGAAGTCGGCCCGGAGGCCCGGCCGGGCGCGCGTCCTCGCCTGCTCCAGCATGGCCGGCGTGAGGTCGGTCGCCAGGACCTCCAGGCCGTCGGGCAGGTGCGGCAGGTCGGCGCCCGTGCCCACGCCGACGATCAGCAGCCGCTCGCCGGGCCGCGTCCCGAGCAGCTCGATCGAGCGCCGGCGCTGGGAGTGGAGCTTGGTGACCCGGTCGTAGTGCGGGGCCCACAGGCTGTAGCGGAAGCGTAGCCAGGCGTTCGAAGGCATCGGGTCCGCTGCGCTCCAACCTCTCCTAGAACGGAGCCTTCGAGGTCCACGGCTCCGCCACGCGGGCGGCCGGCAGGTCGTCAGGCAGGCCCGAGGACTCGCCGAACACCCGCAGGACCTGCAGCGGGTCCGCCTGGGCGAGGCGGTGGTAGAGGCGCAGCGCCGCCTCGGCCTCGATCCGCCAGGCCGCGCAGGCCGCGGGCGCGCGCTCCTCGGCGGAGTCGTCGCTGACCAGCAGGGCGCTGTTGCGGCACAGGTAGCGCGCCCAGCAGCCGGCGCACGGCGGGCCGGCCTCAGGGGTCTCTTCGGGCTCTCCCGCCGCGCCCAGCCAGGACTTCGAGAGCACCGGGTCGGCGTCGGGCCGCGGCAGGGCCACGTCGCCCACCGGCCAGTCGCCAAGGCGCTCGTCGCGGAAGCGCGCCAGGGGCTCGGCGTTCATGAGCCGGCGGACCACCCGGGTGAGCGGCCGGAAGTCGACCGGCACGGAGCGGTCCCCCAGGCAGGCGGAGATCTCCAGGACCACCTCCTGCAGGTCGGCGCGCAGATCGCGGAGCCAGGCGTCCCGGGTCCCGCCGGCGTCCGAGGGGCCGGGCCGGCGCGTGGCGTCGAGGTGGCGCACGCCGAGGCGGCGGGCCCAGGCCCAGATCTCCTTCAGACGGACCTCGCCGGGCAGGCTGAAGCAGAGGGTGACCCGCTCCGGCAGGTCCTCCATCCACAGCAGGAGCAGGGCGCGCCGGATCTCCCCGGGCAGCGAGGCCTCGCCGCCGGGGAACTCGCCGCAGAGCAGGCGCACGTGCACCGGCAGCGAGGACAGGAAGCTCGCCACGGCCGGCGTCACCTGCCCGGCGCTCAGGGTCAGGTCGAACGCGACCTCCTGTCCGGCTTCGAGCGCCAGACGGCGGGCCGCGAGGACGACCCGCTCCAGCGCGCCCGTGCCGCCCGTGCCGCTCGCGCCGATACCGCCGGGGAACGCCCCGTCCCAGTCGAGGTGGACCTGCACGCGCGAGGCGCCGAGCCCCTGGCGGAACCCGACCTCCACGGCCCGCAGGGCCGCCTCCTCGGTCGCCTCCGGGATCCGCACGTGGGCCTCGTCCTCCAGCCGGAGGACCGCGCACCAGTCGTCCCCGGAAACGGCGGGCCCCCGCTCCGGATCCCAGCCGGACCAGCCCTCCATGGTGATCAGGTCCTCCGCCACCAGCCAGCTCAGCAGGGCGTCGTCCGGGTCCCCGGTCTCCAGGGCGGAGGCGACGTGGAGCTGAAGATCCTCCGGCACCTCGAGCACCGCGGCCCGCTCCAGGTCGTAGATGAGACTGCAGGCGCCGTCCTCGTCGATCAGCGGGTGCAGCGCTCGCCAACGCAAAGCCCCTGGCATGGGCATGATGGCTGTATTCATCCGGTACCTCCTTAAGCGCTGTCCAGAACCGGCTAAGCCCCGCCGCTATCTCTTTACGGCTAAATCATCTACGGACTCGCCTCTATTATCTCTGTTGCCGCTGGGCCATTTCCAGGGACAAATTTTCCGAAGAAAGTTTCGACGGCCGGTTTCCGGGTGGAAACCGGCCTTTTTGCGACAGGATGTGCGCAGGCGCTACCGGGCGGGACGGGTCCAGCGGTCGAGCCAGTCGAGGACGGTCTGGTGCCAGAGAATGGAGTTCCCGGGCTTCAGGACCCAGTGGTTTTCGTCCGGGAAGATCAGCAGCTTGCTCGGGATGCCGCGGCGCTGGAGGACGGTGAAGACGCCCAGGCCCTGGGTCAGGGGGAGGCGGTAGTCGAGCGCGCTGTGGACCACCAGCATGGGAGTCTTCCAGCGCTCCACGTAGTTGACCGGATTGAACCTCTCGTAGCCTTCCGGGTTCTGCCACTGGGGTCCGCCCTGCTCCCACTCCGGGAACCAGAGCTCCTCGGTCGAGTAGTACGCCATCCGCTGGTCGAGGATGCCGTCGTGGCTGACCAGGCAGCGGAAGGCGTCGGGCCACTGGCCGGCGATCCAGTTGACCATGAAGCCGCCGTAGGAGGCGCCGAGGGCGCAGGCGCGGCTGCCGTCGATCCAGGGATAGCGGGCCAGGGCCGCGGCCAGGCCCTTCTGGAGGTCGACCAGCGGCCCGTCGCCCCAATTGTTGCGGATGGCGTCGGTGAACGCCTGGCCGTAGCCGGTGGAGCCGTGGAAGTCGATCGCCAGCACGGCGTAGCCGGCGGCGGCGTAGGACTGGACGTTCCAGCGATAGTGGAACTCGTTGTGCATCGAGCCCTGGGGTCCGCCGTGGATGATGAAGGCGAGCGGGTACTTCTTCCCTGCCTCGAAGCCCACGGGCTTGACCGCCCAGCCGTAGACCGTGTCGCCATTGGCTCCTTCGAAGTGGAACTGCTCGGCCTCGCCGAATTGAAGGTCGGCCAGCCGCGCTCCGTTCAGGTCGGTGATCTTCGCCAGGCCGGAGCCGTCCACCTTGACGGTGTGAAGCTCGGTCGGGGCGGTCAGGGTATCGAGGCCGAACGCGATGCGGTCGCCCACCAGCGTCGGCGAGTGGGTGCTCCCCTCGGCCACCAGCTTGCGCACCTTGCCGGAGGCCACGTCGATGGCGAAGAGCGGCACCTGGCCGGTGTCGCCGGCCGTGACGTAGAGCGTCCGGCCGTCGGGCGAGAACAGGAGGTCGTTGGCCGAGCGGTCCCACTCCTCCGCCAGGACTCGGTCCTTGCCGGAGGAAAGATCGCGGACCAGGATGCGGAAGCGATCGGCCTCGAAGCCGGGCCGCCGCATGGCGAGGTACGCCAGGGTCTTGCCGTCCGGCGAGAACGCAGGCTGGGTGTCCCAGGCCGGGTTCGAGGCCGTCAGGTCCTTCGGAGTCGCGGAGCCGTCGACCGGAACCTGGTAGAGGTCGAAGTTGGTGGACCAGGGCTCCTCGCGGTTCTTCTCGCCCGCCAGGCGCATGGAGAAGACGAGGCTCTTCCCGTCGGGAGTGAAGGCGAATTCCTCGGTGCCGCCGAAGGGGCGGGAGGGGGCGTCGCCGACCAGGCCGCGGGTGAGGTCCACGGGCGGACCGGCCTTGTCGCCGGTCAGCGCGGCCACGAACAGATGGTTCCTCCGGCCGTCGGACCAGGAGTCCCAGTGGCGGACGAAACCCTCCTCGAAGACCATGGCCGAGGTCTTGCTCTTCTCCTTCTCGTCCAGGCGCTGCTTCGTGCAGGCGAGGTCCGCGCAGTCGGCGAAGACCTCCAGGCTGAAGGCGATGCGGGAGCCGTCGGGCGACACCGTCAGATTGGAGACGTCGAGCGGCAGGTCGGTGACCTGGACCGCGCCCTTGTCGGTGCCGGGGACGGGGATGCGCCAGACCTGGCTGGAGCCGGAGCGGCTCGACAGGAAGTAGAGGCTCCTGCCGTCCGGGCTCCAGCGCGGGTTGGTGTCGGCGGCCGGGTCGGAGGTCAGCGGCGCGGCATCACCGCCCTGAGCCGAGACGGTCCAGAGGTCGAACCGGCCGCGGTTGGCCTCGAAGTCGGTGGTGCGGACGACGAACGCGATCCGGTCGCCCTTGGGCGAGCCCTGCGGGTCGCTGACCCGCTGCATGGAGTGCATGTCGCGGGCGGTGAGCGGGTGGGGGGCGGCCATCGCCGGCGTCGCAGGGACTGCGGCCAGGAGCAGGAGCAGCGGAAGCTTGCGCATGAGGGTTCTCCGAAGGTTCAGAACAGCGGCGCCAGCGCCAGATAGCATACCGCCGACACTGCCGCGGCGATCGGGATGGTGAGGATCCAGGCCCAGACGATGCGGCCGGCCACGCCCCACTTGACCGCCGAGAGGCGCCGGGTGGCGCCCACGCCGACGATGGCGCCGGTGATGGTGTGCGTGGTGGAGACCGGGATGCCCGAGAGCGTCGCTCCCAGCAGCGTGATGGCGCCGGCCGTCTCGGCGCAGAAGCCGCCGAAGGGCTGCAGCTTGGTGATCTTCGAGCCCATGGTCTTCACGATGCGCCAGCCGCCGAACATGGTGCCGAAGGCGATCGCCGCGTGGCTGATCAGGATCACCCAGAGCGGCACCTTGAACTCGGTCAGGTGTCCGGACGCCACCAGCAGGCCGGTGATGATGCCCATGGTCTTCTGGGCGTCGTTGCCGCCGTGCCCCAGGCTGTAGAGGCCGGCCGAGACGAGCTGCAGCCGCCGGAACAGGCGGTCCAGGCGCGATGGGTGCCAGCGCCGGAAGATCCAGGTCACGATGATCGACAGGGTCAGCCCGAGGATCATGCCGATGGTCGGCGCGAGCACGATGAAGAGCAGCGTCTTCGTCCAGCCGGAGAACAGGATGGCGCCCATCCCCGCCTTGGCGATCGCGGCGCCGGCGTAGCCGCCGATGAGCGCGTGCGAGGAGGAGACCGGCAGCCCCCACCACCAGGTGAGCAGGTTCCAGGTGATCGCGCCGAGCAGCCCGGCCAGGATGACCTCCTCGGTGACCACCGAGAGGTCGATCATCCCCTTGCCGATCGTCTTGGCCACCGAGGTGCCGAGCACGAAGGCGGCCACGAAGTTGAAGAACGCCGCCCAGAGCACCGCCTTCTGCGGCGACAGCACCCGGGTGGAGACCACCGTGGCGATCGAGTTCGCCGCGTCGTGGAAACCGTTCAGGAAGTCGAAGGTGAGCGCGACCAGGATGATGAAGAGGATCAAGCCGAAGCCGGAGGGCATGGTGGCGGCCTCAGGAGTTCTTCACCACGATGTTACCGATCACGTGCGTGTAGTTCTTGCACTGGTCGCACGCGTTCTCCAGCCCCTCGTAGATCTCCTTCCACTTCAGGATCTCGATCGGGTCCCGGCCCTTGGTGCGGAAGAGGTCGGCGATCACCTGGTTGTACAGGCGGTCGGCCTCGTTCTCCAGGTCGGACATCTTGACGATTCCCTCCTGGATCTGCCGGGCGTTGGCGAGGTCCCAGATCAGGCCGGTGATGCGGTCGATCTCCTGCGCCATCGTGGACAGGATCTGCGCGAAGCCGCGCAGCCCCTCGGGCGAGTCGCCGAGGTCGAACAGGATCAGGGCGTGCGCCATCCCCTCCAGGTAGTCCAGGATGTCGTCGAGATCGGTGGTCAGGCCCCGGATGTCCTCGCGGTCGAACGGGGTGATGAAGGTCGAGTTCAGGGCGTCGAAGATCGCCCGGGTGATCCGGTCGCCCTCGCGCTCGACCGCCTTGAGCTTCTCGCCCAGGGCCTCGCGCTCCTGCAGGCTGGAGGACCGGGCGATCTGCGCGAAGAGCTCCGCGGCCTCGACCAGGTTCCGGGTGTCCTGCGAGAAGAGCTGGTGAAAGGCCTCTTCCTTCGGCATCAACCACTTGAGGATCGCATCCACTTTCACGTGGCTTCCCCTCCGGAGCTTCGCATGGGATGACGGCTGGTGACAGCCGAGTGACGACCGCGCAACGGAGCGGGATCGTACCATCCGGAAGGCGGCCCGGCTACCCGGGCCTCAAAGCACTCTTTGGAAGATCTCGATCGCGGCCAGCACCAGGTCTGCCCAGGGGATGTTGTCTCCCCACTCGTGGCGTAGACGGGCTCTCTCGACCTGGAAGGCCGGCAGGGCTGAAAGCACTTCCTTGGGAGTCGGTGTCTGCACCGCATCCGGCCGCGTCGCCAGCCAGGACATCACCTTGGGCACGACAGATTCGGTTCTGCCGTCGTACCGCATAGGGTCGAACCCAGCGAGATCTGACACGAACTTCAGGTAGACATGCCCCTCGGGAACCAGCAGAAGCCAGTCATGCTGCTCGCTCTTGTGCGCGGCCATGAACCGGCGGGCCATGGCCATTCCCAGCTCGAGAGGCATGTTGAACCGCGCAAGCTGCTCGCTGCCCTCACCTCGGCAACGCGAAAGGTCGTGGATCGAGTACTTGGATGAAAAGATGCCGTCCAGAATCCGGTTCATCCGCGCTTCAGCGGTATTGCCGGACTCCAGGGCGCTCCGTGGAATGAACCCACAGCAGACCGTCGCGAACAGGATGGCGTCGAAGGTCGGCTCGAATTCAAGATCATACGGACAGTTGATGAAGACAGCCTTGGAGGGTACGACCGCAAGCTTCCCCTGACCGAAGTGCTCCCGCACTCCTCTTGCAGCCATACTCGCCATGGAAATTTATTTCTTGAGCCCTTGGGCGAACCGCTCGAGCTCTTCGAGCCGGCGGCTCCGCGAAGCCTCGACCGCATACGACTGGCTTCCCTTGGTCCCCACCTCGGCGGCGTCGGTCTTGACTCCAGTGGCCCTGGGCGTCTCCCGCCGGAGGGCATGCACGATGGCATCCGCTGCACCGCGCGGGTCCTGCGGGTTCAGGATCTGGACCAGGGGGGCGTCCTTGCCAGCCGCATCCCCGTAGACGAAAGGCGGCACGGCAGCTCCTTCTAGGAGAATCGGGATCAGCCGCTTCCGAGGGTCCTGCCAGGCGGCCTCCAGGGCCTCTCTCCAGGTGTGCTGCTGCCAGGTATCCGTGTCATGGGGACCGACGAGGATCAGGATGTCGTCGCAGGAGCGGATCGCCTTTTCCATTTCCTCCCGCCAGGGTCTGCCTGGGACCAACTGATCCTGATCCAGCCAGATGGAAACGCCCTGCCGGGCGAGCTCGTCACCGAGCCGCTTGGCAAACCCGCGATCCTCAGCCGAATAGGACAGGAAGACATGCATGCCATCCGACTTTACCACCGAACGCCATGCCACCGCCCCGGATCTCTCTTGCATAGTACCGATCTTACCATAAGGCACGTCCAGCAGCATCCGGGAAGGTGCCCGGCGCCGCGGAAGGCGGGATTTCAGTATCCTCTTCGTCCATGACCTTCAAGGACCACTTCTCCGGCCACGCCCGGGACTACGCCTCGTACCGGCCCGGCTATTCCGACGAGCTGATCGACTTCGTCGCCGACCTCCCCCGCGGGCCCCGCCGGCGTGGCACGGCCTGGGACGCCGGGACCGGCAGCGGCCAGGCGGCTGTCGCGCTGGCCGGACGCTTCGACCGGGTCATCGGTACGGACCCGAGCGCGGAGCAGCTCGCGAACGCCGACCCCCACCCGCGGGTCGAGTACCGCGTGGCCCCGGCCGAGGACTCCGGCCTGCCCGACGCCTCGGTCGACCTGGTCGCCGTGGCCCAGGCCTTCCACTGGTTCGACTTCGACCGGTTCTTCGCCGAGGCCCGGCGCGTCCTCGCTCCGGGCGGCGCCGTGGCGCTCTGGAGCTACAACCTGGCACGCGTCAGCCCCGAGGTGGACGCCTGGATCGACGGCCTCGCCCACGGCCTCCTCGGCTCCTGGTGGCCGCCCGAGCGCCGCTGGGTCAACGAGGAGTACCGGACGATCCCCTTCCCGTTTCCCGAGGTCGAGGCGCCCGTCTTCCATCTGCGCGAGGACTGGGACCTCGAGCGGTATCTCCTCTATGTCCGGACGTGGTCCGCCTTCAAGCGCTACGAGAAGGCCACCGGACGCGACCCGATCGAGGAAGGCCGCGAGGAGATCGAGGCCGCCTGGGGCGATCCAGCCACCCCGCGGACGCTCGCCTGGCCAATCTTCGTCCGCGCCAGCCAACCGGTCGATGCATAGAAACCTGTGCGATTTTTGACGAAATGGGTTACATTACCGCTCGTCAATGATCACCGCGTTCATGAGCCGCAAAGGCGGCGTGGGGAAGACGACGACCGCGGTCAATCTCGGCGCCGCCCTGGCCGAGAAGGGACAGCGCGTGCTTCTGGTGGACCTGGACCCCCAGGCCTCGGCCTCGCTGTCGCTGGGCGTGCCGAAGGACCGCCTCTCGCCGTCGTCGGCCGACGTGCTGCTCGCCGGAGAGCCGCTGGCCGACGTGATCCGTCCCACGTCGGCGAAGGGGCTCTGGGTGGTCACGGCATCGATCGACCTCCAGCGGGCCGACGCGGAGCTCGGGGTGTTCAACCGGAAGGAGAGCCGGCTGCGCTCCGCCCTGGCCCCCGTGTCCGAGCGCTACGACCACATCCTCCTCGACTGCCCGGCGTCGCTGTCGATCCTGACGGTCAACGCCCTCGTGGCCTCGAACGCCTTCATCGTGCCGACCACGCCGCAGTTCCTGGCCGCGGCCGGCGTGACGAACCTGCTCTCCGCGGCCGAGCGCCTGACCTGGACGGCCAACGCCCGCACCCTCCCGCTCGGCATCCTGCTGACCATGGTGGACTACCGCACGAAGGCCACCCGGCGGACCGTGGACCGCATCCGCTCCGAGCACGGCCCGCTGGTCTTCGCGATCGAGGTGAGGATCAACGTCCGCCTCGCCGAGGCGCCGGAGGTCGGCCAGACGATCTTCCAGTACGACCCGAAGGCGACCGGGGCCGAGGCCTACCGGCTGCTCGCCGACGAGTTCCTGCTGCGCTCGGGAGTCGTCGCGCGGGCGGGGCACGCCGGCGGGGTCTACTCCCTGGCGGGGCGGTGAGATTGACCGAAGTCCATCCCTGCCCCTGGCGATGTTGATGGGCCTGCCGGGCCTCGTCGCGATCCGAGGCTGAGGCCCCTCTCTAGGTCAACGCCGGCTCGGCGCCGGTGCTCGCGGCCGCGGCCATCGTCGGCGGGATGTACCAGGCGCGCTCCTCGAAAAGCAGGTTGGCGCCGTTCGCTTCGTTGACCAGCCGCAGCCTCCGTACGCCGGAGCGCAGCCGCTCGAACGAGTAGCGGTACGTGAAGGCGGTTCCGATCGACAGCTCCACCAGCGTGACCTTCTTCGCCACCGTGTCGACGGCGCGCACGTCGAAGTGGTCCATCTCCTGGTCGGGATTGCGCCGGAAGGTCCGTACGGCCCCGTCCACGTCGAAGCGCAGCTCGAAAGTCTCGGCCACGGAGCTGCCGATGTCCGCGACCCGTGCCCAGTTGTAAAGGAAGGGGATGAGGCCGTCGAGCGGTGCGCGGCGGACGCGTTGCAGAGTGAGCGTCGTCGCGGCCCCGGGCTCCAGGTTGACCAGCGTGAGGGTATCGCCGGAAGCACTGAAGGTGTACCGCCACCAAGCCGAGGTGCCGTTCCCGGTGTCCATGAGCCGGATCCGCTGCTCCGCGCCTTCGAAGGCATAGGCTTCCACCCGCCCGCGGCCCACCTCGCCCGCGCTGCCATAGTCGATGTAGAAACCCAGCCCCGCGTCCATGAAGAAGCGGCGCTGGATCTGCGCCTGTCCCAGGGCGCCGCGGAAGACATGAGTGAAGCGCCCCAGCCGCAGGTCGGTGGGCGAGGGCACCGCCTGGCCGATAGCGCGTCCCACGTCGGGGCAGCCGGCCTCGGCCTGGTACATCACCTTGCGGGCATACAGCACGGGAATGGCCTCCGCGTTCCACTCGGACGTCTCCCGGTCGTCGTCGGGGGTTTCGCGGAGATCGAAGGCGTCGGTGGAGACCTGGAAGATCTTTTCTTTGTTGAACGCGTCGTACCTCGCGGCGTCGGGGCTCACGGTGAGCGGGTTGAAGTGGAAGATGACGCCGTCCAGCCGGGGATAGTTGGGGTACCCCTGCGTCTTCCAGAACTTCACGTCGTTGCCCTCCTGCGCGCCCGCCGAGTGATCGTTGTGGAAGATCATCCGCCCCCCACCTGTCTTGCCATGGATCCACCCGGTCACGGTGTCGAACCAGCGCACGCGGGCCTCCTGCGCTGCCGCGTCGCCACCACCGCCCTCGTTGATGATTTCGTAGCAGACGTTCCAGTACTTCATGGTGGCGCCCACCACCTGCTCCACGAAGCTCTTCTGCACCGCCCGCAGCGGGGCGCTGTTGGCGTAGAACTCGGGGATGCCGTCGGCGGCAACGATGAAGCCGTTGACGTTGTTGGCCTGGTTCCACGGGTTGTTCCCCCACCGGTCGACCCCGGCCTTGAGCCCCGGTACGTCGAACAGGGTGAGCTGCACCACGATCCCGTGGTGCTGCGCCGCGCGGATCATCAGGTCGAGGCGCCTGAAGTACTCGGCGTTGTACGGCGCCTTGAGGTTCCACTTTCCGTCGGACCCGCGGCTGAAGGGGCTGTGGTCGTTGCCGGGCCGGCTGTAGTTCCAGTACGCCATGATCCAGTGGCGGAAGAAGTTGTTGCGCTGCACCGCCAGCTTGCGCAGCACGAGGTCGTAGTTCGCATTCGGGAGGTCGCCGATGCCCGGGTACCTCCCGGCCAGGAACACGTCTTCGTTGTGGTACTTCAGGATGCGGCCGGTTCGGGAGAAGGGGGTGGCGAGGCTCATGAGTGACTCCTCTTCGAGCGGCTAAAGGTTCCCCGAGGCAGAGGTCCGTCCTCCGACTCTGCCTGACACAGACGCTCTCGTCAGGCCGTTCACCTCACTGCAACGCCGAACAAGTGCCAATGAGCCGGTCCCTTCAAAAACGCCCAGATTTCCGGGGATCCGGCCGCCGGGAGCTTGGAGTTGACGCGTCCAACGAGCCGGGTGACGCATCCAACGGGCCGTTGGATCGATACAACGAGCCGCCGGATGGACAAAACCGGCCTACTCGCCCCGGGTGGGCTCCGGCGCGCGGCCGAAGTCGCCCTGCATCTCCGCCGCGCCGTAGGCCACGGCGGCCCAGGCGGCCACGTTCTGGTCGAGATCCTTGGGGTCGATCTTGTCCAGCGTGTCGTTCGACGTGTGGTGCCAGTCGAAGTACTCGGTGCCGTCCTGATAGAGACCCGCCACCGGCACGCGGGCCGGGATCATCGGGCTCAGGTCCGCTCCTCCGCCCGCTTCGTTGTCGCCGCGCTCCACGCCGATCGGCGCGAGCAGTGCGGCGATCGCGTCGAAGGCGGGCAGGGTGCCGGGATCCACCCGCGAGGAGATCTGCCAGACCCTGCCGGAGCCGAAGTCCGACTCCCCGGCCAGGATGTGCTTCGGCAGCTCCTTCGCGTGCGCCTCGGCGTAGCCCCGCGCGCCGGACAGGCCGAACTCCTCGTTGGCGAACAGCACCACCCGGACCGTCCGCCGCGGGCGCTGCTTCAGCTCGCCGATGCGCCGCGCCGCCTCCATCATGATGGCGCAGCCGGCGCCGTCGTCGACCGCGCCGGTCCCCAGGTCCCAGGAGTCGAGGTGGCAGCCCAGCAGGACGACCTCGTCGGGCTTCTCGCGGCCCGGGATCTCGCCGATGACGTTCGCCGACCCGGCGTCGCCCACCAGCCGGGCGCCCAGCCTGAGGCGGAAGACGACCGGCTTGCCGCTCGCGAGCTGGCCTTCCAGGAGATCGGCGTCCGGGTTCGAAAGGGCCGCGGCCGGGATGCGCGGACCGCCGTCCTCGTAGCGCATGCCGCCGGTGTGCGGAGTGCGGTTGTTGTCGGTGCCCACGGAGCGGATCAGCACGGCCGCGGCGCCGAGCTTGCCGGCCAGGGCCGCGCCGCGGCTCCTCCCGCCCACCGCCTCGCCGTACCCCTGGCCGTTCTTGCGGCGCTCCATCCTCCTGTCGATGAAGACGATCCTGCCCTTGACCCTCGCCGCGAGCGCCGGGTCGGTCGATTCCAGGGCCGAGACGTCCGGGACCTGGACCACCTCGGCCTCGATCCCGGCGGCCGGCGTGCCCACGCTGCCGCCGAGCGCCGCCAGGTGGACCGGCTGCGGCCAGGGGGAGACGATCTCGCCCGACTCGGCGCCCCGGTCCCAGTGCGGGACGGTCACCGTCTCGGCGCGCACGTTCTGGAAACCGAGCGCCTTCATGGTCCGCACGCCCCACTCCACGGCGCGGGCGTCGCCGGCCGAGCCGGCCGACCGCGGCCCGACCTCGGTGGTGATCGAGCGCACGATCTCGAAGGCGCGGGTGCCTTTCAGGGCCTCGTCGCGCAGGGCGGACGCCGTGGCCTGGAAATCCTGGGCGCTCCCGGGAGCCGCGGCTCCCAGGAGCAATGGGAGAAGAGCAAGGGCGCGCATCACGCCGCCGCGGCGACCGGCAGCCGTTTCATCTGCCGCAGGGTCTGCTTCCACTCGCGGAGCGCCTGTTCCAGGGCGTTGTAGGTCATGCCCAGCCGGGTCTCGAGCGGCAGGTGCTCTTCCTCCGCCACTGGAACAGCGGGCTTCCCGGAGCGCCGGCGCTGCAGGGCGACGAGGTCGTGGATCGCGGTCTCCAGCCGGGCGTAGGCCTGGTGGAGGCGCTCCTCGTAGCTCTCGCGGGAGTGGGCCACGACGCGCTGCATGCGCTCCTTGGCGTTCTCGAACTGGACCTCGATCTTGGCCTTGAGGATCGCCGCCTCGGGCGCGCGCCGCAGCTCGCGGGTGAGGCCGACGCGGGAGAGTCCCCAGATGAACCACTTGGCCGGATCGAAATGCCAGCGCCGGATGCCGTTGCGGTAGTCGAACGGGAAGCTGTGGTGGTAGTTGTGGTAGCCCTCGCCGAAGGCCAGCACCGCCATCACCATGCTGTCGCGGGCGCTGTGCGAGCGGCTGTAGGGCTGCCGGCCCACCATGTGGCAGAGGCTGTTGATGAAGAACGTGCCGTGGTGGCTGACCACCACGCGCAGGACGCCGCCGATGATCAGGCAGCCGAGGAGCCGGCCGGTGAGCACGCCCACCAGGGCCGGGACGCCGAGGGCGACGCCGATCCCGATGAATTTGTACCAGCGGTCCTGCCAGCGCACGAGCGGGTCGTCGGCCAGGTCGCGAACGACGCTGCGCGGCGGCGGGTCGGCCACGAAGAAGATCCAGCCGATGTGGGCCCACCAGAAGCCCTTCTGGATGTTGTAGGGGTCGCGCTCCTCGTCCACGTGGTCGTGGTGCACGCGGTGGTCCGCCGCCCAGTTGAGCACCGAGTTCTCCAGAGCGGCCGCGCCGAAGACCAGGTAGAACAGGCGCACCGGCCAGGAGGCCTGGTAGGTCTTGTGGGAGAACAGGCGGTGGTAGCCCGCGGTGACGGAGAGGCCGACGCAGAGCCAGATGGCGAAGAAGGTCGCCCACTCCGGCGCGCCGAAGCCATGATTCCAGAGATACCAGGGGGTCGCGACGACCGCGACGAGGAGGGTCCCCAGCAGGAAAAGGGTGTTCAGCCAGTTCAGACGTCGCGGCTTGGTTTCGCTCACTCTCTCAGCTCTCCTCGTGAAATGATGGGCACCCCGGCCCTGTTTCCTGCTCTGAGCGGACCCCTGGCCCGCATGGCCCTGGGAGAATACACTGTCCGGAACCTCGAAAGGAGCTTGATTATGCCCGAAAAGCGTCTGGTGATGCGATCCCTCCTCGTTCTTCTCTGCCTGGTCGCGGTCCTCGTGGGCGTCGCCGCCGCCGCGCCCGGGCTCCAGCGGGTCGAGACCAAGAAGGTCTGCATGGTGAACAACCAGGTCTTCGAGAAGGACCAGATCCCGGTCACGGTCGAAGGCAAGACCTATTACGGCTGCTGCGAGATGTGCAAGGAGCGCCTGACCAAGGACGCCGCGATGCGCTCCGCCGTCGATCCGGTGTCGGGCAAGACGGTCGACAAGGCCACGGCCGTGATCGGCGCCCTGCCGGACGGCAAGGTCCTCTATTTCGAGAGCGAGACGACGTTCGGGCAGTACGGGAAGTGAGGCTCATCGGCTAGACTCTGGCCGATGCGATCCGCGATCCTCGCCGGTTGCCTGCTCCTCCTCGGAGCCTGCGGCGGGTCGGGCGTTCCGGCCCGCCCGCCGGTCCCTCCCGCGGTCGTGCCGGCCCTGGACCTGCCGCGCATCCAGCCGGCTCCGGACGGCACTGGAGAAACGGAGGCGGTCTCCCTCTTCGGCGAGCCGCTCGCCCCTCCCGTCCTTTCGCCCGGGACGCGGGCCGACCGCGAGGCGAAGCTCGCCGCCGCCCGCGCCGAGGCCCGGGCCCGGCCGGACGACGTGGAGGCGATGATCTGGCTCGGCCGGCGCGCCGCCTATCTCGGCCGCTATCGCGAGGCGATCGAGGTCTACACCCGCGCGCTCGCCGCGCACCCGGACGAGCCCCGGCTCCTGCGCCACCGCGGCCACCGGTACCTCTCCATCCGCCGCTTCGACCTCGCGGTCCAGGACCTGGAGCGCGCCGCGCAGCTCGTGGCCGGCCAGCCGGACGAGGTGGAGCCGGACGGCCTGCCGAACGCGCGCAACATCCCGGTCAGCACCCTCCAGACCAACATCTGGTACCACCTCGGGCTCGCCCACTACTTCCTGGGCGGCGCGAGCGGCATGGCGGGCGCCCGGAAGGCGTTCGAGGAGTGCCTGCGCCTGTCCACCAACGCGGACATGCGGGTGTCGGCCACGCACTGGCTCTACATGACCCTGCGCCGCCAGGGCCGGGCGGGCGAGGCCGAGGCGCTCCTCGAGCCGATCCGGCCCGACATGGACGTGATCGAGAACCGGGCCTACCACCTGCTGACCCTGATGTACAAGGGAGACATCCCGCCCGACGCGATCCCCGGCCTGGACAACGGCGGCGCCGACGCGCCGACCCTGGGCTACGGCCTCGGCGACTGGTATCTCTACAACGGCCGGCGCGACGAAGCGGTCAAGGCCTTCCGCGAGATCCTGACCTGGAAGGACCAGTGGTCGTCCTTCGGCTACATCGCGGCCGAGGCCGACCTCAAGAGGCTGGGCGAGCCGATCACACCCTGACTCCGAGCGACTGCTGGAGGAAGCTCTCGATCCCGGCTGCCGGGCGCGCGCCCATGGTCCGCGCCACCTCGCGGCCGTCCGCGAACACCGCCATGGTCGGGATCGACTGGATGCGGTGCGCCGCGCCCACGGCCGGATCGACGTCGGTGTTCACCTTGACGACCAGGACCCGGCCGGCGTTGCGCTCGGCGACCTTGGCGATCTCCGGCGCCACCATCTTGCAGGGGCCGCACCAGGGGGCCCAGAAATCCACCAGGACCGGCAGCGCCGACTCCCGGAGCAGCGCGTCGAGCTCCGCCCCCTGGTCCACGGCGACCGGCTCGGCGATCGGGGTGAGCGCGGCGCCGCAGGCGCCGCAGCGCGCCTCGCGGTCCAGCCGCGACCCGAGCACCCGGTTCCTCTTCCCGCAGGACGGACAGCTTCGGACGATCCCCTGACTCATCGGACGAACCCTCCTTTCCTTCCGTCCGGAACAACACATTCCGCCTGTGGTACGTTCCCGCCATGAAGATGAAGAAGATGAAGGGGTACCGGGTCAAGCCCGGCGCGAAGGTCGACCTCTCCCGTTTCGACGCCGGAGACACCTCCGGGTTCAAGGGGGGCAAGGGCGGCAAGGACGACACCCAGGAGATCTTCGACCGGCTCAACGACCGGCTGGAGGAGCTCCAGGAGATGCTCTGGGCCGAGGGCCGCCACAAGCTGCTCGTCGTGCTCCAGGGGATGGACACGAGCGGCAAGGACGGCACCATCCGCCACGTCTTCGACGGCGTGAACCCGCTCGGCGTGCGCGTGGCCTCCTTCAAGGCGCCGACTCCCGAGGAGCTGGCCCACGACTTCCTCTGGCGGGTCCACCCGCTGGTGCCGGGCAAGGGCGAGATGGTCATCTTCAACCGCAGCCACTACGAGGACGTGCTCGCGGCGCGGGTGCGCGGCTTCGTGCCGCCCGCGGTCTGGAAGCAGCGCTACGGCCAGATCAACGACTTCGAGGCGCTGCTCGCCGACACCGGCACCACGATCCTCAAGTTCTTCCTGCACATCGACGCCGGCGAGCAGAAGGAGCGCCTCCAGGAGCGCCTGGACGACCCCACCAAGCGCTGGAAGTTCCGCAAGGGCGACCTGGAGGACCGGCGGCTCTGGGACGAGTACACGGCGGCCTACGAGGACCTCCTGTCGCGCACCAGCACGAAGCACGCCCCCTGGTACGTCGTGCCGTCGAACCGCAAGTGGTACCGCAACCTGGTGGTCGCCTCGGTGATCGTCGAGGCGCTGGAGAAGCTCCGTCTGGCCTACCCGGAGCCCGAGGAAGACCTCCAGGGCGTCGTCATCGAGTAACCTGGCTCGCCTTTCGGGTTTTCCGGCACCTTTCCTTTTCGAGTCCCATTCTCGCCTGCCGGTCCAGCCTCCGGACATTTCCAGGGTCTGGCCCGGCGGGCCTTGTCCCAGGACGTTCAGAAAAGGAGGAAGCACCCGTGTCGAATCGACGCAAGACGTTGACCGGTCTGATGCTGTCCGCGCTGCTCGTCGTTCCCACCCTGTCGCACGCGATCGCTCCGAAAGAGGACCAGGCCGAGGACGCGGCCCTCCTCCGCGCCGCGATCTTCGCGCCGGACTTCTCCACCGCGGCGCTGGACGTCCAGCCCTCCCTGGTCGAGATCCGCAGCCTCCATGGCACCTCGGGCATCGAGCGCGCCTCGGCCCTCGGCCGCTTCTTCGCCGAGAACTCGGCCGCCTGGGACGTCCGCTGGGACGCCCGCTCCGACCGGCCGCACCTGGTCCAGGGCGCCGGCGTGCCCGTGCTGCCCGGCCACGGCAACAACCTGACCAATGTGAAGGTCGGACTGTCCGGCTCCGGCCCCCGGGTGGCGGACGTCGAGCGCATCCTGCGCGGCTTCATGGCCCAGTATCCCGAGCTCTTCCGCGTCGCCCAGGAGGAGCTGCGGCTGGACACCAAGAGCACGGTCAACGTCGGACCTGAGAAGCAGCTCTGGATGGTCGAGTTCCAGCAGGTCCACAACGGCGTGCCGGTCGAAGGCGCCAACGTCTTCTTCCGCATCAACAACGGCAACATCGTGCAGTTCGGCACCGACAAGGTGTCCGAGGTCCGCACCGGCACGGCGCCGCGCGTCACCCGCGAGGAGGCCTTCGCCTCCGCCCTGCGCGCCCTGCGCTCCGACATCTCGCAGGTCGGCGAGATCCTGAACCCGGGCACGCTCAAGCTCATCCCGATGCTCACCGCCGGCGAGCGTCCGGCCGAGGCCTACCAGGGCACCGTGGGCAAGGGCTATCAGCACGCGCTGGCCTGGGAGCTCACCTTCCGCCGCGTCGGCGAGCCCACCACCTACCAGGTCTGGGTCAACGCCCGGAGCGGCAAGGTCATGCAGCTCGTCGACGCCAACGCCTACGCCCAGGTCACCGGCGGCGTCTACCCGACCACCAACACCGACCCGGAGACGGTCGTCGGCTTCCCCTACACCAACGTCACCAACGGCGCGGTCCAGGTCACGGACGCGGCCGGCAACTACACCTACGGCTCCGGCACCGCCACCGCGACGCTCAACGGCAAGTACATCAAGATGACCGACAACTGCGGCGCCATCTCGCTCGCGAGCGGCTCGCCGGGCAACCTGGCCTTCGGCACCAGCGGCGGCACCGACTGCACCACCCCGGGCGTCGGCGGCGTGGGCAACACCCACTCCTCCCGCACCGGCTACTACCACCTGACCAATATCAACCGGAAGGCGGCCACCTTCTTCCCGGCCAACGCCTGGCTGGCCGGCACGCTGACCGCGAACATGAACATCAACAGCACCTGCAACGCCTTCTGGAACGGCACCACGGTGAACTTCTATCGTTCGGGCGGCGGCTGCTCGAACACCGGCGAGATCGCGGCCGTGTTCCTCCACGAGTGGGGCCACGGGATGGACACCAACTCCGGCGGCGCGGCGAGCGACGCGGGCTCCGGCGAGGCGGTCGGCGACACCTTCGCCTTCCTCGAGACCAAGGACCCCTGCATCGGCCAGAACTTCCAGCCGGGCGTGAACTGCTACAACTGCACCGCCTGCACCGGCGTGCGCGACGTGGCCGACTTCGCGGTCGGCGGCAGCGCGGTCATCGCCAAGCCGGCGAACGTGACCAACAACTCCAGCCTCAACTGCGACCGCTACTCCTGCCCCTACTACCAGTTCATCTTCATCGGCGCCTACCAGGGCCCGATGGGTTACGAGGGCCACTGCGAGAGCGTCATCGCCAGCTCGGCCAACTGGGACCTCGCCCAGAACCTGATCGCGCGCTGGGGCACCCCCACCGGCTGGAGCAAGATGGATTCCATCTGGTACAAGAGCCTCACGCCCAGCAAGAGCGCCTACCGCGTGGCCTCCGGCGGCAAGTGCAACACCGCCGCGGTCGTGGACGGCTGCGCCGCCACCAACTGGTACACCGTCTACCTGTCGGCGGACGACGACGACGGCAACCTGGCCAACGGCACGCCGAACGCCTGCCGCATCTGGGACGCCTTCAACGCCCACGGCATCTCCTGCGGCACCCGCCCGACCTGCACGCAGTAGAACCCTTCCCGAAGCACCCGCGGGGGCCGGAGCCATCCGGCCCCCGTTTTTCGTCTCCCCCGGGCCCGCATGCGATAATCATCTTTCGATCATTTTACCGATCGAAGGAGGATGCCCCGTGTCCCTGCGCAAGCCTCTGACCGGCCTGCTGCCGGCGCTGCTGCTCACCCCCGCCCTCGCGCTCGCCATCGCCCCTCAGGAAGAGCCCTCGGAAGAGGTCCTGCGGTCGGCGATCTTCTCCCGCGCCTTCACCACCCCGGAGCTGGAGGCCGAGCCTTCGCTGGTGACGGTCGGGAACGCCCAGGGCCGCTCCGGCCTCGGCCTCTTCTTCGCGGAGCAGTCCGACGCCTGGGAGGTGCGCTGGGACAACCGCTCCGACCGGCCGAACCTGGTCCAGGGTGTGGGCGTACCCCTGCTTGCAAGTGACATGGGCGAGGACAGAGTCGAGGTCGAGAGCTCCGTGCGCGGCTTCATGGCCGACCATCCGGACCTGTTCGCGATCGATTCCGCGTCGCTGCGTCTCGACCCGGAGCGCACCGTCCACCTGGGCGAGGTCTGGCTGGTCGAGCTTCAGCAGGTCCACAAAGGCGTGCCGGTCGAAGGCGCCCACGTGTTCTTCCGCATCAACCACGGCAACCTCGTCCAGTTCGGCAGCGAGAAGGTCGCCGAGGTGCGGATCGGCACCGCGCCGAAGATCACCCGCGAGGCAGCCTTCGCGGTCGTGCTGCGCGCGCTCGGCGCGGACGTCTCCGGGATCTCCGAGATCGTGAGCCCGGGCCGGCTCCGGATCGTGCCCATGCTGCCCTCCGGCGAACGTCCGGGCGAGGCCTACGAGGGCGCCGCGGGCCAGGGCTACCGGCACGAGCTGATCTGGCAGCTCTCCTTCCGTCTTGCCGGCGGACCGGAGACCTGGGAGGCCTGGGTGAGCGCGCGCGATGCCCGCGACGCCCGCGACGGTCGCATCCTGCGCCTCGCCGATTTGAACGACTACGCCCAGGTCACCGGCGGGGTCTACCCGCGGACCAACACGGACGCGGAGACCGTGGTCGGCCTCCCCTTCCTCAAGGTCTCGCCGAACAAGGTGACCAACGGCGCCGGCAAGTACACCTATGGCGGCGGCACCGCCACGGCGACGCTCGACGGCAAGTACGTGCGCATCCTCGACCAGTGCGGACCGATCTCGAAGTCCGACAGCTCGACCGGCAACATCGACTTCGGCGCCAGCGGCGGCGCCGACTGTACGACGCCCGGCTCGGGCGGCCTGGGCAACACCCATGCGGCGCGCTCCGGCTACTACCACCTGACGCGGATCAACCGCAAGGCGGCCGGCTACCTGCCGACCAACGCCTGGCTCAAGCGCACGCTGACCGCGAACATGAACATCCAGGCCGCCTGCAACGCCTTCTGGAACGGCAGCTCGGTGAACTTCTTCCGCTCCGGTGGCGGCTGCTCCAACACCGGCGAGATCGCGGCCGTGTTCCTCCACGAGTGGGGCCACGGGATGGACACCAACTCCGGCGGCGCGGCGAGCGACAAGGGCACCGGCGAGGCGGTCGGCGACACCTTCGCCTTCCTCGAGACCCGGAGCGCCTGCATCGGGCCGAACTTCCGGCCGGGCGTGAGCTGCTACCACTGCGCGCCGTCCTGCACCGGCGTCCGCGACGTGGCCGCGTTCGCCGCCGGAACCGGCGCCAAGGTCGCGAAACCGTCCACCGTGGCGAGCGACGCAGGCATCAACTGCGACCGCTTCGGCTGTCCGTTCGTCAGCGGCTCCTCGCCCTACCAGGGTCCGATGGGCTACGAGGGGCACTGCGAGAGCTACATCGCCAGCGCGGCCAACTGGGACCTCGCCCGCAACCTGGTCTCGCGCTACGGCGCCGACGCCGGCTGGCAGGCGATGGAAGCGCTCTGGTACCGCAGCCTGACGCCGAGCAAGAGCGCCTACCGCGTGGCCTCCGGCGGCAAGTGCAACCCGGCCGCCCGGGTGGACGGCTGCGGCTCGAACAACTGGTACACGGTCTACCTGGCGCTGGACGACGACGACGGCAACCTGGCCAACGGCACGCCGAACGGCTGCCGGATCTGGGACGCCTTCAACGCCCACGGCATCGCCTGCGGCCGGCAGCCGGCCTGCACGAAGTAGACGGCTCGCTCGGAGGGGGTTGGCGCACTGTACATATCAGGAGCAAACAGTACGTCGATCCGCGCCGGAGGCCGAGTCCCCGGATATTTCCAGGGCCTCGGCCGAGGGCGCTCACCGAATGAACGGCTGTCGAACCGAAAGGAGCCAAGCTGTGTCCAATCGCAGGAAGCTGTCCGGGCTGACCTTGTCGGCCCTGCTTCTGGTCCCCACGCTTTCCTTCGCCATCACGCCCCATGAAGATGCGGCGGACAACGATCTGTCGGTCCTCCGCTCCGCCATCTTCTCCCGCACCGTCGTGGCTCCCGAGCTGGGCGTCCAGCCGTCTCTCGAGACGGTGCGCAACATCACCGGCCAGGGCGAGGTCTCGCGCGCCGCGGCCCTCAGCCGCTTCTTCGCCGAGAACTCCAACCAGTGGGAGGTCCGCTGGGACACCCGCTCCGACCGCGCCAACCTGATCCAGGGCGCCGGCGTCCCGGTGCTGCCGGGCCGCGGCAACAACCTGACCCCGTCGCGCGCCGGCCTGTCCTCGAACGGCCCGGCCCGTGTCTCCGACGTCGAGCGCATCCTGCGCGGCTTCATGGCGCAGTATCCGGAGATCTTCCGGATCTCCCAGGAAGAGCTGCGGCTCAACCCCGACGCCACGGTCAACGTCGGCGAGAACCATGAGATCTGGTTCGTGGAATTCCAGCAGTTCCGCCACGGCGTGCCGGTCGAAGGCGCCAATGCCTTCTTCCGCATCAACAACGGCAACATCGTCCAGTTCGGCACCGAGCGGGTCGCCGAGGTGAGCGTGGCCACCACGCCGAAGATCACCCGCGAGGCGGCGTTCGCCGCCGCCCTGACCCGGATCGGCGCGGGCTCCTCGCAGGTCGCCGAGTTTGTCAACACCGGCAAGCTCAAGCTCATCCCGCTGCTCGCCACCGGCGAGCGTCCGGGCGAGGTCTACAAGGGCTCCGCGGGCACCGGCTACCGCCACGCGCTGGTCTGGGAGGTCAGCTTCCGCCTGACCAACGACGCCACCACCTACCTGGCCTGGGTCAACGCCCGCAACGGCAACATCCTGCAGCTCGTGGACAGCAACGTCTACGCCCAGGTCACCGGCGGCATCTACCCGACCACCAACACCGACCCGGAGTCGGTGCGCGGCCTGCCGTTCCTCAACGTCACCAACACCACCACCAAGACGACCGACGCCTCGGGCAACTACACCTACGGCGGCGGCACGGCGACCACGACGCTCAACGGCAAGTACATTGCCATCAGCGACAAGTGCGGCTCGATCTCGAAGTCCGACAGCTCGACCGGCAACATCGCCTTCGGCACCAGCGGCGGCACGGACTGCACCACCCCGGGCTCCGGCGGCGCGGGCAACACCCACGCGGCGCGCTCGGGCTTCTACCACCTGACCAACATCAACCGGAAGGCGGCCGGCTTCTTCCCGACCAACTCCTGGCTGGCCGGCAAGCTGACCGCCAACATGAACATCAACAACACCTGCAACGCCTTCTGGAACGGCAGCACGGTGAACTTCTACCGCTCGGGCGGCGGCTGCTCGAACACGGGTGAGATCGCGGCCGTGTTCCTCCACGAGTGGGGCCACGGGATGGACACCAACTCCGGCGGCGCGGCGAGCGACGCGGGCTCCGGCGAGGCGGTCGGCGACACCTTCGCCTTCCTCGAGACCAAGGATCCCTGCATCGGCCAGAACTTCCGGCCGGGCACCAACTGCTACAACTGCAACGCCTGCACCGGCGTGCGCGACGTGGACGACTTCGGCGTCGGCGGCGTCAACGGCGGCGCCTCGACGATCGCCAAGCCGGCCAACGTGACCGCCAACGCGGGCATCAACTGCGACCGCTACGCCTGCCCGTACACCGGCTATGCGGGTCCGATGGGCTACGAGGGTCACTGCGAGAGCATCATCGCCAGCTCGGCCAACTGGGACCTCGCCCAGAGCCTGACCTCCTACTGGGGCACCACCACCGGCTGGAGCAAGATGGACTCCATCTGGTACAAGAGCCTGACGCCCAGCAAGGGCGCCTACCGCGTGGCCTCGGGCGGCACCTGCAACCCGTCCGCCACCGTGAACGGCTGCGGCTCGACGAACTGGTACACGGTCTTCCTGTCCGCGGACGACGACGACGGCAACCTCGCCAACGGCACGCCGAACGGCTGCCGGATCTGGGACGCGTTCAACGCCCACGGCATCGCCTGCGGCACGCGTCCGGCCTGCACTCAGTAGGCCTTCGTTTCCAGGGGCCGGGCTTCCGCCCGGCCCCTGTCTTCTCTGCTATCCTCCCCACCTCTTGTGAGCCAGCGAATTCGGAAACGCGCCCGGCGCAAGCCCCCCGACCTGCGCATCGCCGCCGGCATCACCCTTCTGGCCTGGATCCAGAGGCTGATCTTCCTGCGCTCGAACCGCGACTTCGCCTGGCCCTACTCCTTCTTCTACGAAGGGGACTCGGAGGTCTTCTACAGCTACGCCCGCGACCTCCTCGCGGGCCGGCTCTACGACCACGGCATCCCCTTCCATCCGCCCGGTTTCGCCTGGTTCCTGGCCTTCCTCCACTCGCTGCTCGGCGCCGGCTCTGCGTCGGCCCAGGTGCCGCACGTGGCGGTCAAATCGGTCATGGCCCTCCTGGGCAGCCTCGCGCTCGGCCTCCTCTACCTCCTGGCGCGGCCCTACCTGGGACGCACGGTCGCGCTCCTCGGCGCGTTCCTCGGCGTCTTCCACTTCGGCCTGGACGTGCTCTCGATCGCGCCGGTCACCGAGAGCTTCTACCTGGTCCTCCTCCTCCTCGCGCTCCTGGTCTGGACCCGCCGCTTCGAGCATCCCCTGGCGGTGCCGGAAGAGGAACGAAAGCCCGGCGGACCCGGCTGGTCGATCGTCCTCGGCCTGCTCCTCGGAGCGCTGGCGCTGACCCGGGCCGAGGCCGCGCTCGTGGCGGTTCTCCTGGTGGGGATCGGGCTGCTCGGATCGCGCTGGAAGTGGACCGGCCTGCGCCCCTGGGTCCTGGTGGCTCTCGGCTGGATCGCGATCGTCACGCCGTGGACGATCCGCAACGCCGTCCGGCTGAATGCGGTCAACGAGGAGTTCCAGGGCCAGACCAGCGAGCCGCTGCCGACCTTCGTGCCGCTGACGCTCTACGGCCCGATCAACCTCGCGCTGGCGAACAACCCGATGGCGAAGGGCGGCTTCTCGCGCGACTTCATGACCTCGCAGGCGCAGAACCCCGGCCTCGACCTGAAAGACCCGCAGCACGTGGAGTTCATCCTGCACGGCGACCGCATGGCCTGGACCTGGATCCGCGGGAACCCCGGAGCCTTCGCGAGCCTCGTCCTGAAGAAATGGGCCCTGGTCGCCGAGGCCTGGAAGCTCGGCTGGACCCAGTTCGACTGGCCCGGAGGCCTGAACGGCCACCGCCGGCCGGTGGACATGTTCGTGCCCGACTCGAACACCGGCTATTGGATTGCCGGCCCGCTCTCGCTCCTCGGCCTGATCCTCTGCCTGGCGACGCCCGGCCCTGCCCGGCGCTGGACCGGCGTGGCCCTGGTGGTCACGGTCTCGGTCCTGGTGGCGACCGGCCTGTTCTTCGGCTACGTCCGCCTTGGCCTGCTCATCTTCCTGTTCTGGCTGCCCTTCCTGGGAGCCGCGCTCGCCTGGCTCGCCAATCTGAAGAACGACCGGAGCCCGAGCCTCCCCTCCCCCGCCGATCCGCCGCGCCGTCTCTGGCAGACCCTCGCCACGCTCGCGGTCCTTCTCCTGGCCGTGGAGCTCTGGGGAGTCTCCCTCCACCGGAACTTCAAGGCCACCGGCGTCAACGTGCCCGGCCGGAGCTACCTGGACCGGGACGCGGAGATCCGCTTCGAGCTGCTGCCATAGGGTCGCCGGACTTTCGTTTATTATTACCCCGTGCAATCCGACAACCGGGGTTTGAAACCGCCGGCGAGCATCGGGCCGTACCGGCTCGACCGCCTGCTCGGCAGCGGCGGCATGGGCGCGGTCTGGCGCGCCTGGGACGAGCGCCTCCAGCGCTGGGTCGCCCTCAAGCAGATCCGCGCCGACGCGGCGCTGCACCACGGCCGCGAGCGCCTCTGGCGCGAAGCCCGGGCCGTGGCGCGCCTCAACCATCCCGCGATCGTCCATATCTACGACATCCTCGAGGGCGCGGACGACGACTGGATCGTCATGGAGCTCATCCAGGGCAAAACGATTCGCCGTGTTCTCGAAGAGGAGTCCGCCATCCCCCCGGCGCGCGCGGTCGAGCTCTGCCGCGATATCGCCGAGGGCCTCGCCGAGGCCCACGCCCAGGGCATCCTCCACCGGGACCTCAAGGCGACCAATGTCGTCGTCACGGTCTCGGGCCGCGCCAAGATCCTCGACTTCGGCCTGGCCAAGGAGATGCCGCGCGAAGGCATCCTCGACGAAGACCGGGACCTGACGATCACCCTGACCGGCAACGTCCTGGGCACCTGCTACGCCATGTCTCCCGAGCAGGTCCTCGGCCGCGCTCTCGACGAGCGCTCCGACCTCTTCTCCCTGGGATCGCTGCTCTACGAGATGCTCGCCGGCAGGATGCCCTTCCGGGCCGAGACCCCGGCGCTGTCGCTCGCCAGGGTGGTGGAGCACGATCCGGCTCCGATCCAGCAGCTCCGGCCCGAGGTCCCGCCCGAGGTCTGCGAGCTCGTGGACTGGCTGCTCCGGAAGGAGCCGGAGGACCGCCCGGCCTCCGCGTCCGAGGTGCTTGCGGCCCTGAAGGCTCTCCAACCTCCTCTCCAGACAGCCGCGGACAGCGCTTCCGGCTGGCAGAGACCGGGCACGCCGGCGCTCCGCGCCGACGAGCCCACGCTGGTCACTCTCGCCGAGGGGCCGGGCCGCATGGCCGATCGGCCGGCGACGGCCGGCGAGCCCAGGCAGAGCGGCGGCGAGTGGCGGACCGTGACTGTCGTCTGCTGCGGCCTGATCCAGCTCGATCGGTCTCCCGGCGAGACGAGCACTCTCGCGATCGAGGCCCTCTCCGAGGCGGCGGCCACCTTCGAGGGACTCGGACGAGAGATCGGCCGGGAGCTCTCCGGCTCCCTCGGCGCCTCCCTCAACCGCAAGCTGTGGCTCTGCTTCGGCTATCCGCTGGCCCACGAGGACGACGCCGAGCGCGCCGTCCGGGCGGCCCGGGAGCTCCAGGAGCGCTTCGCGGCGGTCCTGGGCCCCGCCTGCCGGCTCGCCATTCGGGCGGGCATCCATACCGGACCCGCCGTGGTGGTGACCCGCCCCTCCGCGGGCCCGTCACTCCAGCCCGGAGATACGTTCGACATCGCCGCGGCGATCCAGGGCCAGATGACGGCCGGCCGCATCGGGATCAGCGCGGCGAGCCGCCGGCTGCTCGGCAGGAAGTACTCCACTTTTCCCCTCTCGGCCGTCCATGTGGAGGACCTTGACGCCACCATCGACGCGTATGAGCTGGGGTCACCGCTGGAGCACGGGACCGGCGAGCACGGCCTGCCGCTCCCCCTGGTCAACCGCGATGCCGAAATCCACATCCTCCTCGACCGCTTCCGGCTGGCCAGCTCGGGATCGGGACAGGCGGTGCTGATCGCCGGGGAAGCCGGGATCGGCAAGTCGCGCCTGGTCCAGGCCCTGGCCGAGCGGCTCTCGGCCGAGGCGCCAGTCTGGCTGACCGCCTACGGTTCGGCCTTCGCCCAGAACACGCCGCTCTCACCGGTCATCCAGCTCCTCTCCCAGGCGATGTACGCGGCCGAGGCCCTGCCCGAGGACAGGCTCCGCCGGCTCGAAGAGATTCTCGACGACTACGGCCTTCCCCGATTCGACCATGCTCCCCTGCTGGGGGCGTTGCTCACGCTGCCCGTCGAGGGCCGCTATCCACCGCTCGTCCTCAGCCCCGAGGCCCGGCGCAAGCGGACGCTCAGCGCCGTCGTCGCGCTCCTCGGCGCCATGGCCGAACGCCATCCGGTGGTGCTGGTGGTCGAGGACCTGCACTGGATCGATCCCTCGTCTCTGGAGCTTCTCGACCTGCTGCTGGGCGAGATCGCCTCGCTCCCCCTTCTGCTCGTCGCCACCTTCCGGCCCGAGCTCACGCCTCCATGGCGCCACCAGACCTCGGTCACACAGCTCAACCTGGCCGGCCTGAGCGAGGGCCACGCCGCGCAGTTGGTCCAGCAGATGGCCGAGGGGAAGGAATTGCCGGCCGAGGTGCGCCGGGAGATCGTCGTGCGGACCGACGGAATCCCGCTCTTCCTGGAGGAGCTGACCAAGGCGGTATCGGAGGCATCGGAGGCGGCGGAGACGGAAGCTCCGCTGCGCGAGCCGTCGGCCATCCCGTTCACGCTCGGTTCTTCGCTTCTCGCCCGGCTCGACCGGCTGGGGGAGGCCAAGGCGGTGGCGCAGCTCGCGGCGGTGATCGGCCGCACTTTTACCCTGGAGCAGTTGGAGGCCCTCTCCTGGGTGAAGGGAGCCGCCCTGCGCAATGCGCTCAGCCACCTCCTCCAGGCCGAGATCGTGCACCGCCGCGGGCCGGCGCAGGGGATGCGCTACATCTTCAAGCACGCCCTGATCCAGGACGCCGCCTATCTGTCCCTCCTGGCAAGCGACCGCCAGCAGATCCACCGGCGGATCGCCCAGGTGCTGCAGACGGATCTCCCGGGAATGGCGGAGGCGGAGCCCGAGCTCGTGGCGCATCATTGCGAGCGTGGCGGCCTGACGCTGGAGGCCATCGGCTGTCTGGAGACGGCCGGCCATCGCGCCATGCAGCGCCTGGCCAAGCTCGAGGCGGTGAGACATCTGAGCCGGGCGCTCGACCTGCTGCTCGGCCTGCCGGTTGCGCCCGAATTGCGGGGGCGGGAGCTTGCGCTGCGCTCCACGCTCGCCCCGGCTCTTGCGGCACTCAAGGGCTGGGGATCCTCTGAGATCGCCGTCAACGCCGAGCGCTGCGTGGCTCTCTGCCGGGAGCTCGGGGAGCGCCGTGGGTTGATCCCCGCCATCGGTGCGGTCTGGGCCTACCACCTGATGCGGGGAGACCGCCGACCCTCGCTCGAGCTCGCTGCCGAGATCGGGCGCCTCGCGGAAACTCCCGCCGAGGTCGTCACCGGTCGCGCGGTCCAGTTGATGACCACTTTCTACGGCGGCCGCTTCGTGGAGACCCTGGACCTGGCCGAACAGGCGGTGGCGCTCCATGACCCGGCTCTGTATCCCGAAATTGCCCGGACTGTCGGCGAGCAGACGATCCTCCTGTCCTTCAACTACCGGATCTGGACCCTTTGGATCCTCGGCCGACCGGACGAGGCAGTTCGAGCGTGGGGCGAGGCGACCTCTACAGTCGAGGCCCTGCGCTCGCCGCCCCTGCTGCTCGCCTACAAGCTGCTCTTCGAAATGATCCTGTGGCACCACCTGAGGAACCCCGAGCGAGTCGAGCAGGCGTCACGCCGGATGATGGATCTGTCGCGCGAGCAGGAGTTCGCCATGTTCTACGCTCTCGCCCATTGCGGGACAGGATGGGTCGCCTGCCAGCATGGAGACCTGGAGGGTGGAGCGGCGCAGATCCGGACCGGGCTCGACCTGTACGAGGCCACCGGGTCCCGGCTGTCCTGGGGATACTACGTTTCCTATCTGATCGAAGCCCATCTGGCATCCGGCCGTCTTGACGAGGGGCTGGCCATTTCCCGCGAGCTCCTTGCCCGGTCGGAAACTCGGCTCGATATCTATTACGATGCCGAGCTCCATCGCCTTGAAGGCGAGCTGCTGCGCGCCTCCGGAGATGTCCGGGCGGCTGAGACCTCGTTTCTGAAGGCGCTCGAAATCGCCCGCGGCCCAGAGGCCCGGGGGTTCGAGTTGCGCGCGGCAACCAGCCTCGGCCGCCTCCTGGCGGAACAGGGCCGCGCGGGCGAGGTCCTGCCTGTCCTCGCCACGGCCATTGAAGCGTTTCACGACGACGGGCTCAAGACTCGCGACCTCCAGGAAGCGCGCCAGCTCCTCGACCGGCTCTCTCCGGATTGAATACCGGGGGCTGGCCGTTGCCAGCCCCCGCGGCTTCCTTCAGTGAATCGATTGTCAAGGAACCCTGCCGCCGGGGCTCGCCCTGGCGGGCCTCGCGTACGGCGAGCGCAGGATCTCTCCTCCCGCCCGATCCGCCAAGCGGAAGAGGAAGTACGGCCTTCCGCGTGATGTCCCAGCACGGCTTTTCCGGAAGCCGCGAGAAAGTTGCTCCCGCTTGTCCATCGGAAGGGGGGTTGCGGTAACTATATATAGAGAGAGGAGATTTTTTCGAGGAGAGACCATGGCCGGGGAGACCAAGTCCGACATGAGCATCGTCCTCCGCCACCTGCGGGAGACGCTGGGATGGAACCAGGTCCGCCTGGAGAAAGCCGCCGGCCTGTCGGCGCACTCCGTCAACGAGTACGAGAGCGGCCGGAGGACGCTGCGCCGGGGGAAGCTGGAGATCCTGATCGCCCACATGGGGCTCGGTCCGGAGAGGATCGACGCCGTCCTGGCCGACATGGAAGCGGCCCGGGCCGTGGCGAGGACAGACCCCGCCAACCCGGCCGCCGCCCGGGCGAGGAAGATCGAGGCTGTCGCCGGCAAGGTCGGGCGTCTCGCCACGGGCTTCGCGAGGGCCGCGCTCCACCTGCTGACGCTCGGCGGCGAGGCCGTGCCCGCCCGCGATCGGGCCGAG
>JBEQUE010000145.1:0-4662 GCA_040349255.1 Acidobacteriota bacterium | reverse complement strand
ATCCTGTCGCGGATCGCCGCCGCGGCGCTGCCGGCGCTCTCCCCGCGTCCAGAACAGACCGGCCTTGAAGGTGTGGACGTCGCTCAGCCCGGGATCGACCCCCAGGGCGGTCTCGCAGGGCTCGATCGCCGCTTCGAAGCGCTCGCCGGAGAGATCGGCCTCCTCGCCCTCGGCGTCCTCCGCCTTGAGCCGGTTCGAGCGGAGCTGGCACTCCGCGGCGTGGAGAGTGGCGTCGCTCGGCACGACCGCCAGGAGCCGGCGGTAGACCTCCGCCGCCCGGTCGTAGAGGCGGAGCGCGTCCTCGCGGCGCTGGGCCTCGGCGGCCTCGTCGCCCTGGCGCTTGTAGACCCGCGCCTCCAGCAGGCCGGCCTCGTAGAGCGAGGGTTCCTCGCGGTAGGCCTGCCGCGCCCGGGCCACGGCCTCGGCGTCGCGCCCCTCGTGGTAGGCGATCAGGCCGAGGATGTAGGGCGAAGGTGGGTGGGAGGCGCGCGCCGACTCCTTGAGATAGGACAGGGCCGGGGAGCGGTAGCGGCTGCGCACCTGGTCGGGGTCGAGCGCCGGGGTGAAGCCCGGGTTCGCCAGGATCTTGTCCACGAACGAGGCGAAGACGAGGCCGAGCGCGGCGGCCACCTCGGGGGTGCGCTCGCCGGCCCGCCAGGCGGTTTCCAGATGCTCGCGGGCCAGCTCGTCCTCGTGCAGAGCGAGGTAGCCCTGGCCGAGCGCGAAGTGGCCGGGCCCCTCGGCCACCGAACCGAGCCGGTCCATCTCCTCGCGGATCGTGTCCAGCTCGCGCCGCAGCCGCCGCTTGGCCGCGGTCACGTCGTGGCGCGGGAGGAAGGCCTCGATGCGCAGCCGGGCCTCCAGGCTCTCCACCCGCTGGCCGAAGCGCTGCGCGAGCTCGGCCCGCTCCCGCGCCTGCCAGCGCGTGCGGACCACCGCGACGCCGGAGGCGGCCAGCACGAGGAGCGCCGCGGCGGTCACGGCGACCAGCGCCCGGTTCTTCCTCAGCCGCTTGCCGGCGCGGTAGGTCCAGGCCGCGGGCCGCGCCTCGATCGGATCGCCCTCCAGCCAGCGGTCGAGGTCCTCGGCCAGCGTCCGGGCGGAGTCGTAGCGCCGCGCCGGGTCCTTCTCCAGGCACTTGAGGACGACCGTCTCCAGGTCCTCGGGGATCGCCGGCCGGCGCTTGCGCGGCGGCTCGGGCTCCTCCTGGAGCACGCGCACGAGCGTGCCGGCCGCGGTGGGGCCGAGGAACGGCGGGCTTTCCGTGAGCAGCTCGTAGAGGACCACGCCGAGGCTGTAGACGTCGCTCCGCCGGTCGAGGGGGGAGCCCTGGGCCTGCTCCGGCGAGACGTAGGCCGGCGTGCCGCTGATCAGGCCGGTGCGGGTGAGCCCCTCCTCGCCCTGATCCTGGGCGAGGCCGAAGTCGACCACCCAGGGCCGGCCCTCGCGGTCCACCAGGATGTTGGCCGGCTTGAGATCGCGATGGATGAGCCCGGTCCGGTGGGCGGCGTGGACGGCCCGGGCCACGTCGCGCACGATGCGCACCGCGGCCTCCGGGGTCAGCTTGCCGCGCAGCTCCGAGAGGCTCCGGCCCTCGATGTACTGCATCGCGATGTAGGGGCGGCCCTCGACCTCGCCGACCTCGTGCACCTGGCAGAGGTTGGGGTGCTCGACCCGGGCCTGCGCCCGGGCCTCGCGCAGGAAGCGCACGACGAGCGCCGGGTCGTTGTGGTGCAGGAACTTGAGCGCCACGAGACGGCCGAGCTGCGGGTCGGCCGCCAGGTAGACCGAGCCCATGCCGCCGGAGCCGAGGAAGCGCTCGACCCGGTAGCGCACCCAGTGCCTTAGGAAGCGCAGCTCCGGCGGGAAGGCCACGGCGCCGGCCCGCCCCGGCGGCGCGGCGACGAGCGTGGGCGGCAGGTCGTCGCCGCCGGACTCCAGCTCGGCGAGCAGCACGGCCAGGTCGTCGCGCCGCAGGCGGCCGGAGTCGACGAGCGCCTGGATCCAGAGGCGCTCCGCCGGCGTCTCGCTGGAGTGGGAGGAGACCTTGTCGGCGACGGCGTCGAGGTCCTCCCAGGCGAGGAGGCCCTTGGCGATGGCCAGGCGCAGGAGCCGGCTCTCAGGGAGTGTGCCCATGACGGATTCCGGGCACCAGCATACCGCGGTTCCGCCACCTCAGGCGTTCATGGCGACCGGCGCTCCCAGGTTCGCCAGCAGGGTGCGCAGCACGAACGGCTCGACCGGTTTCACGAAGTGGTGGTGGATGCCGGCCTCGCGCGAGCGCCGCCGGTCGTCGGGCTGGCCGTAGCCGGTCATGGCCACGAGGAGCGCGCCGTCGAGCTCCGCGTCCTCCCGCAGGCGCTTCGCCACCTGGTAGCCGTCGAGGCCGGGGAGACCGATATCGAGCAGCACCACCTCGGGGTGCTGGCGCCGCGCCGCCTCGATCGCGTCGAGGCCGTCGTGGACCACCCGCACCTCGTGGCCCCAGAGACGGAGCAGGGCCGCCAGGCTCTCGGCCGCGTCCACGTTGTCCTCGACCACCAGCACGCGCAGGCCGCGAGCCGGGAAGGGGTCCTCCGGCTTCGGAACGGCCGGGAGGGGCGCCGGTTTTCCGACGGCGGCGCGGGCGGGCAGGCGCACCACGAACTCGCTCCCCTGGCCGAGCCCCGGGCTGTGCGCCTCGACCGTGCCGCCGTGCATCTCGACCAGGCTCCGCACGAGAGTCAGGCCGATCCCGAGTCCCCCTTCGGAGCGGGCGAGCGAGCCCTCCGACTGCACGAAGGGCTCGAATACCCGGTCGAGCACGTCGGGCGGCACGCCGATCCCGTTGTCCCTGACCCGCACCACGGCCTCAGTCCCCTCCTGATTACTCTGCTGATTGCCCTCCTGCGCCGCCAGCACCTGGAGGTGGCCGCCCGGCATGGTGTACTTCGCGGCGTTGTTGAGCAGGTTCGCGATCACCTGCTCCAGCCGGGCGGGGTCGGCCTCCAGGCGCACCGGGTCGGTGGGGAGCCGGACCGTCAGCTCGTGGCCGCGGCTGTCGATCAGCGGCCGCGTGGCCTCGACCGCGCGCTGCACCACGGTCCCGAGGTCCACCGTCTCCTTGCGCAGGCGGATGCTGCCCTGGTTGATGCGCGAGACGTCCAGCAGGTCGTCCACCAGGCGGGCCAGGTGCTTGACCTGGCGCTCGACCATCTCGCGCGCGGGCTGGAACGACGGATCGCCGGTCTCCACCTGGCGCATCAGCTCGACCGCGTTGCGGATCGGCGCGAGCGGGTTGCGCAGCTCGTGGGCCAGCATGGCGAGGAACTGGTCCTTGCGACGCTCGGAGCCGGCGAGCTCGTCGGCGCGCCGCTGCAGGTCGCGGATCGTCTCCTCGGCCCGGGACAGGTCCCCCTGATCGGTTCTGGTCTCTTCCGGCATGGCTGGATCATCCCCTTCCCGGTCGCCCGGGGGATTGATCCGTCTATTGCGATAAGCGCGCCAACTTGACCGGAATCGGGGCGCGCCGCAGCAATTCGCCCAGGGCGAGGGCGAAGATCAGCAGGAGAGGCACGGTGCCCTGCACCAGGAAGCGCTCCCAGGTCACCTTGATCAGCCAGCCCGGCCCCTCGCTGACCGAGTACGCCCCCCAGCCCACGCAGAGCGGGGCGAGCGCGGCGAGCGCGAGCGACCGGGAGAGCACGGCGCGCCTCCCGACCAGCATGCCCCGGCCGGCGACGAGGACGAGGACGTACACCCACCAGAAGCCCGTCCAGTGGTCCCAGGTGAGGAAGGTGCTGGCCAGGATCTGCCCGGCGAAGGACGGCAGGCGCGTCACCGCCTCGGGCCACAGGGAGCCCAGGTGCACGTAGCCCTCGTAGTTCTCGTCCTGGCGGTTGGGGATGCCCGCGCGCCAGAAGACGAAGAAGGCGAGGACGGCGACGAAGAGCGCCGCCGCCGCGAGCAGCCGGGCGCCCTTCCAGAGCAGCCGCTGCCGGCCGCGACGGCGACCGCGCCACAGGTAGACCAGCGGCAGGGCGCCGGCCAGGAGCGCGGCGGCGGCGAGGATCGTCCCCTCGTTCTTGGTCAGCGCCGCGGCGCCCAGGAACAGGCCGGCCGCCACACCGTCCGCCGCCGTCGTCCGGCTCCGAAGCAGAAGGATCACCGCCGCGCCGTAGAAACAGCCGAGCGGCAGGTCGCTGTAGGTGCTCATGGCCCCGCCGTCGGCGAAGAAGGTGAGGAAGCGCAGGCCGCAGGCGGCGGCCACCGCGACCGCCGCCGGCAGCCAGCCCGACCAGCGCCGGGCGCCGTCGTAGAGCAGCAGGAGCAGCGCCGGGAAGAAGGCCGCGTACACGGCGCGGAACGGAGACTCGTCCTCGCCGGCGCCGACCGCCTCCAGCACCGCCACCTGGGCCACCGGCATCAGCACCGGGTAGCGCGGATGGTTGATGAACCACTGGCCGCGGGTGACCGCGAGCGGCAGCACCGAGCCCTCGAGGCGGATGTAGCGCGCCTGGGCCGACCAGTGCATGCGGCCGTCCCAGTCGCGCGGCGGCTCGGAGACCGCCTCGGCCAGGAGGCCCGCCGACACCACGGCGCCAACCAGGATGACGAAAGCCAGAAGGAGGTTCCGGGTCCTGCGGCGGGGCGGGGCGGCCCGGCGCCCCCGCCGCTCCCGCC
>JBEQUE010000144.1:0-100651 GCA_040349255.1 Acidobacteriota bacterium | reverse complement strand
GTCACGGACGGCGCCGGCGCAACGGCCGCCGGCTCGGCGGCGGCCAGACTGCTGAACAGCAGGGCGAGGGCGAAGAGGCACAGCAGGGACGACAGTCGCTTGAGCTTCATCGGATCTCCTTGCGATCGAGGTGTTGCTGTGCGGCGGAGAGTGACATGGCCAATCGGCTCTGTCCAGCCTGACCAGCCCGCCGGTCGAATCGTGGCTCGACGCGACCCGCCCGGGCCTCCGGCATCCCACGGCGAATCCGCCGTGCTCCCCCCATATATCGCCGAGCCCGAACCCGAAAACAGGAGTGGCGTGCGGCCGAAACACGACGGCCAGAACCCTCTTTTCACCGAGTTACGGCTACGCCGTGGGGGCTTCCCAACACCAAAGGTTGAGTTATGCGCCGAAGTTGTTGCTTTGGGTGAGCCAGAGGTGCTGTCGATCCGTCATTGACCCCTTCCTTGTTCGATAAATACCATGCGCTCCATGATCGATTTTCGGAGCATGATCGCCCAATGGCGCAAAGCTGCGGGATTCACGCAGGCCGAGCTGGATGAGGTCTGCAGCTTCTCGAGCGGGACGGTGCAACGGCTCGAGCAGGAGCGTCTCCTCCTGAAGGACGAGCAACTCGTCCTCATCCTGATCAACACCGACCGGAACCTGCTCTGGACGCTCTGCGGGAGCCTGGGATCTCTGTACAAGCGGCTCGAGCCCATCGAGGCCCGCCTGAGGCGGGAGAGGAACGCTCCCGAGGCGCCGATCCCTCCGGACGACGATCCCGAATATCAGGCGGAGCTCGACCGCATGTTCTCCGGTATGCAGGCCGTTGCCAAGAGGATCTACCGGGCTGCCGACCCCAGGATCTCCGTCCGCGATTTCCTGCTCCGCGCCGCGACCGACGTCGCGCCGGGAGAGCCCAGGCGCCGGCGCGTGCGCCAGAGGAAGAAGCCGAAGGACGAGAAGGCCCAGGCCGGTCGCTGACCGCCCGCCCGGCACGCAAGCCCAGCACGGAATAAAATGCCGGCGGTTTGAAAAATTCCTGCACTCCGATATGCTCGTCTCCTGTTGCCGTCTTTCGGCAGGAGGAAAGGCATGTCCATGGCAGTCCCGGCGTCGTCCCAGGTTCCGCGGAGCGAAGAGATCTGGCAGGTCGTCCGGCTGCGCCTGCCACTCTGGATGGAGTCGGACAGTCGGTCGGGCGATGGGCCGCCGTTCCGGCCCTGGTGCGTGCTCGGCCTCCGGCTGCCCTCCCGGACCTTTCTCCAGGACATCACCCCGGAGGAGACGCAACCGGCGGCCGACCGGATCGGAGAGGAGATGGTCGAGGCCGCCGGCGATCTGGGGTTCTTTCCCTGCCGGCTGGAGGTGGCCGAGGCCGCGCTCGCCGAAGAGCTCCGGCGCTTCCTGTTCCGCTATGGTGTCGAGGTCCGGGAGGTCGAAAGCCTGCCGGAGCTGGATCAGGCGGCCGACGCGCTGATCCGGGGCCTCTTCGCGGACGATCCGGGCCTCCTGGCAGGCGACGGCGTGACGCTGGATCAGGTCGCGTCCTTCGCCGAAGCGTCGGCGTCCTGCGCCCGGGCCGAGCCGTGGCGGCATCTGGAGGAGGTGGACAGGATCCAGGTCGAAGCGCCGGCGTGGGGCCTGGTGCGGGCGGTGGGCGTTCTGGGCTGGGACCTTCCGGAGCGCGGCGTCCTGTTCAGTCCCGGGCCGGGCGAGGAGGAGCCGTGGCTGGTGATCTATCTGGCCCCCTGGATGATCCCCGCTCACGATCTCTATCTCTGGGAACGGCACGGGCTCGCAGTGACCGGAGAGGACTACCCGCGGGTCGCCACGCCCGCCGGCGAGAAGCGGAGGCCCGACTCCCGTCTCCTCGCTTTCTTCGAGGCCGTCCTTCGAGCGCTCGCGGTCACCACGGAGGATGAGATGGACTCCGGCCTCTGGGAGAAGACCGTGGAGACCGCGCTCGGCCCCGTGCGGCTGATCCTCGGCCTGCCCGACCTGCTTCACCCGCCGGAACCCGGCTGGGACGACGACTTCGAGGACCTCGGGGAGGAGGATCTCGACGATCTCGAGGAGGATCCCGCGGAGGAATGGCGCGACGGCCTGTTCCTGGCGGAGGGGGAGGCCGAGGGCGAGGAAGAGGCCGGGGAGGAAGCCGAGCCGGCGACTCCCGGGATGGAAGCCCAGCGGCTGGTCTATCAGGCCTGGGAGTCCATGGGCCGGCGCCGCGTGGCTCTCGTCCGCCAGGCCCTGACCCTCTGGCCCGGCTGCGCCGACGCCTGGACGCTGCTCGCCGAGCGCGAGCGGGATCCGGTCCGGGCGGTCTCCCTGTATGCGCGGGCCGTGGAGGAGGCCGGGCGCGCCATCGATCCCGCCCTCTTCGAGAGCGCCGGGGAATTCTGGGCCTACGAGGGCCAGCCGTATCTGTCCGCCCGGTTCGGCCTGGCGGAGGCGCTCTGGGAGACGGACCGGTACGAGGAAGCCATCGCTCATTTCCAGGAGGTGCTGCGGCTCGATCCGGAGGACCATCAGGGTGCGCTCGCCCGTGTCGTGGATGCGCTGCTCCTCCTGGATCGCGACGGGGAGGCGGCCCGCGTCCTCGACGCCCATCCCGACGAACGCCGGGCCCACCCCCTCTACTCGCGGACGCTGCTCGCCCTCCGGCGTGAAGGCGACTCTCCTGGAGCGCGCAACTGCCTGACGCTCGCCCTCGCCCGCAACCGGTTCGTTCCGGAGTATCTGCTGGCCGATGCCGAGGAGCTGCCGGAGCCTCCGCCGCCGCTCGTCGCTCCCGGCAGCCGGTCCGAGGCGGTCCTGTACGCCATGGATTCCATGGACGTCTGGCAGGCCACGCCCGGCGCTCTCGGCTGGCTGCGAGACAGGGTCTCCACCCGCCGGAAGGGCGGAGGCAGGAGTGGCGGCAAGACCGGGAAGAAGAAAGGCCGTCGTTAGCTTCCGCCTTCAGGCTCATTTCCCTTTTCTGGTTCCCCGGTATAGCTTGGTCCGGTAACATGGGCCGACTTTCCGTGCCGATAGGAGGGACCAGGTACCATGAATCCAGAACACGAGATCGAGTTGCAGGCGCTCCTCAGGCTTCTGAAGGGCGCGGTCGGAGAGGTGCTGCGCCGGCAGGACGGAGACGAGTTTCTCTCCTGGATGCGGTCGCAGGCGCCAGAGCGGTTTCCGGAGATTTTCTCCGGCCTGGACGAGCGCGTGGCGCGGGCGCTCGCGCTGGAGCTGGGCAGGCAGATCTGGAACGCCACACCTTTGCCGCGCAACGACTTCCAACCGTTGCCGCTCGCCCGGCCAGGGCGGGAGGAGCCGTGTCCCTGCGGCTCGGGACGGCGCCATGGCGACTGCTGCGCCGACGCTCCTGCCGTGCCGGGTCTGACTCCGGAGCTGATCGGCGTCCTGGTCGCCGCCCTCATCGCCGAGGCGAGCCCGGGAGGTGCCGCTTCCGAGGAGAAGTGACTCTTTTCCGTGCCGCAGGCTCTTGCCAAGGGGCTGGAACGGATTATATCCTTTCCGGGATGACGCAACAGGATTCATTCCAGGCGGGCCTTCGGCCCGGTCGATCCGCGGCCTCGCTGGCGCAGGCCCTGGCCCGCCAGGCGAGGGTCCTGGAGGCGGCCGTCGAAGTGTTGCTGGAGAGGGACAAGGGCCGGGAGGAACCGTCGGAGCTGACCGGCTTCTACAGGACTCTCTCGTCCCACCTGTTCCGGAGCCTCTCCGAACGGGAGTTCGCGGACCTCTACGCCCAGACGGTCGCCTACGGGCTGCTCGCCGCGCGCTGCTGGGAGGATGGCGACCTCGACCGCCGCACGCTCTACGAGCGCATCCCGCCGGCGAGCGGCATCCTCCGGGACGTCTTTCGCTACGTCTGCCTCTCGCCGCCGCCGGAGATCGGGAGGATCGTCGACGGCCTGGTCGATCTGGTGCGTCCGGCCGCCCTCAAGCGGTCGCTGCAGCGCGAGTTCGCGGACCGTGGCGACCGCGACCCGATCCTCCATTTCTACGAGACGTTCCTCCGGCATTACGACTCGCGGCTGCGCACCCGGCGCGGCGTCTATTACACGCCTCCGGCGGTGGTCTCGTACGTCGTTCGCTCGGTCGACCATCTCCTGCGCACCCGCCTCGACCGGCCGGACGGTCTCGCCGACCCGCGCGTCTGGCTCCTCGATCCCGCCGCCGGCACGACGACGTTCCTGGTCGAGGCGTTCCGCACGGCGATCGAGACCTGCGGCGCGAAATACGGCCGCGCCGCCGTGCCGGCGCTGGTCCGCGACCACCTGCTCCCGCACGGCTTCGGATTCGAGCTGATGATGGCCCCGTACGCCATCGGCCATCTGAAGATGAGCCTGTTCCTCGCCGAGCAGGGCTACGCGCTGCGCGAGACGGACCGGGTCAACCTCCTGCTGACCAACGCGCTGGAGCGGGAGGACCTCGAGCAGGCGTCGCTGCCGGGCTTCCCGTCGCTGGCCCGCGAGGTGCGCAAGGCCGCGGAGGTCAAGGAGGACCGGCGGATCTGCGTGGTGATCGGGAACCCGCCGTACTCGGGCTGGTCGGAGAACCGCACGGAGGCCGCGGACCGGCTGCTCCGCGAGCCCCACGCGCCCGGCGACGAGGGGTACTACCGGGTGGACGGCCAGCCGCTGGGCGAGAAGAACGCCAAGTGGCTGCAGGACGACTACGTGAAGTTCCTCCGCTTCGCCCAGCGCAGGATCGACGAGGCCGGCGAGGGCGTGGTGGGGCTCGTCCTCAACCACGGCTATCTGGACAACCCGACCTTCCGCGGCCTTCGCAGGTCGCTGATGAACAGCTTCGAGGAGGTCTATCTCCTGGACCTCCACGGCAACCGGCGCAGGAAGGAGGAGGCTCCGGACGGCGGCGTGGATGAAAACGTTTTCGAGGACGTCGGGCGGGGGATCTCGATCCTGCTGCTCGTGAAGAAGCCGGGGCTGCCGAAGAGGATCGCGCGCCACGACCTCTGGGGCAACCGGCTGAAGAAGCTCCGCTGGCTCGCGGCCCGGGACGTGGGCTCCACGCCGTGGGCGGACCTCGACCCTCCGGCGCCGTCCTACCTCTTCGTGGGTCGGGATTCGAGGCTGGAGGAGGCGTATGCGCGCGGCGTCCCGCTGACCGACATCTTCCTGCGGCATTCGGCCGGCGTGCTCACGGCCCGCGACCGGCTCGTGATCGGTTTCGACCGCGACACCCTGCGCGAGGACATCGTGGCGTTCCGGAACGGGCTGGGCGACGTCCTGCCGACCCTGCCGGACACCGGGACCTGGACGAAGTCCGAGGCCGTGCGGCGGGCCGCGGCCGACGGCCGGTGGGAGTCGCGGTTCACGGAGATCCTCTACCGGCCGTTCGACTACCGGCCGATCTTCTACGCCGACTATCTGATCGAACGGCCGCGCGAGACGATCATGCGCCACCTGCTCGGCGGGTCGAACCGGGCGCTGGTGGTGCCGCGCCGGAGCCGGGCCGGGCCGGGCGCGCTGAGTGCGCTGGTGACGGACCGGATCGCGGCGCACAAGGCGGTCGGCTCGTACGACATCAACTCCGTCTTCCCGCTGTATCTGCTGTCCGGAGAGGACCGGCTCGACGCCGGCCGGTGCGCTCCGAACGTGGCCCCCTGGGTCTTCGCCTTCCTGGAGAGCCGCTTCAGGGAGCCGGTCACGGCGGAGGCGGTCTTCTCCTACGTCTACGCGGTGCTCTACAGCGAGACCTATCGCGACCGCTACGCCGCCTTCCTGGCCGAGGGCTTCCCGCGCATCCCCTTCCCGGAGAGTCTGGGACTGTTCCGGTTGCTGTCCCGGCTCGGCGCGGAGCTGGTGGACCTCCATCTGCCGCGGGTTCCACTGGAGCCCACCGTCCACTTCCTCGGGGATGGCGGCGAGCGGCTCGGACGGTCGAAGCGATCGCTCCGGAACTACCAGGAGACCGAGCGCCGGGTGTATGTCAACGACAAGGGCCTTTGTTTCGAGGGCATTCCGCCGCGGGTCTGGCGCTACCGCGTCGGCGGCTACCCGGTGCTCGACCGCTGGCTCCAGGACCGGGCCGGCAGGATTCTCACCCTGGCCGAATTCCAGGCGTTCGCCCGGACGGCCACGGCGATCGGCCGGACGATCGAGGTCCAGGAGCGGATCGACGAGCTGGTGCCGGAGCTGGCGGGGTAGACTCGAGACCGTGGCGTCGAGCCTTCCGCCGGGCGGCGCAGGGAGACCGCAAGATTCTCCAAGACCGGCTCGCCGTGTCCTTCTAGGATGGCTTCCGACGAAAGGAGGTCACCTTGACCACGATCACGATCGAGAAGACGGCAACTCCGAACGGGCTGGACGCGCGCGTGCTGTCGCGTGTCCTCGACCGTCGTCTCCGATCTCGCCGAGGGCCGTGGAAAATCCGCCAGACCGGATGCGGAGCGCTTCGACCTCGTCCTCGGCATCACCTGCCACGCGGTCTATCACGCGGGTCAGGTGCAGCTCCTCAAGCGGCTCAACGCCGGATAGGGTCCTGCACGGAGAGGGCCGGCGTCCGCCGTGACCCCCTCTTTTACCTCTCCTTCTGCTCCTTTGCCTCCCGATTCAAGGTAGCTCATCCCGGGAAGTTTGATTTTCTATCCGCGAACCTCTGCGTCGCTGTCCATTCTGCCGCGTCCGGCGCACTGAGCGCTGCGCAAATCTCATCGGACAAAACGAAATCACCCTTCTTCCGGGGGAAGTTTATTCTTGACAGCTACGGAGTGTTTTACGAAGATAGGGCTTGAGCTGGCAGCGGAGGATCTGCAGATTGGAAGGGGAATCCGCGATCCGACCTGACAGCTTACCGGTAGAAAGAACGCGAGCCCCGGCCCGAACCTTTTGGCGAGGAGAGCGGGACGAGGCTCACAACCCGCAGCGTAAGCCGCGTGGCTTTCGCAGTTTAGGCCCCGGCTCGCGGTGCGTCAAGGAGACGTATCGGCATGAAGACACCGAGTCGGCGGAGAGTGCGTTTTGACATCACCCTGGAAGTACGGCACCAGGAGGTCTCCCATGGAGATTGACCGGATCCTGGCGCTGGACTATTTCCTTCAGGGAAGGCTCCGGTTGATCGAGAAGCTTTACCAGGAGCTCGGAAGTCCGAGCCTGGAGACCGCGAGCCAGGAGGATCTCGTCGTCGTGGAGTGTCGCCTCGAGGGCCTGTACTCCGCCTTCGAGAGCCTCTTCCAGCGAGTGTCGTTCGACTTCCGTCTCCTCGTGCCGGTGACGAGGCGACCGCTCCTGGACCGGATGCGGATGGATCACACCCCGGTGCGTCCGGCGGTCATCGGCGGCGAGGTCTTCGAGAAGCTCTTCGAGCTCCACCGTTTCCGGCGCCGGTTTCGCCTGAGGTACGAGCGTCCGCTCCAGGCGCCGAGCGTGGAGCCCGTCCTGCGCAAGGCCCTGGAGCTGCGGACGATCTACCGTCCCCAGATCGAGGCGTTCCTGGATTTCCTCCGCCGGGTGCGATAGATCCGGCCGCCGTCCCACTTCGGGTCTGAACGCAGATCGACTCCCTGAGGAGGTGTGACATGAACAAAGCCCGCGGATGGATCCAGGTGATGGCTCTCGGCGTCCTGCTCGGCGGGGCGCCGATGACGGCGGCCGGCCTCTCGCTCACGCTGGTGGCCCAGCACAACATCAGCAATAATTTCAGTCCCGAGTTCTACGAAGCGTCCGGCCTGAGCCTCGCGAAGAACGGGAGCAAGCTCTGGTCGGTCGGCGACGAGAACGACTTCGCGATGTACAAGATGGAGCTGAACGGCGACGCGGTCAGCGACAACACGGTGACTCCGGCGACCGGGGTCACGCCGATCTCGAACGCCTCCTTCGAGGGCGTCACCTACGGCCCGCCGCCTCCGGGGATCACCGACGACCATTTCATCTATCTGGTGGACGAGAACAGCAACTCGGTGGTCCCGGTCAACTACAACACGAACCAGTACCGCGCGCCGCGTCCGCTGTCGGGCATGGCGAACTATTCCTCCACGACGGTGAAGTGCGGCACCCAGACCGTGGCCCAGGCCTTCGCGAACGCGGGCAACAGCGGTCTCGAAGGGATCACCTGGAACCCGGACCTCGCGACCTTCTTCGTGATCAAGGAGAAGAGCCCCGGCCTGATGCTCCAGATCTCGTCGAACCTGCAGACCATCCTGGCCTGCAAGGTCCTGAGCTTCAACACCAACGGCGACTATTCGGACATCGCCTACGACTCGGTCCGCAAGAAGTACTGGATCGTGAGCGACGAGGCCCAGTCGGTGTCGCTCTACGACTGGAGCACGGGGACGACCGGCCAGGGCTCGCCCTTCGGCCTCACCTACGACGGTGGAGAGGGTGTGGCGTACGACCCCAGCTCGGACCAGCTCTACATCTGCACCGACAACGGGAGCGGGCAGAATTCCTACCTCTATCAGTACGACATACAGTGACGGTTTTCCCGGCTCCGCCGGCTCCCCGCCGGCGGAGCCTTTTGGCTCGAGGAGATCAGACGAGGCGGTTCGTGCTCAGATCCACCTTGATGGAATCGAAGGGGTGGTCCGTGTGCGACGGTACCTGCCACAGATCGATCGCCAGCTTCTGAGGCGAGGCCGTCACCAGGAGATAGCCGAAGCCGCGCAGCGATCTGTCGAAGGTACGATCGCCGATGACCTGTCCAAAGGCTTCATCCACGGAGCTGTCGTTGTGTCCGCCGCACCCTGCCACCACAAACGGAATCTCCATGGAACGTCCCTCGAAACTGATCCTGCGGGTGTGGCGCTGATAGTTGTGGGAATGGCCTGAGAGAACGGCGTCCGGCATCACGCCGGCTTCCTGGCAGATCCCGTCGAGGGTGGCCAGCATCTGGGAGCTGCCGCTGTGGCCGCCGTTGCTGTAGGGTGGATGATGAACCGCAAAGACCAAGGCCTTCCGCCGGCCCGCGTCGCGCTCCTGGCGGATTTCCCGCAAGGTCCGGGCGAGCCAGGTCTTCTGGGATTCGTCGTTGCCGCGGCCCTCCAGAAAGCCTGGCCCTTCGGCGATGTTGGAGTACAGCCCGACGAGGTGGAGGAAAGGAGCATCGAGGCGCCAGAAGACGCCCGGCTGCGTCATGGTCTCCCGGAAGATCCGGACATCCCTGGCGATGGGAGGCACCTCGGCCCGGGAGGCGCAGAAGTTGGCCAGGAAGGCCCGCAGCGGCTGCGGGTCCGATTCCCGGAACACCTCGCCGTCATGGTTGCCTGCCACCGCGAGGATCTTCCCCGGATATCGCTTGTAGGGCCGGTAGAACTCATCGCGGTAGAGGGCGTCCTTGCGATGGCCGTAGATGATGTCTCCGAGATGGAGGAAGAAGGCCGGGTTGAGGCCTCCTCCGTCCGGGTGGAAATCGGTGGCCATCTCCTCCGCGACCTCTTCCTGCGCATCGCTTCCCTCGGGCCGGCCGGTGTCTCCGGTGGCATGGAAGCGGATCGAGCCCGCAGCCTCGATCTCCTGTGCTCCGGAGTGGCCGATGATCTCCTGCAGAAGCATGGGCGTGGTCCGCACAGGCGGAGGAATCGGGCCCAGGTCTCTCGCGATCCATTCCGCCATGCGAGTCCCGAAACCGGGCCTCGCCGTACGATGGGCTGGCTGTGTCGAGGTGAAGAAAGGATGAGCAAATCGCAGCGGCTCGGTTGACGCATCCTGCGGGCTATCGTTCTCAGCCATGGTTGGACTCCCCCTGCCGCCAATAGACGGACTGGAGGACAACCTTCCCGGCTTGGACGGGTGTGCTCGGTCGAAGACAAAGGTTTACAGGCGTTTGCTGGGACCGCTGGCTTCCAGCCGGCCGCCGGAGGTTCGGATGGATCGGACGGCAAGGCCGTCGGCGCGGCCAAAACGACCGCGCCTCGGTCACCTCAACGCCCCGCCAGCTCTTTTCTGACCTGCGGGTATACCCTAGCAGGGGGCGGAACAGGCAGCGCTGCAACCGTCAACCGTGGCCTCCTTATTGCCGCCTGCCGCTACCTCCCGCAACTCCTTATCCAGCTCATCTATGGTGAGGTTCTGAAGCGTCTCCTTCGACAGCGTAAGCTTCTTCGCAATCTTCTTCTTCATGAATCCTCCCGGAGAAGCGCAGGGTATGATGGTGGCATTCTACCTTGTCTGCCCGCTTGGGATAGCTGTCATGTTCTTCTCTTCGGCCGCCGCTCCGCCACTGCATTCCACGGATCTACCGGCCACGAGTGCTTCGGATACCGCCCCGCCAGCTCCTTCCGGACCTGCGGGTATGTGTTCTCCCAGAAGCTCCGCAGGTCGTGAGTCACCTGCTGAGGCCGTTGGTTCGGTGCAAGAAGGTGGAGAAGCACCGCCACCCTTCCGCCCGCGACTCGCGGCGTTTCGGCCAGCCCGAACAGCTCCTGGATGCGTGCCGCCAGAACCGGCGGCCGGCCGGGTTCGTAGACGAGACGAATGTGGCTCCCACTCGGTACCGCGAGCCGCTCCGGCGCCTCGCGCTCCAGGGCCCGAAGTTGTTCGTGGGTGAGGGCTCCCTGGAGGATGGCCAGGAGCGGTGCTTTTCTCAACTCGGCGAAGGACTTGCGGCCGGCGGTGAGAGCTGGCAGCAGGTCGCGGAGTTGCTCGTCGCCGAAGTCGGGCAGGGACAGCTCGGGCATCCAGTCACGGAGCGAACGGACTCGCGCCAGGAAGCTGGCGACTTCGGGATCATCCAGGGGGAGAGCTCGGTCCAAGCGGGTGGCGGCGGCTTCGGCGAGGATCTGCCCGGCGGCGTCTCCGGAGGCCGAGGCCTCGTTTTCGGTGAGGACCAGGTCGTCGTAGCGCGTCCTCTTCCAGGCGACGACTCGTTCCTTCTCTTCCTCGAAGACCAGATCGACCGTGGTGGTCAGGCGATCGGCTGAGAGCCACTCGGGGCGGACCTCGGAGGCCAGGCGGACGAGGGACTCCCCGGGCCGGTCATCGAGGTCGATGCAGAGGAAGAGGTCGGGGTCCAGGACGGCGCATTCCTCGGCCAGGCGGACTCCCCGGCCTCCAACCATGATGGCGCGGGGGCTTCTGGGCTCCCGGCGTCTGGCCAGGCGGTCGGGGTAGGCGGCGAGGAGGGCTTTGAGCAGGGATTCGTCGCGCGGCTCCTGGACCTTGGCCGGACCGAGCTCCTTGCGGGCCATGTCGACGAGTTGGTCTCTCGCTTTCAGGACGAAGCGGGCGGCTCCGGCGTTCAGGTTCTCGCTGCGGTCCCGGTTCTCGAAAGCTTCCAGGGCGTCCAGGCGGTCGAGGAGGTCGGAGCGCGAGGTCCGGCGCGGGCCGGTGCCTCTCGGGCTTCTGGGAAAGGGGTCTCTCTCGGCGAGGAGCGCGGCGAGGAGCGCGGCTTCCTTCGCATGGCCGAGGCGGTGGCCTTCCAGCAGGAGGCGGCCGAGACGGGGATGGATCGGCATGCGGGCGAGGAGTCTTCCAGTGGCGGTGACTCCGTGGTCGTCCGTGGCTTCCAGGCGGCGGAGGAGCTGCAGGGCCGAGGCCAGCGCGGCGGGGTCGGGCGGCTCCAGCCAGCCGAAGGCGGACAGATCGGTCTCTCCCCAGGCCAGGAGCTGGAGCGCGGGGGCCGCCAGATCGACCCTGCGGATCTCCGGAGTCTCCCGCTCCGGCAGGGTCGGATGCTCCCAGGCCGGCCAGAGGCGCAGACAGAGGCCTGGTGCCTGGCGTCCGGCCCGGCCGGCTCTCTGGTCGGCCGAGGCTCGGCTGATCTTTCCCAGCTCCAGCCGGTCCAGGCCGGTGGAGGGGGCGTAGCGCATCCGCCTCACGAGGCCGCTGTCCACCACCGCCGTCACGCCTTCCACGGTGACCGAGGTCTCGGCTACGTTCGTGGCGAGGACGACCTTCCGGCGGTCCAGCGGCCTCAGGACCTCGTCCTGGCGCTCGGCGGGGAGATCTCCATAGAGAGGAAGGACGGCCAGGTCCTTTTCTCCCGCGAACGCCTGGGCGGCCCGGTCGATCTCTCCGACTCCGGGCAGGAAGACGAGGACGTCGCCGACCGTATCGGCCAGAGCCCGACGGACGGCGGCGGCGATGGGCGTCTCCCGGTCCAGGTACCGGATCTCGACGGGATGGAGACGGCCTTCGCTCTCGATCACCGGCGCGTCCAGATACTCCGCGATCGGTCCGGGATCGATGGTGGCCGACATGGCGACGATCCTCAGGTCCGGCCGAACCTCTTTCTGAACCCGCCTCGCCATGGCCAGCGAGAGGTCGGTGTGGAGGCTCCTCTCGTGGATCTCGTCGAAGATCACGGCTCCGACTCCCTCCAGGAACGGGTCGGCCTGGAGCCTCTGGACCAGGATGCCTTCGGTGACGACCAGGATGCGCGTCGAAGGACCGGCTTTTCGATCGAACCGCACCTGGTAGCCGACCTCCTCGCCGACGCGCCAGCCTCCCTCGTCCGCCATGCGCCTCGCCGCCGCCCGGGCCGCGAGGCGGCGCGGCTCCAGCATCACGATCCGGCCCTCGACCTCTTCCAGCAGGGCCGGCGGCACCCGCGTGGTCTTGCCGGCGCCGGTCGGGGCGATCAGGACGGCCGACGGCCTCTCGCGCAGGGCCGCGAGCAGGTCGGGGAGGACTCGATCGATCGGAAGAGGTGCCTTCATGCGCCGGTCGGCACGCCGAACCAGCCCAGGACGGTGAGGACGATCAGGGTCAGGGAAAGCAGGCTCACGATCCCGGCGATGGCCCAGGCGAGGAGATTGTAAAAACCCCGGTTCACGTACTCGCCCATGATCTCCTTCTGATTGATCAGCCGGAGCATGGCGAACAGCTCCACGGGCAGCAGCAGGCCGTTCAAGACATAGACGCCGACCAGCACCCGGATCAGTGGCAGCCCCGGGATCAGGGCCAGCACGGCGCCGAGGAGGATCAGGCCCGTGAAGAGACCCATGAAGACCGGCGCCTCGGACCACGTCCGCGATACGCCGCGCTCGAAGCCCAGCGCTTCGCTCATCATGTAGGTGGTCGCGAGCGGCAGGACTCCGGCGGCCAGGAGCGAGGCGCCGAGCAGGCCGATGCCGAACAGCTCGCTGGCGTACGGTCCGGCGATCGGCTGCAGGGCCTGCGCCGCGTCCTCGGCCGACTCGATCCGGATGCCCCGCGGGTGGAGCGTCGCCGCCGTGGCCACGATGATGAAGACCGCGATCAGCCCCGCGAACACGGTGCCCGCGATCACGTCGAAGCGCGTGTAGGCGTACTCCTCCGGTTTCACTCCCTTTTCCACCACGGACGACTGGACGTAGAGCTGCATGTAGGGAGAGATCGTGGTGCCGATGAGCGCGATGAGCAGGTGGAGGTAGCCGACCTCCATGCGGACCGTCGGCTGGAGGGTCTGGCGGAAGACCTCGCCCCAGTCCGGCCGCGCCAGGAAGGCGGCTCCCACGTAGGCCAGGAAGGCGAGCGAGAGGATCAGGAAAACCTTTTCGACGCGATCGTAGGAGCCTTTCGTGATGAGCAGCCAGACGAGCACGGCCGAGAGCGGCACCGCGATGTAGCGGCTCACCCCGAAGAGCTCGGCCGCCGCCGCGATGCCGATGAACTCCGAGACGATGATGCCGGCGTTGGCCACGAACAGGGTGAGGAGGATGAGCGCCGTGGGCCGCAGCCGGAAGTTCTCGCGCACCAGGTCGGAGAAGCCCTTGCCGGTCACGGCTCCCATGCGGGCGCTCATCTCCTGGACCACGCCCACGCAGACCGTCACCAGGACCATGGCCCAGAGCATTCCGTAGCCGTAGGAGGCGCCGGCCGAGGCGTAGGTCGCGATGCCGCCGGCGTCGTTGCCGGCGCTCGCGGCCAGCAGGCCGGGGCCGAGCGCCAGCAGGTAGGAGAGGAGCCGGCGACGCGTCATGCCGCCGTCATGCCGCGAAACTGCGGGCGCCCCGGCGCTGCCAGATCTCGGGGAGGAGGACGGCCAGGGCGTCGTCCACGGTCACCACGCCGACCATCCGCCGCTCGCCGTCGAGGACCGGCACGGCCAGGAGGTTGTACTCGGCGAGCACCCGGGCGGCGTCCTCGGCCTGGTCTTCGGGCTGAACGGTGGGCAGGTCGTCATCCATCACCTCGGCCACCGGCGTGGCCGGATCGGAGAGGATCAGCATGCGCAGGCGCACCAGGCCGAGCATGGCGCCCGACTCGTCGATCACGTAGACGGCGAGCAGCGGGTCGGGGACCTCTTCGAGCGAGCGCACGGCAGCGAGCGCGTCGCCCACCGTCGAGCCGGCCGCGACGCTCACGAAGTCGGTGGTCATGATGCGGCCGACGCTGTCCTCGTCGTAGGCGAGGTGGATCTGGACATCCGCGGCCTCCTCGGGCTCCATGCGCGCGAGGAGCTGCTCGGCCACCTCGTCGGCGAGGTCTTCCAGGGCGTCGGCGGCCGCGGCGGGCGTCATCTCCTCCAGGATGTCCGCGGCCCGCTCCTGGTCCATGCCTTCGAGCAGGTCGGCCACGCGCTCGTCGCTGACCTCCTCCAGGGTCTCGGCGGCGGTCTCGTTGTCGAGCGCGGAGAGGATCTCGGCGCTCTCTCGATAGGAGAGGGCGTCGACGATGCGCGCGAGGTCCACCGGGTTCAGGTCGGCCAGGCGGTCGTAGGAGACCTTGAGCTGCACCGGCGTGGCGGTGGCGAGGTACTGGGCGTCGGTCCAGTCGATGATCTGGCGGCCGACGATGCGGCCGGCGAAGGCGCGCGGACCCAGGCGGCGGAGCAGGGCCTGCGGGCTGATGTCGATGCCGACCACCCGGAAGCCGCCTTCGAGCTGGGCGAGCTGCACGTCGTTCACCCGGACGATCCGCCGGCCGGAGACGTCGATGAGCTGGTGGTCGAGCACGTCCTGGCGCAGGAGCACCTCGCCGTCGCGCCGGTTGAAGGTCTGGAGATCGACGGTCGAGGAGGCCAGCTTGGCCGTGCCGTTCAGCTCCTGGAGGAGGCGGCCTGGGACAAAGAAGCGGCGCCGGCCGTCGCGGACGACGAGGCCCGCCACGAGCGGGTACTGCGCATCCATCCGGACGATGAGATCGTCGAGCTTGCCGAGCTCCTCGCCGGTCTTGCCCTGGACGGGCCGGTCGAGGATGGATGCGAGGAAGATCATGGCCGCCTCCTTCGGAGCCCCGCCGCGGTGCGCGGGACCGGACGCGGCCCAGTGATCCTAGCACCATCAGGAGCCGCTTTTGCCCTCCGTTTCCGAGCGGAGATGGTAGCGGGTGGAACGCCGCTCGCCGGTCCGCCGCACGGACCCGTTCTGGGTGAGATTGCGCAGCGCGAGACGCAGGCGCGAGGCCGGCGCGCCGGTCTCCCGGACCAGCTCGGTCATGCCCGCGGAGCCGCCCAGGCGGCGCAGGACCTCCAGCACCCGGGCGGCGAAGGCCAGCGCCTCTTCCTCCCCGGCCCGGCGGAGCCCCCGCTTCCGGTTCTCCAGGAGACCGGCCAGGATGCCGCGCTGGAGGAACGACATCAGGCGGTCGCCGTCGATCCCGATCTCCAGGAACGGACCGGCCTCGATCACCTCGCCTTCGCCGGCCAGGAAGCGGAGGCGCCGGAGCTGCGCCACCAGGGCGCGGATCCGCCGCCGGTCGCCGAGCAGGGGCCGCAGCTCGCGGGCCAGGAAGTCGAGGCGGACCTGGGGGCGCGGCTCCGGCCCGCGCGCGCCCGCCCCGCCCGTCCCCGTCCCGGAAGTCTGGCGGGGCAGCACGAGGCGCACCCAGAGGACCACGAGAAGAGCGCAGGCGTCGGGCCCGAGGCCGAGGTGCGCGGGCGCTCCGAAGGCCGGATCGGCGGAGATCTCGGGCGCCAGCCGGATGCCCACGTGGTCGGACCAGGGGCTGACGGCGAGGACGAGGCCGACCGACCGCAGCCGGCTCTCCACCTCACGGAGGACCTGGGGCGCGTCGAGCCCGGACATCTCGGAGCGGGGCACGGCGCCGGCCCGGAACAGGCGGGCGCAGAGGCGGATGGCTTCGTTCATCGCGGCCGCTTCCCTCCGGGTTTGCCGGCAGGTTTGCGCTCCCCGGCCCTCCCGGCGTTCTCGGCGTTCCCCGACCGGGCCTGGGCCTCGGCGGCCCGGGCGACGGCGTCGGTGCTGAGGAGAGGGAAGGACTGGAGGACGGGCACCAGGGCGTCCCGGCCCGCCTCGGCAAGCTCCTTCAGTCCCAGGGACAGGAGCGCCTGGACGATCCGGTCGGGCGTCGCGCCTGCCGGGAGGGCCGGGAGGAGCGGCGAGGCCGGCGCGGTCCCGGGGGAGCCGGCGTACCGCATCGAGTCCCAGACCCGGCGGCCGAGGGCGGTCAGGACGAACGTCCCGCCGGGGCCGGGCTCCAGCCAGCCGCCGCGGTCGAGCGCGCTCAGGATCTCTCCGCGGACGGGCCCGGTCAGCCAGGCCAGGGCCCCCTCGAAATCGGGCTCCGGCGACGCCAGGGCCTCCAGGACGGCGGCCCGGGCCAGCAGCTCGCGGGGCGTGCGGCCGGCCAGGCCGCGCAGAAGGGAATGGACGGCCTCAAGGGACCGGACGGCGGTGAGGGCCCGGATCTGATCGGGCGGGAGCCCGCCGGTCCACTCGGCGAGCTCCTCCCATCCGCCGCCCGGGTCGGTCTTGTCTTTTCCGTAGCTCATCTCCGCGACCACTATATCGGAGATGCGCGCCGCTTCGAGGTGGGCAAGTGGAAAAAGAGTTCACTTCGCGACCTCCCCCCGCCCGGAGCCTGCGGGAGGAGTCAGAAAGTCTCCAATTTTCCGCGTTCTGGAGAGCAGAATCAGCGGCGGCTGGAGGCAGCCGGCTGGCCGGAGAGCGAGCTCGGAGCGTCGACGTTGGCTCCCTCGTCCACGCCGACGCCGAGGCGGTCGACCAGCTCGCCGCCGAGCCAGCCGGTCACCAGGGCGAGGCCGACGGCCAGGGCCGACAGCCCGATCTCGAGCCCGCCGGGCGACGTGGGCAGGTCGCGGCGCAGGAGCCAGCTCACGACGAAGAGCAGGAGCACCACCACATTGCCGCCGCCGTGCAGCAGCCCGATCCGCTTCGCCCGGGTGTTGGACGGGATCGACAGCCAGTCGATCAGGCCGAACGGGGCGGCGATCAAGCCGGACAAGATGCCGGCGGCGATCATGAAGTAGGAGACCTGCGCCCAATGGTTGCCGCCGGTGGCGAGGTGCAGGATGTCGAACAGCAGCGAGGTGCCGAGCAGCCCCAGCGGGAATACGACGAGCATCTGGTGGATGGGATGGCCGAACAAGCGTGCCTTGGCTCTCACGTCCTCCCTCCTTTCAGGGATGGGCACACGGATGCGCCCGACGGGAGACACTGCAACGCCTGTGCCGCCGCTATCCGGCTTCGGTCTTCGGTTTGCTGGCGATCGCCAGGAAGAGCTCCTGGACGACCTCCTTGAGCTCGACCGTGTAGGCCGACAGGTCGCGGAGGTTCTGCTCGAGCTGCTCGACGGTCGGCCGGGAGAGCGAGGCGCCGGTTTTCGGCCGGACCTTGTAGGTCAGCCGTTCGTCGAGGAGCTGCAGCTTCTGGTAGGCGTCCTTGAGTCTCTGCGGGTCCATGTCATTCCTTTGCTGGGGTCTGGGGGAGCTGGAACGTGAAGTCGATCAGCCGCTCCAGCTCCTCCGGGTTCAGGCGTCTCCGGAAGCCCGGCATCGGTCCGTGCCCTTCCACGATCCTCTGCCGCACGGCGGCCCGGTCGCGGCGGAGGATCATGGGGGACCTCCGGAGGTTGAGGTACGGGTAGAGCCGGACCTCGCGGTCCGGCCCCTGGCCTTCCGCGCCGTGGCAGCGCCGGCAGTACGACCGGTAGAGGCCGGGGGCGCTGCGGTCGCGGGCGCAGGCCAGGGAGAGCCAGACCAGCGGGACGAGCGCGAGGAGGAGAGCGAGCGCCGTCCTCAATTCGAGGTCCCGCGAGCCTTCTCTCCGCGCAGCTCGTGGATGTAGGAGATCACGGCCCGCAGCTCTTCGGCGGTGAGCCGGGTCGGCGGCATCTTGCCGAACACCCCGCCCACGATCACGGCTTCGAAGGCGCCGTCGTTGCCTCCGGCCCGCCAGAGGTCGTCGCGCAGGTCGGCGTAGGTTTCGCCCATGTAGCCGGGCGTGTTGCCGGAGCCGTCGATGCCGTGGCATTCGGCGCAGTTGCGGCGCCAGGTCTTCTCTCCCAAGGACCGGTCGAGCAGCTTGTCCACGAGATCGCAGGCGCCGAGTCCGAGCGACAGGATGATCAGGATGAGGGCGAACGCGGGCTCTCGGCGTTTCATTTCGGTTCCTCCCGACGGTGGACCATGGTGGCGGTCGCCTGGTCGCGCGGCCGGACCACGATCTCGTCGATGTTGACCCGGGACGGCCGGGTGGCGGCCCAGACGATGCAGTCGGCGACGTCCTCCGCGGTCAGCGGCTCCATGCCCTTGTAGACCGCCTTGGCGCGCTCGGCGTCGCCGGCGAAGCGCACCAGGGAGAACTCGGTCTCGACGAGCCCGGGCGCCACGTCGGTCACCCGGATCGGCTCGCCGAGCAGCTCCAGCCGCAGGGTCCGGGTGAGCGCGCGCTCGGCGTGCTTGGCGCCGGTGTAGCCCGCCCCTCCGGCGTAGGTCTCGAAGCCGGCGATCGATCCGAGGTTGATCACGTGCCCGTCGCCCGAGGCCCGCAGCCGGGGCAGGAGCGCGCGGGTCATGCGCATCGTGCCGAGGACGTTGGTCTCCCACATCCAGCGCCACTTGTCGTCCAGGGCGTCGTCGATCCTCTCGACCCCCTGGGCGCCGCCGGCGTTGTTGACCAGCAGGTGGATCGCCTCCGGCAGCCGGTCCGCGAAGGCCTCGACGCTGGCGGGGTCGGTGACGTCCAGGGGGATGGCGATGGCGCCGGCCGGGTCCGTCACTTCGCGGAGCCGGTCCTCGCGCCGGGCGCCGGCGAACACCCGCCAGCCGGCCTCGGCGAGAGCGCGGACGGTGGCGGCGCCGATGCCGGAGCTGGCGCCGGTCACGACGGCGGTCTTGGTCATCGATGCGTCTCCTAGATTTCCGCCGACGGGCAGAGGTCGGCGACGAGGCAGGCCGGGCACTCCGGCTTGCGCGCCTTGCAGACCTTGCGGCCGTGGTCGATCAGCAGGTGGGACCAGAGCGTCCAGTCCTCGCGAGGGATCAAGGGGATCAGATCGCGCTCGATCTTCTCGGGATCGGTCTCTTCGGTCAGCCCGAGCCGGCGCGAGAGGCGCTGGACGTGGGTGTCCACGACCACGCCCTCGTTCTTCCCGAACGCGTTGCCGAGCACGACGTTGGCGGTCTTGCGGCCGACGCCGGGCAGGGCCTTGAGCTCGTCCATGGTGGCCGGGACCTCGCCGCCGTGGCTCGCGACCAGGGTGCGGCCCAGGTTCTGCACGCTGCGCGCCTTGTTGCGGTAGAAGCCGGTGGTGCGCACCAGCTCCTCGAGCTCCTCGATCGGGATCTCGGCGTAGTGGCGGGCGGTGGGGCAGCGCCGGAAGAGGGCCGGCGTGGCCTGGTTGACCCGCTCGTCCGTGCACTGGGCGGCGAGGACTGTGGCGACGAGGAGCTGGAGCGGGCTCTCGAAGTCGAGCGAGCAGCGGCTGTCCGGGTATTCGGCCCGGAGGCGCGCGAGGATCCCGGCGGTCCGCGCCTTGCGGGCCTTTCCCGACTCGCGCCGGGCCTGGGCTGGGGTGATCCCGGGGTTGATCCCCATCAGGATTCGTCCGAGGCGAAGGCGCGCACGAGCCAGTTGATCGCGGCGATCAGCGTGCCGCCCAGGACGGCCGGCACGAAGCCCTTCACCTGCAGCCCGGCGAGGAGGTAGTCGGCCAGGTAGAGCATGAGGCCGTTGATCACCAGGTAGAACAACCCGAGCGTGACCACGATCAGGGGAAACGAGAAGAACTTGACGATCGGCTTGACGATCAGGTTGATCAGGCCGATGACCAGCCCGGCGATGAGCAGGTAGCCATAGCCATAGCTGCGGTCATAACTAATCCCTGACACGAGGTTGGCGGCGATCAGCAGGGCGACGCCGTTGAGGACGATCTGCAGCAGGGCGCGCAGCATGGGAAAGGCCCTCCTTGGTCCGGAGGATCTTAGCAGCTCATCCAGCTCCGGCGGCGGGCGCGCAGCGCTCCGTCAGGACCCGCAATCGGCGGGGGGAACGCGCAGCGAGTCGGCCCGCCTATGCCCCCGGCTCCTCTCCGCCCCCCTCGCAGATCTCCCGCGCCGCCCGGACCGCCTTGCGCTCGTTGTCGAAGGTCAGCCTGGCCAGCCCCTCGTCCCAGGTCATCCACTCGGCTCCGGAGACCTCCTCGGGGTCGAAGTTCGCCGCGTCGCCGCTCAGGTAGTCCAGGAGGAAGTAGTCCACGGTCTTGTGGATGCGGCGCTTCCGGCGGTCCACGAACCAGTACTCGACGCCCGGGAGCGGCGCGCGGATGCGGCCGGTGACGCCGGTCTCCTCCTCGACCTCGCGCACGGCGGTCTGCTCGGGCGTCTCCCCCTCCTCGATGTGGCCTTTCGGGAGCTGCCAGCGCCGGCCCTCCAGCACCGAGATGAGGAGGATGCGCGGACCGTCCACGATCAGCCCTCCCGCCGAACGGTGGTGCTCGATGGCGGCGATATTGGGCGCCGACTGCCGGTCCGGCTTCGAAGCGCTGCCGCCAATGCCGCGGGCCCGGGTTCGTCGCGGGCGCGTCAGTTGGTCGGCTCCTCGTCGTTCGACTTCGTCCACGACGGGAGCGAGGACGGGTCCACGCCCACCGAGCGCAGGGCCGCGCACCAGACCTGCTCGGGGTCGCAGGCGAAGATCAGGTCGGCGCGGACCGGCGCGGTCAGCCAGTCGTTGCGGAGGATCTCCTGCAGGAGCTGGCCGGAGCTCCAGCCGGCGTAGCCCAGGAAGAGCCGGAAGTCGTCCGGCGGCGTCTCCGCGAGCCGCGACAGGTCGCCGATGTGCTGGGTGATCGAGATGCCGGGCAGCACCTCGCTCGCGGCCTCGGTCTCGGCCGCGCCCGGAGCGAAGAGCACGGTGCCGAGCTGCGGCTGGACCGGGCCGCCGAAGTGGGCCACCGCCGCCTGTCCGCCCTGCCAGGCCACCTCCATGCCCTGGAGGATCTCGGTCAGCCGGATCTCGGTCGGCCGGTTCACGATGAAGCCGAAGCTCCCTTCCTCTTCATGGTGGAGGAGAAGCACGACGCTCTTGTGGAAGAACGGGTCCACCACCTGAGGCATGGCGAGGAGCAGGACCGGGGTGGTGAGGTCGGAGGCGATCGCCGGCATGCGCCCCATCTTAACCCGCCGGAGCACCGCTGGCAGCCAGCGGTCTCAAGCTGTTATCGTTGGAGGCCCCGGGCTCCCGCCCGGGATCGAGGAGACACCCATGAACGATAGCTTTGGAAGCCGCGCGGCCCTGAAAGTCGGGGATCGCGAGATCCGTATCGCCCGGCTCGACGCCCTGGAACGCCGGGGCTGGAACCTGGCCCGCCTGCCGTACGCCCTGCGCATCCTGCTCGAGAACCTGCTGCGCCTGGAGGACGGCAAGCTGGTCTCCGCCGCCGACGTCGAGGCCCTGGCCACCTGGGACCCCCAGGCCGTGCCGTCGCGCGAGATCGCCTTCATGCCGGCCCGCGTTCTCCTGCAGGACTTCACGGGTGTGCCGGCCGTGGTCGATCTCGCCGCCATGCGCGACGCCATGGCCGTCATGGGTGGGGACCCGACGAAGATCAACCCGCTCCAGCCGGTCGAGCTGGTCATCGACCACTCGGTCCAGGTGGACGAGTACGGCTCCGCCGCGGCCTTCCTGATCAACGCGGAGAAGGAGTTCGAGAGGAACCGCGAGCGCTACGCCTTCCTGCGCTGGGGCCAGACCGCGTTCAACAACTTCAAGGTCGTGCCGCCGGACACCGGCATCGTCCACCAGGTCAATCTCGAGTATCTGGCCCGCGTGGTCATGGAGGGCGAGGTGGACGGCCAGCTCTACGCCTACCCCGATACGCTGGTCGGGACCGACTCGCACACCACGATGATCAACGGCCTCGGCGTCCTGGGGTGGGGCGTGGGCGGCATCGAGGCCGAGGCGGCGATGCTCGGCCAGCCGGTCTCGATGCTGATCCCGCAGGTGGTCGGCTTCCGGCTCGCGGGCAGCCTGCCCGAGGGCTCCACGGCCACGGACCTGGTGCTCCGAGTCACCGAGATGCTGCGGAAGAAGGGGGTGGTCGGCAAGTTCGTCGAGTTCTTCGGCCCGGGCCTGTCGAGCCTGCCGCTCGCCGACCGCGCGACGATCGCCAACATGGCTCCCGAGTATGGCGCGACCTGCGGCATCTTCCCGGTGGACCAGGTGTCTCTGGAGTACCTCCGGTTCTCCGGCCGGCCGGCGGAGCGGATCGCGCTGGTCGAGGCCTACATGAAGGAGCAGGGCCTCTTTCATACGGATTCGACGCCGGAGCCGGTCTACTCGGACACGCTGGAGCTCGACCTCGGCACGGTGGAGCCCAGCCTCGCCGGTCCGCGCCGGCCGCAGGACCGGGTGCGGCTCGGCGACGTGAAGAGCTCGTTCCTGAAGGAGCTGGAGTCCATGAAGGCCGCCGGCCGCAGCGGCCGGGTCAAGCAGCCCGCGCCCGGCATGCAGGTGGTGGGCGGCACGGCCACGGGCACGGCGGTCGCGGAGCCCGAGGTGGCGACCACCGAGGCCGACGCCGCGGCCGGCGAGCTGCAGGACGGCTCGGTGGTGATCGCGGCGATCACGAGTTGCACGAACACCTCGAACCCGTCGGTGATGGTGGCGGCCGGCCTGGTCGCGAAGAAGGCGGTCGAGCGCGGTCTCGACGTCAAGCCCTGGGTCAAGACCAGTCTCGCGCCGGGCTCGAAGGTGGTCACCGAGTACCTGCGCGAGGCCGGGCTCACGCCTTACCTCGATCAGCTCCGGTTCAACCTGGTGGGCTACGGCTGCACGACCTGCATCGGCAACAGCGGTCCGCTGCCCACGGAGATCTCGAAGGAGATCGAGAACCGGGACCTGGTGGCGGTCTCGGTGCTCTCGGGCAACCGGAACTTCGAGGGCCGCATCAACTCGGACGTGCGGGCCAACTATCTCGCCTCGCCGCCGCTGGTGGTGGCCTACGCGCTGGCCGGGCGGATCGACGTCGATCTCCAGACCGAGCCGCTGGGCACGGACAAGGACGGCCAGCCGGTCTATCTGAAGGACATCTGGCCGACCCGCCGGGAGGTGGAGGAGACGATCCTGCGCGGGCTGCGGGCGGAGATGTTCCGGAGCGAGTACGCCAACGTGTTCGCGGGCGACGAGCACTGGAACGGCCTCGACGTGCCGCAGGGCGACACCTATGAGTGGGACCCGGAGTCGACCTACGTCCGCCTGCCGCCGTACTTCCAGGACATGCCGGCCGAGCCGGCGCCGGTCGAGGACGTGAAGGGGGCGCGGGTGCTGGGCCTGTTCGCGGACAGCATCACGACCGACCACATCTCGCCGGCCGGCTCGATCAAGGCGTCGAGCCCGGCGGGCAAGTACCTCCAGGAGCACGGCGTGGCGCCGAAGGACTTCAACTCCTACGGCGCGCGGCGCGGCAACCACGAGGCGATGATGCGGGGCACATTCGCGAACGTCCGCCTGCGCAACCGGCTGGTGCCGGAGATCGAGGGCGGCTTCACGCTCCACCTGCCGGATGGCGAGCCGCTGTCGATCTATGACGCGGCGATGAAGTATCAGGCGGAAGGGGTGCAGACGGTGATCCTGGCCGGCAAGGAGTACGGCACCGGCTCGTCGCGCGACTGGGCGGCGAAGGGCCCCCGGCTCCTCGGCGTGCGTGCGGTGATCGCGGAGACCTTCGAGCGCATCCACCGCAGCAACCTGGTCGGCATGGGCGTGATGCCGCTGGAGTTCCTCGAAAACCAGAACGCGGACAGCCTGGGCCTCACCGGCCGGGAGACCTTCGACATCGACGGCCTCGCCGCCGGCGTGGCGAACGGCTTCCCGGAGGACCGGCAGGTCGCGGTCCGCGCCACCTCGGACGACGGCAAGGTCACCGAGTTCAAGGCCCGCGTCCGCCTCGACACCCCGCAGGAGGTCGAGTACTACCGGCACGGCGGCATCCTCCACTACGTCCTCCGCCAGCTTCTCCGAGGCTAGGCGCCTTGCTTTCTCCCTCTCCCCCGGAACGGGGGAGAGGGCCGGGGAGAGGGGGGAACGGGATCAATAAAAATCCCCGCGCCGTGGAGGGAGGTCGGCGCGGGGGGAGGAGAGGGAGCTGAAGGAGAGTTTCGGAGTATGGCCTCCGGGGCGGGTCCAACTCCCGGCAATACCCGCCCCTCTCACCTGTTGAAAACCCGTCCGACCTCCGCGCCATTCCCGCCCCCTCGTGTCGGATAGACTTCCTCCATGCGGATCTATCTGACGGGCGGCACCGGCTACATCGGCAGGGCGCTGGCGCGGCGGCTGGTCGAGGCCGGCCACGAGGTCCGGGCGCTCGTCCGGGCCACCAGCAACGCCCAGCCTCTCCAGGACCTCGGCGTCGCCACGTTCGTGGGCGACCTCCAGGACCGCTACTCGATGAGGGAGGGCATGTCGGGCGCGGACTGGGTGATCCACGCCGCGGCCGATCTGGATCTGACCGGCCCGGCCGCGCGCATGCGCCAGACGAACGTGGACGGGAGCGACAACGTGGCATCCCTGGCCTACAAGCTCGGGGTGGGCCGGTTCCTCTCGGTCTCCTCGATGGCCTACTTCGGCGGCAGCCCGGATGACGGCACCCCGGCCGACGAGACCGCGCGCGCCCGGGAGCCGTTCCCGACGCTCTACAGCGCCACCAAGCACTCGGGAGAGCTGGCGATCCAGGAGTGGGCGAAGAAGGGGCTCCGGGTCAACACCGTCTTCCCGAGCCTGGTCTACGGCCCGCCGGGCAAGAAGGAGGGCGCGAACGCGCTGCTCCGGCAGCTCCTGAAGGGCCGCTTCCCGGTCCTGGTCGGCGCCGACCGGAAGACCTCCTGGATCTTCCTCGACGACGTGGTGGACGCCATGGTCAGGATCGTCCACAAGGCCGGGACGATCGATCCGGGTCGTGGGTATCTCCTGACCGGGGACGTCACGGCCCTGCGGAGTCTGGTGGACCGGGTCTGCGCGCTGGGCGGGGTGAAGCCGCCGAAGCTCAGCCTGCCGATCCCCGCCGCCCGCGTGGCCATGGCGCTCGCCGGGCCGTTCTACAGGATGAAGGGCCGCCGGCCGCCGGTCTCCCCGGACCAACTCGACAACCTGGCGCGCCACTGGGCGTTCGACGATCGCCGCGCCCGGACCGAGCTGGACTGGACGCCGCGCACCCTGGACGAGGGGCTGCCGCCGACGGTGCGGCACCTGCAGGCGACCTGACCGCTACGGCACTTCCCAGAGCTCGCGGCCGTGCTCGCCGTCGTGGGCCGAGAAGTAGAGGCTCCCGCCGGCGACGGTCAGCTCCTGTGGCAAGGACCAGGAGGGGCCGGGCGACAGGTCCTGGACGAGCTGCGTGCCGTCCGCCGTGCCGTCGGTGGACCACAGCTCCATGCCGTGCGCCATGCCGCCGAGATCGCGGGCGCGGAACCAGAGCCGGCCGTTCCAGACCGTCAGGCTGCGCGGGAAGGAGCCGAGCAGGCCGGGCGCGATGTCCTTCACCAGCGCCGTGCCCTCGGGCGTGCCGTCAGTGGACCACAGCTCGTCTCCGTGCGCAGGGTCGGAGGCGCCGAAGTACACGCGGCCTCCCGCCTCCGTGAAGCCCGGCTGTTCCCCGGGCAGGAAATAGTAGGTGTTCTCGCCTTCTTCCAGCGCGACGTCGGCGAGCATCGCGGTCCCGGCGTCGGTGCCGTCCGAGACCCAGGGCCGGAGCGGTCCCTTGGGATCGTCCGCGCGGCGCGCCGCGAAGTAGAGGCGTCCTCCGGCTCCCGACAGAAGCTGCGGGTCCAGCATGCCGGAGGCGCCACCCGCCGATACCGCCGGACGGGTGCCGGCCGGCGTGCCGTCCGTGCTCCAGATCTCGGTCTTTCCTCCCTGCGGGGTGAGGCGGAACCAGACCCGGCCGGCCGCCTCGGTGAAGACCAGGTCGGGCGTGCTGGCCTTGACGCTGGTGAGCTGCCGGGTGCCGGCGGCGGTGCCGTCGGTCACCCAGGCCTGCATCCAGAGGTTGGCTCCTTCCTGCGTCACGTCGTAGAAGTACAGCTTGTTCCCGATCCCGGTGAGCCGGTACATCTCCATGCCGGCCGGCAGATCGAGCAGCCTGGCGGTCCCCTCCGGAGTACCGTCGCTGACCCAGAGCTGCGATCCGTACTCCGCGGTGCCGGTCGGCACGAAGACCCAGATGGCGAACCGGTCGCCGAAGCGGACCACGTCCATCGGCTCGTCGGGCCGGGAGGCCGGGATGAGGACGCGCGTGCCGGCGCGCGTGCCGTCGGTCGCCAGGAGCTCGCTCCCCTCCGTCGGCGAGAAGGTCAGGAACGCCGCCCGGTCGTCGAGCGCGGCGTACCGGTAGGACAGGGTGGGGCCGCCGCACGAGGACTCGTAGGGCTGCGAGGCCAGGAGCTCCGTCTCCGTGCCGCGCACCGCGTGCATCTCCAGCGTCGTCCCGGCGCAGATCTGGACGAGCAGCCGGTCGCGCAGGGGCAGGAGCTGCTGGGGGTACGAGCTCCTCCCGACCTGGAAGCGGGCGAGCTCGCGCATCCCGCCCGGCGAGCCGTCGCTGCTCAGCAGGGTGCTGACGGGGTCGTTCTCGGGATCGGGCAGGGCGTCGAACAGGAGCCGGCCGCTCGCCCGGGCGGCGATGAGCGAGCCGCCCCATCCCCAGTAGTGCGACCATTTCGGCCCGCCCTGGGCGACGAAGAAGGTGCCGGCGGCGGTGCCGTCGGTCAGCCACAGGTCTCCGGTCTCGTACTCGTTGGTCAGCTCGAACAGGACGCGGTCGCCGAGAGGCATGGACTGGGAGAGGTCGTGCCAGCGCCCCGAGGGCTGGAGCAGGCGGGTGCCGGGGACGGTGCCGTCCGTGACCCAGAGGGAGTCCTTCGGGTTGTTGCTGTGGAACGCGAAACGGCCCTGGCCCAGGGGAGCCAGGGAGCCTTCGACATCCGCGGAGGAGAGCCGCGCCGTCGTGCGGAAGTCGCCGCGCGAGGCCCAGAGCCTCGGCGGGGTGAACTGCTGCCGATCCTGGATCTGGGCCACGAAGAGGGTCCGGCTGCCGGTCTTCCGGACGGAGGAGAAGTAGGCGAAGGGATCGTTGAAATCGGTCAGGCGGCGCAGGCTCTGCGGGGTCGGCCCGACGCTCCAGAGCTCGTTGCCCTTGCCGCTCCGGGCCGAGAAGTAGAAGCGGTCCTCGGCGAGCGCCGCGAACGGGTTGCGGCTGAACGGGCTCTGCAGCTTAAAGCTCGTCACCGGCCGCGTCCCGGCGGCGGTGCCGTCGCTCGTCCAGACCTCGAGGCCACCCTCCTGGGCACCACCCTCCTCGGCGACGAAGTAGGCGCGTCCGTCACTGCCGGCGAGGAGGTAGCGGATCTTTTCCAACTCGCGGAGAGGCCGGACACCGGAAGCGTCCGCGACCCAGAGGGCGGAGGTGCCGACGATCACGAACGCCCTGTCGCCGGCCGCCGAGACCTGGCGGACGTTCGCGTTCGCCGGTCCGGGAGCGATCTCTCCGGTGAGCCGTGTCCCGGCCACCGTGCCGTCGCTCGACCACAGCTCGCAGCCCTGCCCGGGCGTGCAGGCAGTGAAGAAGAGCCGTCCGCCGTCGAGGGAGGGGGAGATCAGGTTGGTGACGCCGGAGATCACCGGGAAGGTCCCGGCCTTCGTGCCGTCGGTGCGCCAGATCTGCATCCGGGGGCTCGGACCGCTCTCGCTGATCCGATAGAAGGCCACGCCGCCCGTCGAGCCGAGCAGGATGGCACCTCCGCAGGGCGGGCAGAGGACGGCCAGCTCGCTCGTGCCTTCCGGGGTGCCGTCCGTGACCCACAGGGCGGGCGCGTACTCGTTGTCCATGCGCAGGAAGACGGCGCGGTTGCCGACCGGCGCCAGGCTCCAGCCGTTCAGCGGGACGCTCGCGCTCTCCGGCGCCAGGTCGGCGACGAGGCGGGCCGGGCCGTCGGAGGTCTCGGCGGCGGCCGGAACGGCCAGGGCGCACAGGACGAAACAGGGCGCGAGGATGCGTCGTAATGGAGAGAGCATGCTTGAGGATACGATGAAGGGCACGACAGCGTCCAAGAGGAACCCGATCATGCGCGGAATCCTGGCGACCCTTGTTCTCCTCCTCCCCCTCACCGTCGTCTTGGCGCAGGAGATGCCGGCCGGCACGCCCTACCGGGTCGGCGGCGAGGTGACCCGGCCGGAGAAGGTCTCCGGCGACGGGCCGCAGTACTCGGAGCTCGCCCGGCGGGCCCGGGTCACGGGCGTCGTGATCGTCGAGGCGGTGATCGACGAGCAGGGCAACGTCACGGACACGAGAGTCCTCAAGGGCCTGCCCATGGGGCTCGACCGCATGGCGGTGGACGCCCTCAAGACCTGGAAGTTCAAGCCTGCGACGTTCCGCGGCAAGGCGGTTCCGGTCTACTACACCCTGACGATCAACTTCCAGCTCGGCATGGAGCTCAGCTTCGGCTCCCGGTTCGGCGAGTTTCTCCAGCAGCACCCGGACTTCGCCGAGACGGTGGAGGCGAAGCGCTACGGGGACGCCCTGGCGCTCCTGGACCGCTGGTCCGCCGAGCGGCCGCAGGACCAGGAGCTGCGCCTCGCCCGGACCTACGTCCTGATGGCGGACCACCACATGGACGAGGCCTGGGACGAGATCCGGGCCTACGACGGCCCGGATACCGTCGAGCTCGCCTACTTCTTCGCGGTCAACGCCCAGAACCAGGCCTGGGACACGCTCGACTCGACGGAGCGCTACGACCTCGTGGAGCTGGGGCTCCAGTCCATCGACAAGGCGCTGGCGCTGCGGCCGGACGATCCGGGCGCGCTCTCGATCAAGAGCACCCTCCTGCGGCGCAAGGCGTCGGGCATGTCCGACGACGACCCGGACGCGCAGGCGGTCCGTGACGAGGCGGACCGCCTGGAGGGCCAGGCCGGGCAGCGGACGAAAAAGCCCGGCTTCCTCGGCGGCATGACGTTCCCGGAGAAGGTCTCGGGCGACCAGACCGAGCTGACCGGGATGGCCCGCAAGGCCGGGATCTCGGGCACGATCACGATCGAGGCGGTGATCGACGAGCAGGGCAACGTGGTCGATGCGAAGGTCGTCGAGGGCCTGCCGATGGGCCTCGACGAGAAGGCGCTGGAGACCGTCCGCACCTGGAAGTTCAAGCCGGCCACGTCCGGTGGCAAGCCGATCCGGGTCAACTACACGGTGACGGTGTCGCTCCGATAGGGGGCTTCGCGTAGCGCGGTCCGGTGATATCCTGCCGCCGGAGCGCTACGGATGAACCCGGAAGCCACATCTTCTGAATTCGGCCGCCTGGCGATCTTCGCGTACACCGTCGAGTCGCTCGCGCCGCTCTACCGGTCGATCCTCCGGCTGTTCCTGGAGGCCAAGGCGCTCTACCGCATCCAGTTCCGGCCGGACGAGGTCGCGGCCGAGCTGCGTTTCGGGGCGCAGGACGTCGAGCGGGCGCTCGACCAGCTCGTCCAGTGGGGGAACCTGCGGCGCAGCCACGACACCGGCCGCGTGGCCACGCTGGCGGACTTCCGCCGCCGGCACCTGATCTATCAGCTCACGCCGGCCGGCGAGGCCGCCGAGCGCGCGGTCGGCGAGGTGGTGGCGGCGCTTGAACGGAGCGGCTCGCTCCAGCGCGTAATGCTCGGCACGATCCTGCGCAACCTGGGCGAGATCCGCCGGGAACTGGAGCAGCCGGCTCCCCGGCCGGAGCGGATCTTCGAGCACCTGTTCAACGTCACCGAGCAGTTCCGGGCGCTGACCGAGAACGCGAGCACATTCCTGGCCCGGCTCCACGAGGCCATCGACCAGGGCGAGGTCCACGCCGAGGCCTTCCTGGCCTACAAGCAGGCGGTGCTGGAGTACCTGGAGCAGTTTCTCGGCGAGCTGTCGGAGACCGCGCCGCGGATCACGGCCGAGGTCCAGCGGATCGATCTCGACGCGGAGCGCCTGGTCCTCCTCGCGGCGCAGGCCGACGCGGCGCCCTCGCCGCTCGGTATCGAAGATCCGTCCGAGGGACTGCGCCGCAAGTGGCGCGGCATCGCGGCCTGGTTCGTCGGCGACGGCCGGGAGCCGGCCACGGTCGAGCACCTGCGGGCTGCGGCGCGCGGCGCGATCAACCGCATCCTCCTGGTGCTCGAACGGCTGCACGAGAAGCGCTTCCGCCGCTTCAGCCGCACCGCCGACCTGCTGCGCCTTGCCGGCTGGTTCGACCGGCTCGCCGGGGAGGAGGCGCACCGCCTGTTCCAGCAGGCGTTCGGCCTCTTCGGCGCCCGGCATCTCGGAGGGCTCCATGAGGACCCGGACCTCGTCCAACCGGGTGCGAGCTGGTGGGAGGCGCCGCCCGTGCCCGTCGCACCTGCCCTGCGCCGGACTGGCCGCGGCACCGCCCTGGGCCGCACGGGCCCGGTGGCCGATCACTCGGAGGTGAAGGGCTTCCTCGCCGCGCGCTACCGCCGCGAGCAGGAGGCGCAGGCCGCGGCGCTCGCCCGCTTCGCCGGCCGCGGACCTGTCGCGCTCGCCGGCCTGCCGCCGCTCTCGGGCGACGAATTCTCCCTCCTCCTTGCGCTCCTCGACCGCCTCCTCGCCGCCGCTCCGGGACCCGACGGCCGGCGTGAGGCCCGCAGCCGCGACGGCCGCCTGGGGCTCCGTCTCGAAGCCGGGCCGGGATCGGCGACCGTGGAGTCTCCGGCCGGCCGCCTCACGCTGCCGGCCTGGGTGTTGACGGTCGAGGACGGGCTCCCGGTCCGGCGGTCGGCATGAGCGACGAGGACGTCTCGATCCTGGCCGAGGAGCAGCGGCGGGCAGTTCGCCTCCTGCTCGCCCATCCCTTCGTCGCCGATTCGCGGCCGGACCCCGAGACGTTCTCCCTGGTCCGGAGGCATGCCCGGGAGCTCCAGCGCTGGTTCTCCGAGCAGCTCGGCTACCGACTGGTCGTGGACTCCGAGCTGGCCCGGCTCCACAAGCGGCCCGCGCCCGGCGCCCGGCTGCGGCCGGTGCGCACCCAAGCCCACTCTCCGTTCGATCCGCGCCGGTACGCGATCCTCTGCCTGGTGCTGGCCGCTCTGGAACGGCTGGAGGTCCAGACCGTCCTCTCCGAGCTGGCCGAGCAGGTGGCCCTCCTCGCCGCGTCCGAGGACGGGGTGCGGCGGCTCGACCTCCAGGTTTACGCCGAGCGACAGGCGTTCGTGGACGTCGTCCGCTGGCTCGGGTCGCTCGGCGTCCTGACCCTGGCCGACGGCGAGGACACGGCTTTCCTCGAAGGCCGAGGCGACGCCCTCTACGACATCCACAGCCGGCGCCTGACGCAGCTTCTTTCCGTGCCCGTCCCGGCAATACCAGCGATACCGGTCTCGTCTGCTGAGCTGGGAGCCGAGGTGTATCCGGACACCGAGGACGGCGCCAACCGTCGGGCCCGGCACCGCCTGATGCGGCGGCTGGTCGAGGAGCCGGCCCTGTACCTGGACGAGCTGGAGGAGACCGAGCGGGCCTATCTGGCCTCGCAGCGCCACTACCTCATCGGCCAGGTGACGGCGAAGACCGGCCTCGCCGTCGAGATCCGGCGCGAGGGGCTCGCCGCAGTCGATCCACTCGGCCGTCTCACCGACCTGACCTTTCCCGGGACCGGCACTGTTTCCCATGCTGCGCTTCTCCTCGCCGAGAGGCTGGTATGCGGAGAGACCGATCTGGCAGCCGTCCTCGACACGCTCGTGGAGCGCTACGGCCACCTCTGGAGCCAGGAGTACCGGGAGGACCGCGGCCGGCTGCTCTCCGAGGCCCTGGAACGCCTGGAGCTGATGGGGCTGATCGCCCGGCGGGACGGCGCGATGCACCTCCGGCCGGCGATCGCCCGCTACAAGGTGGAGGAGCCTCCGCTTGAGTGAGGTCGTCGAGCTGTTCCCGGAGATCGGGTCCGCCGGGGACCTGCCGCGCCCGGGCCGCGAGCGTTTCCAGCTCCAGCGCGCCGGCATCTTCAATCTCTGGCAGTACGATGAGCAGGAGCTGCGGTTCGAGGACGGCCGCCTGATCCTGCGCGGCGAGAACGGCGCTGGCAAGTCGAAGGCGCTGGAGCTGCTCCTGCCGTTCCTGCTCGACGCCGACCTCTCGCCGCAGCGCCTCGACCCGTTCGGCGGCACGTCACGGACCATGGAGTGGAACCTGCTTCAGGACGGCCGCTACGACAGCCGGGTCGGCTATGTCTGGCTGGAGCTGGGGAGGCGGACCGAGGAGGGTGACGACGAGCACTGGACTCTCGGCTGCGGCCTGCGCGCCAGCCAGCGCACCCGGCGTGTGGACTCCTGGTACTTCCTGACCCGGCTCCGGATCGGCGAGGGCCTCGCGCTGCTCTCGCACCGCACGCCGCTCCTCCGCGACCAACTCCGCCAGCAGATCGGGGAGCAGGGATGGGTGTTCGACACCGGCCGCGAGTACCGGGAGAAGCTCGACCACCACCTCTTCGGCTTGGGGGAGGACCGCTTCGCCACGCTCCGGCATCTCCTGCTTCAGCTCCGCCGGCCGCACCTGTCCGAGCGGCTCGATCCGCCGACGCTCTCCGAGACCCTGAAGGAGAGCCTGCCGCCGCTCGACCCGTTCCTGATCGGCCAGCTCTCCGAGTCTTTCGAGCGCCTGGACAACGACCAGAAGGAGCTGGCGCGGGTCGAGTCCGCCGCGGCAGGCGTGGCCTCGTTCCTGGACCTGTACCGCGACTATGGCCGGGGCATGGCCCGGAGCCGCGCGGCCGAGGTGCGGCAGGCGGACAGCCGCTACCACAGGACCGCGGCCGAGATGCGCGAGGCCGAGGAGGGCTACCGGAGCCAGGACGCCCTCTGCGCCGAGCTGGCCCGGCGCGAGCAGGAGACGGAGGTCGAGACCGAGGCGGCGCGCGGCCGGCTCCGTGCCTTGGAGCAGAGCGATGCCATGCGCTCGGCCGAGGCCCTGCGGGCCAAGCGCGAGACCGCCGCCGTCCTCGCGCGCCAGGCGGCCCGGAGCCGCGACGATTCGGAGATGGAGAGCCGCCGCGCCGAAGGCCTCCGCCGGGAGCTGGAGCGGGCCGAGGCCGGCGCGCGCCAGGCCGACGACGAGCGCGACGACCGGTCCGCCGCCGCCCAGGCCGCGGGCCGGGAGGCGGACCTCGAAGTCATCCACGCCGCCGGTCTGCAGGCGCTCGACCGCCCGCCGGCCGCCCTGGCCACCGTCCGGTCCGCCGTGCGCCGCCGGGAGGAGGGAATCGCGGAGCTGCGCCAGGACGCGGCCGAACTCGACCGGGTCCGGCTGCGCGAGGAGCTGGCCCGGGAGGGCCTGCGCGACCTGGACGCCCAGGTGCGCGCCGCCGCCGAACGGAGCCGGGCGGCCCGCGTCAGTCTGGACCGCCAGCGCGCAGACCTGCACGAGGCGCTCCTCTCCTGGAGCCAGGGCCTTGCCGAGCTGCGGCTGGACGATGAGGCGTTTGCGAATCTCCAGGAAAGGATCGAGGAGATCGCCGCGGGAGGTCCCGACCGTCTGGCCTCCGGAGTCGAGGTTGCCGCGGCACCGTTCCGCGACGCGCTGGTCCGCCGCCAGGCCGAGCTGGAGTCGGAGGCCGCCACCGTCGATGCCGAGCGGCAGGCCACCGAAGAGGAGCGCCTGCAGGTGGCCGAGGCGCGCGAGCTGGGCCCCGAGCCGCCCCGAACCCGCGTTGCCGAGCGCGCCGGACGGCCTGGAGCCCCGCTCTATCTGCTCTGTGATTTCGCGCCGGGTCTCGCGGAGGTCGAACAGGCCGGACTGGAAGCGGCCCTGGAGGCGGCCGGGCTGCTCGACGCCTGGATCGCGCCAGACGGCGCCATGCTCTCGCCGGGCACGCTCGACACCTGGCTCGTGCCGGCCCCCCTCCAGGCCGGTCCGACCCTGCGCGACGTGCTGGTTCCGGCCCCCGGCCATGGGGTCGCATCCGAGGCTCTGGATGCCGTGCTGCGTTCCGTCGATCTCGGCGAAGGTCTCCAGAGCATCTCTGCCGATGGCCACTTCCGTCTCGGCATCCTCCAGGGAGCCGGGTCCAAGCCCGTGGCCGAGCACGTGGGAGCCGGTGCGCGGGAGGCGGCCCGGCAGCGCCGTCTCGCCGAGCTGGACGCCCGCCTGGCCGCGCTCGCCGAACGTCTCGCCTCGCTCGCGGCTCAGGTCGGAGAACTGGAGGCGAGGCTCGAACGTCTCCGCCAGGAGACCGGCTCGCTGCCGTCCACGGCGCCGCTCCTCGCCGCCTGGCACCAGGCTGAAGCGGCGGCCGGAGACGAGGCCCGACGGAGGTCCGAGCTGGCCGTGGCCGAGTCGGCGCTGGCCGCGCTCCGCGCCGTCCGCGAGGATCTGGAGCGGCGGCTCCAGGCGCGGGCCCGCGAGCTGGGCCTCGCCAACCATCTGAACGACCTGGACGGTCACCGCGAGCGGCTCCGCCAGTTCGAGACCGCCTTCGAGAGGCTGGTCCAGGCCGCTTCGGCAGCCGTCCAGGCACGGGAGCATTGCGAGCTGGCCGGCCGCCGTGCCGACGAGGCGGTTGGAAGACTGGAGGAGCTGCGGCTGCGGGCGCAGGAGATCGCCGCCGACGCCGAAGCGGCGCGGGCCGAGCACGAAGAGCTGGAGGCGACCGTCGGCGCCGACGTGCGCGAGATCCTGCGTCTCCATCAGGAGGAGGCCCGCCGCCTGGACGACCTCAGGACGCGGCGCCGCGTCCTGGAGCAGGAGGCCCGGGCCGCGGCCGAGCAGCGCGCCCGCTTCCAGGAGCGCCTCGAATTGCGCCGCGCCGAGCTGGCCGGGCGGGACGAGGAGCGGGCGCGCGCCGTCGCCCGCCTGCGCACGATCGTCGACGCCGGCTGGCTGCCGCTGGTGCTCTCCGTCCTGCCAGAGGAGCCGGCGTGGTCGCTCACGCGCGCCCTGGACCTGGCGCGGGAGATCGATCGCGAGACCCGCGAGGTGGACCTCGCGCAGGAGGCGGCGGACCGCCGGGCCAAGCGGCTCTGGGAGCGCTTCCAGATCCTCGCCGCGGACCTCGGCGCCGACTACCAGCCGCGGCTCGACCAGGACGAGGAGCTGATCCTCGTGCGCGTCGCCTTCAACGGCCGGGACCACGACGTGAAAGGCCTGCTCGACGCCCTGCGCGAGAGCATCGAGGTGCGCCGCGCCCTGCTGGCCGACCACGAGCGCGAGCTGCTCCGCCGCTTTCTGCTCGGCGAGGTCGGCGACCACTTGCGCAACCGGCTGCGGCAGGCGCGCTCGCTCGTCGGTGAGATGAACGATCTGCTGGAGCGCTGCCGCACCGCCTCCGGCATGGCGCTCAAGCTCGCCTGGGATCCGGTCGCCGAGTCGGCGCCGGAGGTGAGGGACGCCGTCGGCCTGCTCAACCGCGACTTCGCCCTGCTCCAGGACGCCGAGCGCCTGCGCCTCGAAGCCTTCTTCCAGGCGCGTATCTCCGCGGCCCGCGACCAGTGGGAGGCCGTGCCGTGGCGCGAACACCTGATGGCGGCGCTCGACTACCGCTCCTGGTACCGCTTCCGCATCCTCCGCCGGACTGGAGAGAGCACAGACTGGATCGAGCTGACCCGCCGCGGCCACGGCGCCAGCTCGGGCGGCGAGAAGGCGGTCGCGCTCCACCTGCCGCTCTTCGCCGCCGCGGCCGCCCACTACCGCTCGGCGCGACCGACCGCGCCGCGCCTCATCCTTCTCGACGAGGCGTTCGCCGGCATCGACCAGGGTATGCGGGGCCGCTGCATGGGCCTGCTCGTCGCGCTCGATCTCGACTTCCTGATGACCAGCCACGACGAGTGGGGCTGCTACGAGGAGCTGCCCGCGGTCGCGACCTACCAGCTCTACCGCGACCCCGCGCTCGAAGGCGTCGCCGCCGTGCGCATGGTCTGGCACGGCAGGGATTCCACAGAATGAACGACGAGGCTCTCCTCTTCCTCTCCCGCCCCGGCCTCCGCCGGCTCTGGCCGGAGGTCCGGGACCGGCTGGAACGCCTCGGCGGAGCGCGAGGGACCGTGCGGCTGGAGGGCCTGGAGGAGGACGAGCGCCGCGCCCTGGCCGATCTTCTCGGCCTTCCTACGCTGCCGGAGGGAGAGCTGCGCGTCCCCCTCGACCGTCTGGACCGCGCGCTCCGGGAATCCCGCTTCGGCATCGACCTGCGGACCGCGATGGAGATCCTCGACGGCCCGCTGCGGGACCTGCCGGGCGAGCGCGAGCAGGAGCGGGTCCGATGGGCGGCGCTCTGGGAGAAGGCCGAAGCCCATCCCGTCCTGGCGGTCTGGCCCGCCCTCCGCGCCTGGCTCGCGGATCTCCGCACCACCGGGCTGCTGAGACGGCTCGGGCCGGGCCGGGAGGATCTGCTCCTGGAGCAGGCGCTCGCCGTCCTCCTGTTCCTGTCCCGGCGTCCGGACGGCATCCGCCTGCCGGTGCTGGCCAACGAGGTGCTCGGCACGAGTCACGGCCTGGACCCGGGCCGGCCGGTCGCCACGCTCGTGCTGCGCGGACTGGCCGCGGTGGCCGACCGGCCGCCGCCGCGAAGCTCCGCCGAGCGCCGGGATCTCTGGAACCGGGCCGGAGTCGTCGAGAACGACCTGAGCTGCGATGTGCTGACCCTGGGCCTCGCGCCGCTCGAAGGCGGCCTGATCGGGGAGGGCGTCCGCCGTTTCGCGGAAGCGGGAGAGCCGGTGAGGCTGACCCTGCGGCAGCTCGTCGGCTGGGATTTCATCCTGCCGTCGGCGCCCCGGGTCTACGTCTGCGAGAACCCGGTCGTCGTGGCTGCCGCCGCGGATCGTCTCGGGGCGGCCTGTCCGCCGCTGGTCTGCACCGGCGGATATCCGAACCATGCCGTGTTGACTCTGCTCGGCAAGCTCGCCCGCCGATCCGGGATCCTCTACCACGGCGACTTCGACTGGGACGGCCTGAGGATCGCGAATCGCATCCTGGAAGCGATCCCCTTTCAGCCCTGGCGCTTCACCGCCGCCGAATATCGGGCGGCGCCGAAGGAGGGCTACGAGCTGCGGACCCGGCCGGTCGAGGCGGCCTGGGACCCCGAGCTGGCCCCGGCGATGGCCGAGGCCGGCGTCGCCGTGGAAGAGGAGGCGGTCCTGGGCGAGTTGCTGGGGGACCTGGCCTGTCCTTGAACTTTCTCCCGCACCGGGCGTACCACGACCATGCCGAAAGCCCAACGCTTCCTCGTGTTCTACTCAGGAGCCTTGACCGCCGTCTTCGTCGCCACGGTGCTCTACGCCGCGGCGCCGCGGGCGAAGACATTCGACGAGATCAACGTTCAGCGCATCAACATCGTCGAGCCCGACGGGACGCCCCGTCTCGTCATCTCGAACCATGCTCGGTTGCCGGGCGTCCTCGTGCAGGGCCAGGAGAAGCGGCTCGAACGGCCTCAGGCCGGTCTGCTCTTCCTGAACGACGAGGGCTCCGAGATCGGCGGCCTGATCTTCGGCGGGCGGAAGAACGAGAAGGGGGAGATCCGGGACTCCGGAGGAAGCCTCTCGTTCGACCGGTACGGCGCCAACCAGATCGTCCAGCTTCTCGGCGTGGACGACCAGGAGGACAAGATCGTGGGCCTGGCGGTCTCCGACAGCCCGTCGGGCACCGAGGTCAACCGGCGCATCTGGCTCGGGCACGGCAAGGACGGCGCCGCCACCCTGGCGCTCCACGACGCCGCCGGCCGCAAGCGCCTGCTCATGCAGGTCGCGGCCGACGGCAGGACCCGGATCACGGTCCTGGACGCCGACGGCAAGCCGGTGAAGGAGCTGCTGCCGGACGGGACGCCCTGAGGCGCGCTGGCGCTCCTTCGGCACCGCCTCGCCGAGGATCCGCCGGAGGGCGCCGACCGCCGGCCGGCTCCGGCCGACCTTCGGCCAGTGCCAGCCAGCAACCGCCAGTCTCGGCCGAGGACCCGCTGAGGTCAGCTGATCACTCGCCAATCCTGGCCGACGACCGGCTGGTTCCAGCCGAGGATCCGCTCACTCTGGCCGATCGTCGGCCGGCCCTGGCGGGAACCCGCAAACCCTGGCCGGTGATCCGCCAACTCCGGCCGCAGGTCCGCAACGATCAGCCGATCGTCCGGAAATCGGGTCCGGAGCCGCGCCGGGCATGCCACAGGCCGGGCCGTTGCCGTGAAACGGACCTTGCGGCGCGTCACGATGCGCGCAGTTCTTTCAGAACCTCTTCGGCATCGATCAGCCGGCCAGCCGCAACGTCTTCCTGAGAAGCGACAAGGGCCTGGTGCAGAGCGGCGCGATCAGCAGGGTCGAGCCAGTCTCCCGGATCCAGGGGCAGGAGATCAACGATCGCCCCTTCAGGAAGTTGCGTCGGCTCATCCAACAGGAGCCGACCTTTGTGAACGCGAGCTTTGACCGTCATGCCCGAAGGATACCATAAGCCCGTGACCACGCAACCCGCTCCAGATTTCAGCGGAACCGTAACAAAGGCGAGCCCGCCGTCGCCTCGTGGACAGGAGGTTTGCCATGGCGACGAAAGACGGCGATCTGGCGGAACATGTCTGCGAGTACTCGATCGCGCTCCTTCCCGGGGTGAAGGAAGAGGCGTTCGAAGCGCATCTCCTCAAGGACGTCCTGCCTCACTTCGAGCTGACCTGGCGGCCCGTGGGCGCCTTTCGGCTGGAGCATCGTCTCCTGAAGCAGCAGGCCGGCGATCGGGCCGACCGCTACCGCTGGCAGATCCGCTTCCTGTCGGAGATGCTGGTCGCGGCGGCGAGCGAGGAGTCGATGCTCGCGGAGCTGGACAAGCGCGTGCGCGACAGGCTCGACGCCTTCGGCATCCCGGTCTCCCGGACCATCCTTCGGGAGCTCGGAGCGGCGCAGACCCTCTGAGGTCCACGCCGTCTGGAGCCTCATGAAGGCATGACGATGAGGGGAGCTCCCTGAGCGCGCTTCGGGTCCAACGGTCCGCCGCGCGCGCTGCCGGAGAGCGCGAAGCCCGCCAGGCCGCCGGCCGGGTGACCCGCGGGCAGCCCGCAGCCGGGCTCCGGTCCGTGCCGGAGCCGTCCGAGCCGGTCCCGGCCTGGGCCGAGGAGGCCCTGCGCTCGCCCGGACAGCCTCTCGACGCCGGCCTGCGCGCCGATTTCGAGCCCCGTTTCGGTCACGACTTCGGCAAGGTCCGGGTGCACACCGATGGCCGGGCCGCCGCCTCGGCCGCCGCCGTCCAGGCCCGCGCCTATACCCTGGGCCAGGACATCGTGTTCGGCCCCGGCCGGTACGACGCGGCCTCGGCGGCCGGCAGGAACCTCGTCGCCCACGAGCTGGCCCACGTGGTCCAGCAGGCGCGGTCGGGCCGCGCCGCCCTCCAACTCGACAGCGAGCTCGAATCCGTCCCCGAGGCGAAGACCCTGCGGCTCGAGACGGCTCAATTCACCGCGGGCGTGCAGAAGAACATCGAGAAGCTCTTCCTGGACAAGGAGAAGCTCGAGCTTCCCGCAGGCACGACCGTCCGCTTCGGGGCGTCGATCGACGCGGGGCTGCAGGACGGGCTCCGGAACGTCGCGATCTACCTCACGGAGATCAGCGACACCGGAGAGGCCTTCCTGCCGCGGAACGCCGCCATCGAGCTGGCGATCACGACCGTGGAGCGGGCCTACCGGTTCACGCGCGTCGACCGGCCGCTGAAGGGGAAGAACGGCCTGCCCCTCGAGCTCTGGCTCGTCGAGGAGAGCGGCGTCGCGCCGCGCCCGCCGAAGCCGCTCTGGGAAGCCTTCCCCGGCCCCTTCTCCCAGGCGCAGGGGCCGTTGCCGGTCCGGGAGGCCCGCGGGATGCGCGACTGCCGGGGGCTCGGCGCGGGCCTGGACGCGTGCCGGAAACTGGTGCTGGGCATCGGAGCTCCCGAGCCCTCGCCGCGCATCCTCGACGAGGGCAAGGCGGAGATCCGCAAGGTCAAATTCAAGCGCGGGCCCGGCTGGAAGGCGACCGAGTGGAGCGCGGTCGAGTCCGCCCTGGCGGCGCTGCCGGACTCCGCCCTCAAGCACGCGAGCGGCGTGAAGTTCCTCCGCGAGGCGAAGAAAGTGTGCACGGAGGCCGAGTTGGAGGCGAAGACCTGCAGCCCGGAACGGTCGGGGGAGACCAATCCGAGGGACAAGACCATCCGGCTCTTCGATACCGCCTTCGCCTCGTCGACCACCCGTTTCGGGCAGTCCACCTGGCTGGAGGTCGTGGTGGCGCACGAGCTGGGACACATCGCCGACGACGCGCCGCTGAACGCCGCCTGGGCGAAGTTCGTGAAGGACCTGGACGAGGCGAAGGTGCTGCGGGCTCGGTCGCGCACCGGCGAGGCCTGGATCAAGGTGGCGGGCAAGGCCAACCAGTACACGAGCACCCGGACGGGCGGAGCCCCCAAGGGCTCGTTCCGCGAGGCCGCGATCCAAGACGGGCTGTCCGTCAAGGACGACAGCAAGGAGATCGTCTCCGGCGGCGTCACCAGGTACGGCGAGAAGAGCTGGGACGAGCTGTTCGCCGAGAGCTTCGCGCTCTACTACGTGGACCCGGACCTGCTCAAGGCCATCCGCCCGAAGACCTACGCGTACTTCGTCGCGACCTATCCGAAGTGAGCCTCAGCTCCCTGGCTGGCGCGGGCCAGAAGCTCTTCGGGCTTTCCCAACTCGGCGTGCAGCCGTCTTGCCTTTTCCCGGAAGAACGCGATTTTCTCCTGCGGAGACAGCTCCTTGAGCTGTTCGTAGTGCGCCTCACGGATGGTGCGCACCATTTCAACGGCTCGAATAGCAGCATCACTCACGAGCTAATCTCCTTCCGCCTTCGTAACTTCCCGCGGTGAGTAGATCTGCAGCGGCTTGTAGCCCAGCTCCAGCTTCCGTGACAAGCATGAGCTCGTGTTCGCTGCTGATGAGATGGTCGTACTCCTGGCGAACAGCCTCCGGTGCGTCCTGGATCTCGGCGGCCAGCACGTCCGAGACAATGGGAATGAATGTGCCCGCCGCGAAATCCTGCATCAGGCTGTTCGGCCATTGTGAAAACTCGGCGTCAAAGCAGCCTCCGATCACGGACGTGTCGATGTAGATACGTAGCTTCTTCATGGCGCTGCCCGCTTGCCGGGTGTTCCTCTCACTCCCGCGCGCGCGGCAGCCGGGCCCTCCAGCCCGCGTCCGCGCCCGGCTTGGTGAGGCGGAAGAGATTGCGCGCCGTGCGGAACTCCAGGACCGGGCGGTCGTCGCGGTTCAGGTCGGGGGCCTCGGCCTGGAGCTTCGCGATGGCCGCGGCGTCGAGGTCGGGCTGCGAGAGGAACGACTCCACCTGCCATGGCAGCACGCCGGCGTTCTGGAGATCGGTCGCGATGACCGACGGCGGCGGCGGGAGCTCGGCGGCGGACGGGTGCGGACCCTGGAGCGGCAGCGGCTCGTTCGAGGCCACGATCACCGCCACCGAGCCGTTCGTCCAGCCGGCGAGGTGCTTGAACTGCGTGCCCATGGTGGCGAGCGCGGTCGCGAAGTCCTCCTCGCCGAGCTCGTAGAGCGGCAGCCACTGGCAGAGGAGGCCGCCGGGATTCAGGCGCGCCCGGGCGGCGCGGTAGAACTCGGTCGTGAACAGCCCCGAGACGCCCGAGACCCAGAGGTTCGGCGGCTCGCTGATGATCACGTCGAACCGGTCCCCCCGGCCGATACTCCGTTCGATGAAGCTCCGGCCGTCGTCCACGGCCAGATGGACGCGCGGGTCGTCGAGCGCGTGATGGTTGGCCTCTCCGAACCAGGTGCGGGTGGCCTCGACGACCAGCGGGTCGAGCTCGACCTGCACGATCTCCTTCGGCTCCGGGTGCGCGGTGATCGCGCCCAGCGTGATCCCGCCGCCGAGGCCGATGTTGACCACCCTGTCCGGCTTCGGATGGAGGAGCAGCGGCACGTGCCCGAGCAGGTACTGGGCGAAGCTGTCGACCACGTTCGTCGAGGCGTCGGTCTTGCCGTTGTGCTTGAGGTAGAGCTCGGTCAGGGTCTGGCTGACCGTCACCTGGCCGTAGAAGCCCTGGCGCCGGAAGACCACGGTGTGGGCGTTGTTGAGGATCTGGTATTTCGAGTACGTGCCCTGGCGCACGCCGCTGTAGTAGACGGCGTTCCAGGGCGGCTCGTAGGCGCGCAAGGGCGGCGTGATCAGGAGCGCCGCCAGGGCCGCGGCGCCGACCGGCAGCGCCGCGGAGCGCCGGGCCGCCGGCGCCGCGAGGCTGAAGAACAGCGCGGCGCTGCCCAGGTAGATCAGCGTCACGGTGGCGAGCAGGCCGTCGAACCCGAGGCGCGGCAGGATCAGGAACTCGCCGGCCAGGGCCCCGGCGACCGCGCCGGCGGTGTTGATGAAGTAGACCCGGCCGAGCGCGCGCGCCTCCTCGTCCCGCCGCGGCGCGAGCAGGCGCACGACGGCCGGGAAGTTCGCGCCCATCGCCAGCGTGGCCAGCGCGACCAGGGCGAAGACCGCGACGTAGATCTTGAGCTGGAACGCGGCGTGGCTCGCGGACGCCTCGTAGATCGCCAGGTAGGTGCGCTCGAACAGCTCGCGGGCGCGGAAGACCAGGATGCCGCCGAGCGCGACCAGGGCCTGGAGGAAGGCGACCAGGGCCGGGACGTCGCCGCCGCGCTCCAGACGCCGCCGCACGAGCGCGCTGCCGAGGCCGATGCCGGTCAGGAAGCCGGCGAGGACCGTGCTGAGAGAGAAGATGCTGGTGCCGTTCAGGAGATAGAAGAACCGGTTCCAGCCGGTCTCCAGGAGGAGCGCGGCGCCGCCGGTCAGGAAGAAGGAGACCAGCACGGCCCGCCGGGCCCCGGTCCCGAGCTCGGCCGGCGCAGTCGGGGCGGCGACCACCTTCGCGGCTTTCTTCTTGCGGCCGGCCAACGGCGTCTCGGGGGCCGCGGTCTTGGCGGGCAACGGGAGAGGAGCGCTCTGCCAGAGGAGCGCCGCGAGCGCCAGCGCTCCGGCTCCCAGGAGCCAGGTGGAGACGCTCAGGCCGAGCTGCGGCACCAGGAGGAAGCCGCCGACCAGGGCGCCGACCGCGGCGCCGAGCGTGTCCGCCGCGTAGAGCGCCGCCACCGCGCCCGCCGAGACCCGGCTGTAGAGCTGGGTGGCGAGCGGCAGGATGGCGCCGATCGCGAAGGTCGGCGGCAGGAGCACGAGCGCCACGAACGGGATCCGCACCGCGGCGCGGGCCGCGGGCTCCAGGCCCTCGGGGCCCAGCGCCAGGAAGAGCGAGCGCGCCGCGTCGAGCAGCGGCAGGCTCGCGGCGCAGAGCGCGCCGAGCGCTACCAGGAGGATGGCGAGCAGCCGCTCCGGCCGAGTGTCTTGGAGGGTGGAGGCCGCTCGCCGGCCGCCCCAGGCCGCGCCGCAGGCGAGGCCGGCGAGCACCACCGCCAGCACGCTGGCGAACACCCCGGCCGTGGCGCCGAAGAGGAGGGTGACCTTGCGCACCCAGATCACCTGGGCCGCGAGCGACACCAGGTTGGCGTAGGCGACGGCGGCGATCAGCGGTCCGCTGCTGGACGGTCGGGGCTGCGGCATGGCCGGGGAGTATAACGAAACGGGTTTCAGGTAAGCTCCGGCGGATGACCGCCCTGGAAGCTCCCACCCTCGACGAGATCCGCGCCGCGCGCGAGCGCCTGGCCGGGGTCACGGTGCGCACGCCGCTCGTCCGCCTGAATGCGGACTCTCCGATCGAGATCTGGCTCAAGCTGGAGAACCTCCAGCCGATCGGCTCGTTCAAGCTGCGCGGCGCCACCAACGCCATGCGCCTGGCCGACCCGGAGACGCTCCGGGACGGCGTCTACACGGCGAGCGCCGGCAACATGGCGCAGGGCGTGGCCTGGAGCGCCCGGGAGATGGGCGTGCCGGCGTCCGTCGTCGTGCCGGACCACGCGCCGGCCACCAAGCTGGCGGCGATCGAGCGCCTGGGCGGCCAGGTGATCAAGGTGCCGTTCGACCGCTGGTGGGACGTGCTCGTCGAGCACTCCTATCCCGGGCTCGACGGCCTCTTCATCCACCCGGTGGCGGACCGGGCGGTGATGGCCGGCAACGGCACCATCGCGCTGGAGATCCTCGAGGACCTGCCCGACGTGGACACCGTCCTCGTCCCGTTCGGCGGCGGCGGGCTCTCCTGCGGCATCGCCGCGGCGCTCGCCGCTCTCCGGCCGGAGGTCCAGGTGCTCGGCTGCGAGGTCTCGACGGCCACGCCGCTGTCCGAATCGCTGGGCGAAGGCTCGCCGCAGACCGTGGACTACCAGCCGAGCTTCGTGGACGGCATCGGCGGCAGGAGCCTCCTGCCCGAGATGTGGCCGCTCGTGGACCGTCTGCTCGCCGGGGCCTGCATCGTCTCCCTGGAGGCGGTGGCGGACGCCATCCGCCTGCTCGCCGAGCGCCACCGGGTCATCGCCGAGGGCGCCGGCGCCGCCTCGGTGGCCGCCGCGCTCACCACCCTTCCGCAGGGCGGGAAGGTGGTCTGCGTGGTCTCCGGCGGCAACCTGGACGCCGCGAAGCTCTGCGCTATCCTGGAAGGCCGGATGCCGTAGCCATGCACACCATCTTCAAGGACTTCACCTTTTCCGCGGCCCACGCCATCCGCGGCCACACCCGCGGCTGCGAGAACCTGCACGGCCACAACTATCGGGTTAGGGTTCACCTGAGGGCCGGGAAGCTGGACGGGCTGGGCATGGTCCTCGACTTCGCCGACCTCAAGGAGATGATGCAGGAAATCCTCGGTCCGTTCGACCACCGGGTGATCAACGACATTCCTCCTTTTGACGAGAAGAACACGACCGCCGAGCTCTTCAGCGAATATGTGTTCCAGGAAGTCGCCCGCCGGCTGGCGGAGCGCGGCGAGGATCGCGACCGCGTCCGCGTCGTCCGCGTCGAGGTCTGGGAGAACGATACCGCTTGCGCCGTGTTCGAGCCCTGAATCCGCGATAGAATCCCCCGATACGAGCGAAACCGTCCCGGCAAACTTTTGCCGCACCGGGACGTAACACTGCCTGGACCCGAGCCTGTACCTGGAAAGCCCCGGGTCCTTTCAAGGATGGAGTCATGACCGAAAAACCCTCTCTCGACGGGCTGCGCATCGACCGCAGCGGGGCGGAGGAGCGCAGCGGCCCCGGCTGGAAGCTGTGGCTCGCGCTCGCCATCGTCCTGCTCGCCATCGGCGGCGGAGCCTGGGCGTGGCTCAAGATCCCGCGCGCCGTCGAGGTCCGCACCGCCACCGCCCGCGCCGTGGCCGGCGGCTCCGCGGCCGGCGCCGTGCTCGACGCCTCCGGCTATGTCACCGCGCGCCGCCAGGCCACCGTCTCCTCCAAGGTCACCGGCAAGGTCGTCGAGATCCACGTCGAGGAGGGCATGAAGGTCCAGGCCGGCCAGGTGCTGGCCCGGCTCGACGACTCCACGGCCCGCCGCCAGCTCGCGCTCGCCGAGGCCCAGAGCGTCTCCGCCCGCCACGCGCTCCAGGAGACCGAGGTCCGTCTGAAGGAAGCCCGGCTCAACCAGAAGCGCATGCGCGACCTCCTCAAGGAAGGCGTCTCCACGCAGTCCCAGCTCGACACCGCCGACGCGCAGGTCGATTCGTTCGCCGCGCGGCTGGAAGTCCAGCGCCAGGACGCCGAGGTCTCGCGCCGCCAGGTCGAGGTCTACCGCCAGAACCTGGACGACCTGGTCATCCGCGCGCCGTTCTCCGGCGTGGCGATCTCCAAGGACGCTCAGCCCGGCGAGATGATCTCGCCGGTGTCCGCGGGCGGAGGCTTCACGCGCACCGGCATCTGCACGCTGGTCGACATGGCGTCGCTCGAGATCGAGGTGGACGTCAACGAGGCCTACATCAACCGGGTGCGCGACGACCAGCGCGCCGTGGCGGTCCTCGACGCCTATCCGGACTGGCAGATCCCGGCCCGGGTCATCACCACCGTGCCCGCCGCCGACCGCCAGAAGGCCACGGTCAAGGTGCGCCTCGGGTTCGACCAGCTCGATCCGCGCATCCTGCCGGACATGGGCGTCAAGGTGTCGTTCCTGAGCGACGAGAAGGAGACGACAGCGGCCGCCGCGAATGCCGCCGAGGCCAAGCCGAAGGTGCTGGTCCCCAAGGCCGCCGTGCGCGGCGAGGACCAGCCGTACGTCCTCGTCGTCCAGGGCGACAAGGTCGAACGTCGCGCAATCAAGACGGCTCCCGCCTCGGGCGACGACGTGGCCGTCGTCTCCGGCCTCTCCGGCGGCGAGGCGGTCGTGATCGAAGGACCAGAGCAGCTCGCGGACGGCTACAAAGTCAAGGTTCGAAACGAAACCTGAAGGAGATACGAGTCATGGCGCAGGCGCTGGTCGAGGTCCGGGACGTACAGAAGGTGTTTCACCGCGGAGGCGAGCGGCTCGACATCCTGAGGAACCTGAGCCTGGAGGTGCCGCAGGGCGACTTCCTGGCGCTCATGGGGCCGTCGGGCTCGGGCAAGAGCACGCTGCTCAACCTGATCGGCGGGCTCGACCGTCCGAGCTCGGGCTCGGTTGTCGTGGCCGGCGAGCCCATCAGCGGCCTGCCCGACCGCAAGCTCGCCCAGTGGCGCGCCCGCCACATCGGCTTCGTGTTCCAGTTCTACAACCTCCTGCCGGTGCTCACCGCGGAGAAAAACGTGGAGCTGCCGCTGCTCCTGACCCATCTGTCCAAGACGCAGCGCCGGCAGCACGTGTCCACCGCGCTGTCGGTCGTGGGGCTCGCGGACCGCGCCGGGCACTACCCGCGGCAGCTCTCCGGCGGCCAGGAGCAGCGCGTGGGCATCGCGCGCGCCATCGTCACCGATCCGACCCTGCTGCTCTGCGACGAGCCGACGGGCGACCTCGACCGCAGGTCCGGCGACGAGATCCTGGACCTGCTCCAGGCGCTCAACCGCGAGCACGGCAAGACCATCATCATGGTCACCCACGACCCGCACGCCGCGGCGCGCGCCAAGCGCACCCTCCACCTGGACAAGGGCGCCCTCACCACGGAGGCGGCGGCATGAAGTTCTTCCCGCTGATCTGGAGCAACCTGAAGCGGCGCAAGGTGCGCACCTTCTTCACGCTGCTGTCGATCCTGGTCGCCTTCCTGCTGTTCGGCTACCTGGCGGCCATCCGCATGGCCTTCAGCATGGGCGTGGACGTGGTCGGCACCGATCGGCTGTCGACCATCCACAAGACCGCGATCATCATGCCGCTGCCCATCTCCTACAAGGACCGCATCGCCTCCGTGCCCGGCGTGGAGGCCGTGACGCACCTCAACTGGTTCGGCGGCGTCTATCAGGACCCCAAGAACTTCTTCCCGCAGATGGCGGTCGACACCGATACCTATCTGGACATGTACCCCGAGCTCGTGATCCCGAAGGCGCAGGTGGCGGCCTGGAAGGAGGACCGCACGGGCGCCATCGTCGGCCGCGCGACCGCCGACCGCTTCCACTGGAAGGTCGGCGACCGTGTGCCCATCCAGGGCACCTTCTTCCGCAAGACGGACGGCTCCTCGACCTTCGAGTTCACGATCGACGGCATCTACGACGGCAAGGAGAAGGGGGTGGACACCTCGTCCTTCTTCTTCCACTACGACTACCTGAACCAGGCGGTGCGCAACGGCAACCTCGGGGTCGTCGGCTGGTACGTGCTCCGGATCGACGACCCGAAGCACACGGCCGAGATCTCGAAGAAGATCGATTCGCTGTTCGCCAACTCGCCGGCCGAGACCAAGACCCAGTCCGAGAAGGCGCTGGCCCAGTCGTTCGCCAACCAGGTGGGCGACGTCGGCCGCATCCTGACCGGCATCCTGCTGGCGGTGTTCTTCACGCTGCTCCTGGTGGTCGGCAACACCATGGCGCAGGCGGTGCGCGAGCGCACGAACGAGATCGCGGTGCTCAAGACCCTGGGCTTCAGCCACGGCCAGGCGCTCGGGCTGGTGCTCGCCGAGTCGTGCCTGCTCGCCGTGCTCGGCGGCCTGGCCGGCCTCGGGATCGCATGGCTCGCCATCTCGGCCGGCGACCCGACGAATGGTCAGCTTCCGGTGTTCTATCTGCCCGGGCGGGATGCGGCCCTGGGCGTCGTCTTCGCGGTCCTGCTCGGTCTCGTGACGGGCTTCCTGCCGGCGCTGCAGGCGATGCGGCTGCGCATCGCCGAAGCGCTGCGGCGCTGAGGAGGGATTCGAATGTTCCGCTGGCTCTCTCAGGTAGGTGTGGTGACCTGGCTCAACGTGCGCACGATCAACCAGCGCCTCGGCGCATCCGCGGCCACGGTCGTGGGCGTCATGGGCGTGGTGGGCGTCCTCGTGGCCGTGCTGTCGATCGGCGAAGGCTTCAAGCGCACGCTGGTCTCCGCGGGCTCGCCCGACACGGCGATCGTCCTGCGCAGCGGCAGCGACAGCGAGATGACGAGCGGCCTCACCCGCGACGTGACGCGGATCATCGCCGAGGCGCCCGGCGTGATGCGCTCGGCCCAGGGGCCGATGGCGTCCTCCGAGCTCTACGTGGTCGTCGACGTGCCCAAGCGCTCGACGGGGACGGACGCCAACGTGCCTCTGCGCGGCGTCCAGCCGGCCGCCTTCCAGGTCCGCGACGAGGTCAAGATCGTCGAGGGCCGCAACTTCCAGCCGGGCCGCAACGAGGTCATCGCCGGCAAGGCCGCGGCCGCCGAGTTCGCCGGCCTCCAGGTCGGCGACAAGAAGCGCTGGAGCGGCAACGAGTGGACCGTGGTCGGAATCTTCTCGGCCGGCGGCGCCCTCGCCGAGTCCGAGATCTGGTGCGACGCCGGCGTGCTCCAGCCGGCCTACCGCCGCGGCAGCACCTTCCAGGCGGTCTATGCGAAGCTCGAGTCGCCGGAGACGTTCGACCGCTTCAAGGACACGCTGACGACCGATCCGAGGCTCGACGTGAAGGTGATCCGCGAGACCGAGTATTACGAGGCGCAGTCGCGGACCCTGCACGGCATCATCACCGGCCTCGGCGTGTCCATCTCCGTGGTGATGGCGATCGGCGCGATCTTCGGCGCGCTCAACACCATGTACTCGGCGGTCTCCTCGCGCACCCGCGAGGTGGCGACGCTGCGGGCGCTGGGCTACGGCTCGGGCCCGGTGGTCATCTCGGTGCTGCTGGAGTCGCTCACCCTGGCGCTGCTCGGCGGCGTCCTGGGCGGCCTGGCCGCCTACGCCGCGTTCAACGGCTACCAGGCGGCGACCATGAACTGGTCGACCTTCAGCCAGGTGGCGTTCTCGTTCGCGGTGACGCCGGCGCTTCTGGTGATGGGCATCGTCATGGCCCTGGTGATCGGTCTCTTCGGCGGTCTCTTCCCGGCCATCCGGGCGGCGCGCATGCCGGTGGCATCGGCGCTGCGGGAGCTTTGACGCTTTTGGGATAGAATCGCCGCGGCGCTCCAGGCCCCGAGCGGCCTGGAGCGACCTCTTAGGAGACCTGAAATGTCTCAGCAGTCAACTGTGGAAGCCCCCCCGACCTCGATCCCGACCGCGGCGCCGACGCCGGCGATGCCCGGGACCACCTCGGCCCGCATCACGGTGGGGGGCAAGGAGCTGGAGCTGCCCGTCCTGGTCGGCACCGAGGGCGAGGTGGGCGTCGACATCTCCCAGCTCCGTGCCAAGACCGGCGCGATCACGCTCGATCCCGGCTACGGCAACACGGGCGCGTGCGAAAGCTCGATCACCTTCATCGACGGCGAGGCCGGCATCCTGCGCTACCGCGGCTATCCCATCGAGGAGCTGGCCGGCCAGGCCCGCTTCACCGAGGTGTGCTACCTCCTCATCTACGGCAAGCTGCCGAGCGCCGAGGAGCTCAGGAAGTTCGAGGAGCGGCTCACGTACCACACGCTGCTCCACGAGGACATGAAGAAGTTCTTCGAGGGGTTCCCGACCAGCGCCCACCCGATGGCCATGCTGTCGTCGATGGTGGCCTCGCTCTCGGCCTACTACCCGGAGGACGGCGACACGGACCTCAACATCGCCCGGCTGCTGGCGAAGACCGCGACGATCGCCGCGGCCTGTTTCAAGAAGAACGTCGGCCAGCCGTTCGTCTATCCGTGCAACAAGCTCTCCTACTGCTCGAACTTCCTGAACATGATGTTCGCCGTGCCGGCCGAGCCCTACGAGGTCCGCCCCGTGGTGGAGAAGGCGCTCGACCTGCTGCTCATCCTGCACGCCGACCACGAGCAGAACTGCAGCACCTCGACCGTGCGCATGGTGGGGAGCAGCCAGGCCAACCTCTTCGCCTCGATCTCGTCCGGCATCTGCGCGCTCTGGGGCCCGCTCCACGGCGGCGCCAACCAGGCGGTCATCGAGATGCTGGAGCGCATCCGCGACGACGGCGGCAACCACCAGAAGTACGTGGACATGGCGAAGGACAAGACCTCGGGCTTCCGCCTGATGGGCTTCGGCCACCGCGTCTACAAGAACTTCGACCCGCGCGCCCGCATCCTCAAGAAGATGGCCGACGACGTGCTCGAGGACCTCGGGGTCACCGACCCGCTGCTCGACATCGCCAAGGCGCTGGAGGAGGTCGCCCTCCACGACGACTTCTTCATCTCGCGCAAGCTCTACCCGAACGTGGACTTCTACAGCGGCATCATCTATCGCGCGATGGGCATCCCGACCAACATGTTCACGGTGATGTTCGCGCTCGGCCGCATGCCCGGCTGGATCGCCCACTGGCGCGAAATGCTGCACGACCCGGCGACCCGCATCAACCGGCCGCGCCAGATCTACACCGGCGCGACCGAGCGGCCGTACGTGCCCGTGGACCAGCGATAGAACAATAGGGGATGGGGGCGCGATTCATCGCGCCCCGGACGTCCCCTATTTCTTCCCGTGCGCCCAGCGGTGCAGCCGGTCGTGGATGCGCTCGCGGAACGCCTCCACCCGGTCCCAGATGAACGGCCAGCGCTGCAGCGACTTCCGGGTCAGCTCGTAGGTCGCCTCGCTCACGATCGAGAGGATCGCGGCGCCCGCGATGATCGTCGGGATCCCCGGGCCCGGCAGCACCAGCCCGGCGATGCCCACCAGGACCACGATCCAGCCCGCCAGGAAGACCACGATGCGCAGCCAGAGCGGTAAAGGGCGCCGCAGGCGGCGGCGCCGGTGGTAGGTGTCATCGAGCGACTCGGGCGGCGTCTCGGGCATGATCATCGTGGAAAAAAGTCTGCATCTTCCATACCTGTCTCAGGATAGCACCCGGGACCCGCGGCGCGGCTTGACAGGCGCTCGACAGGCGGTTGACAAACCGGACCAGATACGTCCAGAATGGTGCTCGATTATTGAGACTTCATCTCAAGAGACAAGAGGATCAGGAAAGAACGGTCATGTCCAACGCTCGCGAACGGGAGCGCTTCCTCCAATTCCTGCGCAGCCGGGGCCAGCGCGTCACTCAGGAGCGGCTCGCGCTGTTCGAGGAGATCTTCGCACAGCACAAGCACATCGACGCCGAGGAGCTGCTCGCGACGATGAAGGCGCGCGGCCTGAAGATCTCCCGGGCCACGGTCTACCGCAACCTGGACCTCCTCGTCGAGTGCGGCATGGTGCGCAAGCAGCGGCTCGGCCGGGACCGGTTCCTCTACGAGCACGTGCACGGCGGCCAGCACCACGACCACCTGGTCTGCACCGGCTGCGGGCGCGTCGTCGAGTTCGTGAGCCCGGGTATCGCCGCGCTCCAGTCCGAAATCTGCCGCGCGCACGGCTTCGTGCCGACGCGCCACACGCTCCAGATCAGCGGTCTCTGCAACGACTGCGCTGGAGCCCAGACCGCGCCGGCGGCGGCGGTCGGTGGAGGGGTGGTCCATGTTTGAGGCCCTGGTGGTCACGCTGCGAGAAGGGGTCGAGGCCGCGCTGGTCGTCGGCATCATCGTCGCCTTCCTGCGCCGCGAAGGATTCGAGCGCCATCTTGGCGCGGTCTGGGCCGGGATCGGCACGGCCGCCGCGGCCAGCCTGGCCGGCGCCTGGCTGCTCTACCGCTGGGCGGTCAACGAGGAGGTCTTCGAGGGCCTGCTCTACCTCGGCTCCGCGCTGATCGTCGGCAGCATGATGGTCTGGATGTGGCGGCACTCGCACACGATCTCGGGCGAGATGAAGGGCTCGCTGTCGAAGATCCTCGCCCGCGACGACGCGCGCTCGGTCGGCCTCGGCCTGTTCCTCTTCACCTTCCTGATGGTCTTCCGCGAAGGCATCGAGACCGTGCTCTTCCTCTCCGCGCTGTCGCTCACCACGAACGGCCTGCTCGCCATCCTCGGCGTGCTGATCGGCCTCGCGGCGGCCATCCTCTTCGGCGTCCTCTTCGTGCGCGGCAGCCTGCGGGTGGACCTCGGGCGGTTCTTCAAGATCACCGGCATCGCGCTCGGCGTCTTCGTGCTCCAGCTCCTGATCAACGGGTACCACGAGCTCTCCGAGGGCGGTTGGCTGCCGGCCAACCCGACCACCATGGCCACGATCGGGCCGCTGGTCAAGAACGAGTTCTTCTTCATCGCCGCGGTCCTCGCGCTGCCGCTCCTGATGCTCCTGATCCCGGGCCGGGCGAAGGACGCCGCCGCCCCGGCCGCGCCGGAGGATGCCGGCGCGGCGGCGCGCCTCGCCCGCGCGCAGAGCCAGCGCCAGCAGCGGGCGAGGGCGGTCGGCGCGGTGCTCGGCTTGGTCATCCTGGTCGTGCTCGGCCTCGAGTTCGTCTACGCCCAGCCGCCGGCCGCGCTCTCGCCGGCCACGCCGGTCCAGGTCGGCGCGGACGGCACCGTGCGCATCCCGCTCGCCGCCTTCCAGGACATGCGGCTCCAGCGTTTCCAGGTCACGGTCCATGGCCACCCGGTGCGGTTCATCGCGGTGCCGGTCGACGACAAGGGAGATATCGCGACGGCGTTCGATTCCTGCCTGATCTGCGGCCCGCGCGGCTACTACCAGGACGGCCCCAACGTGACCTGCCTCCACTGCGGGTCGGCCATCTATCCGCCGTCGATCGGCCAGTCGGGCGGCTGCAACCCGGTGCCGCTCAAGTCGCGGGTCGAGGCCGGCCAGCTCGTGCTCGCGGCCTCCGATCTCGCCTCGGGATCGAGCCTTTTCCAGGCGACCGGAGCGCATGCCGGCCATTCGATGGGGACCGGGAACTAGAGATGTACGTCCGCCTCCTCGCCGAGTCGCTGCGCCGGGGCACGCGCCGGAAGCTGCTGGCCGTGACGGCCGTGGCCCTGGGCACCCTGGGTGCGACCGCGCTCGCCGAGGTCGTCCTGGCCTCCGGCGACCGCCTCGCGGCCGAGATGGGCTCCTACGGCGCCAACCTCCAGCTCGCGCCCGAACCGGGCCGCGACACGCTGCCCGTCGAGAGCCTCGCCAAGGTCCGGAAGATCTTCTGGCGCAACAACATCGTCGCGCTCAGCCCGCTCTGGCCGTTGCGGGTCAGGATGGAGCCGACCGACAGGGCGGCTCCCCGGATCAACCAGCCGGCCGGGATCGTGGCGCCGCTCGTCGGCACCTGGTTCGACCACGAGCTGGAGCCCGGCTGGCGCACCGGCCTGCCGCGCACCCGGCCGACCCTCCAGGTCGAAGGCCGCTGGCCGGTCGATGGCAACCCCGAGGTCGCGATCGGCCGCCGCCTGGCCGAGCGCCTCGGCGTCCGGTCCGGGAGTGAGATGACGGCCGTGCTCGGCGACCGGACCGCGCGGCTGACCGTGACCGGGATCCTGACCAGCGGCGGCGACGAGGAGGAAGAGGCCTACGCGCCGCTTGCGACGGTCCAGAGCCTCACGGGCCGGCCTGACGGCTATACCCGGGCCGAGATCTTCGCGCTGACCAACCCCGAGGCAAAGAACGGCAGAGACCCACGCCGCATGAGCCCGCAGGAGTACGAGGCCTGGTACTGCACGGCCTACCCGTCCTCCGTCGCCTGGCAGATCAACGAGATCCTGCCGCAGGCGCGGGCGAGCGTGGTCTACGGCGTGACCGGGGCCACCTCCGACGTCCTTGGCCGGCTGCGCGGCGTGCTCGCGGCGCTCGCCGCGGTGGCGCTGGCGGGGGCGGCGGTCGGCGTGACCGCGGCCATGACCGCCACCGTCCTGGAGCGCCGCCTGGAGGCCGGCCTGATGATCGCCATCGGCGCCGCGCGCCCGCGGGTGGTCCTCTTCTTCCTGAGCGAGGCCGCGCTGCTCGGCCTCCTCGGCGGCGCCGCCGGCGGCGCCGCCGGTCTCGTGGCCGGCCGGTGGCTCGGCAGTGCGGTGCTCGGAGTCGAGGTGGCCTGGGTGCCGCTCCTCCTGCCGTTCGCCGCGCTGGCCGGCCTGCTCCTCGCCGTGACCGCGAGCCTGCTGCCCGTGCTGCGCGCCCTGGAGCGCTACCCGGCCGCCATCCTCAAGAGGGCCACCGCGTAATGATCCTCCGGGTCGTCCTCGCCAGCCTGCGGCGCCGCTCGCGCCAGCTCGCGCTCATCGCGACCGCCGTCCTCGTGGCCGCCGCGACCGTGGCCACGCTGGCGGGTTTCTCGGCCCGCACCCAGGAACGTCTCGGGTCGAGCCTCTCCGCCTTCGGCCCGAACCTCACCGTCCGGCCGCAGGTCGGCGGTCCGGAGACGATCACCCGCGGCATGGCGGCGCGCATCCAGGAGATCGCCGGGGCGCAGGCCGTCGTCGCCTCCGACTCGGGCCGCATCGACCTGCGCGCCGACCCCGCCCGCCTCGACGAGGTGGCGCGGGAGATCGAGAGCCGCGTCGAAGGCGTCGAGGCGCGGCCGATCCTCAAGGTGAGCGCCTCGGACGCCCGGCTCACCCGCCGGCTGACGCTGGTGCTCCTCGCGGTCAGCGCCGTCTCCTTCGTCCTGGCCCTGATCTCGGTCGGCGCCGCCACGACCGCGCTCCTCGGCGAGCGCCGGACCGAGGTCGGCCTCCTGCTCGCGCTCGGCTACACCGGCCGGCGCGTCGGCGGCTTTCTCGCGGCCGAGCTGCTCGCCGCCGCGGTGATCGCGAGCCTCGCGGGCCAGCTTCTCGGCGACCTTGCCGCCGGAGAGCTCGCCGACCGCCTGCTCGGCGCCGGATCGGGCCACTGGATGACCTGGAGCAGCTATCTCGTACCATCGATGGCTTCGGCGGCCGTCGCGGCGCTCGTGGTCGGCTCCTCGATGGTCTTCGCGCTCCATCGCATCCAGAAGCTCGACGCCGCAAGAGTCCTCCGTGGCGAGTAGTGAGCCCATCGTCCAGGTGGAAGGCCTGAGCCGCCGCTTCGGGGCGCTCCGGGCGGTGGATGATCTCGATCTGACGATCGAGAAGGGCGAGTGGGTGGCGGTGACCGGCCCGTCCGGCTCCGGCAAGACCACGCTGCTCAACATCCTCTCGGGCCTCGACCGGCCGAGCGCCGGCCGGGTGCGGGTCGGCGGCGTGGACCTGGGAAACCTGCCGGCGCGCGAGCTGGCCCGCTACCGCCAGCGCACGGTCGGCCTCGTCTTCCAGCAGTTCCACCTGATCCCGTACCTGACCGCGCTCGAAAACGTCATGCTGGCGCAGTACGTCCACAGCATGACCGACCGCGCCGAGGCGGAGGAGGCGCTGCGCCGCGTCGGCCTCGGCGAGCGGCTCCACCACCTGCCGAGCCAGCTCTCGGGCGGCGAGCAGCAGCGCGTCTGCATCGCCCGGGCGCTGATCAACCAGCCGCCGCTGATCCTCGCCGACGAGCCCACCGGCAACCTCGACGCGGTCAACGAGGCCGTGGTGATGTCGATCCTCGGCGATCTCCATCAGAGAGGCCACACCCTGATCCTGGTGACCCATGCCCCCTCGATCGCCGCCCGGGCCGGCCGCGAGATCCGGCTGGAGCACGGCCGCCTCGCCTCCGCCGGAGAGCCCGGCACCGCCGAGCTGCAGGCCGCCCTGATCGACCTCTGGAGCCGCCTGGAGGAGGACGGCGAAGGCGTCTCCGTGGCGCGGCGCGGCGTCGCCGACCTGATCGCGCAGGGCGTCCTGACCTACGTGGAAGGCCACATCGCCTTCACCGAGACCGGCCGGGCGCAGGCCGCCGCGGTGGTCCGGCGCGTTCGTCTCGCCGAGGTCCTCCTCGACCGCACCCTCCACTCTGCCGAGGCCTGCGGCCGACCCATGCCCGTCTCCGCCGGCTTCGAGGACCAGGTCTGCGCCTTCCTGGACCACCCCTCCGCCTGTCCCCACGGCCGTCCCATTCCGCCGGGAGGCTCCTGCTGCGCGCCGGCCGAACCGCTGCCCGAGCAGCTCTCGCTGGGGGTGGGGCGGTGAATTGACACCCGTGGCCTGGAAGGTACATTCCTGTGTGCTGGAGAGAGGCATACCTATGGCACGCATGAACGTCGTTTTCAAGGATTCTCTGCTCAAGGAGATGCGCGAGCTCGTGCCGGTCCGGCAGAGGAGTGAGTTCATCGAAGAGGCGGTTCGGGAACGGCTGGCGCAGCTGAGGCAGCTCAAGGCGGCCAGGGACGCTGCGGGTGCGTGGAGCAACGAAGGCCGGGAGGAGCCCTCGCGTGCGATCCGGGAAGCGCGGCGGGCCTGGGACAGCCGGCGCCTTCCCGGCGATCCGGATCATGGCTGATTTCCTCCTGGACTCGGACGTGGTGATCTGGCACCTGCGGGGGCACGCCTTATCCAAGGCGATTCCGCCTTATCCGCCGCGGCTTCGCCTTATCCGCGGCGAAACGGCCTATCCGGGCCGCGACAGGCTTATCGACCGCGGAAAAACCGTATCCGCCGCGAAACGGTCTCATCCACGGCGGAAAACCCTTGTCCTGCCGTGGATAAGGCTGTTTTGAGACGGATGAGCCGACTTCGCGACGGATAAGGCTTTTTCGCGGCGGATAAGCCAGAGTCGCGAAGGATGAGGTCAAGCCGCGAAGGATGAGGTCAGGTCGCGTCCGAGAAGCTGATCGAGCCGACGAGGTCGTGGAAGCGGCCGGGATCGAGGATCTGCTCGGGGTCCTGGCCGGCTTCCCAGAGGCGCTCGGCCTCTTCCATGGTCTCGCGGGCCAGGTCGCCCTCGCCAGAGGCATGGAGGGCATTCGCGAGATGCGCCATGGCAAAGCCGCGGACGCGGGTGCGCCAGGCGTCCGTGGCCCGGATGCGTCCGGCGACCTCCACCGCGAGCTCCGCGAGATTACGGGCGCGCCCGGCGGACTCGCGGTCGCCGGCTGACGCCATCCGCGCGCTCTCGTCGCAGATCAGCTCGACCACGGCCCAGGTCTGAAGCTCCTTGGACGACCGCGCCACCAGCACCATCTCGTCGAAGCTCTCGAGCCTGCGCAGGCGCTCCCACGGTCCTTTCGCCTGCTCGCGCTCGGCGGCGCGGGTGGCGGCGCGCTCCTCGCCGGCCCGTCCGAGCCGCGCCTCGGCCTCCTCCAGGATGGACGCAATGCCCTGGGTACCCTGAGCGTTCGCCGGCATTACCAGCGGCGGCTCCGGCCCGGCCGAGCCCGAGCCGGCCTTCGCCGCCTGATGCCGGGCGACGCGCGCCTCGTAGTCCTGGAGCAGCGTCTCGCAGTCGTCCGTGCTGATGCCCAGGCTCTCACACATCAGGGCGATCTGGGCCGCGGTGGGGTGGCGCTGGCCGTTCTCCATCCCGGTGACGTTGGCCACCTTCGTGGCCTGCTCGAATTCCTTCTGGGACTGGCCGGAGAGCGCCCGAAGCATCCGCACCTTGAGCTGCGCCCGCGTTAGACCCCGCGCCATGCCATGCCTCCTTGAGTCGTCCTGCCGCACTATGTAGGCCGTAAACCCGGTGCTCGCCCGTCAAAGCCCGACGTCGTCCCTGAGCCAGATTTGGAACCTCTTCGCGAGCCTGTGGACCGCTCCGGATTCTATCGATACGGACCGCCCCGTGCCTACCCTCAAGGACAGCCGAGGTGCACGCCGACGCCGCGGTCGAGCGCCTCGCCCCCTGATCCCCCAAGAGTCTTGGGGCTTTGTTGGAGTTTTTCGTCCCCATCCGGTGCTTCGCACCAAAAAGTCGGTGACACCGACTTTTTGGTCACAGTTGGCATCAAAAAATTCATAGACAGTTCGTAAATATCCCTCGTAGACTCTCCTCGAAGGCGAAAGGAGAAGGATTCCGGCTCTGGGGAGGAGCCGGATTTTCAGGAGCCACGAGGCTCGGAAAGGAGAAGGACCATGGGAGAGACGACGAGATCGGGGAAGTTGGGGGCGTGGCAGCGGCTGTTGGCGGCGCTGCAGGTGAACCTGGCGGACTTTCCGCACCTGGAAACGCAGCGCACGCAGCTCGTGGCGCTGGTGGCCCAGGCGGAGGACCTGTTCCAGAACCAGGCCGCGCTGACGGCGAGCAGGCAGAAGGCGACGCAGCAGGTGGAAGACGTGACGATGGAGTGCCAGCGCCTGGCGACGGTACTGCGCGTCTCGCTGAAGCAGCTCTACGGCCCGAGGTCGGAGAAGCTGGTGGAGTTCGGCATCCAGCCCTTCCGCAGCCGTGCGAGGAAGCCCGAGCTGCCGCCGCCGCCGGCGGAGTCGGTCGCCCTGGTCGAAACTGCCGTTCCGTCGGTTGATTAGCGTCCTCTGACTTGGCGAGGGGGCGGGCCGTTCGAGCCCCCTCACCTTTTTTCAAGGAGAGAGATCATGCCCGAAAGCACGTATACGGACCTCCTGCGAGACGTGCAGGAGCTGTTGGACGGCGTCGGAGAGCGCCCGGCCGAGGAGCTCCCGGCCGTTCCCGCCCGGACGGAGCCCTCGTCGGACCGGACCCGGTCGGCGCAGTTGAGGGAGTGGCATCGCCTGTTGACCGGAATGCAGGAGAACCGCCCGGAGCTGTCGTACCTGGAGGCCCAGCGGGTCCAGTTCGAGGAACTGCTGAACCATATGGAGGAGCTGATCCAGGCCCAGGCCGCCCTGTCGTCGCTCAAGCAGGAAGCGACGAAGCAGTTGGCGACGCTGTTGGCCGACTGCCAGAGGCTGGCGACGGTCCTGCGGTTCTCGCTGAAACATCACTACGGACCGGCCGCAGACAAGCTGGAGGACTTCGGCATCCAGGCCAGGCGGAGGCGGCAGGTCGCTGCGGCGGCCGGTTAGCGAAGGAAAGAGGGAGGGCGGGGGCTCGCTGGGACCGCCGGCGTCCTCGCCGGCCCCCGAGCGAAGCGAGGTTCATTGACAACCAGGAGGAGCGGCGGCTGCCGGGTCCAAGGCCGCCGCCGTTCCGAAGAGGCCCGCCTGCCGGGGAGGGGGCGGTCCGGCGCTGGGCGTGCGCCGGGGACCTCTTTGTGCAGGTGACCTCCCCGGTTCTGTTGCCGGCGGTCGGTCTTCCAGGCCGAGATGATCGAAGACGTTCCGGTGTTGGCGGTGCGTATACGACGAAACAGGAGTCCCGGAACCGTTCAACTGGAACGCGGACACATCCAGCGGATCGTCACGGCAGATAGTCCAAGGTGCGCATATCAGCAACAGTCACAACTAAGTTCGCAGGCACGCTTGAGGAACACGCGGTTACTAGGGAAGGTACAAATAATGCGATGCGACGGGATCAGCCGGTTGCTATAGCGCGAAGATTTATATTTGTTCGGAACAAGGATTATGTGTTGACTATCGCCAGAATACACTTACAATGGCACTATAATCACTGAACGCCCAGCAGGAATATTCTACTAGTGGACCTTCGAGATAGCGGATAACTAGAAATTATCTGCTTCTTCCGAAATCTGTATGGAGAACTGAATGGCAGAACCAGCTCTTATCATGGTTGCTGGACTGGCAGGGGCGGTCGGTAGCACGTTGGCAGCTGGGCTTTCGATGCCACCTGAAGAAATTGCCGGTTTCGGCGTGGCGACGGAGTCGCCTCTGGTGCGTGCATCCGGTTGCCGGCTTTTGCCATTCTCCTCCATGTCCATCCATGGCTGGGACATGAATCAGGACACTTTGTACGCTTCCTGTAAGCGACACCGCATATGCCCCCCGGAGGTACTCTCGAAGGCGAAGCAACGCCTGCAAAGGATCAAGCCAAGAAAGGGAATTGAGCTCCAAAGAGAATCAATAGGCGATTGGATCCGACGGGAAGCGGCCCACCTGAACAGGAAGCGGCGGAGAGAAGATTGGCGACACGTGATACTGGTCAATCTTTGCCCGACGGAGCCCGTGCCCAAGCAGGACGCTGACGAGCGGATCGATTGGAGGAATCTCGATGAATTGGAGTTGGGTGCCTCGTATTCGGTTAGCCAAATCTACTTCCGTCTCGCTATTGAGGCGCGAGCCCATTTTATTAACTTCACTCCGAACCCGGCCGAAATTACTCCCCTGCGGGAACTCGCCGAAGAGAAGGGTTTAATCTATGCTGGCCGCGATGGCAAAACCGGTCAGACCTTCATCAAGACTACTCTCGCGCCGGCATTCAGGGACAAGAACCTTCGGATCGATGGGTGGTTCAGTACAAACCTGCTCGGTAATGACGATGGTCTCTCCTTGTCCAAGCCTGGAGCCGGTGAGACGAAGATCATCTCGAAGAGCAAATGCCTGAGCTCCATCCTCGGCTATGTGCCCGGAGGCGCGCACGGGACGGGTCATCAAGTCCATATCCATTATTATCCCCCGCGCGGTGACTCCAAGGAAGCGTGGGACAACATTGATTTTCGCGGCTTCCTGGGTGTCCCAATGCAATTGAAGATCAATTGGCTAGGACAGGACTCAATTCTGGCAGCGCCTGCAATAATTGATCTTGTACGAGTGGTCGCCTACGCTGCGGAAGCGGGTTGTCACGGCTCATTGGATGCCGCTTCATATTTTTTCAAGGATCCTATTGTCGGCGAAGGAGCCTCCTGTGAGCACTCCGTGCCAGAGCAGTTCCGAAAACTTATTGAATTCTTGACACTGCAACGATGACTGCTTCCTCGTCTCTCTTGGCGATCCTCGGCGGAATTCCTGTCAGAAGCCTTTCCTGGCCTAACTGGCCGCGCGCGGAGCAATCCACGGAAGAAGCTCTCTTGAAAGTTCTTCGCTCGCAGCGCTGGACGATCAGCGGGCCATGCTTGGAGGATCTTCCCTTCGAACGACAATTCGCAGAGTCGTTCGCCGCCTTCCACGAAGTGCCCTACTGTGTTCCGACAGCCAACGGTTCGTCAGCCCTTACAATCGCGCTCGAAGCCCTCGGTATCGGTCCGGGACGGGAGGTTCTCGTTCCTGGCCTCACTTGGGTTGCCTGCGGCTCCTCTGTAGCGCGCTTGGGAGGTATCCCCATACTGGTCGACGTTGATCCTGATACGCTCTGTATGTCCGTTAACGCGGCACGGAACGCAATTACCAGAGCGACGGCGGCTATTATGCTGGTCCATCTCTACTGCACAGTTGCCGACCTCGCGTCATTCCAAGAGTTGTCGAGCACGACCGGAATCCCATTGATCGAGGATTGTTCGCATGCTCATGGTGCTTCTTGGCAGGGTAGAAAGGTAGGAACCTTCGGCGCTGCAGGTGTGTTCAGCATGCAACAGAGCAAAGTCCTGGCCAGCGGCGAAGGCGGAGCCGTGATTACCAAGGATGCCAATCTGTACAGCCTCTTGCAGCAGTTCCGGGCCGATGGCCGACGCTACGTAGCGCGCCGAATACCGAGAGGCCTGGAGCTTGAACCCGCAGGAGATGTCCAGGGACACAACCATTGCCTTTCAGAGTTCCATGCGGCCATTCTCCACGATCGTCTACGATTTCTAGACGAGGAGAACGCCATTCGGACAGAGAACGCGTCACATCTGACTTCGCGGCTCCGCGAGATATCGGGAGTCCGCCCCCTCCACAAACCCGAGGCGGCGGGACGGCCTACCTTCTACCGCTACTGCCTGGAGTTTCAACTTGAGCGGTTCGGCTGCGTGCCCATAGAGACCGTTGCCGCCGCATTGACGGCGGAGTTAGGCTTGACGATTCAGCCTCTCTATGATCCATTGAACCAGAATCAACTGTTCAATCCCATGAGATCTCCGCGGCGCCATCAGGCGACTGGGCCGAGCCCTTTCGAACCTTCCCGTTTCCACCTACCAACGGCAGTTGCGGCCCGCCGTCGCTATATCGCCATCCCCCACAATGCACTTCTTGGGGGCCTCGCGGAGATTGAAGATATCGTCAGGGCTGTAGAAAAGGTCATGCACTATTGGCACCAATTGGAAAACGCCAGCGTGCCGTCGGAGGCAAACTCGTGTTTAGAGGACAACCTGTCGAGCCCCAGGGAAGTTGGTTCAGCGTAGTCGAAATGGAGGTCAATGCTCGGTGCAATCGCCGGTGCAGCTATTGCCCCGTGTCGGTATTACCCGCGCCCAAGACCGATCTCTTTATGAGCGAATCGTTGTTCGATCGTATTGTTTCCGAGTTGGAGCGGGTCAATTTCCAAGGGAACCTATCGTATCACTTGTTCAATGAGCCGCTCTTGCGTCGCGATCTGGAAACTTTGGTAAGGAAGGCGGCCGCCCGTCTTCCAAATGCATTTCAGGTTTTATTCACCAACGGAGACCTTCTCCTTGATGAGCGTTACACCTCCCTAAGGGAGGCCGGCATAGATCACTTCATTGTGACACGCCATGATTATGAGCCGATGCCGGAAAGGCCCTATCAGACGATCCAGTTCCCCTCGGATCTTGTTCTTGTGAATCGAGGTGGGCTCCTGGGTACAACGGAGGAGCCACTGTTCTTGCCATGTTATGCTCCGACTGACATGTTGATAATTACAGTTGGCGGGGATGTCCTGCTCTGCTGTGACGACGCCGAGCGAAGCCATGTCATGGGAAATATATCGGTTCAGACTCTTGAGGAGATTTGGTTTTCCCCGCGATTCGTCCACCTCCGTAACCTGCTCCAAGAAGGCAAAAGGCAGGAGGCTTCAGAGATATGCCGCCGCTGCAACAACCGGGAATACTTTGGCCCTGGCGAAAACGACCACAAACATCTAGTCAAAGCCCCTCGCGCATTACACAGTTGACGAGAGGCCAACCCGATGAGATCGAAGTTCCTGATTTCCTTCGTGGTTGTCACGCACGACCGACCGATTGAACTGTATGGATTCTACGACCTTATGGCTAATGCTAGCTATGATGATCTGTGGAATCTGGCCATTCGGGCAGCTGGAGTCAGGGCAACATGCAGTGAAGCGGTCAGCTTGGTTTATCACCTCGGCGGGAGTAGCAATGCCTCGGCTATTGAAAGATGGCGGATACTCAAGGATCAAGGTCGGCGCTCAACCCATGGTTCCCCGTATCCATGTTGTGGATCTTCGAAATGAACCATCGTGCAAGGGCGTCGCAGTAATCCTCTAAGCTGTCGGACTGAAGAAGATGAAGGTACCATTCAGCTAATTTCTTGCGGCGCTCTCGGGGGCCGAGGAAGAGCGCTTTGTAGAGGGGCTCTCCAGGGTGGACAACAGCGCTAGGGTCCACCACGTCCGACCGAGTCTTGATTCTTTGGGCTCGGGCCGGCTCCATGCCGGTACGCCGAAAGAACTCCTCCACGAGACGCGGGAGAACCATGTAGATTTCCTTGAGTATGACGTCCAGCCAAGAGGCGACGGTTTCGTCATCCGAGCTACAAACGACTTCGAGGGTTTGGAGCATCTTTACGGGTTGATGACGCCACAATTTCCTGGCGCAGATTAGGGCGTACAGGCGGTCTCTCCTGTCCAGGCTAGTGAACCAAGGCTCAAGAAACGGGATTCGCCCCTCCTTGGGAGAAAACTCATCCAGGAGAGAAATTCGACCAACCATATCTATCGGGCACTCGTTGCGCGAGAAGGGGTCCTCCTTGGCCAAGTGCCCGTAAAATCCTTGCTCATCACTCTGGTAAATCGGCATCCACTTAAGCATGGTCTGATAAGCGTCATTAAGAAGCGCTTTGTCATTCAGGAGCATATGGAGGCAACAGGACTCCATATTGCTAAGCGCCACCTCAATGCTTCGTGAATAACCTGTGGCGACGAAGCTTTCAAGAGTCTCCTTCACGTCGCTGTATTGGTGCCTCGCCCTCTGCACCAGGATCCACTGTGCCATCGTGAACTCTATTTTATAGTCCTTCTCTACATAGGCAGCAGGATCGCGACGAGTTGACCAATCGCGTATGGTCGATCCGAAGAAGAGGAGAATCTCCTGAATGTCAGGGGGGAGCCTTCGGTCAGAATCGACAATAAATGGAACCATCTGAAGGGAAACATCCTTGATCTCACGAGGCATGCCTGTCCATATGTAGTCCATAGCGTTCCTGCTGTCATCACCGAAGAATCGGCCAGCCTCAGTGTGTACTATTCTCACTAGGCCGCCGACCAGCGCCTCGACATCCCTTTCGTCCCTTTCTGCGACTCCCCATGCTCGGCGCCAGAAATCTAGGATTATCGGTAGAGGGTCAGCACCCCTACGATCGGCTTCTCCGGCCAAGGCTGCTGAATAGTAAATCATTCCACCTATTGTCGCGACCTGAAGCGGCCTGCGAAGCTCGAGAAAGAGTTCATCCTCGATGAGGCGCCGGGATTCCGGCTCGGATAAGAAGTTGACAAGGATATGGCAGCAGCGACGAGCGATCTCTCTCGCACCCTGCATCAACCCTCTCACAACCAAGGGGAGCGTGCGCGGCGAATCAGGGGCTATGTCCAGCATCAAGAGCTGATTAGCCGTCTCATCCTGAAAGACCTGCGCTATCACTGACGTGAGGTCCCGCCCCCCCTCGAACATCAACTCTCTTAACAGGTCCTTCGTGAACGCAACGATCCCCGCATCCTCGTTCTCAAGAAGTCCTCTCACAAGTTCAGGGTCGTAAAAGGAGCAGGGCCCGCTTGGCTCGAGAATGTTGAGACGAATGACCTCCGACTTCAGCGCTTGCAGGAAGGAAAAATGAAAGGGGCTTAATCTACGTATCTGCTTCTCAAGACGCTCTCGGAACCTCTCTCTAGAACCGGTAGTCAGAAGTTTTGAAAGTGATTTTCCGAGTAGATATTCAAAAAACCGGTCGTAGGCGAATCGATAGGATGTGCTATCGTCATCGATAGCTGTCAGTATCCCTTCATCTTCGAGGAGCAGGAGTGGGTCCCCACCCCGATGCGCATTCAACATCTGCTGTTGAATCAGAAGACTGAGTTTCGGGTGCGTTCGCACATCTTCAGTGATGAACTGATCGGAGGCGAGTTCCGCCTCGGTCTCATTTACCTTCGCGGCCACTAGCGCATCGAGGAAAGCCGGTACAACAGTGCCTTTGAAGCGCTGCCGGAAACGTTTATGGTAAGTATCGAAGATCAGCACTGCAGGCGCGAAATCAGGAAGCTTCTTCCCCGCGTAACCCTCTGCGAGCATACGCAACATCAGCGGGTCCTTAATTCTCAACTTGAATTCGGAGCTCAATGAAGCATAGTTACCGAGGAATCCGTAAAGTTCCTGGTATGACTTGAAGGCGCTTTCCGCCTCTCTTGGAGAAAAGTGCTCTAGAACTATTTCTTTTGAATTAAAGTATAGTTCTTTGGAAAGCGGCGATGTATTGCGGATGAAATTGTCCCAATAGACTCTGCGGCACGAATAGGCAATCTTGATTGTTCCTGGCAGTTTCGCGCCAAGATCCTCGATTTCAAAGCGCAAGGTGGAAGGCTTCAGATCAAGGCTTTCGTTGAGTCCATCAATAAAAATGACAAGCTTTCGCTGCTCAAATTTCAATGCCTTGTCGAGTACTCTAACAAGGTCGACGAAATTGCGTTCGTCACAGAGGAAGTCGTGGGCAAGCCTACCAGCAAGCGTGCGCGTGGCCTGAAGTTGATGGATGTCATAAAAGATCGAAATGAAAGCACCCGCGGCTTGGTGGACTTGGTAGAAGAGAGTAGACTTACCGGAACCGGAATCACCGATTAATGCAAGGAGAGGCCTACCGTCCCGCAAGAAGGCCGCGAAATCAGGTTGCGTGTCAATTCGAGCGATGGGCACAAAGGCGTGGCCTTCCTCATTGGAACGGCTACGCGGCAGTCGCTCTTCCACCCGTAGTAACGAAGCGCGAGAGGCGATAGCGGCGCGTGCCATGATAGATTCACAATCAGGATAGAGCGCGAGAGGATCTACATTATGCAGGAGATCTTCTACCCGCTTAAGAAGGTCCTGATTTTTAGATCTCACCATATCGAGGAACTCTAGGCCGAATTCCATGAGCGATATGGCGACATGATGAATAGTAGGATCGTTTCGATATTGTGCAAGGTTCTTACCAATAACAAACAAGGGGCCACGCTTTTCTGTCTTAAAGAACAAATCTTCAAAGGCTTTATCCTCGGGCCCGCAATCGATGAAGAGCACGGGACGGCTGAACCAGCCTTGAATACTGCTCCCAAGCTTCTGACGAATTTTGGTCTTTGGGTAGAGCAGGGGACTCTCTGCGTCCAGATCGCCAAATAGTTTGAGTATAACAGGCACTCCCTTGCGCACTTGACCGGAGACTTCCTCGAAAATTCTAGGAACTGTTTCTTCTTGATGCCCAATGCTGTAATGCCTTATCTTGGGTCGGGTTTCACCTCTTAGCAGACTGACGAATGCTTCCTCCATCAAGTCATCGAATCCGGCCGTTACAAACAGAAGGAGATTGAACTCCGGGAAAAGGCCTAGAGCCAAGGCTGCAAGATAGTGATGGGCAGCGCCGGGCTGCCCTGAAATATATTTTCGGAGAAAATCGGAAAGATCTCCCTCCCCTTCAGTCCACATCCGCAATGTATTTCTCAGCTCCTTGCGAACGTCGGTCATATTGCCAGTGCTTCGACCTTCATCATCGAGAATTCGCTTGGCGATGGCATCCAAGCTGGGGTAGGGCTTGCCCTCCTTGAAGCCCTCCGCGCAGGCAGCAGAACCCAGAAAAATGACGGCTTCGCGCTTTTGTTCTAATCGATTCCAGAGGCGGCTCAGGGAAGCGCGCCGAGCATCCTGATCCTGTTCTTTTTGCGAGGTATTGAGGTGTAACGAAGCCTGTTCTTCCTTTGCTTCTAAATCGAACGAGCGGAACTCCTTGGGTTGCCCTAAATTTCCTGCCTTCCACTGGCTGGTGCCAGAAGAGCCGACGCTATCTCCAGGGTTTGTTTTATTTTTGCGCCGCCCTCGGACTAGGACCGGAATCAGGGAATCCAAATTGTCGGCGGTAACAGCGCGGGCGAACTTGAACGCAAATGGGACCGTTTTTCCACGACCAATCGCCTTGTAGAACTTTGAAGCGAAGACAACGGCCAACTCATCGTCAAACGCCTCACTTGTTCCAATCACGTAGGGGACATGAGCGGAAATCACTTCTGCCTGGGGGCGCGAAAAGCAGCAATTGAGAAATACGCAGCTGATGTTCGTTTTGAAGATAGAGAACAACTCCTTAAGCTGCCGCGTGGTAACGGGACTCGTCCTTCCCGAGTCATCCTGGAAGGCAAGACCTCGGCCTCCTTTTAAGCCATGGCCGCAGAAATGAACGTACTGCGGCTTAAAATCGAATAGGCTGTCCTCGAGATCTTCAAGGTGAGCAGCCATAGCGTGTCGCACCGTGAAACTTCCTTCGCGATGCGCTAATGCACGCTCAATTTGACGGGTTTCCCGTTCAAGTGCTAGCCTTTCGGTATCCTCAGGGTTTGTCGACAGAACGAGGACTCTTCTCGGCGAGGTCTTCGGTATGTTATAGTCAGGCATGCTAATTTAAGTCAGCCATGGAGAGTGTGTATGGAAGAACCCAGGGAGAAGAAGCAGATAATTTCTAGTTATGGAGCGGTCGAGGGCCTGGCGAGCGACTGCCGGGATACGTTGCGCTATGCTTCTCTTCGCGTACTTGTCATGGCAGCGCCCCCAACCCCGAATGGCGATCTGCATGTGGGCCATCTCTCCGGGCCCTACCTTGCAGGAGACATTCAGTCGCGCTACCTCCGGCTTCGTGGCGCAGAGGTTCACTTTTTCACTGGTACAGATGACAATCAGAGTGACGTCAAGATCCATGCAATGGAGGCTGGCGTCTCCCCTCAGCAGGTTGCAGACCAAATGGCGGAAAGTATAGCGAGTACGCTCAGGGGGGCGCGGATTGACGTCGACCAGTTTATTCGGCCGAATTCATCGCTCTTCTACGTACCGACCGTACAAGATTTTCTAGGTAACCTGTATGCCCGTGGATTGCTCATTTCCCGCGTGGACCCGACTACCTATTGTGAACCGTGTCGTCGCCAGCTTTATGAGAACTATATCTCTGGACACTGCCCCTATTGTGGAAGCCGTACCACGGGAAGCGGATGTGAGAGTTGCGGTATGCCCAACCGCTGTGTAGATCTTCTGGATCCGGTCTGCGCCCAGTGCGGCGCTCCTCCGTCCTTCAGGGCTATGAAGCGCCTCTACTTCCCGCTTGACCAGTATAGCGGCAGGCTGCAGGAATATTGGAGCAAGGTGGCGATGAGCTCTAATCTGAGATCTTTCTGCGAGCAGGCTCTACAGGTTGGTTTCTGGAATTTTGCTGTTTCTCATTACGATAACTGGGGGGTGCCGATTGCAATTCCAGGATTCGAGGGCCAGACAGTCTATACGTGGTGCGACGAAGCCGCGCGCTATCTCACCTATGCCCAGCATCTCGATGGCCGCTGGGAGCAATTCTGGAAGAATGGGGATTCCCTTGCTATTCAATGTTTCGGATTCGACAATGCTTTTTACTACGCAGTTCTGGTGCCCGCGTTGCTGATGGCTTTTGACTCGCAAATCCGTCTTCCTTCGGCGCTGCTCATGAACGAGTTCCGTCTTCTTGATCATTCCAAGTTCTCAACCAGCCGGCAGCATGCAATCTGGGGACAGCATCTGCTGAGCAGGGTGCCCGCAGACTCCCTACGCTTTCACATGGCGACAACATATCCCGAGGTGGAGAGGACCAACTTCAGTTTGGCTGAGCTCGCCGCGGACGTGGACCGGGAACTGATCCGTGAATGGCAGGCTTGGCTCAGGGAATTGGCGGTTCGGGCTGCTAGAGAGTTCGAGGAACGGGTGCCTGGGGCTGGTAGTTGGGCGGAAGAGCACTTGCGATTCGCAGAACGACTAACCATGCTAACTGCCCAGGCGAGCAAAGCCTACGAGGCGAGGACGTTCTCGCCTCAGTGCGCTGCAAGCGTCCTCGGTTGGCTCGTTCGCGATGCGAGGCGCTTCGCGAAATCCGAGGAAAGCTGGCTTCGAGTTATCGCGCAAAATGAAAGGCGGCGGACAGCCGTCGCGCTAGAACTGCTCGCGGCGAAGCTCTTGGCCATCCTCTCTGCGCCAATAATGCCCAATTTTGCCGAGCGCCTCTGGAAAGAACTCGGCTTTCAAGGTTCGTTATGGGAAAATAAGTGGGAAGACATCCATTCTTTGCTGCCTGTCGGGCAGCGCCTTCTTGGGCTGGCCGCTACTTCTTATTTTTCGTTTGGCGAGACTGGAGAGAGTGTCAATGGGACCGAACTCGACGAGGCAACAATAAGGGTTGCCCTGGAAGGTAGTCACATTCTGCACATACGACCAGAGACCACGGATCTCGATGTGTATCGCGAGATCTTCCGCGAGAAGCCTCATATCCTTGAGGTCGGACATCCTCCAAAAGTGATTGTTGACGGGGGAGCCAACATAGGTGCTTCATCGGTTGACTTTGCCCTGCGATATCCCGATGCCCGAATCATCGCGATCGAACCCGAGGAACACAACTTTCAACTCCTGGTTCGAAATTCGATGCCTTTCCCAAATATATTCCCAGTGAGAGGGGCGCTCTGGTGCAAGAAAGCCTGCGTCCAGGTTATCGATGGTGGAAGTGGAGCATGGGGATTCCAGACCGTAGAAGGTGATCTAGATGGTAGGAGTGTTATGCAAACCGTTCCAGCCGTCACTGTCGATGGGCTTATGGAGGAGTATGGCATCTCTTTCATCGACATACTGAAGCTCGACATCGAAGGCTCTGAGGTCGAGGTCCTCGAGACCTCCGCCTCCTGGCTTCCTAGAGTGGATACCCTCATCCTAGAACTTCACGAGGACATAAGGCCCAGTTGTCGACATTGCCATGAGATCATAACCAAGTATTTTGATCACGTGGGAACGAGTGGAGACAAGATTATCTGCCGCCGGAAAGCGTGAATTCCGGGAGAAGGTGTCCGAGGATTCGAGGAGCGCGGACTCGATTGCAGTCGAGCCTCGTCGCGAGTTCCACGACGGCGAGTCCTGAGATATCCTCCGGCGGAACTTCTTCCGACCCGAGGATTGTGTCCCGTGCTAAACTCTTCCTGGCTCTGCAAACGGGAGTCGCCATGGCCCTTCGAGATCCAGTCCGTCGCAAGCTCACCTACGAGGACTACCTCCTGTTCCCGGAGGATGGGTACCGTCACGAGATCCTCGACGGGGAGCACTTCGTGACGGCGGCTCCGAACCTGTGGCATCAGAGCATCGTCGTCGAGCTGACTTCCTGGATCGCGCCGTTCGTCCGCCGTCATCGACTGGGCCGTCTCTTTGTGGCTCCCGCCGACGTTCTGCTCGGCAAGCATGACGTCGTCCAGCCGGATCTCCTGTTCGTCTCCCAGGCGAGAGCGAGGATTCTTACCGAGATGAACGTCCAGGGAGCGCCGGACCTCGTCATCGAGGTGCTCTCGCCGTCGACTCGGAAACGGGACGAGGGTCTCAAATTGGAGCGCTATGAGATCCTGGGCGTCCAGGAGTACTGGATGGTCGATCCGACGCGGAACGCGGCCCGGATCTTCCGCAGGATGGGGGAATGCCTCCAGGGGGGCGCGGAGCTGACCGCGGCGGATGGCGACATTCTGACCAGCCCGCTCCTGCCCGGCCTGGAGATCCCTCTCGGCGAGATCTTCCTCTAAAGCGACGAAGCAAGGCGGCGTTCATCAGGACGGGAAGCCGGCCAGGCCTCGGGCGGCCCTGTCCGGCCGCCTCGAGGCTCTTCGCAGGAATGCGGAGTTATGGACAGACGACGGGGTAGCAGTCTTCTGTCGGGTAGGAGCAGTGCATCTCGCCGGAGGTGGCATGGCATACCGGCTCACACGGGCAGGCCCCGATATTGCCGTACGCGCCAGTCATGACATTGCCGGGCGGCGTGCCCGCCAGGAAGTTCGAGGTGCCGGGAAGCCGCGTGTCCGGAGTCAGGTCTCCATTGGTGTCGACGACCGGGGAGCTGATTCTCTTCATCGCCTCATTTCCCAGGCTCCACGCGACGGGGCTGGCAGGGAAGGTGAAGCTTCCGGTGAGCTCCCACTTCTGCGCGCTGTTGCCGGTCGCGGATTTCACGGACTTCTTCACGGGGATGAAGGTCATGCGCGCGTCGACCGCGAGAGGCGCGGAAAAGGTCCCGCCTCCTTGCTGGGTGCGGCTGATGCTCATCGTCGTCGCCCGCTGCGGGCCGTTGAGGGTGACGTAGACATGGAAGTCGCCGCAGGCCGTCTTGATGGGGGCGATGCTCACCAGCGACAAGGCCCGGAATCGGATGCGCGTCTCGGCAACGTCCTTACCGTTGAAGACGGCATCGTCGAGACGCTCGACGATCGTGTCGGCATTCCGGAGCTCTCCCGGCGTCTGGGTTGCGAGAGGCAGCCCCTTGAGCGGCACCCGGCCGGTGAAGGCCTTGGAGGCGTTGCAGAAGAAACCCGCGGGAATGGGTTGCTTGGCGAAGTCGTAGTAGGTCCTTCCGTCGGCGCGGGTGGTGAAGACGTCGATGCCGCGCCGGATCGTGGGATCGGCGGCCAGAGGGGAGAGACCGAGCAGGGCAGAGAGCACGAGCATTGCCGGAACGCCTCTTTTTCTCACGCGAACCTCCTGTCAGGAAGGACGAGACCATGGATGTCGCGAGCACCCTGCCGAATTGTTCGGCAGAACTTGCGGCAACGCTGAGTATACGCCGCTCTACTCGCGCCGCTGCGCCTTGATCAACACCGCAATCTCGTCCGGCCGCGGATTGGTGAAATCCAGCCGGATCCGGCCGTCGGCGGTCTCGGAGACCTGGGCGGGGATTGAGCTGGCGGTCAGGAGCCAGCCGGCGGGGAGGACGACGGCGTTCCTCGGACGGCCCAGAGTGCGGTCGAAGACGAGCTCGTCTCCTTCCAGCCGATAGCTCTTCGGATCGGTGTAGGTCTCCGAGATGCGGAGGCGGACCGAGCCTCCCGGCGGGACCGGGGCGAAGTGGGCCACGACGACGTCGGCGTCCGGCGGAATCTCGTCTTCTTCGACAGCGCTCTTCGGGAGCGCGTCGCCGCGCAGGGTCTCGACCTTGAGGACCTCTCCGGTGTCGAGGTTCCGCGCCGAGGGATTGGAGGCGGTGCTGCCCGCGCGCACGACGTTCAGATAGCGGTCCACGCCGGGCCTCGATTCGGTGTAGTCGTGGTAGAGGTCGAAAGCGTGGGTCTCGGGCTGCTGCAGGAAATAGACGATCTCGCGGTCCTGGTGCGCCCGTTCGGACAGTCTTTCGCTTGCTTCCGGTGAGGAAGCCCCGGTCGGAGCGGTCCGGCGGGCTTCGATCACCAGCGGAAAGGCGTCGGGTCCAGGGTGCATGAAGCTCACGGAGACCCGGCCGTCCGGCTCGGACAGGATCTGGGCCGGCGCGTTGCAGGCGGTCAGCTCGTAACCCCGCGGCAGGACGATCGAGTTCCGGCGGATGCCCAGGGTGCGCTGGAAGACGAGGCGCCCGTCCTGGTCACCGCCTTTGGTCTCATAACTTTGCGGGTCCTTGTAGGTCTTCTCGATCAGCAGGCGGATCCCGCCTTCCTCCGGCACCGGGTGCGGCAGGTGGATGCGGATGTAGCTCATCGACAGGTCGGCGTCGGGCAGGCCGCTGGCTCTCGCTTCCTCTCCGGTGACCTCCTCGAAGGGCAGAGGCTGTCCGGTCGCCCGGTCGCGCACCGACTCGTCGCTCGCGGCGCTTCCCTTGCGGATCGGGTTGAAGTAGACCGTCGCGCCGGGCTCGGTCGCGGTGACCTCGAAGAGGATGTGGAACTGCGCCGACCCGGGTTCGAGCAGCTCGTAGCGGGAGTACTCGTCTTCCTCCCGATCCGGAGACTCCGCCCGGGCCTGTGCGGCGGGAGCCGTGATCGTCGAGGGAGCCGGAGGTGTCGAAGAGGTGGCGCAGGCGGCGAGGAGCGGCAGGGCGAGGAGGGAGAGCGTCGGAATGGGCTGGCGCATGGCGGAAGGATAGCGCCTGCCGTCCGATCATGACGGCTCGGGACCGGAACTCACGTATCTTGAAGATGTGGGGTGTTGGGAGGCTGGAGAGCAAGCATGAACAGGTTCGACCACGAACGGCGCGGGTTTTCGACCGGAATGCGTTCTCCGTCCTCGTCCGGCCGGCGCGTTTCCCAGCGGGGGAATGACACGGCTTCCGGCGAGGATCTTTCGTCCACCGCGGAGGGGGCTTTGCGTCATCCGGGTCAACCGCTGGACGCTTCGATCCGCGACACGGCCGAGCAGCGGCTCGGATTCGACTTCAGCAACGTGCGGATCCACACCGGCGAGAGCGCGGCGGAGTCGGCCCGCGCGCTGCACGCCAACGCCTACACTCTCGGTCCTCACATCGTTTTCGGAAGCGGCGGCTACGCCCCGGACACCGAGACCGGCCGCCACCGCCTGTACCACGAGCTGTCCCACGTCATGCAGCGGTCCGGGTCGCCCATGCCGGAGGGGCCGCTCCAGCTCGGCTCCCCGGACTCCGCCCAGGAGCGGCAGGCGCATCGGATGGCTCGCGCCGCGTCTCCGGCCGAGGCGCAGGGCCTGCGGTCCGGCGCCGGGTCGCTCCATCCTGCGGTCATCGCCCGCGATCCGGTGCCGGGCGCTCCGGCGCCCGCCGTGGAGGAGAGGCCGTCGCCACCATCGCCAGAGGTCGCGGAGCGGCAGGCGCGCAACGCGTATCCGAACAACCCGCGCGCCGCCGCGCTTCAGAAGAAGAGGATCCTCGGCACGATCACGAAGCCGGAGCTGTCGGAGCTCCGCGGCATCGCGAGCTTCCCCGACAACCCGCGCGCCGCCATGCTCTACGCGAAACAGGACGCGGGGACGATCACGCCGGCGGAGCAGGAGGAGCTTCGCGGCCATTTCTCGCGGCTCGTGGCGCGGGACCGCAGCTTCGACGCCGGCCTCTGGTCTCCGGATGGGACGCGCGAGAACCCGCGCGCCGCCGCGCTGCGCGCGAAGCAGGCCGCCGGGCCGCTGTCCCGGCAGGAAGAGGCCGAGCTGCAGGGCTACAACGGTTATCCGGACAATCCGCGCGCCGCCGCTCTTTCCGCGAAACGGATCCTGGGAACGATCACGAAGGAGGAGCGCGCCGAGCTGCAGGGGTTCGATACCTACCCGTACAACCGCCGCGCCGCCGCGCTCCTCAAGAGATCGCTTCTCGGAGAGGAGCTCACCTGGGACGAGAAGGGCGAGATGTACGATGAAAATTACTATCAGTCCATGGGCGAGTTCCTGATCCAGCTCGAGCGCCGGGCGCGCGAGGGGAGGCTCCGGGACCAGGAGCCCTGGGTCTATGAACGGCTGCGCCACGATCCCAAGGTGTTGCGGCGTGCGGCGCAGATCCGTCAATCGGGCCGCGTCTCGTTCTCCGTGTTCGACTGACAGGCGGGCGTATCAATGAGATAATCGACGCGGACAGATGGAAAACCCGGGAGGTACGCGCTCAGCGGCTGTCCGGTCGCCCGGTCGCGCACCGACTCGTCGCTCGCGGCGCTGCCCTTGCGGATCGGGTTGAAGTAGACCGTCGCGCCGGCTCGGTCGCGGTGACCTCGAAGAGAATGTGGAACCGCGCCGAGCCCGGGTTCGAGCAGCTCGTAGCGGGAGTACTCGTCTTCTTCGCGAGCCGGAGATTCCGCCTGAGCCTGTGCGGCGGGTGCGGTGATCGCCGATGGAGCCGGGGGTGTCGAAGAGGTGGCGCAGGCGGCGAGGAGCGGCAGGGCGAGGAGGAAGAGCGTCGGAATGGGCTGGCGCATGGCGGAAGGATAACGCCTACCGTCCGGTCATGACGGCTCGGGCCTGAACGGACGTATCTTGAAGGCGGGAGTCTCGATAAGATAATCGACGAGGACGGACGGAAAGCCTTGAGGAGGAGCGAGTCCTTGCCAAGCTCCGGCGCGTCGCCGAAGCGGTTCCAGGTTATCGCAGACCCGACTGCGGGCGCAATTTTTGTCGAGAGAGATAAGAAATGACACTAACTAGGCCGATTTCTGTCGATTGGCAGACTATCGATGGATACCGCTTCCAAGAGCTCTGCATGGACCTGCTCGCAGTCGAGGGATTTGGAGTGCAGGATCAGGGTGTTGGTCCAGACGGAGGTGTCGACGCAATTCTCCTTCAGACAATAATGCTTCCAGATGCTACACCCAGCCGGTTGCGTTGGGCTGCTCAGTTCAAGTACAAGCAGAGTGCAGATGCTACCGTCAAGCCAGGTGAACTTGGGAATATAGTTAACATACTCGCTAGGTTCAAAGTAGAAGGATTCTTTCTAATCACAAACGGGAGGGTGACTCATAAAGCTTACGAGGAATTGCGTGGAGCAACTAGCGTGAGTCATCCTCCTTATCTCCTTTCGGTATGGACTAGGCGTGAAATTGAAGGTAGGATATATAAACGCCACGAGGTAGCGCGTCGTTATTTCCCCTCCTTCACTCTCTATGGACAACCCACTACTAAAGTAGAGGTAACCCTGGATCTGCAGTTTGCACAGTTTTCCGAAGTAGAGAGAAGCAGGCTTCAATATGCACTTGCCAAGTTTCTCGACATAGAGCTTTCAGATGTCAATATCAGAAAAGTATTAGAAGGTAGCACAAAGGTAATTATAGATCTCCCGCGCGACAGCGCGCACGCTCTTCAGGGGGCATTTGCAAAGAGCGGTATTGATTTAAATAAATACGGCTTCCGACACGTCATTCTGAAGATTCGGCAGTCAGATGTCTCCGAAGGGGAGAAGGCCCTGCCGGCATCTGTTCAGGGCGCCGGCCTGGACACCCGGGGAGGAACGCGCTCCTTGCCAAGCTCCAGCGCAGCGCCGGTCGATCTCGAGCTCCGCGTCACGATTGGATTCCGCGACGGAAGAACACAGCTCCATTACATCCTCCATTCGCCAGTCGGCATCGACGGCTTCTCGTATCGGGGGGTCGATGGGCCGTCGTTCCAGGGCCGTGTCGAGGAATACCGCTCGTCCATTCTGGACAAGGTCCGGAAATTGGGCGAACGGATCGACACGGACGACTCTCTGCTGCTGCGTGGCGAGATCCGGCGCAAGCTGGAGGCTCTCGGCCAGGACCTCTACCGCGAGCTCTTCAGCGGCGAAATGCAGCTGCTCTACCGGAAGATCCGGCGTTCTGTAACCACGCTGACGATCATCTCCGACGAGCCCTGGATTCCCTGGGAGCTGGTCAAGCCGTATGACGCGGAGGATCCTGACGACGTCATCGACGACGATTTTCTCTGCATCCAGTTTGAGCTCACCCGGTGGCTGGCGGGAAACAGGAGCCCTGCGGCCGAGATTCAGGTGCGGCGGCTCGCGTGCTTCACGACGAGCTCCGAGCTGACCCGGGCCGAAGAGGAGCAGGGGCTCGTGACGGATCTCGCGCGCGATCATTCCGGGATCGAGGATGCCACCGTCCCGGTCGCCTCGGCGGAGGAGATCGAAACCATTCTGGGAAAGGGAGGCCTCGATCTCCTTCACTTCGTTGGCCACGGCGGCTTCAATCCGGATCAGCCGAATGAATCCGCCCTGCCTCTGGAGGATGAGAGCTTCTTTCGGGCAGGAGACCTGACAGGAGCGCTCGCGACGGAGATCGGCAGGAATCGCCCCCTGGTCTTCCTCAATGCCTGCTGGATCGGACAGCAGGCATGGTCCCTGACCGGCCTGGGCGGGTGGGCCGATCGCTGGGTGCGGGTCTGTGGCTGCGGCGCCTTCCTGGGGCCGGCCTGGCCGGTCCGGGATTCCCGGGCCTTCGAATTCGCCAGAAGCTTTTACGGCGCGCTCGCGCAGGGAGAGACGTTCGGCCGTGCCGCGCGCATCGCGCGTCTCGCTCTCCGCGAAGCGGACGCGGACGATCCCGCCTGGCTCACCTATGTGATCTATGCGCACGCTAACGGACGGATCGCGCTGGGAGACGCCCCGGGCGTCCGCGAACCCGCAGAAAAGCGGGCTCCGCCCGAGATCCAGAAGCACATCCTCGATTTCACGCCTCTCATCCGCCGCAAGACCGAAGGCTACGTCGGAAGGCAATGGCTTTTCGACGCTCTCGACGACTTCGTTCAGAAGAGCAACAGTGGTTACATTCAGGTCCTCGGCGATCCGGGGATCGGCAAGACCGCGATCGTCGCCAGGCTTGCGCAGCTCCGGCGGTACCCGCTCCACTTCAACGTGCGCGCCGAAGGAATCACGAAGCCCTCCCAGTTCCTTCCCAACCTCTGCGCGCAGCTCATCCGGGACTTCGATCTCGGCTACTCCGCCCTGCCGCCGGAGGCCTCCCGTGATCCCCGGTTTCTCAAGGAGCTTCTGGGCGGGATTTCGACCAAGCTTCTCGCCTCGGGGACGAAGCTCCTTTTCCTGGTCGATGCGCTGGACGAAGCCGATTCGGGCGCGGTGTCGAAGGGCGCGAACACTCTGTACTTGCCTTCCGACCTGCCGCCGGGCGTGTTTGCCGTGGTCACCTCGCGGCGCGGCCAGTTCAAGCTCCAGTTCACCTGCGAAGGCCACACCATCGATCTACAGAGGGAAAGGGAGAACAATTTCGCGGATGTCCGGCTTTTCACTCAGAATTACGCCCTGCGGCCGGGCATCGGAGCCTACATCACCGCTCAGGGTCTGGACGAGGCGACCTTTGTCGACGAGCTCGTGAAGCGCAGCGAAGGAAACTTCATGTATCTCCACTATGTCCTCCCGGAGATCGAGAAGGGAGCCTACAAGACGCGCGACCTCACAACGCTGCCGACAGGGCTCCAGAGTTATTACGAGGATCAGTGGGAGCGCATGAAGGAGCTGGATACCCAGGGCTGGTTCGAATACAAGCTGCCCGTCCTCGTTGGCCTCACCGTGGCGAGGGAGCCGATCTCCACCGGCCTGATCTCCGACTTCTCCGGAATTCAGGACCGCGCCCGGGTCCAGATGGCTCTCGACGAATGGAGCCAGTTCCTCCAACCCATTTCCGTGGAGGACGGAGACGACGGTCCGGAGTTGCGCTATCGCCTCTATCACGACTCCTTCCACGACTTCATCAAGGGCAAGGATCAGGTCAAGGAGAAGGGCGTCGATCTGATGGAAGCGAACCGCCGGGTTGCGGATGTGTTGTGGGGGGACTTGCTTTCAGAGGAATGACGGAGGGTTTCCGTTTCAGGAAGTGCAGTTTCCCCGACAGTTCGCCAGCATAGACGCACTGGGCGTCCAACGAGATGGCGCAAGCAGCGCTTATTCCCTCTGCGAAGAAAACAGCCAGGCACTCCCCTGTATCGAGACGCCAAACACGCACTGTATTGTCGTCCGAGCTCGATGCGATGTGGCGACCGTCCGGAGTCACCGCCAGGCTCAGGATTCTGTCAGCGTGCCCCTCCAGTCGAAGCAACTCCCGGCGGGTCGCAAAATCCCACAGGCGGATGGTGGCATCAAAGGAGCCCGTCAGAATGCGGTTGTCACCCGGGAGGAAAAGCGCTGTCTCCACTGGATCCTCATGCCCGCGCAACTCTCCGACGACACGACCTGTCGTAAGGTCGAGAATCGTCGGCCATGCATTCCCCTCATCCTCAAGCCGACAACGGCGAGGCGCCCGTCCGAGGTCGCTGCAAGCGTCGTCAAGTAGCCGCGAGGTCTGCGTCGGGAGTAGAGCTCACGCCCATCCTCCAGCGACCAAACCTTCACTTCGGCATGAAGGCCGCCGGAGATGACGCGTTTCCCGTCCTCTGTGACGGCGAGGGCGATGATCGCGCTTTCATGCCCTTGGAGCGTTCGGAGGTTCTCCCCGGTTCTCAGATCCCAAACCTTGATGGTCTTGTCAAGCGAGCCTGAGACCGCGTAAGCGCCGTTTGGTAACACCGCGAGGCTCGCGACTCTATCCGTATGCCCGGTTAGCGTCCGGATCTCTTGTCCTTTCTCGGCATCCCAGATCTTGACTGTGCGGCCCGACGCGGAGAGAAGAAGAGCACTGCCTGGAATCAAGGCAAGCGAGCCAATGCTGTGCTCCTCGGCCTGTTCTTCCGTCGGTCGAAGCGCAGAGAGATCCCACAAGGTTATCCGACCGCTATAGCTACTGATCAACGCGCGATTTTCATCCAAGGTGAGAGCCATGGCCGAGAGATTACCTGGCGTAGCCATGGTCGTTTGCGTGTGTACGTTTTCAAGATCGCAAATCACGATCTTTCCGCTGGACGCAGAGATCAGAGTCCTGCCGTCTCGTGCAAGGGTCAGGAAAGTTGCTGGAAAGCGGTGCCCCTTGAATCTGTCGATCGAGCGTCCGTCGATCAGGTTGTGGATGGCGATGGTACCATCCTGGAGAGAGAAGATGAGTCTGCTGCTCTCAGGCGTTGCGATTACGGACCAGACCTTCATTCCAAAGCTTTCGACTCGCTCCAGGGCACCGCTCGACAGATTCCAGACGCGCAGAGTTCCGTCTTCCGATCCAGAAATCAGGCGTTGTTCGTCCGGCGTGATCGCAAGGCAAAGGATTTGTTTCTCATGTCCGAACAGATGCTGTACATCTTCCGTCGAGATGGACAGAACCTCGATCGAGCCATCATCCAGGCCGGCTATGGCCTGTTGGCCATTCGGCGTCACTGCTATAGCCTCCACTCCCCGAGCTGTCGGCATTTTTATCTTCTGGATACCCGTTTCCAGGTCCCAGATTCGTACCGTCCGATCTCGTGAGCCTGAAACGGCAAGGCGACCGTCGGATATGAGCTTGAGCGCAGTGACCTCTCTTTCATGTCCCCTCAGAATCCGGAGCGCTTGGCCCGACGCGAGGCTCCAGATCCGGATCGTCCGGTCCGAGGATGCGGACACGACACGCTCCCCATCAAGGGTTGGAACGATGGCGTAGATGGTGCCAATAGAGGGCAGTGCCGAAAAGGTTTGAAGCAGTGCCCCCCCGGGCCGCGTCATTGAGGCTACAGTCGGAAACAATCCTAAGGGGTGCTGCTCCCGTATTGTGTCCAACAGGTCCGTGATTTCGGTCGCGTCGTGATCTAGGAGTCGTCCAAGAAGATGGCCTGCAAGCTGGCCAGGATCACGGTCCAAGATATAGGCTGACAGTCGTACCGCCGCCTGGACGAGCCGCAGTGGGGAGTCCTCGGGAAGATACTCATAGTCAGAAACCAGCTCGGAGGCATTCAGGTTTCTGACCTTCCTTTCCAGGAAGGAAAAGGAGCTCAGGAGGGCGCGCAGTCGATCCCCGTCTTCGATCTCGTGCAGATAGCCGGGCAGATGTCGCAGTGCGTTGAGACGCTTCTCGCTGATCATGAGGCGAGACCGCCGCCCTACTCGCACACCGGAGCGAATCGCACGTCCGCCGCGGCGCCGGCGGAGTCCACGGCGCCGAGCGTCGCGGTCCATTTCCTGCCGCGGAAGGAGAAGGTGCAGCCCTGCCCGGACATCAGGTCCTTGCATTCGAAGGGCCGGCCGCCGGCGGTGATGCGGAGCCAGTAGACCCTGCCTGGATTCGCGCTCGCCGGCTGCGCGTAGGCCACGATGTTCCGGCACCTGGGACGGGAATTGCCACCGGGTGGCACCGAGAGGGCGCCGGAACAGGCCAGATCCTCCTCCGACGAGCAGGGCTGCAGCGCCGCGACCTGATCTACCGTCAGGGCGTCGCGATAGAGCCACCTCTCGTCGGTCCCGACCTGGATCAGGCCGGGCTTGCTGGTGGGCGCGACCCGCTGGATCTCCACGCCGGAGCCGATGAGGGTCAGGATCACCTGCTGGACGCTCTCGGCCTCCACGCCCGGGCCGTACCAGACCGCGTTGACCACCGTCGATCTGCCCTTCTCGGGCTCGACCTCGAATCCCTGCTTCCGGAGCGCCGCCATGGCGCGGTCGTTTCTCCCCGAGCTCCGCGCGAAGAACTGCACGCGGACCGGCGTGGACAAGGCAGGTATGCCCACGTCCTCACCCCCGGTCTGCGCGAGCAACTCCTTCGCCGCGGCGACCTGCTCCACGGGGGCGCTCGTGCCGAGCTGCTCGCTCTGTTCGAGCAGCTTCGCGCTGGCCAGGGTCAGCTTGTCGTTCGTCGCCTGGAGCTGCTCGATCTTCTGCCGGGCGAGCTGTTCGGCCTTGCCCGCCCGCTTCGCTTCCTGGTTGGCACGCTCCGTCTCCTGGTTCGCTCTCTTCGTCTCGGCCCGGGCTTGGATGTAGCTGTAGGTCGCGAAGGCCGCGAGCGCCAGCGCGACGACCATGAACGCTGCAAGGCGCCGGGCCTGGCGCCGCTGCCAGACCAGCTCCTCTCCCGCGCGCCGGAGCTCCTGCTCCTTCTCGGCTTCCTCGCGGGCCTTGCGGCTGGCCTCCAGGAAATCCTTCTCGAGGTCCGTGAGCGTGCGGGTTCCGGTCCCAGCCTCCGCCTCCTCCAGGGACTTGCCGCGCAGCAGGAGCGCCTCGGGATACAGGCCGCGCTCGCCCCAGGCCAGGGCGCGCCGCTGGAATTCGTCGAGGTGCGTCTCCCGCCACTCGGCATTGCCGGCCTTCACCGGCCCGATCAGGCGGTCGTGGGCGAGCTCGAACCAGGTGGCGCCCCGCCGCGCCTCGGCCCGCACCAGATGGGCCTCCTTGACCAGCGACTGGATGGTCTCGTTGTCCAGGCCCTGGCTTTCTCCGGGGGTCAGAAGGACCTGCCCGCGCGTCCCGTGCTCCGTGATCAGCGCGTTCTCGAACCAGTCCCGGACGAGCCGCTCCCGGGTCTCGTCCCCTTGCGCGATCCTCCCGGCCCACTCCGCGTAGTACTCGGCCAGCGCCGCGTCCACGTCGCCGCCCTTGGGATCGATCTGGTCGGCCTCGATCGCCGTCGCGCCCTCCGGCAGCCGGCTCCAGAGACGGTGGCACACCACCTGGAGCTGGACCGGTTCGATGAAGGGACCGCTCTTCTTTTCGGCCGTCCCGTCCGGTCCCTGGACCAGCATGGTCCGGAGGTCGTCGATCAGGAGGTCGGCCGCGGCTTTCTTGAAGTCCACCTTTCGGGAGCGGGCCGGCTCGCGGATCGCGAGGCTCGCCGCCGCCGGGCTCAGCAGGTCGAGGCGGAACATGGTGCGCAGCCGGGAGGGCAGGTGGCCCACGTAGGGCTCCAGCGCGCCGATGTAGTCCTCCCGCATGGAGAACAGCGCCCAGCGCTGCGGGTTGCGCAACGCGGCGCCGGCCTCCTCGAAGAACTTCCGCTTGCTCTCCTGGTCCGCCGGATCGAGGGTCAGGATCTCCTCGAACTGGTCGAAGACCAGCACCTGCGGCCGGTCGTCCTGGCTCTCCTCGGCGAACCGCTCGAGAAGGCCGTCGAGACCGAGGCGCACCAGCTCGGCGACGGGGATCCGCCGGTCGGGATCGAGGGAGAGGAGGGTGCCGAGCAGGTAGCGGTTGGCTCCCTGGCAAAGCTCCGCGTCCTCGGGGCGCGGCGCGGAGGAGACGCGCAGGAGCGGCAGGACGCGGAGGTCTTCCTCTTCGAGCGCCTTGACGAGCCGGGCCTGGATCAGCGAGGTCTTCCCCGCTCCCGAGGGGGAGTAGAGGAGCACGATGCGGTCGGCGATCAACATGGAGAGCAGCTCGCGCACCTCGCGGTCGCGGCCGAAGAGGAGCTCCCCGGTCCGGAAGGCGCGCGGGCCGACGTAGGGATTGCCGCCCGACTGCTCGCCGGACGACTGGCTGGAGGGCTCGCTCAATGTTTCTTCCTCCATTCCTCCCAGCGCCCGATCAGCTCGCGCAGGAAGTCCGCGACGCTGCCCCAGTAGATGTCGATCTTCGCTTCGCCGAAGTATTGCCGCAGGTAGTCCCGGGCGCGCTCCGCGTCGAGCATGCGGCTCTCTTCCGGATCGATCTGCACCGCGACGTGCGTAAGGTTTTTTCTCTGCACTTTCCAGCCGGACCCCTCGCGGCCGGCCAGGCTGCGGAAGAAGATGCGGAAATCCCACTCCTCCAGCCGGAAGCCCAGGAAGAGCAGGGAGGTGCCGCCCTGGGCCCGCAGGACCGGCTCCGGGTGCGGCGAATCCTGCGCCGGACGGCTCACGCCGATCAGGTAGTCGAAGTAGTTGTCCTCGGTGAGCACGATCGACTTCGGCTCCTGGAGGCGGCCGAAGAGGTAGTAGACCAGGGGCCGCTTCTCGCTGGGCACGTAGTCCTCGTCCCCGCCGCCGCGGTCGTCGTAGAGCGACGGCGGCCAGGTCAGGTCCGGGTCCTGGCGCCAGCGGCAGAGCTCGACCTGGGGCTCCTTCTCCGCTTCCGACAGCGCGTCGACCAGCAGGCTGTCGGGGTTGGTCGTGATGTAGAGCGGGAAGGGCAGGCTCGCCAGCACCTTGTGCGGCTCGACCGGATCGCGCCCTCGCAGCAAGGCCCCGGCGCGCGAGAAGGAGGCGCTCAGGCGCTCGACGTGGTCTTCCGGCAGGGGCTCGGTATCGGCCGACGCGGCCGGCTCGACGTCGAAACGGCGGCTCAGCTCGCGCTGCAGGATCTCGAGCCACTGGTCGCGCACGAACTGGTCCTGCTGCATGGTGGCGAGGTACTGGGCGACCTGGGGCAGGTCCTCCCTTTCGTGCGGCTCCAGGGGAAATCCCTCTCCGGCGAGGAGCGCGGCGAGGTCCTGCGAGGTGCCAACCAGCGGCTCGAGCAGGCCCGAGCCCAGGATGGGCGTGCAGCGGTGGTAGTGGACGTTGTTCAGGAGGGAGTCCCAGCGCCGCAGGGTCTCTTCGCCGGCGAAGCCCGGCACGTACCAGATGCGGCCGTTCTTGAGCCGCAGGAAGAGGGCCGGCATCCAGCGGTCGGGACGATCCCGGATCCGGCTGCGCGCCACCGCCAGGGCGTAATCGACCCGGCCGTCCTCCCACAGGGCCTGGAAGAAGTCGGGCAGGAGCCGGGCGAGGGTCTCCACGGAAACGCTCCCCTGCATGGCGAGCACCGCGGGGATTCCCGCCTCGGCCAGGCGCGGCCCCAGGGCTGCGAGAGCCTGCGCGCCGGCCGCGCCCTGGCCCGTCCCGGCGCTCTCGCACGAGGCGAGCACCACGAGCCGCGGCCGGACCTCCAGGCTGCGGAGATGCTCCACGAGGTGCGCTCCGCCGATCCGGGCTGCCTTCCCGTTCTCGTCCTCCAGGAGAAGCCAGGGCTCGCCGTCGCGCAGCGCGCCGTGGCAGGCGAGGTAGAGGATGTCGTAGTCCTTCCGGCGCAGGGCCTCCGCCAGGTTCGGCAGCGTCACAGGCACGCCTTCGAGCGGCTGCGCCTTGTCTTCGAGACCGGCCCGGGCGCGCTCCAGCTCCTTGGCGGGATCGATCGGCGGCAGGTTCCAGACCGACTGGAGGTCGGACGGGTTCGCGGCCGCGACCAGGGCCTGCATCTGGCTGCGCGGACGCAGGGCGACCCTCTGCCAGTCGGCACCGGCGACCAGCCGCGAGAAGATCAGGGTCTCGCTGGTGAGCAGCCATTCTCCATTGCGCGGATCGGTCAGGTTTTCCCAGCGCAAGGCGTGCAGCTCCGGGGCGTTGGAATGGATCTGGAGGCGCAGTCGGATCCGGAGCCGGTCGGTCTCGGCCGCCGCCCGCGTCTCGGCGAAGCGCTGGCCGATCTCGGCGGGCGCGAACAGTCTGCCGCTCAGCAGCCGGCCGTATTCGAGGGGGCTGAGCCTGGAGTCGCCCAGGGCTTCGAGGTCGAAGCCGGTGCGGCCCTCCGCCGGCTGGATGATCATTTCGCTGTCGGACCGCACGACGCGGAGCTGGACACCGTAGCTCCCGGGCGCCTCGGCGCGCAGCGCGATCTCGATTTCCATCGTCGGCATGGTCTAGGGGCGCTCCGGCTTTCCGGTCGTGGAAGCTTCGGGCAGGCGCACCGCCGGATCGCCGAGCAGGGCGTATCCCCGGGCGTCGTTGTGGGCCGTCCAGAGCTCGGTGAGCAGGAGCGGGTTCTTGCCGGGGAACGCGCGCACGTCCTCCAGCTCCGAGCTCAGCATGGCGGCCAGCTCGGCGTAGCGCTGGTTGAAGAATTCGAGGGCCGCGCCGACCGGATACCCTGCGCAGAGCTGGTCCAGGGTGGATTCGAAGGCGGCGATCTGGCGGCCTGCGTCCTCCCAGACGAACGAGCACCCCCAGGCGCGCTCGACGTGGCCGATCCAGGCGAGCGCGCCGTTGCGGCCGAGGAGCCTCTGCGGCAGCGCGGCAGTGAAGGCGCGCGGCGCGATCTCGCGCCGCGGACCGTCGGAGAACTCGTCCCAGCGCGGCGTCCCCGCTCCGTAGCAGGCGAACGCGAACGTGATGAGTCCCTGCAGCCGGGCGTCGGACGGGATGTCGTCTCCGGACAGGTAGAAGCTCTCGGGGAGGGTCTGCCTCCAGCTCAGGGGTCCGGGCCAGTCCTGGCAGACCAGCGCTCCCTGGTGCCGGAGCTGGCGCGCGGAGCCGTTGGCGAAGCCCAGACCGTGGCTGGCCGTGAAGAGGAGCGGAGGAGCCTGGCCGTCGGAGAGCAGGCCGGCGAGCCGCTGCTTGGTCGCTTCCTCGCCGAGGATCGTCTCCACCGACCATTGGGGCGACCCGGCGAGCCGCTCGGCCAGCGGCTGCACCAGCTCGGAGGCGCTCAGTTGGGTGGCACCGTCGTCGTCGTTCTTGACGCCGAAGAACACGGCCCGCCGCGGCAGCCGCACCTGTCCGGTCTCGGACTGGACCACGCTGCGGGCGTAGCGCGCGTAGTCGTCCAGGTCGTCGAAGGCGATGCGGCCCACCGCGTGCTGCACGTCGAGCTCGTACTGGAAGCGGTAGGGGATCGCCTCGGGATCGCCGACGAGCAGCAGGTAGTAGGGGATCTTTTCGGGATCGACCGGCCCCGGTCCCGCGCCATATCGGACCAGGAACCCGTTTTTCGATTCGCCCGGCCGCACCCCGCGCGCGCCGCTGTACTCCTGGTAGAGGCGCCCGGCCTGGCTCCGGCGCAGGTCGAGGAGCTCGGACAGGGCCTCGCGCACCGCGGGGTCGGCGTCGTCGGCGAAGACCACCCCCCAGCCCGCCTGGGCGAGGTCGCGGGGGTCCAGCCCTGCTTTCACCCCGTAACTCGGCTCGTCCTGGCGGCGGCGGTTTTCGAGCTCGCGCTGCAGAGCGGGGTCGAGGCGTTCTCCGAGCGCGATCCTGGAGAGATCCCGCGGCGTCATCGGAGGCAGCAGGTAGTCGCCCTTGTCGCCGTCGATGCCGTTGAAAACCCAGAGGTCCGTCGCCATCTCCCCGCCTTTCGAGAGCGAGAGCTGAGGATATCACTCCAAGGACGAGCGGTCCCCGCGGACATCCGGCCGGCTGAGGTCCACGAAATCATCGCTGCAGCCGCTCGATGAGCATCGACCATAGATACTCCGCAGCTTCCTGAGGCGAAAGCTGCTTCCGATCGGAGGAACCGAAGAAACGCAAGCCAAGCGGCTGGAAGAACAAGGAGTCGCCGTCGTCTGCGGCGCTCAGCGCCTCGTTGTAGGTGTTGTTGTTGCCGGAATCGCTGGCCGCATAGGCGATGTCGCCCAGGTGGCCCCTGTCCAGCCAGACTCGGCAGGCGCTCTCCTTCTTGCCATCCACATAGACCGCGGCAAGGAACTGGTTCTGGTCGACCCGTCGAAACTTCGTCTCGAGAGCGGAATGCTGCTGTTGAAGCTGCGCCAGGGAGCTCCTGAAGAAATCGGCGATGTAGTCGAAGGTCTCGTCGATAAACCTGTCCTTGTCGTGATCGGTGAAGCGCCTCTTGATCCGGAGATTGCTCGAAGAGGCAGGAGCAGGCGGCTGCGCAGGCTCTGGCCGCCTGTCGACCTCTTGATCGGGCTGCGGAGACTCCGCTTCCGTCGCCTCTCCAAGGAGAATGCGGGCATTGGGATGCCCATAGACCGCGTAGGCCAACCAGCTCGGATGATCAGGCAGGGTCTTCCGGGCTTCCTGTCGCGCCGTCTGGGCGGCTTTTCCGAGAGTCTCTCCCCGGGACAGGGATTCGTAGAGGCCACGAGCGAAGGCGGCGGCGGCAGAGTCTTTGACCTTCCATTGCGGGCCGATGAAGGCTCCGCACCCGCAGCGGACCCAGCGATCGGCCCACCCGCCCAGGCCGGTCCACGACCAAGCCTGGCGGCCAGAGCTGCAGGCGTTCAGGAAGACCATGGGCCGGTCCTTGCCGATCTGCGTCTGGGCCGGGCCGTGGAGATCCGAAGCGCGAAACACGGAGCCGTCCTCCAGGAGAAAGCCGGCCTCGTTGGGCAGGCGCGCATCAAACGAGCCGTGCCCGATGAAATGAAAGAGCCCGATTCCTCCGCGTGCCAGAAGGTCTATAAGGTCCTCGACGCTGGGAGATGGGGGACTCGCATCCCGGAGCCCTGCCCCGAAACGATCGACGACCAACTTGCGCTCCGCGTCTGCCTGCGACAGGCCTTGTCCCTGCAAAACACAGGCGACGGCCGGGACAACGATTTCCGCTGCCGCCGAGCGATCACCGGACAGCCAGCGGGTCAGCTCGAAACGCTCGGCAAAAAAGCCGTCGTCGAGAAGATCCCCCCGGTCATCGTAGGGTTTGACCATCTCCCAGGGTATCCAGGGCTCGTCGGAGACGATCAGGAGAGTCTGGACAGACTCGCGGAAGCGGCGGTAGGCCTGTTGCATTTCGTCATTGAAGAGCTGTTGCCACAGAGACCGGCCCAGGCCTTCGAGCTTGTGCCGCACCTCCGAGCGCAGGACGAGCGCTCCATCCATGTCGAGCCCGCGGCCTAACTCCTCGATCTGTTGCACCATGCGGCGATGCAGGTCCTCGGGGCTTCCCTGAAAGATCGGACCTGCGATTTCCCGGTGAGTGAAGGGAGCCGCGCCGCCGGGAGAGTTCAGCGTATAGGTCAGCCGCGTCCGGCCGAGCTCCCGGGAGAGTCGAACCAGTATTTCCAGATCCGGTGGGGCGATGGTCCGTTTCATCATCTTGACAGTTTTTCCGGAGTGAGGAGCTTCCCCGGGGAAGGCCAGCCCGAATCATATCTTGACTCATGCCGGGCCTCACGCGGAGTATGATCCTGGAAGACTAGGACGCCTGAAGATCGCAATCGGCTAAACCAGACCCGGGCACTCGGTGTCTCTAGAGAAAGCACAGGATGGCGGCAGGTCCTGGGTCGGAAGACCTCATGCCTGTGGGCTAGACTAGGAGCGTTCCATGCCGTCCTATCGGAACCTGCGTTGGGTTGGGCTGGCCCTCGCGGGCCTGCTCGGGCTCGTGCTTGCGATCGTCGGAACCTGCCGGCGAAACGACACGACAGCGGTGTCCGATCCCCCCCGGAAGGAGGCGCAGATCGTGCCGGAGACAGTCAAGCTCGTGGGAGAGCCGCAGAGGCTCGAAGTGGGCCGTCCCCTCGAACGGGAGCTCAAGGGTGGAGAGGGGCATGTCTACGAATTCGAGCTCAAGGCCGGTGAATACGCACACGCGGTCGCGGATCAGAGAGGGATCGACGTGGCCGCCCGGCTGATCGGGCCCGACGGGAAGCTGGTCATCCGGGTGGACAGCCCCAACGGGGCCTACGGTCCGGAGCCGGTGCACGAGATCGCCGAACAGGGAGGTCTCTACCGCCTGGAAGTGGTGTGCGAGGATCCGAACGCCGCCCCGGGCCGGTATGAAATGCGTCTCGAGGCGCTGCGGCCCGCCACGGAGAGAGACCGCAAGGTTTTCTTCGCGGACCGGCGCTTCGCGGCGGGCGAGGAGCTGCGCCGGGAAGGTCTGGCTTCCTATCCCCGGGCGCTGGAGCGCTATCGCGAGGCGCTGCCGGTCTGGAAGGAGCTGGCCGACCAGGAGCGCACGGCGGAGACGCTCTTCCGGATCGGCTGGCTGTCCCAGGAGATCGACGAGCTCGACGCCGCGTCGCCGGTGCTCGACGAAGCCCTGCCCCTGTTCCGGCAGCTCGGAAACCGGGGCCGCGAGGGCGTGGTTCTCAACATGAGCTCCGTGATCCATTTCGAGCACGGCGAATTCGACTCCGCGCTGGAGATGTCCCGGCAGGCGCTGGCCCTCTCCCGCGAGATCGGGGATCCGGGCCTGGAGGCGGGTGCGCTCAACAACACCGGCAACGCCTACGCGGCCCGCGGTAAGTTCCAGGAAGCGCTGGACGCCTACCGCGAGGCCCTGGAGATCTCGCGGCGGATCGGCCAGGGCGCGGATGAAGGGCTGGCGCTCTTCGGCATCGGCGACGTGCTGACGGATCTGGGCAGCCTGGACGAGGCCCTCGATTCCCTGGAGAAGGCGCAGAGCGTGGACCGGTCTCTTGGCCTCTCCCGGGAAGAGGCCGGGGCGCTGCGGCGGATGGGCAACATCCATCAGCGCCTGGGCCAGTTGGAAAAATCGGAGCAGTACCTCCAGAAGGCTCTCGCGATCTACCGCGGTCTGAGCGATGCCCGCAGGGAGGCGGTCACCCTGAACGACCTCGGAACGGTCTATCTGCTGCAGAAGAAGACTGGCGAGGCGGGGCAGGCCTACCAGCAGGCGCTGCCATTTTTCGAAGGCGCGAAGGACCGCTACAACGAGGCGCTGGCGCTCTCGAACCTGGGCAGGTATCACTACGCGGTCAAGGAATTTCGGAAGGCGTTCGAGCTGCACGACCGCGCGGCTTCCGTGTTCCGCTCGATCGGGAATCTCCCCGGGGAGGTTTCGGCCAGCTTCGGCAGCGCGCGTGCGCTGCACGAGCTCAAGGAGTTCGAGGCCGCGGACACGAAGCTGCAGTGGGTCCTCGAGCATGTGGAAGTCCTGCGGGACGAGCCCGGAATCGAAGGCCAGAGGATCTCCTATTTCGGGACAAAGCAACATTATTACGACCTGCACATCGACGTCCTGATGCACCTCCACGAGCTGCGGCCCGAGGCGGGTTACGATTCCCGGGCGTTCGCGATCAACGAGCGGCGCAGGGCGCGCGGCCTGCTGGACCTGCTGGTGCAGTCAAAGACCAGGGCCCGCCAGGGAGCCGACTCCGCCCTGATCGCCCGGGAGCAGGAGGCGCGGGCGAGGCTCAACGAATTGAGCCTGAAGCTCCTGGGCTCCCAGGAGCGCAGCGCCGACCATCGCGGAGCGCTGGAGAAGGAGCTGACGAGCCTCATGAGCGAGGTGGAGCTCCTGCGGAGCCGGATCGCGGAGCGCAGCCCGGAGTATGCCGCCCTGAGCCGGCCGGAACCGCTCTCCCGGGAAGAGATCCAGAGCCGGGTCCTCGATCGCGTCTCGTCCCTGCTCGTCTACTCCCTCGGAGAGGAGCGCAGCTACCTCTGGTACATCCCGCACCGCGGAGACATGAAGAGCTATGTCCTGCCGGCGAGGTCCTGGATCGAGGACGCGGCCCGCCAGGTGCAGAAGGCCTGGAGCCGGGAGAACGACCCCGCGCCGGATCCGGGAGCCCGCTGGGCGGACCGCCTGAGCGAGATATTGCTCGCGCCCGTGCCGCGGGAGCTGCTCACCGAGAGGCTGGTCGTGGTCGCCGACGGCGCGCTGCAATACGTGCCTTTTGCGGCTCTTCCGACTCCCGGGTCGGGAGAGCCGCTCGTCCGCAATCATGAGATCGTCAATCTCATCTCCGCGTCCGTGCTGGCAAGGCTGCGGAGAGACCTGTGGGATCGGGACCGGGCCGAAAAACTGATCGCGGTCGTGGCGGATCCGGTTTTCAGCTCGGGCGACCCGCGGCTGACCCACCCGCGAAAGGAAGAGGCCGGGGGGACTTCCGGACCGGGAGATCTGGCGCGAGCGGCGCGCGACGTGGGGTTGAACGTTTTCGATCCGCTCCCCTTCACGAAACGGGAAGCCGGCGCGATCCGCGGTCTCGTGGGCGAGACACAGCGCTTCGAGGCGCTGGGGTTCGACGCCAGCCGGGAGGCGGTGCTCGGCGGCGCGCTGAAGAACTATCAGATCGTCCATTTTGCGACCCACGGAATCCTGAATGAAAGGCACCCGGAGCTGTCCGGGCTGGTGCTGTCGCTGGTGGATGCGGAAGGGCGTCCCCAGGACGGATTCCTGCGCTCCTATGAGATCTCCGATCTCGATCTCGGCGCCGACCTGGCCGTCCTGAGCGCCTGCCAGACGGGCCTGGGGAGCGACATCCGGGGAGAGGGTCTGGTCGGTCTCACGCGCAGCTTCGTATCGGCGGGAGTGCCGAGGCTGGTGGTCAGCCTCTGGAGCGTCAGCGACCGCGGCACCGCGGAACTGATGCGGCGTTTCTACAAGGCCCTGCTCGTGCATGGGCTGGCGCCTCCGACAGCCCTGCGGTGCGCCCAGATCTCCATGCTGAAAAACGAGAGGCTGTCCGATCCGTATTACTGGGCCGCGTTCGTCTTCCAGGGCGAATGGAACCAGGAGGCGGGGCTCTTTTCGGACAGCATCGAGACCGCGCCGTCGGGATCGAAGCAGCCGGCCAAGTCGGACAACGATCTCCCGCCCCCGGACTACAGCGGACCGTTCCGGTGCCCTGAGCTGGATTGACGGAGAGGAGGAGCGATGGACGAGGGGGAGGTCTACAACGGGATCGACGGCTCCACCGGGCTCTACCTGCCGTCTCCGCCGGGATTGAAGCCGGCCACGGGCGTCCCCGCCGACCGGGCCGCGCTGCGGGCGCTGAAGTGGTGGGCGCAGCGCTACGATCTCAACGACAAAGAGCGCCAACTGGCCTATGGTTTCGATCCCAAGGATCTGGCCTCGTCAGGGTGGGGAGTCCTCTTCGCTTCCGATGTCGGGGAAGACGTGCGGTCGGCGCTGGAGCCGCTGCTGAAGCTCCGCCGACAACAGGCGGGGGACCGCTTCAAGCCTTTCGAGTGGAGCAAGCCCCAGACGAAGCAGCAGTTCCTGGCCGCTCATGGAGCTGCCGCCGGCGGCCCGGCCAATCCCACGAAGATTCCGTACTACCTGCTGATCGTGGGGGATCCCAAAACCATTCCATTCCGGTTTCAGTACGACCTCGACGTGCCGCATGCGGTCGGCAGGCTTCATCTCAAGAACGCCGACGACTATGCGAGCTACGCCCGGAGCGTGGTGGATGCCGAGACCGGGAACGGGGTGCTGCCCCGCCGGCCCCGCCGAGAGGTGGCGCTGTTCGGAGTCTGCAACCCGGACGATCCCGCAACCTACAGAACCCTTTACGATCTGATCGAGCCGCTCGCGAAGGTCGTGAAGGAAGAGCTCAAGAAGAAGCCGGGCTGGGACTTGCGGGAGTTTCTCAGGGAGGACGCCACCAAGGCTCAGCTCGCGCGCCTGCTCGGAGGCGGAGAGACGCCTTCGCTGCTCTTCACCGCCAGTCACGGGATGCGTTTCCCGATCGACGACAAGCGCTTCCCGGCCGATCAAGGAGCCTTGCTCTGCCAGGACTGGCCGGGGCCCATAGTATGGGGAAAGAAGGAGATCCCCCGCGACTTCTATTTCTCCGGCGCCGACGTCGGCGATCAATCCCTTCTCGGCCTGATCGCCTTTTTCCTCGCCTGCCACAGCGCGGGCTCGCCGGATCTCTCGGATTTCGACGAATACAATCTGGCGGAGCCGACGAGGATCGCCCCGGCTCCGTTCCTTGCCGATCTGCCCTCGCGGCTGCTCAGCCACCCGTGCGGCGGGGCGCTGGCAGTGGTGGGCCACATCGATCGGGCCTGGACGATTTCCTTCGGCTTTTCCGAGAGCGGGCAGACCGAGGTGTACGACTCGCTGGTGAAGTGTCTTCTGGACGGCCATCCGATCGGTTTTGCCATGGAGTATGTCAATCAGACGCACGCCGCCCTGTCCGCGGACCTCAGCCAGTTCGTCGGCAAGCGCGCTCTCAGCCCCAACGAGGAACGCCGCCTGAACCGCACGTGGCAGGCGAACAACGACGCGCGCAACTTCGTGGTGCTCGGCGATCCGGCGGTGCGATTGATGGCGCGCCCCGACTGAGCTCCGCTCGTCAGAAGCCGAGCGGGTCCCGCACGTCCGACCGCACCAGGTCGCGCGTCGCCAGGTTGACGATCTCGACGCGCCGGTTGGCCGCTCTCCCCTGGTCCGTGTCGTTCGGCGCGAGAGGATAGTCGTCCGCGAAGCCGCTCACGGCCACGCGGCGCTCCGGGACCGCGCCGTGCCGCACGAGGAAATCCTTCACCGCCTGCGCCCGCCGGATCGAGATCCCGAGACGGGCCCCGCGCGTCCGGCCCTCGACGCTGTCGGTGTGGCCTTCGATCCCGATCCGCGAACCGGCGAGGCTGCCGTCCCGGAGCGCGAGAACAACCTGTTGCAACTGTTCCTCGGCCAGCGTGCCGAGGGCGGTGTCGCCGGGCCGGAAACCGAGGCGGAGCGGGACGCGCGGGCCGTCGTAGCGCGAGACGCTGCGGATCGGCGACCGCAGCAGGATCCCGAGAATCTCGCCCCGGGTCAGGATCTCCCCTTCCCGGCCAGGGCTCTCTCCGCTCAGGAGATCTTCCAGGTCGAAGACGAGGTCCGCGGCTGCTTTCCGGCTGGCGGCATCCCGCGAGGCGACCGGGTCCCGGGGCGCGGCGTCGAGGAATCGCGTCAGGTACGACCGGGCCTCGACATAGGATTCGGACCCTGCGGACTTCAGCCGGTTGCGCGCGTAGCCGAGCTGGGCGTAGATCTGCCGGGGGTCTCGCTCCAGGCAGGACCGGAAGCTCTCCGAGGCTTCCGCGGCATGTCCCTGGCGGTCGAGCTGCGCGGCCTGCTCGCAGGGGGCGATGTCATACGAGGGATCGGCCTCGCGGGCCTGGTGGAACAGCCTGCGCTGCAACTCCGGCTCCTCCTGGTGAGCCAGGGCTTCGGCGGCGAGGCGCCGGGCCGTCTCGCGCCTCGCGAGCCCGCGCGCGGACCTGTCCGCTCCCCAGAGAAGAAGGAGAAACAGGAGCCCGAGGAGGGCGAGGGCTTGCTGGAGGCGGGACCGGTTCAAGGATCACTCCCAGATGCAGCGGAAGCCGCCGTCGGGGGCGCAGAGCGCGGCCTCTTCCCAGACCGGCCTGTCGGTGGAGCACTCGTCGAAACTGGAGAGGTAGGAGCCTCCCAGGGTGGCCCGTTTCGAGCCGGAAGCCTCGGCGCTCCACTCCCAGACATTGCCGCTCAGGTCGAAAACGCCTTCGCGGGTCCGTCCGGCCGGGAAGGAGCCGACCGGCGACGTTTCCGGGAAACCGTCCTCCCCGAGGACAGGATCGACGCTGCGGGAGGGTCCGGCGCAGGCGCGGTCGCAGAAGTTGAGCGGTGACCGGGCCGAAAGGCCGGCGCCCCAGGGGAAGCGGTGCTCGGCCGTGTGGGCCGCGATCTGCCATTCCTTCATCCGGGGGAGGCGGCCTCCCATCCACTCGCAGAAGGCTTCGGCCGCGTACCAGGAAACGTGGCTCACGGGATGGTCGTCGAGCCGGGGAGGCGGCGTCCTCCAGGAGATCCAGGATTTCAGGTAGTCGCGGTCGTGAAGCCCCGGCTCGATGCGGTCCCGGCGCCATCGCGGGTTGGCGAGCACGAACTGGAGGAACTCCTTCTGAGTGACCTCGTGGCGGCCGACCTGGAACGCCCCCACGCGGACTTTCGCGAGCGTCGGCCTGGCGGTTCTCAGATCCGGGAGGTCGCGCAGGAGGATCGCCGCCAGGAGCAGGGCGAGCCCCACCGAGACGCCGGCCAGGAGTCCGCGCTTCCTCGTCTCCGAATTCGGATCGTCCCGGGCCCGGAGCTCCTTCCGATCGAAGATCCGCCCATCGGGGACGCGGGTGAAGAGGACGGGGATGGCCCATTCCAGGGTCGAGCGGTCGGCGACGAACAGGGCCTGCCGGCCTTCGGTGACGGCGACGTCGAGCGGGTCGCCGGCGGCGAGGCGGAGGTGCACGGCCCGGCTGAAGATGATCGCCGAGGCGTCCGAGATCGGGAGCTGCATCGCCACCACGGCCGGGAGGCCGCCCAGGACCAGAGCGGTCGCCATTCCGGCGAACGGGTCGAGCCCTCGTTCCCCCGAAGCCCGCGCGGTCTCGCAGGCGTTGAGAAAGACGAGGCGGAGGCTCGTGACGTCCTTGAGCAGGGTCAGCAGGGCCTCTCCCGAGACCGGATCGGCGGATCCGTCCTCGCTCTCGAAGAAGAGGAATCCCTCTCCCGTGTTGGGGTCGAGGGTGCCATGGCCCATGAAATGGAGGATGTGGTAGGGGCGCCTCAGAAGGGCCTCGCGGAGCGCCGCGACCCGCGGACGGTCGAGGAAGTCCACCTCGACGTGGGTGCGCTCGTACCAGGCCTTCTGGATCTCCTGGCGCTCCCGGGCGAGGTCGAGAGGCGGGAGACCGGCCGGAGCGCAGATCACGACCAGGATCCGCAGAACGGACGGGCGCCGGAAAAGGTTGACCGGGCGCGGGACCTCCAGGTAGCGCACCACCGGCGTCAGCCGGCTCAGGGCGAGGAAGTCGCGCGTATCGGGCTGGTGGAGGAGCTCCCAGGGCAGGCTGTGGAGGAGAGAGGAGCCCGGCGGCACGCCGTCCAGCTTGAAGCGGAGCTGCAGGCGGAGGCCCCGGTCCGGAAGGACCCCGATGCTGCGCGCCCACAAGAGACCGACCTGGCCGCAGAAGAGAGCATTGAACAGCTCGCCTCCGATCTCCTGGGGATCGGGCAGGCCGGAGGCCGGGTTCTTCGCCTTCAGATCCCGGCTGGCCAGGCTCATTCCGCTGCGGATCTCGGTCCAGGCGTCCGCCGTCCAGGGGAGGCGGAACGTTCCTTCGCCCTGACCGGCCGGGGACTCGAGCACGCGCACGGTGAGCTCGTCATCCCGCCGGTGGCCAATCTGAACGACAAAATCGTTGTACTCGATCGCAGGCCTCCGACCGGTGGGTTCGGCCGGATTTTACCATTGCGTAGGAATCCGCAGCTTCCGCCGCGGATGTTTCTGCGCCAGGGCGCGGCGCTGGCCTCCCGCCCGGACCTCGGTGTAGATCTGGGTGGTCGCGATCGAGGAGTGGCCCAGGAGGTGCTGGATGTAGCGGATGTCCAGCCCTTCCTCCAGCAGGAGGGTGGCCAGCGAGTGGCGCAGCATGTGGGGTGTGATCGGGATGCGCAGGCCGGCCCCCCTCGCGTGCTTGCGGAGGACCATGCGGACCGACTGCTCGGAGAGCCGCCGGCCTCTGCGGTTGCGGAAGAAATGACCACTCTCCTGCCCGGGGGGCTCCCGGGAAATTGCGACGTATTCGCCGAGGAGCCTCGACAGCTCGTCGTCCCAGAACGGCAGGATCCTTTCCCGGCCTCCCTTGCCGAGGATGCGCGCCTGGCCTCGCCTCAGGTCCACGTCCGCCGTGCCGAGATTGCAGACCTCGGCCACCCGCGCGCCCGTGGCGAAGAGCAGCTCCAGGACCGCGATGTCCCGGATCAGCGCGCGGTAGCTCTGCGACTCCCGGTCCCGCGCGTCGGCCTTGAGACGGTAGAGATGCCGGAACAGGCGCTCCAGGTCGGCCAGCGGGATCGTCCGCGGGAGGCGTTTCTTCTCCTTGATCCGGACGTCGAGCTTCCGGAACGGATTCAACAGGATCTCGTCCTCCCGCTCCAGGTGGTGGAAGAGGGATTTGAGCGTCGCCACCTTTCTCTTGACGCTCTTTTCGGCCAGGTCCCCGAACAGGCTCTTGATGTAGGAGCGCAGGACGACCTTGTCGATGCCGCCGACTTCGGTCACGCCGAGCTCGGTCGCGATGAAGACCCGGAACTGGCGCAGGTCGATCGAGTAGGCCTTGAGGGTCTTGGGGCTGAGGTTCTTCTCGTACTGGCAGTGAAAGAGAAATTGTGCAATCGCGTCCTGGACGTTCATCCTCGATCCCTCCCAAGATCCCGGAGGGGAGGATGATAGCGTGAGAGACGGGAACCTGGGGTATGCCGGGACGGAAAGATGAGGGCCGCTCGTCTTGATGGTACAGTACCGCCCCGTGCGCCAGGTCTCCGATCCCGCCCCGCCGGACGTCTCCGTGGTGCTGCCCTGCTTCCGCAGCGCGGCGCTCGCCCGGCGCTCGGCCGACCGCCTGGCCCGGTTCCTGGGCGACCGGTTCGGCTCGTACGAGGTCGTAGTGGTGGACGACGGCGGCGGCGACTTCGATGCGTCGTGGCCGGAGGAGGGGACGGTCCGGCTCCTGCGCCTGCCGGCCAACCGGGGCAAGGGCGCCGCGGTCCGCGCCGGGATGCTCTCCTGCCGCGGCCGGGTGCGGATCTTCACGGACGTCGATCTGCCGTTCGGTCTCGAGCCGATCGCCGCCGCGGTGCGCTTCATCGAGGAGCGCGGCTTCCACCTCGCGGTCGGCGACCGCACGCTGCCGGAGTCGAGCTACGCGCTCGACGTCGGCTGGCGGCGCCGGATCGCCTCGGGACTGTTCTCGAAGCTGGTCGGGATCTTCGTGACCGGCGGCTTCTTCGATACGCAGTGCGGCTTCAAGGCCTTCCGCGGCGACGTCGCCCAGGCGCTCTTCGGGATCTCGCGGATCGACCGCTTCGCCTTTGACGTCGAGCTGCTGTATCTCGCGCTGGTCTATCGCACGGACATCAAGCGCATCTCGGTCAAGCTCCGCGACAACGAGACCTCCACGATGCGCCTGCTGCGCGACTCGGCCCGGATGCTGATCGACGTGGCGCGCATCCGACTCTTCGCCTTCCGCGGCGCCTACCGCTGCCCGGCCCTCGCCAGGATCGTCGCCGACGATTTCGCGCAGGTCGCCGGGATGACGGCGGAGAGCCCCCTGGAGGAGGAGCCTGCCGGGCGGCTCCTCCAGGTTCATCGGAGCCGCTGAGCGTCTTGGGGCTGTTCCAGCAACTCTCGGCGGCTGTCCTTTACGCCGCCTTCGCCGCGGCGCTCCTGGCGCTCGCCCACCGGCTGGTGGCCCGGATATCCCGGCGCGCCGCACTGGCGCTCGCCCTGCTGCCGCTCTGCTTCACCGGCTGGGCGCTCCTGACCGGCCGGATCTACGCGCCGGTCGACCTTGCCTACAGCGCCGAGCCGCTGGCCCCCCACGCGGCGGAGTATGGCATCGGCGACGATCGCAAGGGGGTGCTGACGGACGTTTACAGCGCCATCCTGCCCTGGCGGCAGGCGGTGCGCTACGCCTGGAGCCAGGGCGAGTGGCCGCTCTGGAACCCGTTCATCCTGTGCGGCGATCCGCTCTCCGGCTCGGCCCAGCCGGCGCCCTACTATCCGGTCAACGCTCTCTCTCTCCTGGTGCCGTTCGCCCTGGCGTTCACGTTCGGGGCCGCGGCCCAGCTCCTGGTCTCGGCGCTCGGCATGTTCCTCTATCTCCGGGACCTGGAGTGCCGCGAGACCGCGGCGTTCTTCGGGGCGGTGGGATGGGCGTTCTCGTCGTTCCTCGCCGCATGGCTGGAGTGGCCCCTCGGCGCTGCGGTGGCACTGGCGCCGTTCGTGGTGCTCGGCGCCCGCCGGGTGGTCCGCCAGCCGGGCTGGCCTTCGGCGCTGCTCCTGGCGATCGGCCTGGCGCTGACGATCTTCGCCGGGCATCCGGAGAGCGTGATCCACGTCGTGGCCGTGGGCGCGGTGTTCGGGATCGCCGAGGCCGTTTCGGCTCCGCGAAGGGATCTGCCGCGGATCGCGGGCTGGACCCTGGCAGGCGGCGTCCTGGCGCTGGCGCTCTCGGCGATCTACCTGCTGCCGCTGATCGAGGCTCTCCTGCAGACGCTCCAGTGGTTGCTGCGCAAGGGGGCGCCGACGATCGCGGAGGCGTTGCCGGCTCCGGAGGCCTTGCGGCGACTGGCTGCGATCGTGCTGCCTTCCATGATCTATGAGCCGCGGCCGGGGAGCGCGCCCTGGCTGACCTCGCCCCTTTTTTCGGCCTATGGCGGGAGCGTCCTCTGGGGGCCGGCGCTTTACGGCCTGGTCCGCGGCCACTGGCGGGGGCGCTATCTCCTGGCGGCGTTCGGGCTCGTCGGGATGCTCGCCGGGGCCAAGATGCCGGTCGTGTATCCGCTCCTCGCGAAGCTGCCGCTGTTCTCGATGGCGCTCAACGAGCGGCTGGTCTTCATGGGCGCGTTCGCCACGGCAGGGCTCGCGGCTCTCGGGATGGAGGCCTGGCTGAGCCGCGGCCGGTCCCGCGGGCTGGCCGTCGCCTGCGTCGCGGCGGCTTTCGGATATGCCGCAATCCTGGTCCCGCTGTTCCCCCACAGTGCGGAGGCTGGATATTCGGACCGGGTGATGGACCACTGGCTGGTCTGGAGCGTCGTTCCTCTCCTGGCCGTGGCCTTGATCGCGGGGCTGGCCCTGGTGCCCCGTCTTTCGCATCGCGCCGGCCTTGTGGCCGCTGTTCTGGTGGCGGTGCTCGCGCTCCAGCGCACGGGTGAGATGGGCTCGTTCTATCCGACGGTCCCGGCCCGCGCGTTCTATCCGCGGGTGGCGCCGCTCGACGCCCTGCCCACGGACAGCGAGGTGCCGTGGCGGTTCGTGGGGCAGGACTTCCAGATGATCCCGAACCAGGGGACCCACTACGGGATCGAGGACGTGCGCGGCTACCAGGCGATCCTCCATCGCCGGTTCGCGGAGCTGCTGCCTCTCTGGGCGCACCCGCTGCCGAGCTGGTACCTGTCGGTGCGGAGGATCAACAAGCCGCTCCTCTCGCTGATGAACGTGCGCTACGCGATGACCGCGGGTCCGCGCAGGATCCCCGGCTGGCGGGAGGTGGCGGCCGGCCGCAGCTCGAAGCTCTGGGAGAACCCGGACGTGCTGCCTCGCGCCTTCGTGCCGCGCCGGGTCCGGCTCGGGGTGCCTCCGCACGAGGAGGTCGAGCAGATGCGCGGCGTCAAGGACTTCCGGGGGCTCGCGTGGATCTCGCCGCCGGAAGGGTATGACGGCCCGCAGCGGGACGCGCGCAACGGCCCGGGCTGGGTGGATATCCGGCGCCGCGGCCTCCGGTTCGAGATGACGACGCAGATGCGGCGTCGGCCCGGCTGGGTGGTGGTCACGGAGACCGCGTGGAAGGGGTGGCGGGCGCGGATCGACGGACGCGAGGTGCCGGTGGGGTTCGGCGATCACGCCTTCCTCGCGATCCAGGTCCCGAAGGGCCAGCACAAGGTGGAGCTGTTCTACCGGCCGCGCTCGTTCGAGGTGGGACTCGGGCTGAGCGCCGCGTCCCTGGTCCTGATCGCCGCCGTGTCGATCCTTAGAAGACGGAAGAGCGTCGAGCCGCCGGTCTCCTCCGAGCGCCGGACCGGTGACCGGATCGCGATTCCCGGCGAGTACCAGTACCGGGCCCTCCACCATGGGCCGGCGCCGCAGCGTTTCTGGCATCGGGCGAAACTGGAGGAGGCGCTCGCGCTCCTGCGGCTGACGCCGGGCGACCGCATGCTCGACGCCGGCTGCGGCTCCGGCATCCTCGCGGCCATGGCTTCGGAGTTGCCCGGGACGCGGGTGCTGGGGGTGGACGCGAACCCGGCGGCGGTTGAATTCGCTTCGCGCACGTTCGACCGGCCGAACCTCTCGTTCCGACGCGGGCTGGTGGACGAGCTGGAGGAGCTGAGCGAGCCGCCCGGGAGCTTCGAGAAGATCTCGTTCCTGGAGGTGATCGAGCACCTCTCGCGCGCCCAGGGCGA
>JBEQUE010000126.1:0-11787 GCA_040349255.1 Acidobacteriota bacterium | reverse complement strand
ACCCGCTGCGGCAGGAGCCCGAGTTCCAGGCCCTGCTCGAGTCCGAGAAACCCGAGCAGGGCCTCTGAGGTCAGCTCAGCCGCTTGCCCCCACCCGCCGGAGCCGGAGGCGGTGGGTCGCCCGCTCCACCGGGCGGCCGAGGAGGCGGATCGGACGTTCCACGGGAGTCGTTGTGGACCGGCTCCAGCTTCGCGCTCCGAAATGCCTCGGGTCTTCCATTCTTCGCATCGACTCGAACGTCTCTCATTGTCGTCTCTCCCTTGTCGTTGCCCTCTGGCCTTCCGGGAGAGCAGGAAGAGTGCCGTACGGGCGTCGGATGGAAACTTCCTGGAATCAGTGGTTTGCAATGAATGCCGGGGCGGATTTCGCGAGCCGATCGGATAGACTCCAACCGATCGGATAGGAAACCCAGGCTGCATGGGAACCGGTGTAGAATAGAAGCAGCACCTTCCAGTCTGACGGTCGCATGACGGTCCGGTCCGGGAACCCGAGCCGTTCGGAGCAGTGGAGTTATGCCGGAGCGAATTGGCGCCTATCGTCTGGAATCCCCTCTCGGCCGGGGGGGGATGGGCGAGGTCTTCCTCGCCTGGGACGAGCGTCTCGAACGGGCGGTGGCGATCAAGCGCATCCGCAACGACGCCTTCGCCCAGGGTCATCAGCGCGAGCGCTTCCGCCGCGAGGCGCGGATGGCGGCGCGCCTGAGCCATGCCGCCATCGTCCAGGTTCACGACCTGGTCTCCGAGGAGTCCGGCGACGCCATCGTCATGGAGTACGTGGAGGGGCCGACCCTCGCGGAGCGACTCGCCCGCGGGCCGCTCGCCTTAGCGGAGGTGGTCCACCTGGCACGCGAGATCGCCGAGGGGCTGGCCGCCGCGCACGAAGCCGGCCTGATCCACCGCGATCTGAAGTCCGAGAACGTGGTCATCACGCCGTCCGGCCACGCCAAGATCCTCGACTTCGGTCTCGCCCGGCCCGTATGCTGGGATGGCGAGATCCTGACTCAGCACGGCGCCCTGATCGGCACCTGCTACGCGATGTCGCCCGAGCAGGCGAGCGGCGGCGACCTGGACGAGCGCTCGGACCTCTTCGCGCTCGGCGCGCTGCTCTACGAGATGCTCGCCGGCTGCTCGGCGTTCCGGGCCAAGGACCCGCGTTCCACCCTGCAGCGCGTGCTCTACGAGCAGCCTCGGCCGCTCGCGGAAGTCCGGCCGGACCTGCCTCCGGCCCTCGTCGCACTCGTGGAGCGCCTGCTGGCCAAGGACCGCGATGACCGGCCACGGAGCGCCCTCCACGTCGCCCACAAGCTGGAGAGGATCGCGCGCGAGCTCCCCGAGGAGGAGGAGGAGTGGCCGGAGCGCAACGACGACAGCCTGAGCGACATGCCGACCCAGGCGTTTCCCTCACCCTCGGGAAGCCGGACGGCCACGAAGGTCCCTCCGGCTCCCCAGGTGGCTGCAAGCTCTCTCCGCCGCGCCCGCGGCTGGATTCTGTTCCTCGCCGGAGCCTTGGCGGCACTGGTCCTCGCCCTTGTTGCCTGGTACATGCTGGGTCAGCGACCGGTTCCCCCACCGCCGGCCCCGCCGGCTCTGCGGGTGCTGGTCCTGAGACCCGAGATCCGGGGCGCCAGGGATAGGGAGATGGAGCTGGTGCAGTCCAATGTTTTCTTCTCCAGTTGGAGAAGGCTTTCGAATCTCAAGGGAATCTCGGTCCTGGACTCTGCGATGGCGATGGGCTCCCAATCCCCGAGAGAAGCGGCTCTGCGAGCGGCTGCGGATGAGGTTTTCTACAGTTCCATTGAACGAGAGGAAAAGATCGTCAAGGTCCGGCTGGAGCGGCTCCAGGCCGGAGATCAGAAGCGATGGATGGAGGAATTCAGCGTTCCGGCTACTGATGATTTACGTTGGGACGTCACCCAAGAAGTCGAAAAACGCCTCCGTCGCGCCTACCCCGAGTTTCCTTCGAGCTCCGACACATCCCTGATCGAAGTCCTGGACAACGATTACGCCGATTTCCGGGAAGTGCTTGAGCACTTGGAGGACGGGACGCTGGATCTGCCGGCCGATCTCGACCGGCTCGACCGGATCGTCCGGAGCTCGCCCAACTTCCTTGAGGCCGTGGTGCTCGCCGCCGAGCTCGCGAGCACACAGTATCAATCAACACGCGAGCCGGCGGACCTGCAACGCGCCGAGCAATATGTCGAACTGGCCCGGAAGCTGGCTCCTGAAAGCCCTCGCACGTGGGAAGTCGACTTCAACCTGGCCCTGGCCGCGCAACGCCCCGACGACGCGGAGTCGATTCTCGCCCGACTCGAAGAGAGTCATCCCGGCGAACCCGACATCCTTCTGCTGCGCGCCAGCCTGGAAGAGAGCCGGGGCCGATTGAAGGAGGCCGAGGATGCATTGCTCAAGGCCGTCGACAGAGCTCCGTCCTGGTCGAGCATGGTCCAGCTTTCCCGGTTGGAGATGCGCCAGGGCAGGATCTCGGTAGCCCGGGCCCGCCTCGAAGGCCTGATCGGGCAAGGTCCGGACAACACCTGGGCCAAGGGACAACTCGCCTACCTGGAACTGATCTACGGTAATCTGGAACGCGCCGAGTGGCTCTATCAAGAGCTCGCCGATGCCAATCCTCAGCGGTCCTATTTCACGAGCCTGGGTCAGGCGCGGTCACTGGGCCGTCATTTCGAGCAGGCGGAGGCGGCCTACAACAGGGCCCTGGAGCTCGAGCCGAATCAGGTGGTCGTGATGCTGAATCTGGCCGACACGAAGCTCGACCTGGGCCAGACGAAAGCCGCCAAACGCCTGTACCGGCAGGTGCTCGGGCGCCTCGACGAGAACAAGATCGGCCCCCACCTTCCACCCAAGGAAGAGATGATGAGAGCGCAGTGCCTCGCTCGTCTCGGCCGGGCGGCAAACGCGCGGGAAGCCGTCCAACAGGCCCTCACCCTTGCTTCCGACGATGCCGAACGCCTGTATGAGGCCGCCCTCGTCCACAGCGTCCTGGGAGACGAGAAGGAGGTTCTGATCTACACAAAAGAGGCTCTGGAGCGGGGTATGCCGCGGCGCTGGTTCGAGGGCTCCTCCGCGTTCGATCCCATGCGCGGGAACGCAGAATTCCGGGCCCTGCTCGAATCCGACCGATCCGAGCAGGGCCACTGAGGTCACTTGCCCTTGTTCTTTCCGCCCTTGCGGCGATCAGGTTTCCCCGTCTTCCCATCCTCGGTCTCCTCGACCTTGTTCATATCGTTGTCGCCTCCGGGCGGCGGCGGGGGGGGAGGCGGCGGATCCGAGGTTCCGGGGCTGCAGGTCCAGACCAGGCCGTCTCCGTCTTCATCTCTCATGACATCTCTCCTTTCGTTCACCCTCTGCCCCGGAAACAAAGCAGGACCGATGCCGCTCGAAGCGGAGATGGAAACTCCTGAAACCAGAAGCTTTACGCTCTCAGATAGAATCGGAATCCAGCACGGAATCGGATAGACTCTATCCGATCAGATAGGAAATCCCCGGTTGCCCTTGCGCCTCGTCGCCCTCTCCGGCCCTCTGTCAGGGAGCACCTTCGCCCTGGAGGCGCAAGCCGTCTCCATCGGCCGCGACCGCTCGAACGGCCTGCACCTGCGCGACCTCGCCGTCTCCCGCCACCACTGCATTCTCGAGCCGGGCGAGACCGGCTGGCGGCTGCGCGACTTGGAGAGTCTGCATGGCACGTTCGTCAACGGCGTGCCCGTGCGCGAGAGGGACCTCCGGCCCGGCGACCGCATCGCCGTGGGTAGCACCCTCCTCCTCCTCCAGGACAATGGGGAGTCACCTGGGCCGCCGGCCGCCCTGCTGGACGACGAGCCGCGCTGGCACGAGAGCACCACCCATCTCACCCTGGACGGCTCGACCTATCTCGGCACCGGCTCCCTGCCGGCCGACGACCGCACCACGCGCGACCTCCAGGCGCTGCTGCGGATCGGCATCAACCTTCACGCCCTGCATACCACCGCCTCCCTGGCGCGGCGGCTTCTGGAGCTGACCCTGGAGACGGTCCCCGGGCAGCGCACCGCCCTCCTCCTGCTCGACCGCGGCGCCGAGGAGCCCACCTGCTTCCATCTCCATCGCCGCGGCTCGACCGATCCGTTCCAGGTCTCCCGCACCCTGGTGCAGAGGGTGGTGGAAGAGCGCTCCGCCGCCCTGGCGAACGACGTGCTCCACCTGCCGGACCTGTCGGAGGCGGAGAGCCTCCTCGCCTCGCGGGTCCGGTCGCTCCTCGCCGCTCCCCTGCCCGGTCCGGACGGGCTCCTCGGCATCCTCTATCTCGATACCCGGGACGAGGACGTCCTGTTCGACGAGGGCCACCTGGAGGTGGTCACCGCCATCGCCGGCATCGCCGCGGCGGCCCTGGCCAGCACCCGGCACATGGAGTGGCTCGACGAAGAGCGGCAGCGCCTGGAGTCCGCGCTCGACCGCGACATGGTGGGAGAGAGCCCGCGCATGAAAGAGGTCTGGCGCCTCCTGACCCGCGTCGCGCCCACCGACACCACCGTGCTCCTCCTGGGCGAGAGCGGCACCGGCAAGGAGCTCGCGGCGCGCGCCCTCCACCGCTCCAGCCCGAGGTCGCATCGCCCGTTCGTGGCCATCAACTGCGCCACCCTCTCCGAGACCCTGCTCGAAAGCGAGCTCTTCGGTCACGAGCGCGGCGCCTTCACGGGCGCCGTGGAGAGGAAGACCGGCAAGTTGGAGGCCGCCGACTCCGGCACCCTGTTCCTGGACGAGGTCGGCGAGTTGCCACTGCCGCTCCAGGCCAAGCTCCTCCGGGTGCTGCAGGAGCGGGAGTTCGAGCGGCTCGGCAGCACGCGCACGATCCGGGTCGACGTGCGCGTCATCGCCGCCACCAACCGGGACCTCGAGAAGGAGATCCGCGAAGGCACCTTCCGGGATGACCTCTACTACCGGCTGAACGTGATCAGCCTCACCCTGCCGCCGCTGCGCGACCGGCGCGAGGACGTGCCGCTCCTCGCGAGCCATTTTGCGGCGCGCTTCAGCCGGAAGCTCGGCCGGCAGGTGGCCGGCTTCACGCCGGAGGCCCGCGCCTGTCTGCTCCGCTATCCATGGCCGGGCAACATCCGAGAGCTTGCCAATGCCGTCGAGCGCGCGCTCGTCCTGGGCCAGGACGACCTCATCCGGCCGGAGGACCTGCCGGAAGCCGTGCTCGAATCCGCGCCGGGCACGGGCGCGAGAGTGCCCGTGGCGAGATATCACGACGCCGTGAACGAATCGAAGAAGCGCCTGATCCTGAGCGCCGTCGAGCAGGCCGAAGGCAACATCACCCGGGCCGCCGAAATACTCGGCCTGCATCCCAACTATCTCCACCGGCTGATCAGCAACCTGGGCCTGAGGGAGCGCATCCGGGTCTGAGAGGTGTATCCTTGTCCGGTCTTTTCTGGAACAAGGAGAATCCGATGAGCGAGTCCCGCAAGCTGCGCGCGTCGTGGTTGATCGTGCTGTCCCTGCTGCTCCTCTCCGTCCTCTGGGCCTGCGAGATGCCGTCCACCGGCAACTCGACGACCACGGCCACCACGACCTCGTCGGGCGAGGCCGAGAAGACCCGCAAGATGGAAGAGAAGGCCGCGGAGATCAAGCGCAAGGAAGAGGAGCTCCGCAACATGCAGGGCACCGAGCAGGAGAAGATCGACGCCTACAACCAGCTCGAAAAGGAGCGGCAGGAGCTGATCGACATGCAGAACTCGGGGTCGAACTGAGGGTCACACCCCCAGAAGCTGCTGCCGCAGCGTGAGCACGTCCGGGTCCTTCTCGCCCCGGGTGGCCTCCACGACCTGCCGCCGGTCAAGCGCGCGGCCCGGCGCGGCGAGGCTCCGCAGGCACTGGAGGCGCACCCAGCGGGAGGGGTCGTTGCGCAGCCGCTCCAGCAGCGCGGCGGTCGCCTCCTGCCGGTGGATCGCGGTCAGGATCGCGCAGACCGAGACCCGGGTGCCGATCCGGTTCTCGCGAATGGCCTCGGTCAGCATCAGCTCGATCGCCGGTTCCCGAGCCACCTGAAGCAGCAGCTCCAGGATCTGCTTCTTGATGATGGTGGTCGGCTCCCGCGGCCAGATGCCGCGCACGAAGTCCGGAAAGGACTCCGGGTAGAGCTGCACGGCCAGGCCCAGCAGGGTCCGCTTGTGGGCCGGACGCTGGAGCGGCGTGAACAGGGAACGCAGGATCTCCATGCCGTCCGCCGGATGCTGGCGGACATAGGCCTGGGCGAGCATCACCTTGAACGCCCGCATGCGCCGCTGGCGGAGCCAGTCCGGCGCGAACCGCGCCAGGAGATCCGGATAGTCCTCGGCGAGGACCGTCAGGGCTTCCTGCTCCAGCGGGCTGAAGCGGACCTTGCCCAGGCGCCAGCGCCGCGGAGCCTGGGACCGGTCGATCAGGGCCAGGAGGAAATCCGAGACCTCGGAGCAGCACAGCCCGCGCAGCGCGAGCACGAGATTCCTGGCTTCGGCGTCCTTGGGCAGATCCCGCCCCTTCGGCGCGGTCGTGAGCAGCTCGATGATCCGCGGCAGCCACTCCTTGCGCAGCTCGAGAGGCAGGGCCACGAACGCGAGGCGTGCCAGCCTCAGGTTCTGCGTCGATCCGAGGACCTCTCGGCAGAGCGCCTCCCCTTCCGCGCAGGGCCGTGCAGCGCACAGCTCCAGGCCCTGCGTGACGATCTGCGAGCTGTTCCTCCGGCGCCGCACGTAGCGCAGGCAGGCCTCCACCAGCTCCATGTTCGACGAGGCGTGGACCTCGCGCAGGATCGAGCTGGCCTCCGGCGTCCACAGGTCGCGCTCGCCGTGGCTGGCGTCCAGGAGATGGACCAGGAAGCCGGTGGCTTCCGGCAGGTCCAGGCGGACCAGGGCCAGGAGCGAGTTCGTCCGCACCCAGAAACCCTCCTGCGGCTCCCGCGCGACGGCGACCAGCGCCTCGACCACCTCGGGCCGCCGGTGGTGCCCGAGCGCCGTGGCCGCGAAGCAGCGCACCCGGCCGTCGTCGTCCGAGCGCAGCACGTCGAGCAGGGCCGCCGGGACCTCGGGGTCCTGGGCGCGGCTCGCGCACTTGATCGCGTGCCCCCGCGCCGCCAGGTCGGCCGACCGGTCCCGGACGAGGCCCAGGAGCCGGTGCAGGGCCTCGCGCTGAGCCGGCATCGAAAGCAGGTCCTGCACGAAGCGGTAGATCTCGGAGCGGAACGGCGCCTCGGCCCACACCCCGAAGTCGCCCCGCTCCGCGGCCGAGACCAGGAAGCGGGCGTAGAAGAACTCCAGGAACGAGCGGTGGGAGAACCGGTAGTGTCCGCCCTGGTCGCGCACCAGGAAGCTCGCGGCGCGCAGCTCGCGGTCGATCTCCTCCTCGTCGAGCCCGTTCACGCCCTGGCGCCAGGAGCGGATCAGGCGCGGGATCTCCGAGTAGTGGAGCTGGGCGGACTCCTGGTGGATCGCCTTCGCGGCGAAGCGCTCCAGGAGCTCGCGCTTGGTCTCGACCTCAAGGATCGTGCTCCAGTCGTTGCGGGAGAGCCAGATGTCGGTGTAGATACGGTAGAGGATGGCCGGCGTCACCGGGGTTACCGGGTCTGCCTGCTCGCCGAGACGGTCGGCCGAGGTCACGATCATGTCGAGCAGGACCGGCCTTCGCGACAGCTCCTCCAGGTTGTAGGTGTTGGCGATGAACCCGCTCACGCGATCGGCCTGGGAGCCGCAGCGGTGCTCCAGGTAGGCCCGCACCTGGTCGGGCTCGAACTCCTGCAGGTAGGAGATCAGGAAGTTGGGCCGGCCCGCGATCTCGCGGTAGAGGTCGGTGTAGGAGACCGGCACCTCGGCGGCTCCGGCGAGCGCCGAGCGGCCGAGGAAGCGCTGCACCTCGCGCTGGTCCGTGAAGTAGTGGCTGCGGCACGAGAGGATGATCTTGGCGCGGCCGAGCGCGCTCCGGTTCAGCTCGCGGAAGTTGCGCAGCGTGACCCGATAATTGCCGCGGCTCGCCATCTCGTCGAAGCCGTCCAGGATGAGCAGCACCTGGCCCTCGCGCAGCACGTACTCGAACGCCGCGTAGGAGGCGGCGCGGATGCCGTGGTTGTCCAGCAGGTCGAGGATGATCTGCTTGAGCGACAGCGCCTGGGTGTAGTCGCGCAGGTCGATGAAGACCGGCACCCGGCCGCGCGCGCCCCCTTCGATGACCTCGCGCTCGTAGCGCCGGGCCATCTCCAGCGTCAAGTGCTTGAGGAAGGTGGTCTTGCCGGTACCGTAGTCGCCGAGCAGGGTGAGCTGGTTGGCCTCGGAGTCCGCCAGCCAGCCGGCGACGGTCGTGGCCGCGGGCTCGGCCAGCGTGAGGTGCTCGCGGACCATGCGCGGCGGGACGAAGTGGGCCAGAGGCGGATCGGCCTCCAGACGGCGGATCAGATCGCGGGCGTACTGGCGGAAGTCGATCACCGAGCTCTCCAGCTCGGAGATGGTGAGCAGCTCGATGTCCTCGTGCAGCGCCTGGGCCTTGGCCTCCTTCACGAAGCCGACGCTCGCCACGATAATGCCGCGGAGCTTCGGCGAGAGCGCGTTGCGCCCGGCGCTCAGCCGGCCGCGGAAGGCGTCGTACTGCGACGTGTTGACCGGGTTCGCCTGGTCCTTGCACTCGACGATGTAGCTCCGCGAGAGCGGCCCGCTGCGGTCCTCGAGGTAGAGGTCGACCTGGCGCCCGGCGATCAGGCGGTTGGTTTCCACGCGGTAGCCGAGCAGCTCGAAAAGCATGCCGACACGACGCTCGAACGCACGGCCCTGGGCCGTCAGGGAATCGACTGCTGGCTCGGACATGTCCGCCATTGTACCGTCTGCTCCTCCGTACAGGGTGTATGATTCTTCATACGGTTCCATTTCACGCCGAAATGGTCTCCTGTCCGGAAACCTTCTGTTTTCCGACGTTTGGGCCTTCGGCGGCGGTGGGCACCCGGCTTGCCCCTGGACGCGCCGACCGGCACGGACACTGGCGTCCGCGGCCGGACGAGGAGGACGACTTCCTTGCAGCTCCCACGCTTCCTTTCGCGCTCCGGCCGGCTTCTCGCCGCTCTTCTCTGCCTGGCCTCCCCGGCCTTCGCCCAGGAGCCTCCGGCTTCCGACGACACTCTCGTAGAAACGGCCCGCTTCCTGATCCAGACCATTACCGTCGAGACCGACCGCGAGGCCTCGGCGGAGATCATCAAGGCCGAGACCCTCCTGAAGGAGGGCGGGACCTACACCGAGGACGACCTCCGTCAGGCCATCGCCCGCGTCCACCGGCTGCCGTTCGTGCTCGACGCCTCGTTCTCGTTGCGGAAAGGCAGCGAGCGCGGCACCTACGAGCTGGTCGTCGAGGCGCACACGGCGCGCTGGTTCTTCTTCGACCGCGGCGCCCAACTCACCAGCTTCGACAGGTCCTACGCTCTCGAAGGGAACTTCTTCAACAGCGACCACTTCACCACCAGCCAGACCGGTCTGATCGGCGGACGCCTGTTCGTCGGGCGCTCCGGAGTCCTCTACGGCAGCGTCGGCTTCCACCAGGACCTGGTGAGCGACGGCTCCGGGATCGAGCTGGGCTACACGCACTACGACCTCTTCGGCCGCGGCATCGTGGCGGACGCTTCGTACTCGGCGAACCAGTGCTGCACCAGCGAGGTGATCCCGTTCGGCATCGGCCCGGAGCTGGAGGCCTGGGACTGGGACGTGGACCAGCGGGCGGCTCTGAGCCTCGCCATCCCGCTCTCCCGGAACCGCTCGATCCAGCTCGGCTGGACGGAGCGGCGGGGCGGCGCCGGAGACCACCGGAGGATCCTCGACGATGACTTCTTCCGGCGCGACTTCATCTTCGACGGCGACCAGAGCTCGCGGCAGTTGGCGGCCCGCTGGGTCCAGGACACGAGCGACGATCCGCTCCTCCCCAGCCGCGGCTCCGTGCTCTCCGCCGGCCTGGAGTACGCCGAGTACGACGCGACCGACCTCCACGCCTACCGGTTCTTTTCGGACGAGCTGCCGCAGCAGGTCGAGCTGCCGGACTTCCACGGCGAGCAGCTCACGGCGGCCCTGAGCGCCACGCGCCACTGGTCGCTCACTCCGCGCCAGTCGGTGTCGGCGACCGGACGGGTCTCGGCCGGCCGGTCCCGGGTGACCAACCTGAGAGTGGACAGCGGGCTTCTTCCAGAGACGGAGCTGGACATCTTCGGCGGGTCGATCGGCGGCAAGCACCTCTTCCGCCTGTGGTCCGTCCGCGAGCCGGGCAACCTCGGCGATCTCTTCCTCGAAACCGAGGTCCGCTACGGCGTCGAGTCCTCCTCGCCGAGTCTGGGTCTGGCCAACAATCCGCTCGGACGCCTGGAGGTCTCGACCGGCCTCACCTTCCGCAACCGTTGGGGGCGGCTGCGGCTCAATCTCTCCTATCTCGACCTCGACGGGGTGCTGTGATGCGGGCGCCCCGGCTGCTGGTCCTCCTCCTGTTCGTTCTCGTCGGCCGGCTCGATGCCGCGGCTCCGGCTTTGGAAAGGGTTTCCGGCGAAGGAATCGTGCTTACCCAACTGCCTCCCGTGCTGCGCCAGAAGGAGATCCGACACCACCTGGAGACCGGGCTCACCACCACCCTCGCCTTCGAGGTGCGGGCCGACGACCGGGCCCGCGGTGGCGCGAGGATCGACATCCGTTACGAGCTCTGGGAGGAAGTCTGGCTGGTCACCCGCGCCGACACCTCGGGCCGCGTTCAGCGCGCCCGGTTCCCGTCGTTCGAGCAACTCGAATCCTGGTGGCGCGATCTGAAGCTCGACGTGCTGCCGGCGCGCGCCTCGGCCGGCCCGGCCGAGGTGCGGTTGCGCATCATCCCGTTCTCTCAGTCCGAGCAACTCGACGCCCAGCGCTGGTTCTCGCGCAGCCTCGCCACGGAGCCGCAGACCGGCAGCGCCGGCGCGGTCAGCGGCGTGCTTTCGGAGCCCTCCGGCGATCTCTTCAACCTGCTGCTCGCGACCTCGATCGGCCGCCCGGCGCTGATCGAATTCGAATGGGACGTGGACGTTCCACCGGAGGCCCGGCGATGAGCTGGCGCTCGATCGCGATCACGCTCGTGGGCATGGTGCTCGCCGCGGCCGCGGTGCTCTGGCTGTTCGAGCGCCAGCTCTCGTCGGCCTGGTTCCGCCTCGGGTTGCAACCCGAAGTGATCACGGCCCTGGAGCGCTCGCTCGACGACCGCAAGGCGCTCGCCCGGCTCGATCCGGCGAACACGGCCGAGTACCGGCGCCGCTTCGAGGAGGACCAGGCGCTGCTCAACCGGCTGCGCATCCTGGAGCACAACCGCAAGGAGATCGTTCGGCGCTACGAAATGATTCTTCTCGCGGTGGTCGGCAGCGTGCTCGTGGTGGCAGGCAGCGCCTATCTGATCCGCCAGACGAGGCGGGACCGGCGTTTCGAGGAGAGAGACCGGCGGCGCCTCGCCGAGCTCCGGAACCTCACGATGTGGCAGGAGACCGCCCGGCGCCACACCCATGAGATGAAGACGCCGCTGACCGCTGCCCGCCTGGAGCTGGACCGCCTCCGCGAGGCCGCGCCCGAAGGAGAGACGCGGCAGGCGGCCGACAGCCTCGGCGAGGAGCTGGACCGCCTCGGCCGCTTCACCCGCGACCTGACCTCCTTCGCGCGCCTGCCGAGCCCGCGGCCGGAGGTCCACGACCTCGGCGCGACCGTGGCCGAGTTCGTCTCCACGTTCACCAGGGCCTGGCCTCTGGAGCTCGACTTCACGCCTCCGGCGGCGCCGGTCCGGGCGGCCGTGGACC
>JBEQUE010000121.1:0-88470 GCA_040349255.1 Acidobacteriota bacterium | reverse complement strand
CTCGATCGACGAGTAGACGATGCGCGCCCGGTCCGTCGAGATCGCTCCTCCCCAGTCGGTGTGGGCCGCCTCGATCTCCTCGTCCATGACCGACTGGAGCTTGCCGTCGCCCGGATAGGCGTACGTCTGGCCGTAGGAGCTCGTCTCCAGCGGCAGCCCGGAGTACCGGCCCGACGAGCTGACGGCGAGCTATGGCACCGAGGCGCACGCGGTCACGGTGCCGTCGCGCATCCGCTTCATCGACGGCTTCGGCCGGGTGGTGTCGAGCTTCGCGGTCGGGGAGCGGGCGGGCATCCGGGTCGAGGACCACAACCTCGACGATCCGCTGGTGCGCGGCACGGTCAGCGTCTCCGTGCGCGCGCAGTCCGGTGGTATCGGAGATAGCGAGAGCGTCACGCTTACCGAGACGGGCTACGATACCAACGTCTTCGAAGGCTCGATCCCGCTCGACCCGCCGCCGTTCAGCGGCCTCGGGAACAGCCGCCTCTCGGTGAGCCCCGGCGACGTGCTCCACGCCGAGCACGGCAACCTCACCACGCCGGCCGCGAGCGTCGTCGAGGCGTCCGTCTCGGGCAGCCAGGTCCTGTTCGTGGACGCGAACGGTATCGGCGGGAAACCGGCCACGGTCTACCTCGAAGGCTCCCAGGCCTGGGTGCGGGTGGTGGACCTCTTCGCCAACCAGACCTCGTCGGCCGACAGCGTGAGCGTGACGCTGCGCACCACGCTCGGTCCGGACGTCGAGCAGCTCACTCTGACCGAGACCGGCGGCGCCACCGGCGTGTTCACGGGCTCGATCCCGCTGGCGGTCTCCAACCTCAATCCCAACGACGGCTGGCTGACCACGGTGCAGGACGCCGGCACGCCGCATGAGTACGACACGCTGCGCGCCGAGTACAACGGCGCGGTGGCGACCGCGGGCACGATCAGCTCGCGGACCTGGTTCGTCGACGCGTACGGCAACCCGGTGGAGTCCTACCCGCGCGGCTCGCGGGCGTACATCCGGGTGGAGGACCACACCGCCGACCGGCCGGGCCTCTACGACACGGTGCAGGTCACGCTGCGCTCGCTCTCCATCGGCGACCAGGAGACGGTCACGCTGCTCGAGACCACGCGCGACAGCGGCATCTTCGCGGGCTCGCTGCCGCTGGAGACGAGCTCCTACGGCCAGACCTATCCCTACCCGGGCGACGGCAAGCTGCAGTCGGACGCGGGGGAGGAGATCGAGGCGGTCCACACCGACTGGACCGGCGCGACGGCGTCGTCGGACAAGGCGACGATCGACTACGCCTCGGTCGAGTTCATCGACGAGGCCGGAGTCACCACCTTCGAGGTCCTGGAAGGCGGCGTCGCCCGGCTGCGGGTGTTCGATCCGCTTTCCAATGGAGGCAGCGGCCCGACCTACGTGCGGGTGGAGAGCCGGTACGGCGACGACCAGGAGTACGTGCAACTGGCGGAGACCACCTACCAGAGCCACATCTTCGAGGGCACGATCCAGCTCCGCTCGGGCGGTCCGGGCGGCGGCCTGCCGGGCAACAACCTCCTGGAGACCTCGACCAGCGGCAACCCGGAGTACCGGCCCGAGGAGCTGACGGCCTTCTACAGCGGCCAGGCCGTGGCGATTGTCCGTTCGTCGCGGGTGCGGTTCATCGACGGCTTCGGCCAGGTGGTGTCGAGCTTCGCGGTGGGCGAGCGCGCCGGCGTGCGGGTGGAGGACCACAACCTCGACGACCCGCTCGTCCGGGGGACCGTCCAGGTGAACGTGCAGGCGTCCAATGGTGACGCCGAGAGCGTCACGCTGACCGAGACCGGCTACGACACGAACGTCTTCGAAGGCTCGATCGCGACCGCACCCGGATCGCCGGCCGGCTCGAACGGCACGCTCCAGGTGCAGCCGGGCCAGACGATCGAGGCGCGGCACGGCAACACGACCACGCCCAACGCGACGGTGGCGCAGGCCACGATCACCGGCGGCACGGTGATGTTCGTGGACGCTGCAGGGCAGCCGGCCACGGTCTACCTCGAAGGCTCCCGCGCCTGGGTGCGGGTGGCCGACTTCTTCGCCAACCAGTCGTCCGGGGTGGACAGCGTTACGGTGACGCTGCGCACCACGCTCGGTCCGGACGTCGAATTCTTGACCCTGACCGAGACCGGCGGCGCCACGGGCGTGTTCACGGGCTCGATCCCGCTGCGGGTCTCGACCATGCAGCCGAACGACGGCTGGCTGACCACGGTGCAGGACGCCGGCACGCCGCACGAGTACGACACGCTGCGCGCCGAATACAACGGCGCGGTGGCGACCGTCGGCACGATCAGCTCGCGGACCTGGTTCGTGGACGCCGCCGGCAACCCGGTGGAGTCCTACGCGCGCGGCTCGCGGCTGTTCCTCCGGGTGGAGGATCACACGGCCGACCGGCCGGGTCTCTACGACACGGTGCAGGTGACGGTGCGGTCTCTCTTCCTCGGCGACCAGGAGACGGTCGCGCTGCTCGAAACCACGCGCGACAGCGGCATCTTCGCGGGCTCTCTGCCGCTGGAGACGAGCTCCTACGGCCAGACCTATCCCTACCCGGGCGACGGCAAGCTGCAGTCGGACGCGGGGGAGGAGATCGAGGCCGCCCACACCGACTGGACGGGCGCGACGACCTCGACGGACCGGGCGACGATCGACTACGCCTCGGTCGAGTTCGTCGACGAGGCCGGAATCACCACCTTCGAGGTGCTGGAAGGCGGCCTCGCCCGGGTGCGGCTGTACGACCTCTTCAGCAGCCCCTACAGCAGCCCGCCCTCCGTGCGGGTGGAGAGCCGGTACGGCCAGGATCGGGAGTACGTGCAACTGACGGAGACCACCTACCAGAGCCACATCTTCGAGGGCACGATCCAGCTCCGCTCGGGCGGACCGGGCGGCGGCCTGCAGGGCAACAACATCCTGGAGACCTCGACCAGCGGCAACCCGGAGTACCGGCCCGAAGAGCTGACGGCCTACTACAGCGGCCAGGCCGTGGCGATTGTCCGTCCGTCGCGGGTGCGGTTCATCGACGGCTTCGGCCAGGTGGTGTCGAGCTTCGCGGTGGGCGAGCGCGCCGGCGTGCGGGTCGAGGATCACAACCTCGACGATCCGCTCGTCCGGGGCACCGTCCAGGTGAACGTGCAGGCGTCCAACGGCGACGTCGAGAGCGTCACCCTGACCGAGACCGGCTACGACACGAACCTCTATGAGGGCTCGATCCCGACCGGAGCCGGAACGCCGGCCAACTCGAACGGCACGCTCCAGGTGCAGCCCGGCCTGACGATCGAGGCGCGGCACGGCAACATGACCACGCCCAACGCGACGGTGGCGCAGGCCGCGATCACCGGCGCCACGGTGCTGTTCGTGAATGCCGCCGGTACCGCCGGCCAGCCGGCCGAGGTCTACCTGGAAGGGTCGCGCGCCTACGTGCAGGTGGCCTCCTTCTTCGCCAACCAGTCGTCCGCGGCCGACAGCCTGACGGTGACGCTGCGCACCACGCTCGGACCGGACGTCGAGCAGCTCACCCTGATCGAGACCGGCCCCGCCACGGGCGTGTTCACGGGCTCGATCCCGCTGCGGGTCTCGACCCTGCAGCCGAACGACGGCTGGCTGACCACGGTGCAGGACCCCGGCACGCCGCACGAGTACGACACGCTGCGCGCCGAGTACAACGGCGCGGTGGCGACGATCGGCACGATCAGCTCGCGGACGTGGTTCGTCGACGCCTACGGCAACCCGGTGGAGTCCTACGCGTCCGGCTCGCGGGCGTACATCCGGGTGGAGGACCACACCGCCGACCGGCCGGGCCTCTACGACACGGTGCAGGTCACGGCGAGGTCTCTCTTCACCGGCGACCAGGAGACGGTCACGCTGCTCGAAACCACGCGCGACAGCGGCATCTTCGCGGGCTCGCTGCCGCTGGAGACGAGCTCCTACGGCCAGACCTACCCGAACCCGGGCGACGGCAAGCTGCAGTCCAACGTCAATGAGGAGATCGAGGCGGTCCACACCGACTGGACGGGCTCGACGACCTCGGCGGACCGGGCGACGATCGACTACTCCTCGGTCGAGTTCATCGACGAGGCCGGCATCACCACGTTCGAGGTCCTGGAAGGCGGCCTCGCCCGGTTGCGGGTCTTCATGAGCACCTACGGCAGCTCGCCCACCGTGCGGGTGGAGAGCCGGTACAGCCACGACCAGGAGTACGTGCAACTGACGGAGACCGCCTACCAGAGCCGCATCTTCGAGGGCACGATCCAGCTCCGCTCGGGCGGACCGGGCGGCGGCCTGCCGGGCAACAACCTCCTGGAGACCTCGACCAGCGGCAACCCGGAGTACCGGCCCGAGGAGCTGACGGCCTACTACAGCGGCCAGGCCGTGGCGGTCGTCCGTCCGTCGCGGGTGCGCTTCATCGACGGCTTCGGCCAGGAGGTGTCGAGCTTCGCCGCGGGCGACCAGGTCGGCGTGCGGGTCGAGGACCACAACCTCGACGACCCGCTCGTCCGGGGGACCGTCCAGGTGAACGTGCAGGCGTCCAACGGAGACGTCGAGAGCGTCACGCTGACCGAGACCGGCTACGACACGAACGTCTATGAAGGCTCGATCGCGAGCGGCACCGGCACGCCGGCGAGCGGCAACGGCGCGCTCCAGGTGCTGCCGGGCCTGACGATCGAGGCGCGCCACGGCAACATGACTACGCCGAACGCGACCGTGGCGCAGGCCGCGATCACCGGCGCCACGGTCCTGTTCGTCGACGCGGCCGGTCAGCCGGCGAGCGTCTATCTCGAAGGCTCCCGCGCCTGGGTGCGGGTGGTGGACGTCACGGCTGACCAGACCTCGTCGGCCGACAGCCTGGCGGTGACGCTGCGGACCACGCTCGGACCGGACGTCGAGCAGCTCACCCTCCTTGAGACCGGCCCCTCCACAGGCGTGTTCACGGGCTCGATCCCGCTGCGGGTCTCCACTCTCTCTCCGAACGACGGCTGGCTGACCACGGTGCAGGACGCCGGCACGCCGCACGAGTACGACACGCTGCGCGCCGAGCACAACGGAGCCGTCGCAACCATCGCCACGCTCAGCTCCCGGACCTGGTTCATCGACGCCTCCGGCCGTCCGGTCGACGGCTATGCCAGGGGCGCGCGGGCGTACGTGCGGGTGGAGGACCACACCGCCGATCAGTCGGCAGGAACGGACACCGTTCAGGTCACGCTGCGCTCGCTCTCCACCGGCGATCTCGAGAGCCTCACGCTGCCGGAGGTGAGCGGCGGCGGCGTCTTCGAGGGCTCGCTGGCGCTGGAGACGAGCGTCAACGGCCAGACGTTCCCGACCCAGGGCGACGGCAAGCTCCAGGCGGACGCGAACGAGGAGATCGAGGCCGTCCACATCGACTGGACCGGTTCGACGCAGTCGTCGGACCGGGCGGACATCCTCTACGGCGCGGTCGAATTCGTCGATCCGTCGGGCCAGATCACGGCCGAGCTGATCGAAGGCGGCGCGGCGCGGCTGCGGGTCTTCGATCTCCTGGCGAGCACCCCCAACAGCAGCCTGCCCACGGTGCGGGTGTCGAGCCGGTACGGCAACGACCAGGAGTACGTGCAGCTGGTCGAGACCGGCTACCAGACCCACGTCTTCGAAGGCACGATCCAGCTCCGCAGCTCCGGCCCGGGCGGCGGGCTGCAGGGCAACAACCTCCTGGAGACCTCGACCAGCGGCAACCCGGAATACCGCCAGGAGGTGGTGACGGCGAGCTACATCAACGAGGCCGTGGCCGTAGCGGTCCCGTCCCGCGTCTGGTTCCTCGGGGATCAGGGCGAGGTCGTGACCGAGTACGCGGTCGGATCGCCGGTCCGCGTCCGGGTGGAGGACCACAACGCCGGCAGCGCCGGCCAGGTGGACTCGGTGACGGTCAACCTCACGACGCCGACCGACTCCGAGAGCGTCGCGCTGACCGAGACCGGAGCGGACACCGGCATCTATGAAGGCAGCGCTGGGATCGACGCGGCTCCGGGCGTCACCGTCACCGCCGAGCACGGCAACCTCACCACGCCGAACCCGACGCGGGCGCAGGCGGTCTTCACGGACAACCACGTACCGCTGGCGGTGAACGACTCCGCGCAGACCGAGGAGGTGCCGGTCACCATCCCGGTGCTCGCCAACGACAGCGATCCCGACTCCGAGCCTCTCCAGGTGGCCTCGGTCACCCAGGGCGCCCACGGCGCGGTCGCGATCAACGGCGACCAGACCGTGACCTACACGCCCACGGCCGGCTTCACCGGCACCGACACCTTCACCTACGTCGCGTCCGATCCGCGCGGCGGCCGTTCGCAGGCCACGGTCACCGTGGCCGTGATCTCCGCGAACCATCCGCCCACGCCGGCCGCCGACAGCGCCACCACGCAGGAGGATCAGGCGGTCGACATCGCGGTGCTGGCGAACGACACCGACCCGGACAACGACACGCTGCAGGTCGTGAGCGTGAGCGTCCCGGCGAACGGCACGGCCGAGCTTCAGCCGAACGGCAGCGTGACCTTCACGCCGGCCGCCGACTGGAACGGCCAGACCTCCTTCTCCTACACGGTCCGCGACCCCGACGGGCTCACGGCCTCCGCCACGGTCACCGTGACCGTGACGCCGGTCAACGATCCGCCGGTCGCGAACGACGACGCGGCCTCGGTCGCCGAGGACGGCTCGGTCATCGTGACCGTCAAGACCAACGACACGGACGTGGAAGGTGACGCGCTCGACGTGACCGCGGTGACCTCCGCGACCCACGGCGCGGCGGTCCTGAACGCCGACGACACCGTGACCTACACGCCGGCGGCGAACTACAGCGGCACCGACTCGTTCACCTACACGCTCTCCGACGGCCACTCCGGGACCGACACCGCCACCGTGACGGTGACCGTGACCCCGGCCAACGACGCGCCGGTCGGCGAGGACGACACCGCCACCACTCAGGAGGACACGCCGGTCACGATCGACGTGCTCGCCAACGACAGCGATCCGGACGGCGACGTCCTCGACGTGACCTACACGACCGGCGTGATCCACGGCTATGCGGTGGTCAACGCCGACAACACCATCACCTTCACGCCGGCCCAGGACTACAGCGGCACGGTCACCTTCTCCTACGCCTACACCGACGGCACCGACACCGGCTACGCCGACGTGACCGTGACGATCGAGTCCGTCAACGACGCTCCGGTGGCGGTGGACGACTCGACCGAGGTCGCGGAGGACAGCTCGGCTACGGTCTGGGTGCTGACCAACGACAGCGACGCCGACAACGACACGCTCGACGTCACGGCCGTGACCCAGGGCGCGCACGGCGAGGTCGTCCTGAACGCCGACGACACCGTGACCTACACGCCGGCCGCGGACTTCCACGGCAGCGATTCGTTCACCTATACCGTGTCCGACGGCAATGGAGGAAACGACACCGGGACCGTGACGGTGACCGTGGTCTCGGCGAACGATGCGCCGACGGCCGCCGACGACACCGCCACGATGTCGGAGGACACCCCGGTGACCGTCTCCGTGCTCGCCAACGACACGGACATCGACAACGACACGCTGACCGTCTCGGCGGTCACGCAGGGCACCAACGGCTCCGTGGCGATCCTGGGCAGCCAGGTGACCTACACGCCGAACGCCAACTTCCACGGCACCGATTCGTTCACCTACACCGCGAACGACGGCAACGGAGGAACGGATACCGCCACGGTCACGGTGACCATCAATCCGACCAACGACGCCCCGGTGGCCGACGACGACGCAGCCTCGGTGGTGGAGGACGACTCGGCGGCGGTCGCGGTGCTCGGCAACGACAGCGACGTGGACGGCGACACGCTGACCGTCACCGCGGTCACCCAGGGCGCCCACGGCGCCGTGGCGATCACGGGATCGACGGTCACCTACACGCCGGCTTCGAACTACAACGGCGCCGACGCCTTCACCTACACGATCAGCGACGGCAACGGCGGCTCGGACACGGCGACGGTCACGATGACGGTCACCGCGTCCAACGACGCCCTCACCGCCAACGACGACTCCGCCACGGCCGCCGAGGACGGCTCCGTGACGGTCAACGTGCTGGCCAACGACACCGACCCGGAGAACGATCCGCTGACCGTGGTCTCGGTCACCCAGGGCACGAACGGCGCCGTGGCGATCGTTGGAAACCAGGTGACCTACACCCCGAACGCGGACTTCCACGGCACGGATTCGTTCACCTACACCGCCAGCGATGGCAACGGCGGCACGGGCGGCGCCACGGTCACGGTGACCGTGACTCCGGTCAACGACGCGCCGGTGGCCGGCGACGACACGGCCTCGGTGGTGGAGGACGGCTCGGTGACCATCTCCGTGCTCGGCGACGACACGGACGTGGACGGTGACACCCTGATCGTGGCCTCGGTCACGCAGGGCACGAACGGCACCGTGGTGATCGTGGGCAGCAGTCAGGTGACCTACACCCCGGCCACGAACTTCCACGGCACCGACTCGTTCACCTACACGGTTTCGGACGGCAATGGAGGGACCGACACCGCCAACGTCGCCGTGACCGTGGGCGCCGCCAACGACGCGCCGGTCGCGAACGGCGACTCCGCCAGCACTTCCGAGGACACGGCGGTGACCGTCAACGTCCTCGCCAACGACACCGACCTGGACGGCGACACGCTGAGCGTGGCGTCGGTCACCCAGGGCGCGAACGGCGCCGTGACGATCAGCGGAACGCAGGTCGTCTACACGCCGGGAGCCAACTACAACGGCAGCGACTCCTTCACCTACACGGCCTCGGACGGCAACGGAGGCTCAGCGACGGCGACCGTGACGGTCACGGTCACGCCGGTCAACGACGCGCCGGTGGCGGTCGCCGACTCGGCCTCGGTCGCGGAGGACGGCAGCGTCTCCGTCTCCGTGCTCGCCAACGACACGGACGTGGACGGCGACAGCCTGACCCTGCTCGCGGTGACCCAGGGCGCACACGGTTCCGTTGCGATCAGCGGCAGCCAGGCCGTCTACACCCCCGCGGCCAACTACAACGGTCCGGACTCGTTCACCTACACGGTCCGCGACGGCAACGGAGGCAACGCCGTCGGCACCGTCACGGTGACCGTGACCGGCACGAACGACGCCCCGGTGGCGGTCAACGACTCCGCCTCCGTCGCGGAGGACGGCTCGGTCGTGGTCTCCGTGCGGAGCAACGACAGCGACTTGGACGGCGACACCCTGACCATCACGGCCGTCACCCAGGGTGCGAATGGCTCGGTGACCCACAACGGCAGCACCGTCACCTACACGCCGAACGCCAACTTCAACGGCAGCAACTCGTTCACCTATACGATCTCCGATGGCAACGGTGGGACCGCCACGGCGAGCGTGGCGGTCACGATCACGCCGGTCAACGATCCGCCGGTGGCGGTGAACGACACGGCCACCACGCTGGCGGAGGTGGCGGTGACGGTCAACGTCCGCGCCAACGACACAGACATCGACAGCCCGACGCTGACCGTGACCGCGGCCACCCAGGGCGCGCACGGCTCGGTGTCGATCTCCTCCGAGGTGGGCGTGACCTACACGCCGGCCGCCGGCTGGGTCGGGCCGGACTCCTTCACCTACACGATCTCGGACGGGTCGGGCGGCACGGCCACGGCCACCGTCAACGTCACCGTGCAGGCTCCGGCCCGCGTGACCGGTAACCTGCAGGTCCTCTACACCTTCTATGAAGGGAGCGGCACGCTGGTCCACGACGTCTCGGGCGTGGGCACGCCGTACAACCTGACCATCGGGAGCGCTTCGGCCGTCACCTGGCTGCCGGGCGCGCTCTCGCTCAACACCTCGGTCCTGGTGCAGAACACCGCGAACGCGACCAAGGTGATCAACGCCTGCAAGTCGAGCAACGAGGTCACCATGGAAGCCTGGGTGGCGCCGGACAACACCACCCAGACCGGTCCGGCGGCGATCGCCTCGATCGCGCAGAACACCACGAAGCGCGACGTCACCCTGGGCCAGAGCGGCACGTCCTACAACGGCCAGCTCAAGACCTCGACCACCGGCAACGACGGTACGCAGACGAGCACCGGGGCGGTGGCGACCACGGGCTTGACCCATGTCGTCTACACGCGGTCGAGCACGGGAGCGGTGAGGATCTACGTGAACGGCACCCAGGTGGCGACCGCGACCCTGACCGGCAACCTCTCCGGCTGGTCCAACTACAGCCTGGCCCTTGGCGGAGAGCCCAACGGAGCGCGCTACTGGGTGGGCGACATGCACCTCGTAGCGATCTACAGCCGGGCGCTCACGGCCGCGGAGGCGAGGCAGAACTGGCTGGCGGGGGCGAATTAACCTTAATGCACCGCGCCGGCTCCGTCCGGCGCGGTGCTGTCCCTCTCCGGATGGATGTGCGACTCCACGCCGCCCTTCGGAAAGAACACGGCAACAAAAATCGTGATCAGTCCGATCACGGCCAGCACGTGGAAAACCCCCTGCAGTCCATAGAGGATCGCTGAGCTGAGCTGCGCCAGGGCCTCGGGCGAGGCCTTGGCGCGCAGGGCCGGATCCAGCGCCGTGTTCGGGTTGATGCCGCCGCCCGTCGCCGCGAGCCGGACGCTGAAGAGCGCGCCCACCGCCGCCACCATCACGGCGCCGCCGATCGAGCGGAAGAACTGCACCGAGCTGGTCGCGACGCCGCGCAGGCCCCAGGGCACCGCGTTCTGGACGCTCAGCAGGTAGGGCATCGACGTGAAGCCCAGGCCGAACCCGAGGATCGTCATGGAGGCCATGATCCAGTACTGGCTGGTCGAGGCGTCGACCATCGCGAGCAGGATGGTGCCGGCCAGGATCGTGAACCCGCCGGCGATGGCGAACGGGCGATAGCCGATCCTCATCATGACCCGTCCGACCAGCGTGCTGGCCACGGGCCAGGCGATGAGCACGGGCGTGAGCACCGTGCCGGCGTCCACCGCGGTGCCGCCGAGCACGCCCTGGGCATACATCGGCACGTAGGCGGTCAGGCAGAAGAGCACCCCGCCGAGCAGCGTGTTGCCGATGCTCGAGACCGCGATCAGGCGGTTCCTGAACAGCGTGAGCGGCAGCATGGGCTCGGGCGCGCGGTTCTCCTGCCAGAAGAACACCACCAGGGAGACGACGGACGCGACGAGGACGCCGATCGTCCACGGATGGCTCCAGCCCCACTCGCCGGGCCCTTCGATGAGGCCGACGAGGAGGAGCGTGACCGCCGCGGTGAGGCTCACCGTGCCCAGGATGTCCAGCTTGTGCTCGCTGCGTTGCGGCTCGCCCTTGAGGTAGCGCTGGACGAGCACGGAGGAGAGAATGCCGAACGGGATGTTCAGGTAGAAGATCCAGCGCCACGAGAAGGAATCGGTGATCCATCCGCCGAGCAGGGGGCCGGCGAGGCTGGCGAACGCCCACACGGCGGAGAAGAGCCCCTGCATCTTCCCGCGCTCCTCCAGCGAGTAGATATCGCCGGTGACCGTGATCGCCACCGGAGCGACGCCGCCGGCGCCCAGCCCCTGCACGAACCGGAAGACGATGAGCTGGTTGAGCGACTGCGCGAGGCCGGACAGCGCCGAGCCGAGCAGGAACAGGGCCACCGCGATGTGGTACGTCCAGCGCCGGCCATGCAGGTCGGCGAGCTTGCCGTAGAGCGGCACGGTGGTGGTGGAGGCCAGGAGATAGGCGGAGAACACCCAGCTATAGCGCGCCACGCCGCCCATCTCGCCGACGGCAGTGGGAACGGCCGCCGCGACTGCCGTGGCTTCCACGGCGGCCAGGAACATGCCGAGAGTGACGGCTGCGGTTACGAGTTGTCTGTCGCGTCCAGGTTGCAAGGTCGGGTCCTCAGGAAAGCGGGATCATAGCCTGGAAGCGAGAACCGTGCCGGGAGGTAGAATCCCGGCCATGCCGGACCGCGTCGCCCCCATCGCCCTCATCGTCGGCACCCGGCCGGAAGCCGTGAAGATGGCCCCGGTCCACCGCGCGCTGCTGCGGACCGGTCTCCAGCCGGTGCTGGTCTCGACCGGCCAGCACCGCGAGCTGCTGGAAACCGCGCTCGTGCCGCTCGGCCTGGCTCCGGACCACGAGCTGTCCGTGATGACCGAGGGCCAGACGCTCAACGCGATCGCCTCCCGCGTGCTGGAGAGGCTGCCTCCCCTCCTGGAGCGCCTGCAACCGGCCGCTCTCCTGGTCCAGGGCGACACCACGACGAGCCTCGCCGCAGCGCTCTCCGCCTATCACCTCGGGATCCCGGTGGGGCACGTGGAGGCCGGCCTCCGCACCTACGACCACGAGCACCCCTTCCCGGAGGAGGCCAACCGCCAGCCCGCCGACCGCCTCTGCCGGTGGTGTTTCGCTCCCACCGAGGGCGCGCGCAGGAACCTCCTCTCGGAGCGGATCGACCCGGCCGCCATCCACGTCACCGGCAACACGGCGGTGGACTCGCTGCTCTGGATGCTGGAGAAGGAGGGGAAGGCGGAGAGCGGCGAGCCGTATCTCCTGGTGACGCTCCACCGGCGGGAGTCCTTCGGCGAGCCTCTGCGCGGACTGGTCGGCGCGCTGCGCGACTTCCTCGACCGGACTCCCGACGCCACCGCCCTCTGGCCGGTCCATCCGAACCCGAACGTGGTCCGGGTGGCGGAGGAGCTGCTCGTCGGCGTGAGCCGCATCCAGTTGATGCCGCCCATGGCCTATGCCGGCTTCGCCCGCGCGCTGGCCGGCTGCCGGATCGTGCTCACCGACTCGGGAGGCATCCAGGAAGAGGCGCCTTCGCTGGGCAAGATCGTGCTCATCGCCCGCGAGACCACCGAGCGGCCCGAGGGGCTCGAAGGCGGCCGCAATCGGCTCGTCGGCCGCGACCGCGAGACCGTGGCGCGCGCGCTCGCCGAGGCCTGGCAGGAGGAACCGTACTCCGGGCCGCTGCCGGCGCCGAACCCCTACGGCGACGGCCGGGCGGGGGAGCGCATCGCGGGGATCCTGACCCGCTCCCTCTCCCCCGGCACGGGGGAGAGGGCTGGGGAGAGGGGGAACGGGATCAACGGTTGACCTGGCGGGCTAGCTTCACTAGCCTCAGCGGCCATGGTGCGCACCTACTCCAGCTACCTGCGCCTCGACGAGCTGCTCGGCCTGCAGACGCCCGCGTCCGAACCGGCCGAGCACGACGAGATGCTCTTCATCGTCATCCACCAGGTCTACGAGCTCTGGTTCAAGCAGGTGCTTCACGAGTGCGAGCTGCTCCGGCGCTCCTTCGAGTCGAACGACCGGCCCACGGCGTTCGCGGCCCTCAAGCGCATCCTGACCATCTTCAAGACCCTGGTCTCCCAGGTGGACATTCTGGAGACCATGACGCCGGTCTCGTTCTCCAGCTTCCGCTACCGGCTCGACAAGGCGAGCGGCTTCCAGTCGGCCCAGTTCCGCGAGCTGGAGTTCATGCTGGGGCACCGGCGCCAGGGCGGCATCGCGCACATCCCGGAAGGGAGCGAGGAGCGCCGCCGCCTGGAGGAGCACCTGCGGCAGCCGAGCCTCTACGCGGCCTTCCTGCGCTTCCTCCGCCTCAACGGCCATCCCATCCCCGAGGACGTGCTCGACCGCGATACGGCCCTGCCGACGCCCGAGGACGAGCGGGTGCAGGCCATCCTGATCGACATCTACCGCAACCATCCCGGCGACCGGGACGTCTGCGAGCGCCTGGTCGATCTCGACGAGGGTCTCCAGGAGTGGCGCTACCGCCACGTGAAGATGGTCCAGCGCACGATCGGCGTCAAGATGGGCACCGGCGGATCGCCCGGCGCCGCGTATCTCCAGAGCACCCTGTTCAAGCCGCTGTTCCCGGACCTCTGGTCCATCCGCGCCTCGCTGTGACGCCATGAAACAGGCCCTGCTGTTCGTCCTGCTCGCGAGCCTGGCTCTTCCTGTCCTCGCCGACGATCCTCCGCCTCCCCCCGAGGAGTACCTCCAGCTCAACCGCTGGCTCTACCGGACCGACGCCATCCCGGTGCCGGCCGGCGGCCTGCGGTGGGAGAAGGAGGGGGCGTCCTGGACGCTGGACTCCGGGAAGATCTGGCTTGCCGAGCCGGCTGCGAACGGCGTCGTCACCGGCCTCGTCTTCGAAGGCAAGGGCCGGTTCCGCATGGCCGTGCCCGATCCGATCGAGCTGGCGCAGCTCCGGCGCTTCACCGGCAAGCCGGAGCTTCAGGAGATCGACGAGCCGTTCTCGGCGCTCGTCCTGCGCACCTCGGGCGAGCTTCCGGTTGCATTACCTCCCGCCACGGGGGCCTTCAAGGAGAACAAGCTGGCGCGCGAGCGTCACGAGCACTGGCTCACCCAGTGGCTCTACGACGTGGACGCCCGGATCGTCGCCGCGTTCCATACGCCCGGCGATCTCCTCCTGCGGATCGACACCAGGACCGACCGCCTGGGCTGGCTCGCGTTCGACGACGACGCCCGGCGGATGGAGGAGATCCGCCTCGAGAGCTTCAACACCGGCTACAAGTATCCGGAGACCTGGCTCAGCCTGGATCGGCAGGCGGACCGCAGCCCGGACGGCAGGCCGTCGGGCCGGCGCAACCCCGAGATGGACATCCAGAACGCGGACATCGTGGCGGACGTCACCGAGGCCGGCCGCGACGAGGACTTCTTCAAGGGGCGCTTCCAGGTCGACCTCCGCTTCGCCGGCGAGCGGCCCGGCGCCACCGCCGTGATGCTCAACCTCAACCCGTTCGCCAAGCTCACGGCGGTCACGGAGGACGGCCAACCCGTGCCGTTCATCCGGGACCACATCGGCGACCGCAAGAGCATCATCGACAAGCGGGTCTACGACGACAACCTGGTGGTCCTGCTGGGCAAGCCGATCACGGCCGGCGAAGCGCGGACGCTCCGCTTCGTCTACGAGCTGGACCTGACCAACTACGTCCACAGCCGCGGCTGGTATCCGGACTGGGAGTCGGACGAGACGTTTCTGACCGACCCGCACACGGCCCGCATCGAGCTGACCGCGCGCAAGAAGCATACCCTCCGGGCCATGGGCCGGCAGGAGCAGTCCGACCCGCTGCCCGACGGCCGATCGCACGGCGTCTGGGTGGTGGACCACCCGGTCAAGATGGTGACCTTCTCCTTTGCCGAGAAGTTCCACGAGGAGACCGCGAAGGTGGAGGGCGCGCCGGAGGTCCTCTGTTTCGGCTCCAAGGTGGAGGTGAGCCGGAAGGCGCGCTTCGGCGAGGTGGCGCGCGACGTGGCGAAGAGCCTCGCCTACTTCGGGACGCTGTTCGAGGCGCCGCTGCCGGCCGAGCCCCCGCTCTACGTCACCACCATCGCCGCCCGCCACGGCCAGTCGTTCGACGGCTTCATCCACCTGCCCGAGCAGAGCTTCGACCTCCTGGGACCCGGGCTGGCCGAGCTGTTCCGCGCGCACGAGGTGGCGCACCAGTGGTGGGGCCATCGCGTCGGCGCCGCCACCTACCGCGACGCCTGGCTCGGCGAGGCGTTCGCCGAGTACTCGGCCATGCTCTACGTGCGCGACACGGTGCCCGACGGGCCGAAGCTGTTCAACGAGATCCTGCGCACCTACAACGACGAGCAGAACGGTTCGATCAAGAGCGGCTTCAGCAAGTTCGCGCGCTTCGACGTCAACCTCGCGAACCGCGCCCATGGCGACCGGATCGGCCCCATCGGCCATAGCTGGCGGGCCAACACCGGCCAGGTGCCGACCGCCTACTCGTCGATCGTCTACGGCAAGGGCGCGCTCGTCCTCTACATGCTGGACCGCCTGCTGACCCAGGAGACGGGCAGCGACAAGGCCTTCCTCGACGTGCTGCGCGACTTTCTCAAGGCGAACCAGGGCAAGGTGGTCTCGACCGCCGACTTCGCCGCGGCCGTGGCGCGCCGGGCGCCGGGCGACTGGAGCTGGTTCTTCGACCAGTGGGTGGAGCGGGCCGAGGTGCCCACCTATCGCTGGAGCGCCTCGACCTCGGGCAACGTGGTCACCGTGAAGGTGAGCCAGACCGACGTTCCGGAAGGCTTCCGGATGCCGGTGCCGGTGCGGGTCGAGCTCGACGGCGCCGGCCCGGTGGAGAAGACCGTGCTGGTGGACGGGGCCCAGAAGAGCTTCGAGCTCAAGTTCGACGCGAAACCGAAGTCCGTGGTCTTCAACCCGGACTACGCCGTCCTGGCGAAGGTCAAGAGAGATTAAGCTCCCTCTCCCCCGGTACGGGGGAGAGGGCTGGGGAGAGGGGGAACGGGATCAATCCTATCGGATCCGCATCGTCGTCATCTGGACCAGGAAGCGGTCCCGGCCGCGCTGGATCTCGACCGTGTGCTTCTCCCCATCCTGGCGGAAGAGCTGGCGCACCTGGAGGAGCGACATGCCGGCCACCGGCCGGTCGTCCATCGCGAGGATGACGTCCCCGACCTCCAGCCCCGCGCCTCCGCCCGGCGTGTCCTTCTGCACGCTGCCGACCTTGAAGCCCTTGCCTTCCGGCACGACCGTCACGCCGGCGAGGTCGTAGTCGAAGCTCAGGCCGACCATCTCGGTCGGCTCCAGGAACATCTGCCGGCGGGAGTAATCGAAGGTCACCCGGAAGCGGTTGAGCAGCGCGGATCCGAGGATGCCGTCCCAGGCGACGCGGGTTCCGGGCTGCGCTTCCGGGAACGTGGCAACCTCGTCGCGGAACAGGAATGGTCCAACCTGGAGCAGCCGGGCGCGGCCGGCCAGGAAACCCTCCTCGGCGCCGTCCGTGCCGGACGCCTTGAACCGGTGCATCCCGGCGGTCGTGGCGAGGAGCTGCTTCGTCCGGGCGAACGCGCGCTCGATCCGCAGCGGCCAGTACGCGCCGGTGTCCACCCGGAGGCGGGCCGTGAACGGGCCGCGCGAGCCGACCGTGAGACGGGCGCCGATCACCGGCACGCCCTGGGACAGGTCGAGCGCCACGGACGTGCCGGACCCGGAATAGCGGAAGCCGCGGGGCTCGGACAGGACGGCGCTCGACGCGGCGTAGTCGATCGCCACCACGAGCTGGCGGAAGAACGGGGCGCCCAGGATCCCGGAGACCGGGTGCGCGACCGGCAGGCGGACGGGCGCGACCGTGAACGGGTGCTCGGCGAGCTGGAGGCCCGCGATCTCCACCAGCGCGTTGCGGTCGAGGACCGCGCCGCTCCCCTTCTCAGCCTTCTCGGCATTGCGCAGGCCCAGCGGCCGGATCTGGCCGGGATCGAGGTACGACCGGGGCGACCCCGTGTCCAGCAGGAACCAGAGAGGATCGGAGCCGTTGACCCGGGCCTGGAGGAAGATCCGGCCGCCGGACACGACGTCGATCGGGACCCGGCGGACCCCCGTGACGGTCGCTGCCTGGACGGACCACGGTCCGAGGGCGGCGCCGAGCGCGATCACCGTGACGATCCGGTTCATTCGAGACGATTTAAGTCCCTTTCGCACGCCCTGTCAAATCGGGCCCCTCTTTACTCCGTCGCGGGGGCCGGGCTAGAGTCTCGCGCCATGGGACGCATTTTCGAAACACGAAAACATACGATGTTCGCCCGCTGGGACCGGATGGCGAAGCAGTTCGCCCGGATCGGCAAGGAGATCACCATCGCCGTCAAGGCGGGTGGCACCGATCCGGTCCACAATCCGCTCCTGCGCCGGGTGGTTCAGAACGCGCGCGCCGTCAACATGCCGAAGGACAAGGTCGAGGCGGCGATCAAGCGCGCCTCGGGCAAGGACGCCGCCGACTTCGTGGAGATCCTCTACGAAGGCTACGCCCCGCACGGCATCGCCATCCTCGTCGAGACCGCGACCGACAACCCCACGCGCACGGTTTCCAATGTGCGCGCGCACTTCAACAAGGGGAACGGCAACCTGGGGACGACCGGCAGCGTCGGCTTCATGTTCAAGCGCATGGGCGTGTTCCGGCTCAACCCGGAGGGCCTCGACTCCGAGGAGCTGGAGCTGGAGCTGATCGACCACGGGCTGGAGGAGATGGGGGAGAGCACCGGCGAGAAAGGCGAGCCGCAGCTCGTGCTGCGCTGCGCGTTCAACGACTTCGGCCAGCTCCAGAAGGCGCTGGAAGACCGCGGCATCACGCCGCTCTCGGCCGAGTCCGAGTACATCCCGGTCACCCCCACCGAGCTGCCCGAGGACAAGGCCGACGAGGTGCTCAAGCTCGTCGATCGCCTCGAGCAGGACGACGACGTCCAGAAGGTCTTCCACAACCTCGCCTAGGGACCGTCCGTCCTCCGGTTCACAAGCAGGCCGTCCCATCGTCCTTCTCTCCGGTCGGGCATAATCTTGCATAGCCGGACCGTCCCGGTCGCGGCTCACTTGGGGAGGAGACAGGCATGACAGGCACGGAGATCTTGATCTGGCTGGTCGTGGGTCTGGTGGCGGGAGTCCTGGCGGCGAAGGTGGTAGGGGGCGGCTTCGGCCTCCTCGGCGACATCATCCTCGGGATCGTCGGCGCGTTCGTGGGTGGCTGGCTGTTCGGCAAGCTCGGCTGGGGCTCGATCCTGCCGGGGATCCTCGGCACCATCTTCGTGGCCTTCATCGGCGCGGTGGTGATCCTCCTCATCCTGCGGCTGATCCGCAGGGCCTGAGTCACTGGAGCGCGGCCCGGAGGCGCTCTTCCAGGTCTCCGGCCGCGACCACCTGTCCGCCGAACGCGGCCTTGAGCTTCTTGAGGAGCTGCGCGGGAGTCAGCTTCTGCCCGGCGCCGGCCGCCAGCACGTTCGCCAGGTGGGCCGGGCCGCGGCCTTGCGCTCGGCCTCGTATCACGGCGGATTCGGCTCTCTTGTCACGGAACACTGTCCCCCCGAGAGGACACATCGTCCCGTCGGAGATCCGGTTTTGCAAGGCCTTCCTCCGTGAAATCACCTTTTCACCCCCGGCATCGCGGTTGCAAAGGGCCTCGGTCGTCCGAATTCCGCCTCGGGCCCGCGCTCCAGATCACCCAGCTCCTGGCGCTCACCTACCAGCAGGTCGGCGGGCGCCTTCTGGCCGACGAGGTCCACGAGGACTACCGGAGCACCGCGGTCGCCTTGCTGCGGGGCAAGGACAGGAAGACCCTGAAGGTCCGCGTCGCCGAAGGGTAGAGGAGTCTTTCCCGGGTCCGCCGACGGCGCCCCCGCCGGCGGATCCTCCTTTTGAATTCCTGCCGGCGCGGAATATCATGGCGGCCTTGAGCCAGGCCTTCCCAGCCGATCCCATCGCGGCGGTGACCCACGCCGATCCGTATCCCTACTACGCGGACCTCGTCGCCCGGGCGCCGTTCGAGCGCGACGACCGGCTGGGCCTCTGGGTGGCGGCGAGCGCCGAGGCCGTGACCGCCGTGCTGACGAGCGACCTCGGCCGTGTCCGTCCGGCCGCGGAGCCGGTGCCGAAGGCGCTGCTCGGATCGTCCGCCGCGGATATCTTCGCGTGCCTGGTCCGGATGACCGACGGGCCCGCGCAGCAGGCGCTCAAGCAGGCTGTCCTGGCCGCCCTCGGCTCGCTCGACGGCGCCGCGGCGGCCGGGCCGAGCCGCGAGTGGGCCGGGCGCCTCGAGCCGAAGCCCTTCGACCTGGCGTTTCGACTCCCGGCCTACGCGATCGGCACTCTGCTCGGCGTGCCGCCGGACGATCTCCCCGAGCTGGCGAGGCGGATCGGCGACTTCGCGCCGGCTCTCGCGCCAGGCAGCCCGCCGGAGACGGTGGAGAAGGGGAGAGAGGCGGCGTCGGTCCTGCTCGATCTTCTTCGGTCCCGGCCTGCCGGCGGCCTCCTCTCGACGCTGGCGAACGAAGCCCGGAAGGCCGGGCGGGAGGAGGAGGACGCGGTGCTCGCCAACGCGATCGGATTCCTCTTCCAGGCTCACGACGCCACCGCCGGCCTGATCGGCAACACCCTCCTCGCGCTGGCCGCCCGTCCCGGGCTGCGCGACCCGGACCTGCTGCCCCAGGTCCTCCTGGAAGTCCTGCGCTACGATCCGCCGGTCCAGAACACCCGTCGCTTCGTGGCCCGGGACGGGCTCATCCTGGGCCGGCCGGTGAAGGAAGGGGATGCGATCCTGGTAATCCTCGCCGCCGCCAACCGGGACCCCGCGGCCAACCCGGACCCGGACCGGTTCGACGTGCTCCGGAAGGGCCGGCGCCTCTTCACCTTCGGGATCGGACCCCATGCCTGTCCCGGAGAGTCGCTGGCGACGACCATCGCTCGGGCCGGCGTCGAGGCGCTGCTCCGGGCCGGCCCCGACCTCGAAGCCCTCGCCCGGAGCTTCACCTACCGGCCGTCCGCGAACGGCCGCATCCCTCTCTTTTCGTAGACCGGTCCATGGACTTCACGCCCCTCCGTCGCCACCGCGACTTCCGATGGCTGTTCGCCGCCCAGTTCGTCTCGTTCCTGGGCACGATGGTCACCTACGTGGCCTTGCCGTACCAGATGTTCAAGCTCACCGGCTCGTCGCTGGCCGTGGGCCTGCTCGGTCTGGCCGAGCTTCTGCCGCTCCTCCTGACCGCCTTCCTGGGCGGAGCGCTGGCCGACGCCGTGGACCGCCGCCGCATGGTGCTCGTCACCGAGGTGGGGCTCGGGCTGGGCAGCGGCCTGCTCGCGCTCGCCTCGCACTCCGGGAGTCCGCCGGTTTGGGCCCTCTACGTGATCGCCGCCTTCATGTCGGCGCTCAACGGCCTGCAGCGGCCGTCGCTGGAGGCGCTGACGCCCCGGCTCGTGGACCGCGAGGAGATCCCGGCAGCCGCGGGTCTGACCGCCTTCCGCGGCAGCGTCGTCATGATCGCCGGACCGGCCCTCGGCGGTGCGTTGATCGCCTCCGCCGGCCTGACCTCTACCTATCTCTTCGACCTGCTGACCTATGTCTTCTCCCTGCTCGCCGTCAGCCGCGTCCGCGCCATGCTCCCGCCGGAGTCGGCCGAGAAGCCGAGCCTGGAGAGCGTACTGAAGGGCTTCCGCTACACCCGCGGCCGGCAGGAGCTGATCGGCACCTACGTGGTGGACATCGTGGCCATGGTGTTCGGCATGCCGCTGGCCCTGTTCCCCGCGCTGTCGCAGTCGTTCGGCGGACCGAGGACCCTGGGCCTGCTCTACGCGGCGCCGGCCTGCGGAGCGCTGGTCGCGAGCCTCACGAGCCGCTGGACGTCCAAGGTCCATCGGCACGGTCTGGCCGTGATGGTTGCGGCCACGGTGTGGGGGCTCGCGATCGTGGCCTTCGGGTTCAGCAGCCGGTTCGTGCCCGCCGTCCTCTTCCTGGCGCTCGCGGGAGGCGCGGACGCGGTGAGCGGCATCTTCCGGATGACGCTCTGGAACCAGACGATCCCGGACTCCCTGCGCGGGCGCATGGCCGGCATCGAGATGGTGAGCTACACGAGCGGCCCGCTCCTCGGGCACGTCGAAGCCGGCCTGGTCGCCGCCGCGTTCAGCGTTCGGACCTCGGTGGTATCCGGAGGCGTGCTGTGCGTCGCCGGCGTGCTGCTCTGCGGCCTTCTCCTGCCGCGCTTCGTGTCCTACGACGCCAGGAAGCCCTGAGCGGCCGCGGCGGAAGCTTCCCTGTCGCGACAGAACCTTCTCTGTCGCAACGGAACCTTCCCCGTTGCAACAGAACGTTCCCTCGCGCGGCGGAAACTTTCTCTGCCGTGACGGAACGTTCTCTGTCGCAACGGAACCTTCCTCCGTCGCGATTCAACCTTCTCTGTCGCGACGCAAGGTTCTGTCGCGGCAGGGAAGGTTTCTCCGTCGCGACGAAACCTTCCCTGCCGCAAAACAACTTTCTCCGTCGCCACGGAAGGTTGAATCGCGACGGAGAAGGTTCCGCGGCGGCAGGGGAAGGTTGTTTTGCAACGGAGAACCTTGAGTCGCAACAGAGAACGTTACGTTGTTGCGATGCAAGCTTCTCTGTTGCGACTCCACCTTCCGCGGTCGGCTACAATCTTCTCTCATGTCCCTGTTCTTCGAAGACTTCCGTCCTGGCGATATCCAGGAGACGGGAAGCTTGACCGTGACGAAGGAAGAGATCGTCGCCTTCGCGAAACAGTTCGACCCGCAGCCATTCCATATCGACGAGGATGCGGCGCGCCGCTCGCCGTTCGGCGGCCTCATCGCGAGCGGCTGGCACTCGGCCGCCCTCTGCATGCGGATGATCGTGTCGATGCTCGGCCCGGGCTCCGGCAGCCTCGGCTCGCCGGGAGTCGACGAGCTGCGCTGGCTGAAGCCGGTGCGTCCCGGGGACGAGCTGTCGGTCCGCGTCGAGGTCCTGGAGGCGGTGCCGTCGCGCAGCAAGCCGGACCGGGGCCTGGTCAGGTTCCACTACACGATGCGCAACCAGAACGGCGAGGACGTCATGACGATGATCGCGCTCGGTCTGGTTCTGCGCCGGCCATGCCAAAGTTAGCGCCCAATAGGAGCCGATGGGGAGGATTACAGCTTGTACCCCACCTTCAACAGGAACCGGGCCGAGCCGCGGAGGTTCTCGGTGGACTGCAGGTCGAAGTGGAAGGCGTCGGCCAGGCGGTCGACCATGTTGAAGGCGGCGCAGACGGCGATGGCGTCGCGGATCGCCTCGTCGGTCAGGCCGGCTTCGCGCAGGGGCTTCACATCCTCGGACGTGATCTCCTCCGGCAGGAGGGTCAGCTTTTCGAGGAAGGGCAGGATGGCCTGCATCTCCGGCCGGAGCAGCTCGGTCTTCCAGGGACCGGTCCTGCCTTCGGCCACCACCTGCGCGATCGTCTCGTCCGCTTCCGCCGCGACCGCGGCGTGCGAGTCGATTCAGAACATGCACTGGTTGCGGACCGAGACCCAGCCGGCGAAGAACTCCCGCTCGGCCACGGTCCAGAACGACGGACCCCGGAGCGCGCTCTGGACCACATCCGAAAACGGGTAGCCGAAGAACTTCGGGCGGTAGGTGAGGGTCCGGATCACGCCGCTCGCCGGAAAGCCCATCATCTTCGGCATGAGCAGGAACCGCAGCTTGAAGAACCAACTGTGGCCGTTGCGAAGCTTCTTCAGGCGCAGGGGCATGGGATCATTTCTCCTCGACGTCGGCGAGCGCCGCGAGCCCGAGCCGGAGGCGCTTGAGGCCCGCCCCCACGGCCGCCGCCACGGTCGCCTCGAAGATCCTGTCCTCGGAGAGACCGGCCTTCTTCAGGGTCTCGACGTCCTCGTCCGTGACGGTGTAGGCCTGGTAGGCGACCTTCTCCAGGTAGGGGATCAGGACCGGTGGCACCGCGCCGATCGCCCGCTCCTCCGCGATGGCCTTTCTCACGCCCGGCTCCAGCTCGCCCCGTCCCTCCAGCACGCTGGCTCGCAGGCGCTCGAACGGCTCCGCGTGGCGGTCGCTCATGGTCGTCAGCCTCTCCAGTCCAGGATCTCGTCGACGGTCTGGCGCGAGACCGAATGGTAGCCCGGGCGCGCCTTCTTGTAGATCCGCAGCGCCATCTCGGTGCCCTCCGGCGTCTTGGCCAGCTCGGCGTAGAGCGGCTGGAGGAACTTGCGCCGGCCCATGCCGGTCAGGAAGCGCTCCAGCGCCGGATAGGCCGGCTCGTAGCGGCTCTGGATGGCGAGCAGGAGCCAGGCGCTCAGGATCTCCGAGTTGTTCGAGGCCGAGAGCTTGAACGCGTCGTCGAGCTGCGCCAGGGTCTGGACGTTCGACGGGCTCGGGAGACTGCGCAGGAAGTGGAGCCAGTGGTGGGTGGTCCAGCCCTGGGTCTGGAGCTGCGCGGCAGGGGTCCCCTGGCCGAGAGCGGCCACGGCTTCGTCGGCCTTGGCGAAGGCGGCGGAGTGGAACGCGACGGCGTTGGACGGGATGCCCGGCTCGTAGATCCACTGCTCTACCTTCAGGTCGCGGAATTTCGCTTCGTCGCTGTCCAGGAGGTTCTTTCTCATGTAGTCGACGAAGCGGGCGGTGTCGATGGACTGGAAGGCGAAGGTGTCGAAGTAGCCGCGGATGAACTTGTCGAAGCGCGGGCGTCCGACGGCCTGCTCCAGGGTGGTCAGGAACAGCTTGCCCTTCTCGTAGGCGACGTCGGTCATGCCATCGTCCGGATCGCGGCCGGCGAGCTCCAGGTGGAGGCGCGAGTCGGGGCTGGTCGGGCCGCCCAGATCCTTGATGGTCCCGTCGAGGTCGCCGCGGCCGAGCACGGCCAGCATGTCGGAGTACTCCTTGCCGTAGAGGGCCTCCATGATCCGGCCTTCGACGTAGGTGGTGAAGCCTTCGTTGAGCCAGAAGTCGTTCCAGGTGGCGTTGGTCACCTGGTTGCCCGACCAGGAGTGGGCCAGCTCGTGCGCCACGAGCGAGACCAGGGAGCGGTCGCGCGCCAGGATGGTCGGCGTCGCGAAGGTGAGGCGCGGGTTCTCCATGCCGCCGAACGGAAAGCTCGACGGCAGGATCAGCACGTCGTAGCGGCCCCAGCGGTACGGACCGTAGAGCTTCTCGGCCGCGTCGATCATCTTCGGCGTGTCGGCCAGCTCCCAGGCGGCCTGCTCGACGACGTTGGGCTCGGCGTAGACGCCCGCGCGCGGTCCGAGCGGCCTGAATTCGAGGTCGCCCACGGCCAGCGCCAGCAGGTAGGACGGGATGCGCTGCGGCATCCGGAACTGGTAGACGCCCTGGGCGTTCTTCTGGGTCGGGTTCTCGGCGCTCATCACGGCCAGCAGGTCCTTGGGGACGTGCACGGTGGCCTCGTAGGTCATGCGCACGCCGGGCGTGTCCTGGACCGGCGCCCAGGTGCGCGCCAGGATGGCTTCGGACTGCGTGAGGAGGAACGGCCGCCGGCCGGCCGTGGTCTGCTCGGGGCTGAGCCACTGGAGGGCGGCGGCGTCCGGGCTGGTGGCATAGTCCACGTGGACCCACTTGGTGCCGGGCTGGATCCGGATCTCCAGCGGCCGGCCCAGGAACTTGACCTCGTCGCCGAGGGTGAAGGTGGTCTCGGCTCCCTCGTCGAGGGTGACGCGCCGGATGGTGAGGTCGCGGGTGTCCAGGATGAGCCGGTCGGCGGTGTGGTCCTTGAGCCGCAGGCTGGCGCGGCCGGCGAGCTGGCGCTGGTCGAAGTCGACGGTCAGGTCGAGCTTCAGATGGTCCACCGCGACCTCGTCCGGGTGCGAGAAGGAGTGGGGATCGCGAGCCGCGGCGGGCTGTGCGGCAGGCGCGGACGCCGGAGCTGGGGCCGGGCCCGGCTGGCCGGAGCAGGCTCCCAGGAGGAGACCGAGAAGAACGGGAACGGAGGAGAGCTTCATCGCGGGTTTCACCTATCGCCAGACGGCGGGGATGGGCTCGGATGGATCGGTGACCGCGGGCTCGTTGCGGTCCAGGGCACGGTGGAGCCGGTTGAGGATGGCGTAGACCTCCGGCCGGCTCAGCTTGGAGCCGGGGCCCGCGGTCTCCACCCGGTCGAGGGTGGCATGGGCGAGCTGGACGGGCAGCGCGATGAAGGCCACGAGCCCGCGCTCGCCGCCGGCGCGCTGCAGGGTCAGGACGTAGTCGGTGGCCGTCCCCAGGTCGTTGCGGGCCAGGGCCAGGACGTCGGCGCGCTCGACGCCGTCGGGCAGGTAGCGCCGGCCCGCGGTGGCGTCGGAGGCCGAGTCCTTGAGGATGTTGACGAGCTGGAGGGCCTCGCCGAACGGTCGCGCGCGCTCGCGCAGCGCGTCGGCGACCGGCTCCAGGCCGGGACGGTCCAGGAGGAACAGCTCGGTGAGCAGCTCGCCGACGATGCCCGCCACCACATAGCAGTACTGGCGCAGGTCGGCGAGGCTCTCCAGGCGGATCTCGCCGTCCTCGCCGATGCGGTCCACGAAGCCCGCCATGCCGAGGGTGGTGCGGAGGGTGTGCTCGCGGATCAGCCCGATGGCGGCGGGGGAGAGGTCGAGGAAGGCGTCGAACACGAACGGGATCTCGGCCAGCAGCTCCTTGTAGCCCTCCTGGTCGCAGGGCACCTCGTCGGCCCACTGCCGCGCCACCTCGCGGATCTCGTCCCGGTCGGGGTTCGTCAGGAGATGGGCGAAGCGTTCCAGGGCCTCGACCCGGCGGGCCCGCGGCCACGACGAGGCATCCTCGAAGGTGTCCGCGATCCGGAAGAGCAGGTAGGCGATCGTCACCTCCTGCCGGGTCGGCGCGGGGAGCTGCGGGATGGCCAGGGCGAACGTCCGGCTCGACGCGACGAGCAGCCGCTCGAGGTCCTCCAGGGTGCGTTCGGGTGCCCGGTCCATGGCTCGCCGATTGTACCCGGATCTCACCTGATCTCGGTGCCCGGCACAGCCTCCCCGAGGAGCGCCCGTTCCAGCAGGCCCGGCGCGAGCCCGTTGAAGATCGCCGATCTCACCCCCTGCCGCGCCAGGGCGAGCGCGGTCTCCACCCGGTGGCGCATGCCGCCGGTCACGTCGGTGCCGGCCGGCGAGGTGAAGCGCAGCCCTTCCAGGCTGGAGATCCGGGGGAGGGTCTGGCCGTCCTCGCCGTAGACGCCGTCGGTCTCGCCCAGCCAGAGCGCCCGGCGGACGGTCAGCCGGCCGGCGAGCATTTCGAGCATGCGCTCGGTCGAGCAGATGGCGACCCCCTGCTCGCGGTCCATGACCACGTCGCCGTAGACCACCGGCAGCAGGCCGGCGTCGAGCGCCAGGCGGAGCGGCGCGTCGAACAGCTCGGCCGGCCGGCCGCCGCCGAAGACCATGCAGCTCGACGGCGCGATGGAGTAGGGGGAGAGGCCGGCCGCGGCGAGCGCCGAGAGCACCTCGCGGTGGAGCGCGGCGGCGCGCTCCTGGGTCTTCGAGATGCCGGGGAGCTGGGCCGGCGAGCGGAGCCCCCCGGCGATCCCGTGCTCGCGGGCGGCCACGTGACCGAACGAGCCGCTGCCATGGCCGAGCACGAGGCGCTCCGGCAGGCGCGGCCAGGCGCTCGCGATCTCTCCGGCCAGGCGGGCGAGCACCTCGCGCCGGACCGCCCCGCGCGGGTCCGTCTTCTCGGTGATCAGGCTCCCGCCGAGCTTGACGAGAACGGTATCGCCATCAAATCGTGGCATCAGAACAGGTGGGTGTTCTCGGGCTCCGGACCGTCGCCGACGCCGTCGCGGATCACGAAGCCGACCGCCGGCAGGTCCTCCAGGCGCTCGGCCACCTCGTCCTCGGAATCGGCGTCGCAGATCACGTGGACGTTGGCGCCGGCGTCGAGCGTGGCCCAGGCGGCGAGACCCTCCTGGCGCAGCTCGCGCACGGCGCGCAGCACCGCGACCGTGCCCGGGCTCCAGTAGAAGATCGGCGGGTTCGAGGACATCGAGATGATGTGCAGGTCCACCGCCTCCTGCTCCAGGATCGGGCCGAGGAGATTGAGATCGCGGGCCTCGATGGCGCGCCGCACGCCCTGCAGGCGCTCGGGCAGGAGCTCCAGGCGCTTGGTGTAGTACGGGCTGGTGTGGGCGAGGCGGTGGCCGTCGCGCGAGGAGACCACCTTCGGGCCGATCTCGACCACGGCGATGACGTCGCGCAGGTCCCAGTGCGAGGCCTCGGCGAGCTGGACGGCGTAGCTCGGCTCGTCCTTGGTTCCCGCCACGCCGCCGGGCGAGGCGGGGTCGGGCCACTCCACGTAGCCGCCGAGCACGGAGCGGGCGGCCGAGCCCGAGCCGCTGCGGCGGGCGAGCTCGGACATCTCCCGGTCCGACGCTTCCGACCGGCCGAGGGCGCCGGCCGCGGCGAGCGTCAACGCCGCGAAGCCCGAGGCCGACGAGGCGAGGCCGGCCGCGCTCGGGAAGGTGTTGCGGGTGGCGACCCGGAACGGCTCGTCCCGGCCGGCCCAGGCGCGGACGCGGTCGAGCTGCTCCACCACGCGCCGGGTGAACTCGGAGTCGGGAGTTCCGAAGCCGCCGTCCGGCTCGCTCAGCCAGATCTCGTCGTGCCCGCCGTCGAGGATCTCGACCGTGCAGCGGGTCACGCAGTGGTCGAGCGTCATCGAGATCGACGGGTTCATGGGGAGCGCCAGATCGAGGTCCCGCGCACCCCAGTACTTGATGAACGCGATGTTGGCGGGCGCGGCCACGGTGGTCTTGCTCATCCAGCCTCCTCGCGGAACCCGGAGGCTCCGAGGTGAACAGCGTGATAGGGGAACGTCCTTAGAGCGGCGCAGGCGCGCAGCCTCCCGGGGTCCGGATGATAAACCAGAAGCGATCCGGCGCCCGGACCGGCGATCGAGCCGGCGCCGGAGACCTTCGCGGCCCCGCCTTCGCCCTCGATCTGCCGCACCGCCTCCCGGACCGCCTCGGGAACGACTCCGATCTCCTCGAGGCAGCTCTGGGCCGCGCGGATCAGATGCAAAGCGCGGTCCCGGTCCTCTCCCTCTCTTTCCAGCTCCACTTGAAAGGCGGCCGTCGCGGCCTCGATCCGGTCGAGGACCTCCTCGAACCAGCCCGGATCGCGCTCGCGCCGCCGCCGCACCGCCGCGACCACGGCTCCGGTCGCTTCGGGCGGCATACCCGTATCGTAGACCTGAAGCCGGCCCAGGAGCGAGGAGCGGACCCGCACCGGCTCGATCTCCAGGCCGCCCGCGGCCCTTTTCCTGGCCCGGAGGACGCCGCCGCGCAGAATCGTGGCGCCGTCCACGCCCGACGGGTGGCCGTGCTGCCGGCGCTCGACCTCCAGCGCCAACCGTTCGACCGTCTCCGGGTCCGGCTTGGCCGACCGCCAGGCGAAAAAGCCGGCGACGACCGCCACGGCCGTGGCCGCGGAGCTGCCGAAGCCGGAGCCGAGCGGCAGCTCCGAGTCGACCCGCAGCTCGAGGCCGCCTCCCGGTTCGCCGAGCGCCTCGACAGCCTCGCCCAGCGCGGCCTTGACCACGTGGGCCGGGTCCTCGCCGCGCATCTCGTGGAAGCTCTCCGGACCGGGCTGCGCCGAGTAGTCGTCCCAGCGGTCGCGGGCGGAGCGGGCGTAGCCACGGACCTCAGCCCAGGAGATCTGCTCGGAGACGCCGAGGCCCGGCAGGTCGAGCCGGACGCCGGCCTCTCCGGAGCCCGAGAGGCGGACGGCAAGGCGGAGGTCGATGGCCGCCACCAGGGCCGGGCGGCCGTAGACGACGGCATGCTCACCCATGAGGATGAGCTTGCCGGGAGCCGAGACGGAGGTCATTCCTGCTCCCTCTCTCCCGGAACGGGGGAGAGGGCTGGGGAGAGGGGGAACGGGATCAAGCCTCGACGCCGCGGCCGAGCTTCTGGTGCGCCCGCGCCAGGTCCTGGGAGGTGAAGGCCGCCATGAGCGACAGCTCGCCGGCCAGGACGACGGCGCCGAGGATCTCGGCCAGCCGGGTGGCGGCCTCGCCGCGGCGCTCCGGATCGGGCGACACGCCGAGCATGGCGAGCGCCTCGCTCTGGGTCTCGAGCGCCGTGCCGCCGCCGACCGCGCCCAGCGGGACGTCGGGCATGTAGATCGAGGCGAACACCGAGTCCGGGCCGCGCGCCTCGATGCAGGTCACGCCCATCGAGCCCTCGACCACGTGCGCCGGATCCTGGCCCGTGGCGATGAAGAAGGCCGCGAGCACGTTCGCGTAGTGCGCGTTGAAGCCCATCGAGCCGGCCGCGATCGAGCCCAGCAGGTTCTTGCGGTACTGCACCTCGACGAGGTCGCGCGCGTTCGTCTTGAGCTGGTGGTGGAGGATCGGCGCCTCGAGCAGGATCTCGGCGTAGATGCGCTTGCCGCGGCCTTCCTGGAAGTTGATGCTCGCCGGCTTCTTGTCCACGCAGTAGTTGCCCGACAGCGCCACGCAGGGCACGCCGGTGGCGGGCTCGATCAGGTCGTTGACCGCGCGGTCGCAGGCGATGGTCGCCATGTTCATGCCCATGGCGTCGCCGGAGTCGAAGCGGAAGCGCAGGAAGACCGTGGTGCCGAAGGTGTAGGGGCGGACCTCGAGGAGGCGCAGGTGCTTGCTGGTGGCCTCGGTGAGCTGCTTCAGATCCTCGTGGTGGTCCTGGATCCACTGCAGGAACTGCTGGGTCTGCTGGATGCCCGAGGTGCGGAACACGGGCGCGCGGGTCATGCCCACGTCCTCGACCCGGACCACGGCGCCGCCGGCCTGGGTGAGGGCCGCGCAGCCGCGGTTCGTGCTCGCCACCAGGGCGGCCTCGGTGGTGGCGAGCGGGATGTAGAAATCGCCGTCGGCGGCGCGCCCGCGGACCCGCAGAGGCCCGACCACGCCCATCGGGATCTGAGCCACGCCGATGAAGTTCTCGCAGTTGCGGCGCGAGGCCTTCTGGACGTCGAGCGAGTGGTAGGCGATGTTGTCGAGCTGCGTCTCGGTCATCCGCTCCACGGCGCGGCGGCGGATCTCCGCCGCCTCCTCGGCCGGGAGGTCCTTCGGAAGCTCGTGGAACCGGAGCTCCCCTCGCACCAGGGCGCGGACCAGATCCTCACGGCGCGATGCCTGCGATGCTGCCGCGGCGGCAGCGGGGACGAGGGGTTGAATTGAATTGCTCATGTCTCGGGGCCCTTTTCGGAGCTCAGCTTTCGGAGCTTGACGGAGCGCAGCTCCGCGACCGTTTTCACACCCAGGCAGAACATACAGATCTTGAGCTCGCGGACGATGCGCTCGACCTGCCCGGCGACCCGTTCCGGCGACTCGGTCGCCGGGCGGAGGAACGGGTACGCCATGCCGGCCAGGTCGGCCCCGAGAGCCAGGGCCTTGGCGACGTCCATGCCGTTGCGCAGGCCGCCGCTGGCGATCACCGTCACCCCGTCCACCCGCCGGACCTCCTGGATCGAGAGCGGGGTCGGGAGGCCCCAGCCGGCGAACAGCTCGCCGAGGTCGAGCTCCCCCGAGCGCTGCGCCTCGATCCGCGCCCAGCTCGTCCCGCCCGTCCCGGCCGTGTCGAGGATCCGGACCCCCTGCGCGGCCAGCGCGCGGGCGGTCCTCTCGGAGAGGCCGCTGCCGACCTCCTTCGCCACCACCGGGACGTCCAGCGAACGGACCACCTCGCCGATCTTCGGGAGGAGCCCGGAGAAGTCGCACTGGCCCTCGGGCTGGAGCGCCTCCTGCAGCGGATTGAGATGCAGGACGAGCGCGTCCGCGCCGATCATGTCGACCGCCTGGCGGCACTCCCGGACGCCCATGCCGTAGTTGAGCTGCACGGCGCCGAGGTTGGCCAGGAGAGGGACCGAAGGTGCGGCCTCGCGAACCTGAAAGGTATCAGCTTTCTCCGGATCTTCCAACGCTTTGCGCTGCGAGCCGACACCCACCGCCACGGCGGTGCGCTCGGCGCCGGCCGCCAGGTTGCGGTTGATGAGGCCGGCCGCCTCGGTGCCGCCGGTCATGCAGGAGATCAGCAGCGGCGCCGCCAGGCGGCGGCCGAGGAACTCGACCGAGGTGTCCACCTCGGCCATGTCGATCTCCGGCAGGGCCTCGTGCCCGAAGCCATAGTCGTCCCAGTGGCTGTGGCCGCCGAGCTGCATGCGCGGCTCCAGGGCCAGGCGGATGTGCTCGGCCTTGCGGTCCCGGGCGTCGAGCACGACCGGGCCGCTCAAAGCTCGCGCTCCCAGAGGTAGTCGAGCAGCCCTTCGAGGAAGAGCCGGCCTTCCGGCCGGAGGCCGGGGAGCCCTTCGAGGGCCTGCCGGGCGGCGCGCAGCCGCTCCTCGACCATGGCGGCGACCTTCGCGCGCGCGCCGGTCTCCTCCAGGATGCGCTGCACCCGGGCCACGTCCTCGGCGCCGACCCCGGGGTCGCCCAGGGCGTCCTCCAGGGCCTCGCGCTGCTCCGGGGCGGCCGCGGCGAGCGCGTGGTGGATCAGGAACGTGAACTTGCCCTCGCGCAGGTCGTCGCCCACCGGCTTGCCCGTGGTCGCGGCGTCGCCGAACATGCCGAGCAGGTCGTCCTGGAGCTGGAAGGCCTCGCCCACGGCCGAGCCGTAGCGCGAGAGCTCCCCGACCACCTCGGCCGGAGCGCCGGCGAGCAGCGCGCCGAGCTGCACCGGCCGCTCGGCCGTGTAGCGCCCGGACTTGAGGCGCAGCACGCGGGTGAGCTCGGCCTCGGAGGCGCGGCGGCGCTGGGCCACGAGCAGCTCCAGGTACTGGCCGCCGATGACCTCCTCGCTCATCTCCGAGAAGCAGCGGCCCACCTCCGGCGGTATCGGGCGGCTGGCAGCCGCGCCGGCCGCCAGCTCCACTGCCCAGGTGTGCGCGAGGTCGCCGAGCAGGATCGCCACCGAGCGGCCGAAGTCGAGCGCGTCGCCGTGGTAGCCGCTCGCCCGGTGGGCGTTGCGGAAGCGCACGTGCGCCGCGGGCTGGCCGCGCCGGATCTCGGCGTGGTCCATGATGTCGTCGTGGATCAGCAGGTAGGTATGAAGAAGCTCGGTCGCCAGGGCGAGCGGCAGGACGTCGGCGTCGGGCGGTCCGCCGCAGGCCCGGCAGGCGTGGTACACGAGAGCCGGGCGCAGCCGCTTGCCGCCGTGGACCGCGAGCTGGCCCACGCCGTCGATCAGCTCCAGCATCTCCGGCGAGCCGGACGCCAGCCGGCGCTTGCGCTCCAGCCACGCGTCCAGCTCGCGGTCGAGCCGCTCGCGGAACCCGTCCAGGAGGGCAGGGAAGCCCTCCGGGACCTCATGGCGTCGCGCCGTGGACAATCCCATGTCTCGCTCTGTTTGCCTCGTGCTCGTTCGCTCGGGAAAAGGGGTCCGTTTCGCCGCCGTGGAGTGTAACCGAAACCCGGCCTGGATCGTTCCACGCCCGGGGTCTCCTCCCGGATGGGGTATATTCTAGGCGAAGAGCACTTTGCGATGCAAAGTGGGCGGTTCATCCGGCGTTCATCCGTATTCCGTAGTACAGATCAGGGAGCCTGGAACAGCCCTGTCACACTTCGGGAGTGGCCGGGAAGTCATTTGCGGTTTACGATGTTTCGCCGGATGGGTAGGGTGGATTCCTCCGCGGTGCCCAGCTCGCCGGCCGATTGAATGACGTTTGCACATTGTTGAATCTGAGCGGCGCATTTTCGCCGACTGGCTGCACTATCTCTCTGTAGTGGCAGCGACCCGGCGGCCCTCAGTTGATTTCGGGAGACGTTATGGTTGACATCATGAAGGACAGCCCCTCGGGGAAAACCTCGAGCGCGAGCGGGTCGACGGGGTCGGGGGAAGACCTCCGTCTCGCCCGCTCCATGGCAAAGATGGCGCAGTCGGGACTGCGGGAAGTGCTGGCGCTCGCGGTGCGTCCGGGCGTGCTGTCGCTCGCCGTCGGCCTGCCGGCGCCGGAGCTGTTCCCGATGGCCGAGCTGGCCCAGGCCACGACGCGTCTCCTGACCACCGATCCGGGCTCGCTGCAGTACGGCATCCCCCACCAGCCGCTCAAGGCGCAGATCGTGGACCTGATGGCCATGCGCGGCGTGCGCTGCAGCGCCGAGCAGGTCTTTCTCACCTCGGGCTCGCAGCAGGCGATGGACCTGCTCTGCCGCCTGTTGCTCGACCCGGGCGGCAAGGTGATGATCGAGGAGACGGTCTACGACGGCATCCAGATGGCCATCAAGCGCCAGGAACCGGAGATCCTGACCGTGTCGACCGACCCGAACACGGGCATCGACGTCGACCAGGTCGAGTCGCTCCTCGTGCGCGGCGCGCGGCCGTGCTTCATCTACGTGATCACCGACGGCCACAACCCGCTCGGCGTGAGCATGAGTGTCGAGAAGCGGCACCGGCTGGTGGAGCTGGCGCGCGCCTACGGTGTACCGATCCTGGAGGACGACGCCTACGGCTTCCTCTACTTCGACAAGCGTCCGGCGCCGCCGCTGCGCGCCCTGGACGAGAAGTGGGTCTTCTACCTGGGCTCCTTCTCGAAGATCCTGGCGCCGGCCCTGCGCGCCGGCTGGACCGTGGTGCCCGAGGAGCTGGCGCCGCGCCTCTCCATGCTCAAGCACGCGGCCGACCTCGACACCCCGTCCTTCAGCCACCGGACGATCTCCAGCTATCTCGAGTCCGGCTACCTGCCGACGCACATCGAGTCCATCCGGGACGAGTACCGCCGCCGGCGCGACGCCATGCTCAAGGCCATGGAGGAGCACTTCCCGAAGGAGGTGCGCTGGAACCGTCCGTCGAGCGGCATGTTCGTCTGGGCCGAGCTGCCGAAGGAGATGGACGCGACCGTCCTCCTGCGCGCCGCGGTCGAGACCGAGAACGTGGCCTTCACGCCCGGCGTGGCCTTCGCGGCCAACGGCAGCCGGCACGCCAACCACTGCCTGCGCCTGAGCTTCGGCAACAACCCGCCGGCGCGCATCGAGGAAGGCATCCGCCGCCTCGCCCGCGTGATCAAGGCGATGCTGCCGACCGGCAACCCGATCGGGGGCGAGGTCTAGGCTCCTGGTACTTTGCGCGCAAAGCCGGTACCGGTGCTAGAATCAGCCAGCCATGGCTGAGAAGACTCCCACCCGCCTCCGCGTCTCTTCGAGCTCGTCCGTTCCAAAGAGCGTGCGCCTGGCGAACGCGGAGGAACGCATCCTCGCCGACCTGGTCTCGGAGGGCCTCGTGACCCGGGGCGAGGGCGCGCTGACGCCCTTCAAACCTTTGCGCATCGCCGGCAAGCCCCTCACCGAAACCCTTCTGGAAGACCGGAACGACCGCTTTTGATCCGCTACTTCGACGCCAGCGCGTTGGTGAAGAAGTACGTCGAGGAACAGGGCAGCGACCTGGTCCGCGACCGATTGCTTGAAGGGCCTGCCGCCACGAGCCGCCTCTCCGAAATCGAAATCGCGTCGGCGCTCGCGCGACGATGCCGGGAAGGAAGCCTCTCCCAGAGGGACCGGGACGAGACGCTGGCCGTCGTCCGCAAGGACTTCCAGGCCCTGATCAAAGTCGAGCTGTCTCCTCAGGTCGTCACGATCGCCCGCGAGCTGATCGCCGGATACGACCTTCGCGCAGGCGATGCCGTCCAACTCGCCTCCTGCCTCTTTCTGCGCAACCGTGGGCTCAACCTGGAGTTCCTCGCCTTCGACGGCCGCCTGAATCAGGCGGCCCGAGCGGTCGGTCTCAGTCCCTGATCACTGCAATCTTGAAAAAAGATTCCCCCTCTCCCGGAGGGCAGGCGCACAAGGGGAGAGGGGGAGGAGGGAAGAGGGGGCTACCGATCCTCGGACGGCTCGCCTTCGTCGATGGGCTCCGGCGGATCCAGCCTGGGCAGGCGCTCGACCAGGTTCGCGTGCATGTAGCGCACGAGCTGATGGAACCCTTCCAGGAGCTGGGCGAAGGCCCTCTCCAGGTCCGGCGGCAGCGGGTTGCTGTGGCCCAGGACGCTGTAGAGATCCGGAAAGCCGCGCTCGCGCCATCTCGTCACGGTCGCGAGAGTGGGCTCCGCCGCCATGCCCGCGGTCCGGCCGACCGCCGGCCGGCCGTTCACGATCTCGATCGCGTTGTGGAGATCGTGCAGCGTGCACCCGAGGGTGCCGAGCAGCTTGTCGAGCGTCTCCAGCGAGGGCCTCTGACGCGCCGTCTCGTAGGCGGAGAGCATGCCTTTGGTGATGCCGGCGGCTTCCGCCACCTGGTACTGCTTCTTGCCTTGTCGGTCTCTGAGCCAGCGCAGTGCCTGGCCGAGGCCGTCTAGAACAGATGGGGCCACGGCTCCTGTCTCCTGAAAAAAGCTCCCTGGCGGTTACCAGGGAGGGAGGGGGTGTTGACTGCTTTCTCCAACATGGAGGAAGCATAGGCGTAATCTGGGCGTAAGTCAAGCGTGTTGGAGGCGTAAGTTTTCACCCCTGATACGATGCGGCCATGGTCGATCCAGGGGATATCCGGGAGGCGGAACGGCGGATTTCCGGGCGCGTCCGGAGGACACCCATGATGCGGGCGGAAGCCCTTCGGCGAGGCGGTCCCGGGGGGCTCACGCTGAAGCTGGAATTTCTCCAGGTGAGCGGCTCCTTCAAGGCGCGCGGCGCCACCAACAAGGTCCTCTCGCTGCCGGACGACGAGGTCCGGCGCGGCCTCGTCACGGCCTCCGGCGGCAACCACGGGCTCGGCGTGGCCTACGCCGGCTGGCGCGCGGGAGTGCCCACCACCATCTACCTGCCCGCCAATACGCCGGAGCCCAAGGCCGACCAGATCCGGAGCTGGGGCGCCAAGGTCGTGCGCTTTGGCGAGGTCTGGGACGAGGCCAACCGCGAGGCCCTGAAGGCCGCGGAGCGGGACGGCCTCACCTACATCCACGCCTTCGCGGATCCGGTGGTCGTCGCCGGCCAGGGCACGGTCGGGCTGGAGATCGCCGAGGATGCGCCGGGCCTCTCGACCGTGGTGGTCGCGATCGGCGGCGGCGGCCTCATCTCGGGCGTCGCGACGGCGGTCAAGGCGTTGATCCCCGGCGTCCGGGTGATCGGCGTGGAGCCGGTCGGAGCGCCGACGCTCTACGAGAGCGTGCGCGCCGGGCGCGTGGTCGAGCTCGAGCGGATCGCCACCGCCGCCAACACCCTGGCGCCGCGCCGGAGCGACGAGCTGAACCTCGCGATCGTGCAGGCCCTGGTGGACGAGATCGTCCTGGTCACGGACGAGGAGATGATCGAGGCCGCGCGATGGCTCTGGCAGGAGCTGGGCATCGCCGCCGAAATGTCGGCCGCCGCCGCGGTCGCCGCCTGGCTCTTCGGACGCGTCCCGGGCCTGGAAGGGGAGGCCGGAGGCGAGGTCTGCGCCGTGGTCTGCGGAGCGGGCACGGCAGGGCTCTGAGGTGAATCGGCACCCGCTCCTTCCCGGACCCGAGGCGTCGCAGTTCCTCTGGGCCAGCGGCATCGAGGACACGTTCGTCCCCCAGACCCGTCCCGGCCACCGCGCGCTCGACGAGTACCAGCTCATCGGCCACTACGAGCACTGGCGCGAGGATCTCGATCTCGCCCGCGACCTCGGCGTGCGGGCGCTGCGCTGGGGCGTCCCCTGGTACCGGGTCGAGAAGCTGCCGGGCGAATTCGACTGGAGCTGGACCGACCAGGTGATCCCCTACATGGTCGAGGAGCTGAAGATCAACCCGGTCCTCGACCTCATGCACTACGGCTGTCCGTTCTGGCTGCGCCGCGAGTTCGCGAGCGCCGAGTACCCGCGCGCCGTGGCCGTCTACGCCCGCGCCTTCGCCGAGCGCTACAAGGGTCTCGTACGCTGGTACACGCCGCTCAACGAGCCGCTCGTCAACGCCCTCTTCTGCGGCAAGCGCGGCCTCTGGCCGCCCTACCTGCGCGGCGAGGCGGGCTACATCCACCTCCTGCTCCAACTCGTCAAGGGGATCCAGCTCACGGTCGAGGCGCTCAAGGAGGTCGATCCCGGGTCGCTCATGGTCCACGTGGAGGCCACCGGCCTGTCGCGCGCGGCGCGGGCCGATCTGGAGGTCCTCGCGGTCGAGGAGCAGCGCCGCGGCTACCTCGCCTACGACCTCATCGCCGGCCGGGTGGACCACGAGCACCCGCTCTTCACCTGGCTGGTGCGCAACGGCGCCGGCCCGGACGAGCTCAAGGCCATCGCCCGCGAGAAGAAGACGCTCGACGTCCTCGGCCTCAACTTCTACCCCCAGTGGTCCACCCAGCAGGTCTCGGTCGGCCGCAGCGGCCGCCTGCGCTTCCGGCCGGTCGAGCAGGACGGCGCCGGCTTCATCCATCTGATCGAGGACTACCAGAAGAGGTACGACGCGCCGGTCCTCATCACCGAGACCAGCGCCCGCGGCTCCGTGCCGGTCCGCGAGCACTGGCTGGAGACCTCGGTCGCCGCCATCCGCCGGCTGCGCGAGCGCGGCGTGCCCGTGCTCGGCTACACCTGGTTCCCGATGTTCACCATGGTCGACTGGCGCTACCGCTTCGGCAAGAAGCCGGTCCGGGACTACCAGCTCGACCTCGGCCTCTACACGCTCCGGTCCTGGGACGGCGGGGAAGGGGAGCGCTGGCAGGCCACGCCGCTCGTCGCGCATCTCCAGGCGCTGATGGCCGACCCGGTCCGGTCGGTCGGCGAGCTGGCGTCCGAAATGTCCGCGGTGAAGTCCGTCTGAGAGGAAAAACTACAAGGGCGGTGAGACCGGCGAGAGGGATAGCTCCCGTCGAGGAACTGCCGGGGTGTGATGACAAGGGAGCCTCCTGGCTGTCGCCGGCTGCCGACCCCACCGCCGGTCATACCCATGAGCAAGGATCGGGCCAACTTGGCCCCTCCCAAGTGTCCCCACTTCGTCACCCGGGCGCACACTAAGAGTTGACGGCCCCGCGCCCGAGGGGGCCGCCGATCGTTTAGAATTCCCGGGCCGCAGCGGACAGCCGCCGCGCTTCAGACAGACTCCCAACGGCGAACCGGGGGCAGAATCGGGCAGGAAACGCCCGGGGCCGTGCAAGAAAATCTCCAGGAGGGGGACAGACATGGAACTACGGGTTGTCGGCGTCGTCGGCGCCGGCGTGATGGGGATCGGACTGGGACAGAACCTGGCCCAGACCGGCCACGAGGTGGTCCTGCTGGACGTCTCGGACGAGCAGCTCTCGAAGGCCAAGGACGAGATCCGGAAGAACCTGCGCTTCTTCAACATGTACCAGAAGGGCGCGCAGAAGGTGAACGCGGACGAGGTGCTCGGCCGCATCAAGTTTACAAAGTCCTACGACGACTTCTCCGGCACCGACTTCGTCATCGAGAACGCGGTGGAGAAGTGGGACATCAAGAAGGACATCTACCCGCAGCTCGACGCCGCCTGCCCGCCGCACGCGGTGTTCGCGGCGAACACCTCCTGCATCTCGATCACCAAGCTCGGCGGCACCACGAAGCGGCCGGACAAGGTGCTCGGCATGCACTTCATGAACCCGGTGCCCTTGAAGCCCATGGTCGAGGCCATCCGCGGCTACCACACCACGGACGAGACCATCGCCGTCGCCAAGCAGCTCCTGGCCCAGATGGGCAAGGAGTGCGAGGTGGTGAACGACTACCCGGGCTTCGTCTCCAACCGCGTGCTCATGCTGACTGTCAACGAGGCGGTCTACCTGGTGCACGACGGCGTGGCCACGGCCGAGCAGGTGGACCGCCTGTTCAAGACCTGCTTCGGCCACAAGATGGGGCCGCTCGAGACCGCCGACCTGATCGGGCTGGACACGATCCTGTTCTCCGTCGAGGTGCTCTACGAGAGCTACAGCGACAGCAAGTACCGGCCGTGCCCGCTGCTGCGCAAGATGGTGGACGCGGGCCTGCTCGGACGGAAGAACGGCAAGGGCTTCTACGACTACGGCGTCTCCCTCTAGGGAGGACCAGGAAAGGGATCGACATGGACCAGACCCAGAGCAAGATCAAGGAATTCCTGTCGCGGTTCTTCAAGAACCACGACTTGCAGCCCGAGGAGGACATCTTCGCCCTCGGCTTCGTCAACTCGCTGCTCGCCATGCAGCTCGTCGCCTTCGTCGAAAAGGAGTTCGGAGTCCGCGTGGAGGACGACGACCTCGACCTCGACAACTTCCGCTCCATCAACGCGATCTCCAGCCTGGTGGCCAAGAAGTCGGGCGCGGGCGCTTCCGAGACACCGGCGGCCCAGGCATGAAGATCGAGCTGACGCCGGAGCAGCGCGCCCTGCGCGCCGAGGTTCGCGAGTTCGCGGACCGTGAGCTGGTGCCGCGCGCCGGGGAGTTCGACCGCGCCGAGGCCATCCCGCGGGACGTCATCGACAAGCTCAACGAGCGCGGCTGGCTGGGCTCGATCGTCCCCAAGGAGCACGGCGGCGCGGGCTTCGACATGATCTCCTACGGCATCCTGACCGAGGAGCTCGGCCGCGGCTGCTCGTCCACCCGCTCGCTGCTCACCGTGCACGACATGTGCGCGCAGGGCATCCTGCGCTGGGGGAGCAAGCCGCAGCGCGAGAAGTACCTCGGCCGCCTGGCCAAGGGCGAGATCCTCGGCGCCTTCGCCCTGTCCGAGCCCAACGCGGGCAGCGACGCCAAGGGCATCGCCACCACGGCGGTCCCCGATGGTTCCGAGGGGGGCGGCTTCGTGATCAACGGCTTCAAGAAGTGGACCACCTACGGCCAGATCGCGGACCTCTTCCTCCTCTTCGCCCAGCTCGACGGCAAGCCCACGGCCTTCCTGATCGAGCGCGGCAGCCCCGGGTTCACCTGGACGCCGACGCGCGGCCTGCTCGGCACCCGGGCCTCCATGCTGGCCGAGATGAAGCTGGAGGACGTCCGCATCCCGGCGGAGGCCATGGTCGGCCGGCCCGGCTTCGGCGTCTCCCACGTGGTGGGCGCGGCGCTGGAGCAGGGGCGCTACAGCGTGGCCTGCGGCTCGGTGGGCATCGCCCAGGCGGCGCTCGAGGAGAGCCTCGCCTACGCCCGGGAGCGCGTGCAGTTCGACAAGCCGCTCTTCGACCACCAGCTCGTGCGCGCGATGATCGCCGACATGATCACCCACGTGCGCGCGGCGCGCCTGCTCTGCATGCGGGCCGGCTACCTGCGCGACATCGGCGACCCGGGCTCCTTCGCGGAGACCATGCTCGCCAAGTACTTCGCCTCCACCACCGCCACCAAGGTGGCGACCGACGCGGTCCAGATCCACGGCGGCAACGGCTGCCACGAGGACTTCGCCGTGTCGCGCCTCTTCCGCGACGCCAAGGTGATGGAGATCATCGAAGGGAGCACGCAGATCCAGCAGTTCACGATCCCGCGCTTCGAGTTCGGGGAGCTTTAAGGAGACCGCCATGATCGACCTCAAGGGCGACCTCAAGGGACAAGACGCCGCCGATCCCGCCGCCGTAATGGCCGCGAAGAAGAAGGAAAAGCAGTCCATCAAGTGCGTGGTGTGGGACCTGGACAACACCGTCTGGGACGGCATCCTGCTGGAGGACGACGAGGTCCGCCTGCGCCCGCACGTGGTGGAGATCCTGAAGACCCTGGACGAGCGCGGCATCCTGCACTCGATCGCCAGCCGCAACGACCACGACACGGCGATGGCGAAGCTCAAGGAGTACGGCATCGAGGAGTACTTCCTCTACCCGCAGATCAACTGGAACTCCAAGGCCGCCTCCATCACCCAGATCGCGAAGGACATCAACATCGGCCTGGACGCCGTCGCCTTCATCGACGACCAGCCGTTCGAGCGCGAGGAGGTGGCCTTCACCCACGAGCGCGTGCTGTGCATCGACTCGGCGCTGCTCGACGACCTGCTCGACCGGCCGGAGCTCAACCCCCGTTTCATCACCGACGACTCGCGCCAGCGCCGCCACATGTACATGGCGGACATCCAGCGCAACCGGGAGGAGGCGGACTTCGTCGGTCCGACCGAGGAGTTCCTCGCCACGCTGGGCATGATCTTCACCATCGCGCCCTGCAAGGAGGAGGACCTGAAGCGGGCCGAGGAGCTGACCGTCCGCACGAACCAGCTCAACACCACGGGCTACACCTACTCCTACGAGGAGCTGGACGCCTTCCGCCAGTCGCCGAGCCATCAGCTCCTGGTTTCGAGCCTCGAGGACAAGCACGGCACCTACGGCAAGATCGGCCTGACCCTGATCGAAATGGGGGAGGGCGTCTGGAACATCAAGCTGCTCCTGATGTCCTGCCGCGTGATGTCGAAGGGCGTGGGGATGATCATGATCCACCACATCCTGCGCTCGGCGAAGGCGGCCGGGGCGAAGGTTCGCGGCGAGTTCGTCTCGAACGACCGCAACCGCCAGATGCTCATCACCTACAAGTTCGCCGGCTTCAAGGAAGTCGACCGGCAGGGCAACGTGATGATCATGGAGAACGACTTCTCCGCGATCCAACCGCCGCCGCCGTACGTGGACCTGCGGGTGGAGAGCGGCTACCCTCAGCACGCCCTTTTCGGAACGGTCAGGGTCGTGGGGGATGTTGTCGAGCCCGTGTTACCCGCGGAGGCTTTTGACGCTGAGAAGGGAGAGCTCTGAAGACTCTGATCGATACCCATATTCTGCTTTGGTGGCTGGAGCAGAACTCTCAACTTTCGCCTCGGCAGAGGGAGATCCTGGCGGAAGCCAAACCAGAGTCTCCTCTCCTGGTCTCCGGGATCACCCTTTGGGAGATTGCCACTCTGAACAGTCTCGGACGGGTGGAATTGGACCTACCCCTCCGGGACTGGCTCGAGCAGGCCGTGGCTCCGCCACTCGTCCAACTGGTCCCGATCACTCCCGCCATTGCCTCCGAGGTTGCGGCTCTGCCCGACAGCTTTCACCGCGACCCGGCCGACCGCATTCTGGTCGCTTCCGCCAGAACCTTGGGGGCTGCTCTCCTCACGCAGGATCGGCGCATCATCGATTCAGGGCTGATCCCGACGATTCCTTGAAGGCTTCGCTTTTTATAGCAGTGGAGGCTCATTAAGCTAGGATCTTGTTGCGATGAAGCGAGCAGCAGGGAGAGCCAGAGATCTGAAAGATGTCGAGGCGCTGCTGGAGCTCTCATCCGAAGAGGAGTCGTGAGAAATCCACGCGCCCCCAATCCAGCCGACCCTGGGGAAATCACCTGGGATTTCGAGGGCACCCGCCGGCACCATATTCGTCTCGGCCTGCAGATGACACCCGTGGAGCGGCTCCGCTGGCTGGAGGACACGGTGGAGGAGATGCGGCAGCTCCAGGGGCTCGCATGCAAGAGCCGGCTTCCCGTAGCGGGGTAGCGGCGGTAATCCAGAAACCCGGCCGCAGGGTGTGCGGAGCGCCGGCAGCTCCGCACACCTCCGGAACGACCCCGCCTGAGTCTGCCCATCCGGCTCACGCCTCGGACCGGGCCGCTCAACAAACCTGGGAAAACCGGGTCTCTGCATATCTGTAGTCCCGTCCTTTCAGAGGAGCTCTTATGCAGCAGTACCGACGCGCTGTGCTCATCGTCCTGGCCGGACTCCTATCGTCCAGAGATCTTCGGGCTGCCTCCGTTCCGCAGCTTCACTCGGTCTTCGCCGACGTTCCGGATGCCGGCCTCGCCGCGGACATCTCGTCGGCGCGGCCGGTCGAGCTTCTCCCCTCGGCTTACCGGGTGCTGATCCTCGATCCCGAAGCGCTCGACTTCGAGCTCGGGTCGGTCCCGGCCGAGAGCGCGTTCGCGGCAGGTCGGACCGCGCCAATCCTGTTCATCCCGAAGCCGGAAGGGGCGGCATCCGAGTTCGCGATCTTCGAAGTCCCGACCCTGGATGACGATCTCGCGGCGCAGTTCCCGGAGATCCGAACGTTCCGCGGCCGGGGGATCACCGATCCGACCGAGACGCTGATCCTGGACGTCACGCCGGCCGGCCTTCATGCCATGATCCTCTCCCCGGCCGGCACGCTGATGATCGACCCGCTGAGCCCGGGCGACAACGTCCACCACATCGCCTACTGGAAGCAGGACGCCCCGCAGCTCGGCGCGCCGCCTCCCTGCCGGAGCCTGGACGCGCCGGGCCATGAGGAACCTTCCGGCCTGACCGCCTCGCCTCCGCTGACTGCGTCAATCACCGCAGGCGGATCGCTGCGCACCTACCGCACGGCGATCGCCGTCACCGGCGAGTACTCGATCAAGGTCTGCTCGCCGTCGCCCGCCGCCGTCTCCTGCTCGCTGGCGGCCGTGGTCACGGTCCTCAACCGCGTCAACGGCATCCTGGAGCGCGACGTCGCGGGCCGCATGGTGCTGATCGCTAACGAGAGCCTGCTGATCTTCACGGACCCGGCCACCGACGGTTACACGAACAACAATCTCGATACGATGCTGAAGGAGAATCAGGCCAAGCTGGACACGGTGATCGGCACGGCCAACTACGACCTGGGGCACGTCTTCGGCACCGCCGGGGGCGGCACGGCCTACGTGGGCATGGCCTGCAACGCGACCTACAAGGCGCAGGGCGCCACGAGCCTGATCAACCCGGTCGGCGATCCGTTCAGCGTCGACTACGTGGCGCACGAGATGGGCCACCAGTGGGGGGCGCATCACTCCTTCAACGGCACCACGGGCGGCTGCGTCTTCCGCGACGGCAACCATTCGTACGAGCCCGCCAGCGGATCGACGCTGCTGTCCTACGCAGGGCTTTGCGGTGCGGAGATGCTGCAACCCCACCATGACGACTACTACCACGCGCACAGCCTCGACCAGATGCTGAGCAAGCTCGCCGGCACCGGTTCGGCGTGTGGAACCTTGACATCCACCGGCAACACGCCGCCGACCGCGACCACGACTCCGGCCTTCTCGATCCCCATGAAGACGCCGTTCACGCTTACGGGCAACGCTTCGGATGTGAATGGCGACGCCCTCACCTACACCTGGGAGGAGCTCGATCTCGGCGATCCCGCGCCGCCCAACGACGACGTGGCCGCCGTGCGGCCGATCTTCCGGAGCTTCTCGCCATCGGGTCTGCCGTGGCGGACGTTCCCGAAGCCGTCCGACCTGCTCGGCAACACCACGGCGCTCGGCGAGTCGCTGCCGACACGGACGCGCAGCATGGTCTTCCGGTTCACGGTGCGCGACAACCGGCCGGGCGGCGGCGGTCTGGGCTTCGGAACGACGACGGTCTCGGTGACCTCCGCCGCGGGTCCGTTCGCGATCACCAGCCCGAACACCGCCGTGACGTGGCCCGCGCTGTCGTCCCAGACCGTGACCTGGAACGTAGCCAACACCACGGCGGCCCCGGTCAGTTGCGCTTCCGTGTCGATCGCGGTGTCGACGGACGGCGGGAACGCTTTTCCTCTGATCCTCCTCGCGTCCACGCCGAACGATGGCACGCAGACGGTCACCGTGCCGAATGTCGCGACGACGACGGCGCGCGCGCGGGTCGCCTGCGTGGGCAACATCTTCTTCGACGTGTCCAACGCGAACTTCACGATCAGCGGCGGCCCGGCGGCCGGGTCGTTCTACACAGTCTCGCCGTGCCGGGTGCTCGACACACGGCTGGCCGGCGGCCCCACCGGCGGTTTGCCGATCGCCGCGAACGCCACGCTCACGCACACGATCGCCGGGACCTGCGGCGTTCCCGCGTCGGCGCGGTCGGTGTTCGCGAACGTCACCGCCCTGGGGCCGGTCGCGGCGGGGGACGCCAAGGTGTACGCCGTGGACAACGCGCTGCCGACCGCCACGACGATCTCGTTCACGGCCGGCGGCAACCGGGCGAACAACGCGATCTTCTCTCTGTCGCAGGACGGGGTCGGCGCGGTGAACATCAAGAACGGCTCGACCGGCGACCTCCACCTGGCGATCGACGTGGCCGGCTACTTCGAGTAGGGCGGTTCCCCTCGGGACGGATGCTACTCGCCAGACTTCAGCAGTATTCGACCTATCTGAAGCCCGGCGAGATTGTCGGGAGCAGAAGCCGAGAAGTGCCAGGGGATTCCTGGGAACGGGTCCCCCAGCCAACCCTGGGGAAATCACCTGGGACTTCGAAGGCACCCGCCGGCATCACATCCGTCTTGGCCTGCAGATGACACCCGCGGAGCGGCTCCGCTGGCTGGAGGACACGGTGGAGGAGATGCGGCAGTTCCAGGGGCTCGCACGCAAGAGCCGGCTTCCTGCAGCGGGATAGCGGCGGATGGGGTGAGACGGGCAGCCTCATGCGGACCGCCCGACGTTTGAGCCCACCAGCTTCCGAGAGTTGATGGAATCTCTTCTTGCCCCGTCCCTGTCATCGAGGACTCACCTTCTCTGGAGCCTTCTTCTGGCGATCAAAACTTGGGTCTGAAGCAGATCTCGACGGGCGATTTGTTGGCCGGGAAGAAAGTGCTGATGAAGGCTTGCGCCGCGAGATCCCACTCGTTGTCATCCACCTGCTCCAGTAGAATCCCGGCGCCGATCTTTACCAGTTTATCGACCTTGATTTCCGTGCCCGGGACATGGTCATCAGCGCTCTCGATCACGTAAAATCCCTGGGACCACCTTTCGTCGGCTATCCAATCCTGTTCGCTCAGTTTGAGGCCGATTGTCAGCCCTGCCTCCAGGCTGAGCCCCTGCGCGACTCCGTTACCCCCCTTGGCCGTGATGCCCAGCGTGACTTCGCTCGGATAGCCCGCGTAACGGATACCGGAGGAGTTGCCCGGGAGATCGACGCTTTCATTGTCCACGCTGGCGAGGATGCCAGAAGCCACCCCTACCGAAGCATTATGCCCCCAGCTACCTTGGTCGTAACGCGCTACGGCTTTGGTGAATCCGCGAAAGCCGACCTGTTGCCGCAGCCAGTAGGAACCCTCTCCCCGATCGTCTATTGACAGATAGTGAATCTGGAGACGAGAGATCACTCCGTCGCTGGCAGAATGGCGCCCCAGGCTCTCCACACTGGAGTCATCCTGATACTGATGGACTTCGACGCTCTTCGGATCGAAACTCCAACCTCGGCTGGGGGCCCCCTTTTCGAGGCGCACGCAGATGTCGGACGCGCCGGGAGAGACCCGGCCACCACGCCGAAATTTGATCAGATTCACAGTTGTCGTTGCTTCCGTGACTCCTTCGATTCCCAGGCCGGCGAACAGCCTGACGTAGCTGTCTCGTATCCAGGTCTGCGGAACCGGCCGCTTGAGGGACAGAGTCGCTCTGGAGACCGTCCCCTCCTGGGCGGAGGTCAAGATGACGAAGTCCTTGCCGTCTCCATCAAGGCGCCACTGGACTTGCTGATCCGCATGGCTCGACTCAGCTGTCAGAATCACTTGGCTGTCGCGTGGATCCTGGACGAGTTGCAACTCTCCTATTGTCGTGATCCGGACTGCGAAGGGTGCATCGGGCGGGGGAGGCGGAGCAGTACTGATCGCTACAGGCGGAGGAGTTTCTTCGGTCACCGGATCCGCAGACCTTTCACCCTCCAGGAGGTCGGTCTGTTCTATGCTCTCAGAAGGAGGAGGAGGAGGGACTTCGTCAACGGCCGGAGCAGGAATTGGGGCTTCCGGAGGAGGCGTCTCTGCAGGCTCTGGAGTGGGAGTTTCTTCGATGGGAGTGTACCAGATCCTCACCTGGGGTTTAGGCTTATGGGGAGCGCACGACGTCGCGAGCACCACAAGCGACAGAATCAGAAGGCTCCAGCCGTGTTTCATCAATGGCCTTGAATGAAGAGACATCCTGCAAGCTGCCTTTCTGGATTGCCTCCTAACCGCAGCTACCGCCGCATACCTTGCAGGCGACCCCTCCGCGACGCTTGGCTTCGGACTTGGACACCTCGATGCAGTTCCTGGTGCACTTCAGGGCCCAATGGCAGGAGAGGCAGTGATACTTCTTCGTCTCGACATTGAAGGCGACCTTCTCCTCGCTTTCCGCCAGTGCTCCTGAGACCAGCACTGCCAACAACAGCAGGATGAGGGCAGCGCTCCTGATTACAAGCTTCTCTCGCACAGCTTGCTCTACTCCTGGAATGGATTCACTTTCTTGATCGTAACCCATCAGCAACCTGCTGGCAACGACCGGAGCACGAGGGGAATTCCCGCTCCTTGGACGTGCGGCTCAGAGTTGCCTTCAAGTTCAGACACTACAGGAATGGAGATGTTTATAGGCGTCGCCTGAAGGCGCCCGACAGCCAGGAGCGGCGTCAGGCGACGCAGCGCCAGCTTTCGAGAGTCAATGGAATCTCTTTCCTGCCCCGTTTCGTCATCGGAACCCGGCCTGGCTAGAGCGCAGGACCCAGGTAGTCATCGACCTCTGATTCTGGACGACGGTGGTCTTGAGCGGCTCGATCCACGTCCCTCCGAGCCGCTCGGCGGCGCGGAGAAGCATCGGCTCGTCCACGAGGAAGCGCTCCGAGCCGTCCGGAAGCTGGTAGCGCCGCCCTTCGAGATGGCGGACGAGGTTTTCGATTCCGATCGTCGACGCCAGTCTTGCGAAGAAGAGGCCGCCGGGCTTGAGGACCCGCCACATCTCGGCCAGCATCCGGTCGAACTGCTCCTCGTCCCGGGCGAAATGGAGGACCGCGCTGCAGATCACCGCGTCGAAGCGCCTATCGGGAAACGGGATCTCCGACAGGCTGGCCACTTGAAAGTTCTCCGCGAGAAGACTGGGAGCCAGTTGCGCCGCGAGCTCACGAACCTGGGAAACGGCCCGGGGATTCTCATCGACTCCGAAGACCGGGTAGCCGCTGCGGAGGAGGTAGACGAGATTCCGGCCGCCGCCGCAGCCCGCATCCAGGACGCTCGAGCCTGGAGCCAGCCGACCCTTCAGCAACTGGTCGAGGAGATAGATGTCGATGTCGCCCAGTTGTTCCCGGATGTCCATTCAGGTATGGCTCTCAGCGCCTGTATTCCGCCTGTACTCAATATACCGCGCGGTCTCGTCCGCCACCTCGCGACCGCACAGGCGCTCGACCAAATAAAAGGCCATGTCGATGCCCGAGGCCACTCCGGCGGAGGTGACGACGACGTCGTCGACCACTCGCAGCTCGCGTTCGACGGTGGCTCCAGTGCCCAGGGACTCCAGGAGGTCGAGAGCCGCCCAGTGGGTGGTGGCTTTCCGGCCTTCCAGAAGACCGGCCTTGCCGAGGAGGAGAGAGCCGGTGCAGACCGAGGTGACCTGCCGCGCCGCCGCGGCCGTGCGGCGGATCCAGTCCAGGATCTCCTCGTCGTGGAGGAGGGGCCGGGTGCCGTAGCCTCCCGGGACTACCAGCAGATCGATCCGCGGCGCATCCCCGAAGTCGTGATGGGGGAGCACGACGAGCCCGCCCGTGGCGGTGACCGGGGTTTTGGACCGCGCCACCGTAAAGACGTGGAAGGGAGCGCTGTCGTCCGACCTCCGGGATTCCGGCCCCGGGATGAGCCGCGCCCGGGAGAAGACCTCGAAAGGGCCCGCGAAATCGAGGACCTCGACGTTTTCGAAGATCAGGATGCCGACGTTGTGGCGCACCATGCCAGGGTCTCCTCTCGCCCGGCCATGCTATCAGCCGCGCGCCGCGCAGGATCGGGCCTGCCTCCGGCCGATGAGACGTTTTGTCACCGGCGCGGTGGAATCGAGACGAGCATCACCCGGTCCCAGGCGGGCTCGACCTCTGTCACGGCAGCCAGCAGCGCAAGCCCGACTCCGGCAATGCCGACGAGAAATCCGGTCTCACTGCGCCAGGAACCCTCGCCCGGGACGGGGCTGAACCAGCTCAGCAGGCCGGCGAGCCCCTCTCCCGGACGCTTCATGTCCAGGGTCCGCCGGAACCAGGAGAGAGCGGCCACCTTCAACTCGGCATCGCCTGTGGCTTGATAGAGCCGGTTGAACAGGTGGGCGATGCCGGCAGTGCCGTGACAGAGTCCGACGTCGACTGCCTTCATGGCCGCGGTCGGCCTCCGGGCTGCGAGGCGTGCCAGAGAGATTGCTTCCGCTTCCCAGTCCGTACGGCCGAAGCTCCGCGCCGCCGAGAGCAGGACGGTGGCGAAGCCCAGATCGCCATAGCACCAGGCGGTCCGGGTGGGCACGGATTCTCGACCCGGGATGACGAAGGCGGGGAGCAGCGACTCGTCCCCGGATGCCCTCTTCTGGCCGAGCATCCACCGGATGGCGCTCTCCGCGAGAGGCCGGATTCGGCGGTCCTGAAAACCCTCGCGCTCCGCGGCCGCCAGAAAACCGATGACGCCCGGAATCCCGTGGGCGACACCCAGGTTGAAGCAGCCCTCCGGCATCTCTCCGCGCAGGGAGTCGGTCAGCCAATCCGGAGGCGTGTACCAGGCCGTGCCGGCCTCCGACTCTTCGGTCGTCTCGACGAGGAGGTCGAGGACGCGGCTCAGGAGGTCGGCGGCACCTGGATTCGGCAGGCGTTCGACCAGGTAGACCCCGATCCCGGAGAGCCCACCGATCAACTCGTAAGGCTGCCTTTCGCTCACCTTCGAAAGCACCTCGCGCAGGGCCTCGTCGATTTCGGCGCAAAGGTCGCCGTCCGCTTCGAAAAACTGCCGGGACAGGTGCTCGAGCACCCATCCGACCCCGCAGAACCCGAGATAGAGAGAGGGCACCGTGCGCGCCTCGACCAGAGCGTCCGCGCTCCGTTCGAGAGCTTCGAGCGCGTGGTCGGCATCTTCCGAGCTCTCTCGGGCCGCCGCGAGGTAGGAGAAGAAGAGCGCCCGACCCGGTACGCCATTGCCGAGTGCGGGATTCGGCGGCGCGCCCACGTCCTCCGCGGCAGGAGGCTCGAGGAGACAGCGCTCGATCTCCTCGATCGTGCTCCAGCTTCGACGGCACGTCTCGCGATCGGCGATGGCCTGCCACATCAGGACGTCTCCGAAAAGGACAGAGGCCGCGGTTGCTCGCGGCCTCTGCCTCTCTGTGTCCCGGGGTTGCCTTCTAGCAGCAGGTCACGGTCCCGCAACTGCCATCCGAGCAGGTCTGGGTGGGGCATGGGCCGCAGGCGGTCATGACCGTGTCCCCGCAGTTCTTGCTGAGCCCACCGACCGCAGCCTGCAGGTCGCGCTCGGAAAGATTGCGCAAGGTCTCCTTGTTGAGCTGAAGCTTCCTCACGATCTGCTTCTTCTTCATGGACTCTCCTTTCGACTGCTCATGGACCGTCGGATCAAGTCTCGCGTGAATCCGGATGCGCTGTAGTTAGGATATGTGCAATGGGCGATGATTTCAATCGAGCCCTACCTCCGGCCGCCCGCCATCCGCTTCGCCTCGGGAAGGCGCCGCAGCCGGAGCATGCTGGCGATCCCGAAGACCGGCCCGAGCGCCAGAGCCATGAAGGCGCGCTCCCAGCCGATGCGCTCGACCAGCGGCGGGATCATGCGGATCGTGAACAGCGTCAGCAGGAAGCCGAGGCTGGTCTGCAGGGTGAGCGCGGTGCCCACGTAGCGCGGATCGGCGAGCTCGCTGATCGCCGCGCTGAACTGAGCGCTGTCGGCCACCACCGCGAAGCCCCAGACCAGACAGAGGAGGGTCAGCGGCAGAGGCCGACCGAACAGGAGCCCGGCGTTCAGGGCGCAGGCGCCGGACACGACCAGGCTCCAGACCGTGATCCGCGTCCGGCCCAGTCGGTCGGCCAGCAGGCCGGCGAGCACGCAGCCGGCGGCGCCCGCGGTCAGGACTCCGAAGCCGGCCAGCCGGGCGGAAGCCGGGCTCCAGCCCGCGCGCTCGTAGCTCGCCAGGAGGAACAGGGGCACCCAGGCCCACATGGCATAAAGCTCCCACATGTGCCCGAGATACCCGAAGTTGGCCAGCCGGGTCGGCCGGTCCGCGAAGGCCCGCCCGGCGAAACGCCAGTCGAAGGGCGGAGCCTTGCCCAGGAAGGGTCCGGGCCGGATAGCCACCGCCGCGATCAACCCTGCGGCGACGCACAGGAGAGAGGTCGTGAGAAGCACGCTCCGCCAGGGAGGCATCCCCTGGCTGCCGAGCGCGTTGAGCAGATGGGGCACTCCCGATCCGAGCGTGAGAGCTCCGACGAGCAGGCCGATCCCGAGTCCCCGGTCCTCCTTGCACCACGAAGCCGCCAGCTTCATGCCCGGAGGGTAGACGCCCGCGAGCGCCACGCCCGTCAGGAAGCGGAGGCCGAGCGAGACGCCCGGTCCGGCGTTCAGCAGGGGGATGCCAGCGTTGGCCGAGGCGGCCAGGATCGCGCAGCCGGCGAAGAGGCGCTGAGCCGGAAGCCGGTCGGCCAGGTTGAGGATCGCGCTAAGTAGCGCTCCTGTCACGAACCCGACCTGGACGCTCATGGTCAGCCACGATTGCTGGGCGCCCGAGAGGCCCCACTCGGCCGTGAGCTGCGGCACGACGGCCGAGGCGGAGAACCAGACCGACATGGCCAGAAGCTCCGCCAGGGAGAGGAGGACGACGGTGCGCCACTTGGCGGTCATGACGGGCGGGAATATACCGCGATCGGTTCCCGGGTCACCTCAACCCTTCTTCACCCGCCGGACGTTCTTCGCGTAGACGGCTTCGTGGAAGGGCTTGCCCTTCTGCTCCTCCCTGGCGACGCCCTGGTCGACCAGGCGACGGAGAGCCATCGCGACCGGACGGGGGGCGGCGGGCTGGCGGAGGCTTTTCGGGAACCGCCGGTTGATCTCCATGGCGAGCTCCGAAGCCGTGAAACGCTCGTCCTCTCTCTTGCCGGCCACGACCCGGGCGACCAGTTTGCTCACCGTGGCCCGGACTCCCGGATCCTCGGGCAATATGGGGGCCGGCGGGGGCGCCGGAGCTTTCTTGCGCACGACTTCCGCGACCTCCGACGCCGCAGCCTGGAAGGCTTCGTACTTCGTCCGGATCTTCGCCAACTTGCCGGCGCAGTCCGCCCGCTGCCTGTGGTGAAATTCCTCGCGCTCGGCGTGGAACGCGTCCTGTTTCTCCAACTCGTCGATCTGAGCCTCCAGATCGACGAGCACCTCGGCAATCGACAGTTTCGAGCTCACGCGGGAACCCTCCGTGCGACAGGGACGGTTGATTCACGACAAGACAAGAGCAATCCGCTGCAAAGTCAGGTTGTTCGAGACGACGCCGCCTTGTTTGAGGCGAAGTCACGTTGAGTTGAAACGACTCGGACTTGTTTGAGACGAGATCCCGTTGAGTTGAGGCGACTCGGACTTGTTTGAGGCGAGTTTACTCCAGTTCGTCTCAAGCCAGGCAACGTCGCCTCAAACAAGTCCGGCTTGCCTCGGCTCCAGCCTGTTTTGCCTCGAACAGGGTAACGTCGTCACAAAACAAGCCGACGTTGTCTCAAGTAAGGCGAGATTGAGGCAATGAAGCCCGATCTTGCCTCAAACGAGCCGATCTTGGAACAAACAAGGAGACGTCGCCTCAAAGCGTCCCTGCGTGGCCTTGGATCGCGTTGCACTGCCTCCGACCGCCTGGTCTTGAAAGGCTCGACCCATGCGCCCCCGAGCCGCTCGGCTGCCCGGAGGAGTATCGGCTCGTCCCTCCGCTTCCGGTTGTAACACGGTTGTTATTGCGGGATGGTTGAGATGCAAATATATCCATGATAGCGTCTGCCGTTGAAGTCTGAAATGGAATTGTGTGACTCGGCACATCGAGTCAGGAGTTGTGGCTGCGGTAGTGGATTCGAGCGGCTTGAGGAGGCCTCCGATGAACGCATTCTCAGGGAGTCACTGCCCATTGCGGCACATCGTTCCGGGTGTGCTGACCGTCCTGTGCGGGCTGCTCGCCAGCCAGCCGGCCGCCGCTCAGCCCATCCCCGCGGGCGCGGCCTACCTCGCCGGCAGCCAGCAGACCGATGGGAGTTGGGGGAGCGCCGAGGTCCGGCGGGTGCAGGCCACGGGCGAGGCGTTGCGGGCGCTCCAGGCAGTCGCGCAGGCGCCCACGGTCCGCTCATCGGCCGCGGACTATCTCCAATCCGCGCCCGTCGAGGACAGCGACGACCGTGCCCGCCGTATCGCCGGGCTCGCCGCCGAGGGCCGCTCCGTCACGGGGCTCGTGACCGCTCTCCTGGCCGACGCCGATCCCGAGGGCGGCTGGGGGCTCACCTCCTCCTTTGCGGCCGATCCCCTGGACACCTCTCTCGGCCTCTCGGCCGTGGCGGCTCAGCCCGGTCCCGATGACAACTTCCTGCGCACGGCTCTCATCGCGCTCCTCAGCGCCCAGAAGGCCGACGGCGGCTGGCCCTGCGTCCAGACCCGGGACGGCGACGCCGACAGCGAGATCTTCTGCACGAGCCAGGCGCTTCTCGCGCTCACCGCCCACCGCGGCCAGTTCTACCTCGATCCCCAGATCGACGCGGCCGTGAGCTTCCTGCGCGGCAAGCTCAACGCCAACGGCAGCTTCGGCCCGACCGGCGCGAACGACGTGATCCATACGGCCCTGGCCTCCAGGGCCCTGGCCTCCGTGCCGGCCTTCGGCAACGAGGTGGCCGTCGTGATCTCCTGGCTCCAGGGCCGGCAGCAACCCGATGGGAGCTGGGGCGGCGATCCGTATCCCACGGCCCTGGCCCTGCAGGCGCTCCAGGCCCTCTCGGGCGTCCGGTTCTGCGGCGACGGCGCCGTCAATCGTCCTGGCGAGGCCTGCGACGGCAGCGTGCCCGCCGGCCTGACCTGCCAAGGGGTGGGCATGGGCTCCGGCACGCTCGCGTGCAGCCCGCAGTGCACCCTCGACACCTCGGGCTGCTCGGCGCCTCCGGTGTGCGGCGACAACCTGCGCAACCAGCCGTTCGAGATCTGCGACGGCACCGACCTCGCTTCCCAGACCTGCCAGACGCAGGGCTTCGCCACCGGCAACCTGGCCTGCGCCGCCGACTGCCTGAGCTTCAATGTGAGCGGCTGCAACGCGGCTCCGACCTGCGGCGACGGAGTGGTCAACCAGCCCGGAGAGTCGTGCGACCTGAACGACTTCCACGGTACGACCTGCACTTCGCTTGGGCTCGGCGGCGGGCAGTTGGGCTGCACCTCCGACTGCAACTTCGACACCAGCCAGTGCGACTCGGCGAGCTTCGTCATCGACAACAAGGGCCGCGAGTTTTTCGTCGGGTTCCTGGCCAACCTGCGGACGACCGCGTCGGCCCAGATCCATTTGACGAGCGAGATCCCGACATCGGTCACCATCCAGTACCCGGTGAATTCGCCGAGCTTCTCACAGACCGTATCGGTGACCCCCGGCCAGGTCCGGGTCGTGAACCTGCCCAACGTGACCCACAACTCCTGGACCGCGGGGCGGGTGCTGAACAACGCGGTGCGCGTGTCGAGCCCCGACGAGTTCGTCGTTTACCTGGTGAATCGCGATACGGCTACCTCGGATGCGGCCATGGCCCTTCCGGTCGACGCGCTCGGCACCTCGTACATCGTGACGACCTACCGCGGGTCCGCCGCCCATTCTGGCGACCGTAGCGAGTTCCTGGTGATCGCCCCCTTTGACGGCACCACGGTCACGATCACGCCGGCCGCGACCCTGCGGATGTCGGCGCCGACTCCAAACGCGCCGCCCAATGTGCCGTTCCAGATCACGCTCAATCGAGGCCAGGGTTTCCGCGGCGAGGCGCTCAGCTCGACCGGCGATCTCACCGGCACGCTGATCGAGTCGGACCGCCCGGTGGCGGTGCTCAACGGCAACATCTGCACCAACATCCCGACCACGACCTTGGCCTGTGACCACGTCTTCGAGGTGGCGCACCCGCTGCAGAGCTGGGGTGACTCGGCTCTGGTGGCGAACCTGCCGAACCGCACGGGCGGCACGATCTATCGCGTCGTCGCCTCGGTCGACGGCACGCAGGTCTTCCGCAACGGCGTCCTGCAGGCGACCCTGAACAAAGGCAAGTTCCTCGAGACCGGTCCGCTCACCGGAAGCCATTTTTTCTCGGCCGATCAACCGATCTTCGTCACTCAGTTCATGACGGGGGACGACGCCCCGGGCGCGACCAATGGCGACCCGGCCATGGCCAACATGATCCCGCCGGACCAGTACCTGGAGTCCTACACCTTCTCCACGGTAGGAGGAGCGCAGTTCTCCCAGCACTTCCTCACGCTGATTGCGCCCGCCACGGCCGTGGGATCGGTCCAACTCGACGGCACGCCGGTCGCGCCGGCCCAGTTCACGCCGATCGGCTCGAGCGGCTTCTCCTCGGCGCTGCTGCCGCTCGGCGAGGGATCGCACACCACTTCGTCGCCGCAGCCCCATGGCATCACGGTTGAGGGGCTCAACTCCTTCGACTCCTACATCTATCCCGGCGGAGCGCGCCTCGAATTCATCAACCAGTTCTGCGGCGACGGCAGCGCCAATCGCGAGGCCGAGGCGTGCGACGGTACCGACTTCCGCGGCTCCACCTGCGCCTCGTTCGGCTTCGCCTCGGGCTTCCTGCAGTGCACCGCCGACTGCCGCATCGACACCTCGCAATGCGCCGGCTTCACGATCGAGGACAAGGATGACGACGGCTACCCGGCCACCGAGGACTGCGACGACACCGATCCCGAAGTGAACCCCGGCATGCCGGAGATCCCGGGCAACGGCATCGACGACGACTGCAACCCGGCCACGCCGGACACGATCCCGCAGACGGTGAGCTGCGAGATCTTCCCGGACAGGCTGAGCTATGCCGTCACCGATCTGATCAGCCTCGCGTCCGCGGTCCGCAACGATCACGCCACGTTCACGATCCCCGGCGTGAGCGTGGCGCTCGCGGTGCGGAGCGGCGGCACGGGCGTCTACACCGAAGCGCGCGACCTCGCGCCGTTGCCGCCGGGAGCCCGGTCGCAGCAGAGCTGGGCGCTCTCCGCCTCGCAGCCGGCGGGCAGCTACACGGCGGAGCTCACCGTGTCTGCCTCCGGCCAGACGCTCGCCACCTGCTCGGCCGGCTTCACCATCGCGGCTTCCGCCGGCAACGGGCTCGCGGGCAACCTGACCCTGAACCCGGAGAAGGTCAACGCCGGGGATTCCAGCAACGCCACCTACACGGTGGAGAACCGGGGCAACGCGACTCTGACGGACCTTGCCATCCGCGTGATCCTGGTCCATCCCGTCACCGGCAGCGTCGTGGCCGAGCTGACCGGCACGGCGACGCTGCAGCCGGGCCAAAGCTTCACGAACACGCAGCCGTTCTCCAGCGTGGGCCTCGACCCCAACACGGCCTACCTGGCCGTGCTGCTCGCCAAACCCGCCGGCACGGACTCCGAGCAGACCCTGGACAGCGCCACGCTGACCGTGGTCAACGCGCCGCCCGTCTGCTCGACCGCGGTGGTCACGCCGAGCCGCATCTGGCCGCCGAACCACAAGCTCGTCAAGGTGAGCCCCGGCGGCGTGACCGATCCGGACGGCGATCCGGTGACGGTCAAGGTGACGAGCGTCTATCAGGACGAGCGGACGGACCACACGGGTGATGGCAAGACCTGCCCCGATACCACGGGAGTGGGGACCGCCGGCGTGAGTCTGAGGGCGGAGCGCTCGGGCCAGCTGGACGGCCGCGTCTACCACCTGTCCTTCCAGGCCGAGGACGGCCGCGGCGGCCGGTGCGAAGGCCAGGTCACGGTCTGCGTGCCGCACGACAACAACCGCGCCTGCGTGGACCAGGGGGCACTGTACGACTCGACGGTCTGCGAATGATCAGAGCTTCGAATCACAGGAGAGCTGTCATGGCGAGATTCATGATTCCGAAACCGGTCCTGGTGGCGCTGGCGCTTTTCGCGGGCCTTCTGTTTGCGGGCGGCGCGCGCGCGCAGTGCGACGTCAACAACCCGCTCATGCTCTGTCCCCTGAACGTGTGCATCGCGCTCCAGGCCGATGTGGTCCTGAGCTGCAAGACGCCGGCACCGATGTCCTGCGCGGGGATCACGGGCTGCAGCCTCCTCCAGGCGGAGAAGACGAAATGGCTCGCCTGCTATGCCGCCCGGAGCCGGATCAACGTCACCTGCTTCGGCGGCGGCAACCTCGGCCATCAGCAGGCCGCTGCCCAGGCGATCCAGAACGTCGCGACCTGCGATGTGAGAATCAAGCTCCCACGGCCGGTCGGGTGTGCCGACCCATGTCCTTGACGGAGAACGAGGCAAGAAAAACGGACATTCGGCGCGTGCCAGGAGGCGGTACTCATGCTATTCCGGAATAGAAACCTGAAGGCGGGCACGGCGATCGTGGCCCTGGCCTCGTTCACCTGGATGAGCTCCGGCGGCAATGTCTGGGCGGAGTCCCGCGCCGCGCGGCGCGATCCGGCGTTTGCCCTGCGGCAGCTGGCGGACAATCCCCGCCTGGCGCTCTCGCGGGAGGAAAAGAATTATCTGCGGCGGTTCGCGAGCCGCATGGAGACCCGGTCGCAGCCCGATTCCGTGGCGGCCGCGGTGCCTTCCCGTCCCGTCCATCCCGTTCTCGGCAAGGCGGCGGAGATGCATGCGCTCGCCGCCGAGCTCGACCGGCTCCCGGGGCCGGTCGAGGCGGAGCGGATCGCGGAGCAGCTGAAGAGGGTCCATCGCGGCGTCCTTCAGGGCTTCGAAGAGGTCCGGTCGCGGCTTCTCGCCGCGGGCCTGCCGCCGTTGGTGCTCGCGCGCCACGACGCTGCGCAACGCAGATACCTGGATGAGATCGAGGCCGTGTTCCAGGATCTGGATGCCGCCGCCAGAGCGAAGGATCCGCGCGACGCGCGCAAGTCGGCCGCCGCCGCGGCCGAGCGCCTGCGCAAGTCCACGTCCGAGCGGCCGAACGAGGAGGGCGAGCTCGATCCCTCCCGTCTCCCGTTCCGCCGGGCGCAGCCGGTCCGCCGGCAGCCGGGCATGGGGAAGTCCCTCGATACGCTGCATGCCGGCTCGATCGTCGGCGCGGTGGCGAGCCTGACACCGCCGACGCCCGCCGACCTCGCGGCGACCGAGGACGCCCAGATCACTCCGGAGATCCGCGCCCTGGCCGCGTCGCTGGGCAACCAGCCGGTCCGGATCTACGACTGGGTGCGCAACAACATCGAGTTCTATCCCACCTACGGCTCGGTGCAGGGCTCTCAAATGACGCTCGATGCGAAGCGCGGCAACGCCTTCGACACGGCCAGTCTGCTGATCGCCTTGCTGCGCGCCGCGGGCGTGCCGGCCCGCTACGTTACCGGCACGGTAGAGGTACCCGTCGAGGCGGCAAAGGACTGGGTCGGCGGAGCCGCGACCCCGAACGTGGCGCAGCAGATCCTCGGTCAGGGCGGCATCCCGAACGTGGCCCTGATCAACGGCGGCGTGGTCAGCCATCTCCGCATTGACCACGTCTGGGTCGAGGCTTTCGTGGACAACATCCCGAGCCGCGGCGCCGTGCAGCGGGAGGGCGACACCTGGGTGCCGATGGACGCCTCGTTCAAGCTCCACCAGTTCACTCCGCGGTCGACCGTGTTCGCGGACAATCCCATCAGCTCCGTGATGGACCCGGCGGGTGTGGCGGACGTCGACGAGGCCCTCGGCATGATCACCAACGTCCACCCCGAGGTCCTGGAGCAGCGGATGGAGACCTGGGTCCAGGGCACGGATCAGGGCATCACCGCCGGCGGCGTGGAGCGGACGCGCGACGGGCTGCTGGGCAAGAAGACCATCCTGCCGCAGACGAACGCGGTGCTTCCGGCGTCGCTTCCGTACCAGGTCCTGGTGCGGGGGAGCGCGGTGAGCGTGCTTCCGGCCGGCGTGCGGCACACCGTGACCTTGAACGGGTTCGCCTCGCAGTTCGACCGCTCCCTGGGACATCCGTCGTTCTCGGTCAAGCTGAGCCTCCCGGCCCTGAACAGCCAGCGACTCGGTATCGAGTTCGATCCCGCGACGCAGGCCGACGCCGATACATTGGCGGCGGCGCGCAACGGCGGCGCCAGCTCGTTGCCCGTCTACCTCGTGGACGTCGTTCCGGTCGTCCGCCTCGACGGCCAGACGCTCGGCGCGGGCGGTCCCGTGCAGATGGGGGGCAGCTTCTTCGTGGATGTCCTTTTCCAGGGTCCGGACGGACCCACCACGATCCCCTACCAGATCGTGGCCGGCGACGAGATCGTGGCCGGAATTACGGGCAACGGCGTCACGAAGGAGATCGTTCAGAAGCGGTTCGAAGCCAACCCGGTGAACAACGCACCCGAGTATCTCCACCAGGTCCAGCTCCACTACTGGATGGAGACCGACTACCTGGGAGAGATCGCGGCGAGCGGCGCGGGCGTGCACCAGCTCCGCCTGCCGTCGGTCGGCTTCTTCAGCTCGCCGCTGACGGTGTCCTACCTCTTCGGGGCGCCGCGCTCCGGCATCTACCAGAGCCGCATCATGGATGTGAAGCACTCCCTGATGGGAGCGGCGGGACAGGATCCGGCGCAGGTCGTGAACTTCATGAAGCAGGCGGGCTTCCAGGGGTCCTACCTGGAGGGGGCGGTCTTCGACCAGCTCGAGACCATCGGGGATGCGACGCCCACGAACCGGGGCATCTCCGCTATCCATCTCATCTCGGCCGCGATGGCGCAGGGCATTCCGATCTATCGCGTCACCTCGGCCAACGCGGCAGTCGTGCTGCCCAGGCTTCAGCTGAGCTCGGCGGTCGAGAACGACATCAGCCGGGCCGTGAGCCAGGGCAAGACCGTGCTCACCGCAGAGAGGAACGTCGACTTCGGCAACTGGATCGGCGTCGGCTATATCATCCACGATGAGTCGACGGGTGCCGGCGCCTACCTGATCTCGGGTGGGCTCAACGGCGGCGGCTTGATCGAGTGCATCTGGGAACTGGTCCCGATCTTCGTCGAGGTGCTGTTGTTCATCCTTCTGCTGATCCTGATCATCCTGTTGATCGCGGCGATCCTCGCAGCCCTGGCCGGAACGGCGCCGGCCTGGGCTCCTGCCGCGGCGGCGATCGTGCTCTTCCTGCTCCTGCTGCAGGGGGTCTCGCCAACCTCCCCGGCGCCAACCACAGCCTGACGACCGCTGATGCGGGCGGGCCCGCGCTCGCCCGCATCGGCCTATATCCTATGGACCCTATGGGCGAAGCCACCCAACTCCATGCGGCCTTCAAAGCCGGCGACCTCGAAGCCCTGAGAGCGCTGGTCGACGATCCTGCGAACGGCTGGATCGGTTCCCTTCGCACGTACCCCCTGGAGTACGCCATCTATCACAGTCCGTTACCGTTCCTTCGCCGCCTGATCGACCTCGGCGCCGACCCGAACCTTCACGATGAAAGCGGCTTCCCTTCGCTGCTCGCGGCCCTTGCCTCGGATCGTGAAGACCGGTACGAGATCCTGGAGCTCCTGCTCGCGGCTGGCGCGGACCTCCAGCAGCGGGGCTTGAACGACTGGACGCCCCTCCACTACGCGGCAACGCGCAACGATCGAAGGGCCGTGGAGCTTCTCCTCTCGCGAGGCGCGGATCCCGCGGCTCGCACCCGCATCGATGAGCTCTCGACACCGCTCGAAGAGGCCGAGCGCCTGGGGCATCACGAGGTGGCGGAAGTCCTCAAGAAACGGACGCGGTAGTTCGCCTCTGCCGAGAGCCTGGTCGTCAATGCGGCCAACGCACCCGCTCAGCGTCGCTGTTGTAGACTTGCGGAGCGTCATGTCAGCGCAAGCGGAGCAGACCGAGGTGAAGGCGATGGAGACCCGGCCGGTGGGGCCGAATGGTCTCCGCCCCCGGCTGCGAGAGAAATTCCCGGAGCTTCTCGTCGAAGCGGCTTCAGTGGTGTTCGCGGTGCTCCTCGCCCTTGCCGTGGACGAGTGGCGCGAGAACCGGAGCCACAAGGAGTTGGCCGAGCACGCCCGGACCGGCATCCTCGAAGAGATCCGCAGCAATGAGTCCGAGCTGCGGAACAGCCGGCAGGCCAACCGGGCGCTGCTGCGGCAGGTCGAGGAGGCCCTGCTCCGGATCCAGGAGCGGCGCGATACCTCCCTGCAGTTCAATTTCCAGATCGCCCTCCTTTCCTCCGCGGCCTGGAATACGGCCCAGGTGACACAGGCGGCGAGCTTCCTGGATTTCGACTGGCTGAGGCGCGTCTCGAAGGTCTACGAGCTTCAGGGCGTGTACGTCACCAGCCAGGCCGCCGTCGTGGACCGCATCAGCAGTATCTCGGAGATCCTGGAGGACAACCCTCGGCGGATGCTCACCATCATCTCCGAGAGGCTGCGGGTCACCCTGCGGATCCAGGACTCGTTGCTGGAGGAGTACGGGAAGATTCTGGCGGGAGAGCGCGAGAGTCGACGCTGAGGAGACGGCTCCGCGACGCCGGCGCCTCGGACGTGGCTCGCGCGGCGCTCTCCTACGGCTCGATCACGGCCATGGGGCAGATCACACGGTTGCCGACCGTGACGAACAGCGTGGAGAGGAGAGCCTTGCGGGTAGGCTCGGGGAGCAAGGCCAGATTCCGGCTCTCGGATTCTGGGCGCTCGAGGATCGAATAGTCCGGACACAGGCGAGGCGGCTGCGTTGACAGCACACTCTTGACGTTGCACTCCCGCCGCGGCAACGCGCCTCCGCCAACGCTCCTTCCCGTCAGTCTCCAATATTCAGCAAAATGATCGCCTGTAATACAATCCGAACACTGTTGACAATTTTCATTTCGGGGTGGCGTGTTCAACAGGATGACAGGGCAGGAAGGTCCCGGTTGGCATACCAGGTTCAGAGTGAAATTCTGCGGCTGGACCGTCAGCGTCACTCTCGTCGTTGCCGTCCCTACAGGCGCCAAGAACACCGCCATCTCCGCTACGGCCTGTTCATGAACGACATGTCCTTGTTGAATGAACCGTTGCTTGAAGACCGTGCGGGATTGGGCCACTTCCTCATCGAAGGCACAGGTAGCCATCTCCGTGGGCCGGAAGGTGAGCTGGCTGCCGTCGAACCGGGCGAACTTCTGCCGATCGAGCTCCGCGAAATCGGGATCGATGTTCCGGAGCCGTACGAGCCACTCGATACTGCTCGCATTTGTGTTGCTGGGCAACTGGCCGCTCGGCCTGTCGGGAAAGAGCGGCCTGGTTTGAGACGGCATCGGCGCTATGGTGATCTGTGAATTGGCCAGACGGCAGTTGCAGTAGGTGGCTTTCCCGCTCGTCCCGGTCGGCAGGGTGATTTCGGTGCAGTAGGCTGCTGGACACGCCTGAGTGAGGATGCTCCTGGGGACCCTCAGGAACTGTTCATGTCCATGGCCACCATGGTCGGCCAGGAGGAGCGCCGTCACGGCGGCGGGATCCGTGCGGGTCAGGTTCGGAACAAAAGCGATCATTCCACTGAAGATCAGCACGAGACTTGCGGGGTCGGCCATGATTACCCTCCGTTCAAGAGCCAATGGCGAGAAATCCAGCCCAGTGCAAGGGATTCCTGCGCTGGGAGTCCTGCCCGTGAAGGCAGGAGAGCTGGGCATCGCGGAGCGCGTGCGCCACGCTGTTTCCGGCGGCGAACCGGCGATGAAAATCGGAAGCCATCGCCTCGGCGTCCTGGTCGCTGACCGGCCACAGGGTTCCCACCACGGCCGGCACGCCACGAGCCAGCAGCGGCGTCGCAATGGCAGGCGCGGCATCCGAGGAGTCTCCGGCCAGGGTGCTGCAGGCCGCGAGGACCATCAGGCGGACCCGCTTCAGGCGCGAGGCCGGAAAGTCGCGCAGGTAGAAGACCCCGTTGTCCCGGCCTGCCGGAGCGAGGACGAGAGCGGAGAGGGAGGGGTTCGCGGGATTGGAGACGGCATGGCCGCCGAAATGGATCACCGGCCACTGGTCCAGTTCGGCCAACCAGCGCTCCCGGGTTGCCGCTGCCTTCAGCAGGACCCGGCTGCGGGGATAGAAACCCGCGATGCGACCGGCTTCCGCTTCGGCTCCCGGGAGGGAGGCCAGGGTCGGAAACAGGCTCGCGTCGCCGAGAGGGTTCCCGAGAGCCAGCACACCCAGGGGACCCTTGCGCTGTGCGGCCCGCCGCAGGCAGGCGAGATAGACGCTCGCGGCCGGTGCCGTCGTCAACGCGTGGTCCTCGATCAGATAGCGGCCTCCGATCTCGCGCTGCAGGGCCGGGAAGGGTAGCCCCGAGAGCTTCCAGTCCGGAACCAGGATCAGCGGATCGGCTCCGTTCAAGCTGTGCTTCAGCGGCTCGATCAGGATCGTATGGAGCCGGGAGCCCAGCCTGCCCACGGCAGCCGGATCTTCGTCGGCAATCGCCTTCCGGAAAGCCTCGACGGTTCGAAAGAGACGTTGTCGATCGATCGGCACGGCGGCGAAATCCATCCCGTCCCGGCGCAGGGACCAGAGAAAGATCCTGTCGTCTCCGAGCCACGACTCCAGAACGACCGCTCCCGACGGTAAAGCCTTGCGAATCTCTTCAGGACCAAGGGAAACGATGGCCTCGTCGGCTCCTGGAGCCATGAGGGAAAGGATCCGGGATCTTCCGGCTTCGACGGAGCGCAGGGCCTGCATGGGCCGGCCCAGGCGAACCTGGAGCGACACCATCTCGTCGAAAACCGCCCGGATCCTGCCGAAATCCGCCGTGTCGATCCCTTCGGGAGGACGGTAGGCTTCGATCAATCGGATGGCGCGCTCGAGATCGATCTCCGCGAGCCCGGTACGGCCTTCGCGCTGCAGGGATTTGGCTCTTTGATAGTACAGGCTGATGAGCTGCTGGTGGTAATCCGTCCGCTTGTAGGATTCGATGGCTGCCGTGAGAAGAGCGATGGCGTGTTCTGCGCTGAGCCCCGCCTCGGCTTCTCCCCGTGCGGCGGTCAGGTCTCCGAGCAGCGTTTCACGGTCCGGACCGGGAGGCATGAGCGCAATCTTGTCGGCTTCCCGCCGCAGCGAAGCGACCGCCGCCTGCAGACTCCCTGCCTGGTATTGTGCTTCGGCCAACGTACGGAACGCTCCGGGAGCGCCGGCAGGGCTCGTCCGATCCCGGAGAATTTCCTCATGAAAATAGATCGCGAGCCGAGGCCGGTTCTCCGCCGCCAGGGAGACACCGATCTCATCCAGGATCGGCTGGCGCTGGTCGAGGCTGGCCAGGAAGGGAAGCCCTTCCAGGGCGATTCCATGAAATCGCCAGGCCTCCGGGAAATCGCCCAGATTGCGGTGCATCTCGGCCAGCAGGGTGCTGACTCGCGCCAGGTTGCCCTTCTCTCCGAGGCGGTGATAGATCTCCCACGACTTGCGATAGGAGGAGAGAGCCTCCGCCGGATTGCCGCGGATGCCATGGATGAGGCCGGCCATCCAGAGGGCCCGGGCCTGGGGGGCCGGATCCTGCAGGCGCGCGGCGCGAGCCGCGATGTCTTCGAGATGCCGCAGGCTGTCGTCATACTGGAAGGACCGGTATTCACAGAGAGCCAATCCGAGTTGGGCGCGCAGCTCGAAGGGGGATGCGGCTTCTCTCAGCGGGACCACTGCTGCGGAAAAAAACCTTGCGGCCGGCCCGTAATCTCTCAGGCGGTATCTTTCGAAGCCTTCCTGGAGGTCGGCATGGGCCGAGATCAATCTCGACAGCTCGTGTGGGTCGTTCCGGGCGGCGGTGATCGATCGGACGGAAAGGAGGATCGACCGGTCTCCGTTCCGCTCCTGCAGAGCGGCGCCGAGCGCACGGAGGCGAGCCAGTTCCTGCTCAGCCGCCGCGGGCTCACCTCTCGCCTGAGCCAGCGCCCACCGGCCTGGCAGCTCCTCGGCGAGCTCGCGCGCCTGCTGCGGGAATCCTTGAGCCAGTGTCCGAGCCGTCGCCTCCAGCGCGCGCGGAGAGGCGCCGTCGAAGGCGGCGCTCCGTTCCTGCCAGAGCTGGTCGGATTCGGGCCGGGCCAGGGCGGAGAGGTGCGCGCCCGCCTCGCGCGACCAGTCCGACCGGCCGTCAAGCGTCAGATATGCGGACCACCCGGCGCGGGCTTGAAAGCGGAGAGCGAGACGCTCCAGGGCCAGTGCCCGGTTGAAGCGCGCTTCCGGGCAGGAGGGCGCGAGCCCTACCGCTTCGTCGGCGGCCTCCAGGGCCTGGAGCAGGTCCTTGAAGCTTCCGTGCGCTGTGGCGCTCGCCAGGAAAGCCGCGGAAAGATCGGTCCGGATCGCTGCATCCGAAGGATCCTGCGCTGCCGCCCGGACGAGCAGGGAGGCGGCCCGTCCCGAGTCACCCAGGAGGAGATGAACCACCGCCAGATCGGCGAGGCTCCGGGCGGAGCCGTCGCGGTTGACGGCGCGCTCGATCAGGATCCCGGCCTGGATGAGCTCGCGGGACGGTCGATGCGGCGCGGCCCTGTCGGGAGCCCAGGGCGCGTAGGCGAAGCCGCCGCTCAGACGGCCCTCCGAAGGCCTCACCGGTCCAGCCGCGGCCACCAGCCGCACCCGGGCCGCGGAAGGCCGATCCGGGCTTTCTTCGCGCGTGCTCCTCAAGGCCGCCAGAACGATCAGGGCGGCGACGCAGAGGGGCAGGATGGTCGTCAGGGCTTGGACCCGCGCTTTGTTCAAGGCCGTGAAAAAAGCATATCACGAGAACAAAGACGCCGGCTCAATGCGGCGGCTCGCAAACCACGGTCTTCGACTCGAACTCGCCAAGCTTCACGAGGAGGTCGCAGTTCAGTCCGGACTGGGGGTCCCTCACCTCGACTCGATGGTCTCCCGCCTCCACGACGAACCTCTTGTTGGTGAATCCTTTCCGCTTTCCATTGATGATGATCGGGGCCGTGACGGGCCTCGACTGTACGAAAAGCTTCGCCATGGCTCCGCCGCCGAAGCCGATATCGCGCAGGAAAGAGGTAAAGGTGTAGCTCTTGATGTCGGCAGCTTCGATGACCGACCTTCCTCCTTTCTGCCTCTTCAGGTCGCGAAGTTGATCGAGGTAGTAGTCGTACAACGCATAGCGCATCTCGCTCGGCGGTGGGACGACGGGCGTGCTGGCGGAGGTACCGGTCATGGCAGGGTCCTTCACTCCGCTTTCCGTGCCGGCGTGGGTGGTGGCGTGCTCGGAGGCTCCGGCCTTGGATGGATCGCCCTGGCCGTAGTGATAGGTCGTCATGCAGTTGGAGCAATCCTCGCCAGCCTGCTCGACCAGGAGTGCGAAGGCGCTCTCGCTTAGGTCAATGTTGTTGTCGTCCTGCCATGTCCGGATACTCTGCTCGACTGGCGAAGGCACTCCGAACTTATTGCTGGGCCGGTGAGCCGTGCAGCTTCCATTTGTCATCAGGACGGTAAGGCTGAAGAGAACGGCCATGTATTTCATCTTGCTCCCTCCTCGGTGGCGCGGTAGCCAAAGATTGCTGCGATCATGGCGGATGCGAGAAACAGGAGAAATTGCAGACGGGAAGCCCAGGCTATATGGGGCTCGGAGAGATTGAACACCTTGATATCGAGCATCCAGACCACGCGTTCGTAGGAAAGATAGCCGCATAGAATCGAGGCGCTGGCCAGGGCAATTCCCGCAAAGGCGAGAAACATCTGAGGCCGTGGCGTCTGTTTGGCTTCATAAAAATGAGCGAACATGGCTCCGATCGCGCCGAACAGGAAGGTGCTCAGCGTGATCAGCAGCTTGATCATCTCCGAGTACATCTCGAGCTGCTTTTCCTGGGCGAGGGTTATGTCCGTGATCTCTTCCTCGGCAAAGGGAACGGAGACGTAGATCCTGAATAGAAGGATCAGCAGGAGCCCTGCCCCGGCTATTGCCATATAGAGAAGTGCTCGTAGAATCCTGGCTTTCGTCATTCGCTCCAATTATAAGGCAAGGGGGGCCGGTGTACCCACTCTAGGTTCCTGCCGTCGGCCATTGTAAGATCCGGCGTCGAAGAGGCCATGCACATGGGAAAATGGAATTGGGGCAGGGTGCTTGTCGCCACATTTGTCTTGTTTGTGGTGCCTGGTGGCGTTTGGGGTCTGCCGGATGTCGCCGAAGGAACGGAGGGCGCGCAGCTCCCGGCACAGCCTGCTCCTCAGCAGAAAGAGCAGGCCTCCTCGGCGCTCGGAGCCTCGGCGGTTTCGGCAGCGGCCGGCGGCAATCCGGACGAGCCTCCGCCGGATCCGGGAGGGAATGCGCCGGAGCCCATGAGCGGGTCCATGGAGCGTGAGCCCCTGACGCTCTCGGAGCCATCGACCAGCGGCTTCACGGGCGAGCTGAGACTGTCGCTGAGCCTCCCCCTGCCTCCGGCGTATTCAGACTGGCGGCCGCCCATCTCGTTGCTCTACGACCTCCGGACGGGCGACGGATGGCTCGGCACCGGGTGGTCCCTCGACGTGCCGTCCATCTCGCGGGACGACCGCTTCGGCCTCGATCTGGCAGGGTCGGAATTCGTCTACAGCGAGGGCGGTGGGCGGCAGGAGCTCGTCGACGCGCAGAACGGATATTTCCGGCAGCTCGTCGAAGGAAGCTTCCTGCGCTTCAAGCAGGTCCGCAAGGGTGGAAGCCTTGCCTGGGAAGCCCAGGATCCCTCCGGGAACCGCTACTACTTCGGATCGAGCGCGGAATCCCGCATCGAGGACCCGGGCGACCCGCGGCGGGTGATCTCCTGGCTGCTGGATCGCATCGAGGACACCCACGATCACTCGGCTACCCTCACGTACACGAAACAGGGCAATGAAGCCCTGCTCTCCGAGGTCCGGTATCTCGCCTCTCCCCTGGGCGCAGCACGGCACCTGCTGCGGTTCGTCTCCGAGGACCGGCCGGACCTCCGCACGACCTATCCCGGCACCTGGCCGCTCTCCGCGACGCGGCGCCTTGCCCGGATCGATATCCTGACCACTCCCTCGCTCTCGGATGTCCGGTATCTGCCTGCCCGGTCGCTGGTCTTCGAGTACCGGCAGAGTCCGCGCACCGGCCGGTCGCTGCTGCGGGACGTCTATGAAAGAGCGGGCGATGGCGCGCGGGATCCCGGGTTCCAGTTCGAATATCACGATTCCATACCGGCGTTCTCCTTCTCTTCGGCGGCCGGGATCGCCACCGGCGACGCTGACGTGACCCATGACTGCACGGTCCTGGACAGCGACGGCAACGGCCTCAGCGAGCTGATCTGCCGGGGGACCTCGGGCTCCTGGGCCCGATACCAGTCGGCTGGCGGCGCCCTTCAGACGACGCCTCTCGCCGGTCCTCCCTCCCTGACGAAGGACGACGTCGGTGCCACCGTGGCTCCCGGCTTTGTCGATTCAGACGGCGGAGAGGACCTGATGAGCCATGCCGAGGGTGGCGCCTGGGAGCTCCGCCGCAGCACTCCGGCTGGCTGGCAGCTCGCCGCCTCGGGAGGCGGTCCGGCGGTCCGCGCTCCTCTCGGCTACCAGTGTGCCAATGGCGACTTCGACGGCGATACAGACCTCGATGTCGCTTGCTATCATCCCGAGTACGGAGAACGGTGCCAGGATGGCAAGTCGGGCTACTTCGACTGGGAGCTTTTCCGCCCGATCAGCCGATTCCACGATGAGCTTTGCAAGGCGGTCCATCCTGAATGCACTCAGCCTTACGGGGAGAGTGCGGATTCCCACTCGCGCTGGGATTTTCGAGGGATGCGATGCTACCTCTTCGTGTGCTGGCCCAGCTTCCAGTATCAGATCGAAATCACGGCTCCCTGCGCAAAGTACAGCGCCGTGTGGTCGGTGGGGCTGAGCTCCGCCGCGGCCCTGCCTTTCCAGGAGTGGCCGTCGGGGCCGCGCGCCGGAGGCTGGGTGCCGAAGAATTTCGGCAGCCCTTCACCGGTGTCGGAGCGTTGCGTCAGCGGCGATTTTCTCGGCAACCGGTCGACGCAGCTCGCCTGTTTCACGATGGGCGCCGGCTGGAAGGTTGCGGCCGCGCAAGGCAATGACTGGAAGACCACCCCCTGGCCCGGAGGCCCCGACCTGGCCCTCCCGGCCCGCGATTCGGTCGTGGTGGGTTACTGGAACGGGGATGCCAAGGCGGATCTTCTGGTGCACGACGCGGCAGGCTGGTTGTTGGTGCTCTCGACGGGCGAGCAGTGGGTGACCCAGCGGCTCTCCGGCGAGGGCCCTCCGTTCGAGAGCTCGATCGCCAATCGCTGCCTGGCCGGAAGCTTTGGCAACGAAACGTCCGGCCTTCTTTGCGAGGACGGGGCCGATGCCTGGGCTCTCTGGGAACCGGCCGCGGGTGGATGGCTCAGCCACAGGCTTACCCAGGGGCCGGCCGTGGCCCTGCCGGTGTGGCAGCACTGCATGCCCGGCGACTTCACCGGTGACGGATCGACCGATCTCCTCTGCCGGTTGGCCGACGGCTCCTGGCAGATGGCAGCCTTCGAGTTTCGCGCCGTCGATGCGCTGGCGAAATCGGTCGGATCGCGCGGTGGCATCCACGAGTACCGGTACGGCTCGGCAAGCGACTTCGCCAACGATTCGCCCCTGGCCTTCCCGGTGCTGCGCGAAGTACGGGCCGACGATGGTTTCGGCCTCTCCGAGACCACGGCCTTCGAATATCGCGGCGGTTATTATCGGCGGCCCTGGCATGAGTTCGCCGGCTTCGCCTCCAGCACGATCACCAGGACCAGCTTCCCTTCAGGGGCCGTCGAGCGGGTGGAGACGACGTTCGCGCAGGGAGACGGGACCGACCGCGATGCTCACCCGGCCTATCTCGACGGCTCTCCCATTCAGCGCAGCGTCAGCATCGGTGACACGGCAGGGCTTTCGCCCGTCTCCACCAAGGACTTCACCTACCGGCGAGTCAACCTGGATCAGCCGTACTCCTTCTATTCACCGGTCGCCGAGACGGTGGAGCGCTTCGTCACGGCATCCTCTCCCCACATGCGGACCAGCCGGTTCTCCTATGACGAGCACGGCAATGTGCTGCGAAAGGAAGAGAGCGACGATTCGATCAGCAAGGAGACCCATGCTGTCGCGTCAACCTACCAGCCCAACCTCGAGGCCTGGATCCTCGATCGGCCGGCGACGCGATCCTGGTTCCTGATTACGGACTCGGGAGCCCAACTCCTGCGGGAGAGTCAGTACTTCTACGACGGGGTGTCTTCTTGTGCCGAGGTCGGCTCGACGAGCCGGCCCACGCGCGGTGATCTCACCCGTCAGGTGCTCGACAAGCTGGCGGCGCTGCAACCCGAGGTGCGGCTCGCTTACGACACACAGGGAAATCCGACCTGCCGGCGTGACCAGAACGGCAATGTGACGCTCTATTCCTATGACGCTTCGGGTTCCCTGCTGACCGGCATCCAGTATCCGGTCTCCGGGCTTGCCGAAGGTTTTGAGTATTTTGGTCTGGACGACGCCGGGAGCGTTCCACTCTATGGGCTGCTGCGGCGCCGACAGGATATGAACCATGGGTTCACGGACTATGCCTACGATGCCTTCCGCCGGCCCGTCGCGGTCCGGTTCCCGGATGGAGCGGTGCGCCGATTGAGCTATCTGGATCTGGGCCAGCCCGGCCGGCAGCGCGTCCGCGACGAGGTCCCGGGCCTGTTGGTCCAGACGCGCTATCTCGACGGTTTCGGCCGCACCTTCCGAACCGTCAAGGGCGCCGCCGAAGGCAAGGAGGTCGCGCGCGACGCCCTGTTCGAGGGGGTGGGCGAACAAGTGGCGCGTCTGTCGCAGCCCTACTTCTGGCCCGGATCTCCAACTCTTTTCGAGGAGACCTTCCGCGATGGCCAGGGGCGGGTCACCCGGATCCGGCACGCCGACGGCACAGAGGAGCGCCGGGAATACTCAGGCTGGTTCACAACCCTGTGGGACGAGGGAGGACACCGGACGGTCGAGGAAAAGGATGGCTTCGGACGCACCGTGCACGAGGTGCAGGAGGCGCCGAAGGCAGGCGGCCCGCCGCTCGACATCCGGTACGGCTATGACCTGTTCGACAATCTGGTCTCCATGTCGCTCCCGGGTGGGTATCAGATGCGCGCCGTCTATGACTCAATGGGTCACCTGGTGGATCAGGACGATCCGGACCGCGGTCCCTGGCATTTCGAATACGACGCAGCCGGGAACCGCATCTTTCAAAAAGACCCGCGGGGCCAGGAGACCTACTTCACCTATGACGGGCTCAATCGGCTGATCCAGACCGACTACGGCGCCCGCAAGCCTCCAGGGACCGGAGACGTGACAGCGCGCTATGACGACCTTTCGAGGCTGGCGCAGGGGAAGCTGGCCGAGAGGCTGTCCAAGGGCGTTCGCGAGTCGTTCCGGTATGACCAGCGCGGCCGGGTGATCGGCGAAAGCATCAGCATCGGCCGGCATCAGTACGACGCCCGGAGCGAATACGACGCCCTGGACCGGCTCGTGCTCCGGCACCTTCCGGACAACGCATCCATCCTGTACGAATACGACGGCCCCAGTCTCGTCAGCGTGGTCTATCAGGACCGTGTGCTCGTCGAGTACGACGGCTTCGACCCTTTTGGCAGCCCCGCTCGCGCCCGGTTCGCCAACGGCGCGTCGCAGAGCTGGAGCTTCGAGGCCTTGCGCCACCGGCCCGCAGGCATCGACCTCCGCGCGGGGACCGGGACGCCGTTGATGAGCACGGCGCTCGCCTACGACGCCGAAGGCAACCTGGTGAGCAAGGACCTGCTTTTCGAAGGGGAAGCACGCGGCCGTTCCTACACCTACGACCGCGCGCACCGCCTGAATTCATGGACCGGTACGGCGCCAGGGGGCTCCCGGGCGCAGCGCTTCTATGAGTACGACGACCGTGGCAACGTGCTCACGACGGTCGGAGTCGCGGCGCCGTCGGTCCTCGCGACCGTGCCCGGGGCGGCTACGAATCGCCTGGCCTCGGTCGGCGGGCGTGCTGTTTCTTATGATCCGTCCGGGAACCTGGTCGAGATCCAGCGCGGCCAGGGGGAGCCGCGCTCGCGGTTTGACTATGACGAGAACGCGCGGCTCCTCGGCGTCCGCCGTGGGAATGTGACAACCCGGTTCCTCTATTCTCCCGCCGGTCGCCGGCTGCAGCGGTCCGTGAAACATGCCAGGAGGCTCTGTCCGCTCGACGAGGTCACCGATTCACCCTTCGCCGATTTCGAGGTGAGGCGGACGGCGCTCGAAAGCAGGACCGCGCGGTGGATCGCCGCCGGTGAGCAGCTCTCGGCGCTCGTCACCACGACCGACAATGGCACCGAGACCTTTTTCGTGCACGGGGATGAGCTCTCCTCGACGGTGGCGATCACGGGCGGCAACGGCGACCTGGTCCAGGCCACCGAGTATCTGCCGTTCGGAGACGAGATGCCCTGCTTCGCCTGCTCGCTCCTCGACCGGCGATATCTGGGCCAGACCCGTGACGAATCAACCGGGCTCTATCTCATGGGGGTGCGCTACTACGAGCCTGCCCTGGGGCGCTTTCTCAGCCCGGATCCGCTCCTGGGCACCACGGGTGCGCTCGCCAGGCTGAACTCGTATGCCTATGCGCTGGACAACCCGCTGCGCTATGTCGACCCGGGCGGAGCGGACGCCGAAGACTCCCTGGAGGATGGGGGCGACGACTTCGGGAACGAAGGCGGATCCGGGGGCGATTTCGGCTTTGACGGAGGAGGCGACGATTTCGGGATGGGCGAAGGCCCTGTCATCCCAGGCGAGTTCCAACCTGAAAGCAAGCCAGGTCCTTCGGTGCCGACCGTGGAGGAGGAGGCTCTGGAGCCCGATTGGCTCGGCAACTTCCTTATCGACTCTCTCTCGGGGCTTGCCGTGGCGGCCGTCAAGGCGATCACCGGCGCCGTGAGCACCGGCGTGGAAGTTTTCACCGTAGAGGCCGGCATCATCCGCGAAAGCAAGAAGTTCACTCCGGATCAACAGGCGCTCGTGGAGCTGGCGAAGCAGGCCCAGAGAACCGGAGTCACCCAGGGGGAGGCCACCGTGCTCAAGGAGTGGGCCGTGGAGCACGGGATCCCGGTCCGGGGCCCCGAAGTACACCCCGGCCGCTTCTGGGATAAGCCGCACATGCACCTCGGCCCGGTGCAGCACATACCCGTCAAACAGCCATGAGCGAGTTGACGACCTACGAGCTTCTCCTGCCTGTTACGGGCAGCTCGTACCTGGGCTTGCTCGACTGGTTGGCAAGGCATTCGAGGTTCTTTTCCCTGGTCGTGCGGCGGAATCTCGGCCTGTCCGGGTCTGCCGAGGATCTGTTGGCCAGACTGGCGCCGTTCCTGGTGGACAGCAGGGAGGCTTCCGAGTGGCCCGGCACGCGGCTTCTCGGAGAGACTGCCAGGGTGTTCCTGTATCGAGCAGAGCGGGAAGCGATGCGGGTTCTGGCGGAGAGGTCCTTTTCGCAAGGCAGTTGGCTGCAGCCGGATCTCCCGGAAGATCTGGCCTTTCTCCGGGCTCCCGAAGATCCGACTTTCTTCAGCATCGTACATGAAGGATACTCCGCGCTCCGCCTGACCCCGGCGGAGGTCCTGGAGCTTCGCCGGGAGCTTCCGGACGTTGCCCGTCTTCTCGAGCGGCCGGAGCCCTGACGGCTCCGCGAACAAGAAAATCGCTTGGAGGTGTCTTTCCATGGCAAGGCGCTGGCTGCTCATCCTGCTGTTGTGGACTCCGGCTTCCGCATGGGCTCAGGCGACGGATGCGGACCTTCGCCAGATCCTCATCCATCGGGACACGCGCCCTGGCCTGGCTCCGGAGCGGAGCACCTATCTCGGCTGGAGCGGCGATTTCGGACCAGGATCATCCAGCACGGGAGGCAGCATCGATTTCACCTTCTTCCGTGTGCCGAATCGTACGTTGGGGCTGGCCGTCGACGCCGGGGTGATCGATCAGGCCGGCCGCACCGACTTCAGGATCGATTCAGGCGTTCTCATCCCTGTGGGACGTCATCGCCTGGGTCTCTTCGGCACGGCGGCACAGGCGAGAGTGCCGAGAGCGCTGTCCGGCACCGCGGTTCGCATCGGTGCTGTGTGGGAGTTTCCGCTGGGGCAGGGTCGAATCGCACCGTTTCTTTCCGTCCCTCTCCGCGACGATCATTTTGATGGGGACGACAAGGCGGAGGTCGAAATCGTGCAGGAGGTCGGCGTTGCCTATGCCGTGGACATGGGCGTCTGTGACTGTATCGGCCTGCAGGCTCGGCTGGGTTATCTTGACAGCGACGTGCGCCATGTCTCCGCGTCCGCGGTCCTGGCTTTCCGGCTGGCGCAGTACATGGCCTTCACCGTCTCTGCCGGGGGCGAGGAGCAGCCGCTCGGACCTGACGAGCTCGGCTACATTCGAGTCGGCTTTCGATTTGGCCATTGGAACGAGCTCAGGAATGAGCCAGGTTCCTTGCGCACCGTGCCACTCTGGATTCCACTGACGATGAGCTACTCATCCCGGCATTGAAAACCGAACGCTTCCCTCAAGGAGTGAGCGGAGAGCTCATGCAGCGAGATCCTCTCCGGCTTGCCCCGATCGTCTTCGCGCTCCTCGGCGTGGCCGCGGCGCGCCTCGTCGCCAGTCTCGCCCTCGGCGACGTGCCGCACGTCATGGACGAGATCGCCTACCGGCTTCAGGCCCGCATGTTCGCGGCCGGCCACCTCACGGCGCCGCTCCACCTGCCGCGGGCGGCTTTCGCCATGTGGTTCGTCGACGACCGCGTGCACACGTTCAGTATCTTTCCTCCTGGCTGGCCGGCGGTGCTCGCGGTCGGGGTCCTGCTCCGGGCGGCCGCCTGGGTCAACCCTCTGCTTCACGGCGCGACCACGCTGCTGGTGGCCCGGATCGCGGACCGGCTCGGCGGCGAGCGCGCGGCGGGGTACGCGGCGGCGATCTATGGCTTGAGCCCGCAGGCGGTGCTGCTCGCGGCCAGCCTGATGTCGCACACGCTGGTGGCGTTCACCGCGGCAGCCGTGCTCGCCGCGGGACTACGCCTGATCCGTCCATCCCCTTCGCCGCTCCACGCCGCCGCTTTGGGAGGGGCGCTCGGCCTGGCGGCGGTGACGCGTCCGCTCTGCGCCGTCGCTCTCGGCGTGGCCGCGGCGCTGTTCGTCCTTCTTGGGCTGCGCCGCGGCCTGCTCCGGCCTGCGCACCTCGCCGCGCTGGCCGGTCCGGCGTTGGTGCTCGTGGCGCTTCTCGGCGCCTACAACGCGCATCTCACCGGGAGCCCGCTGCGCTTCCCGCAGGACGCCTATTTCGACGAGCACGGGCCGCCTTACGACGATCCGATCTTCCGCTACGGCCCGGGGTGCAACCGGCTCGGGTTCGGGCCCGGCCACGGCTGCGAGGTGCTGCCCGAAGGCATGCACACACCGGCCCACGCGCGCTGGAACGCCAAGGTGAACCTGAAGGCCTGGCTCTGGCTGGCGGGCGGGGGACCGCTCGCGTTCGTCCTCGCATTCCTGGGGATTGCCGAGCGGCGTGAACGCCTTGCCCGCGCCGTGGTCCTGTCGGTGATCCCCGCCGTCCTTTTGCTCTATGGGCTCTACTGGTACGCGGGCACCTGCTATGGGGCGCGTTTCTACCACGCGGCGCTCCCGTCGCTGCTGGTGCTGGCGGCGCTCGGGCTCGACCGGCTCTCGGGCTCCGGCCGGCGGCGGACTGCCGCGGTCGTGCTCGCGGCGTTCCTGGCACTTAACGGGGTGACGGGCTGGCTCGCGGTCCACGAAGTCTCGCAGCTCTACTGGGGGACGGACGACCGTTTCGCCCGCCTGGCCGAGGATTGGAACCGGCCTCCGGCCCTGGTCCTGGTCGCCTTCGCTCCCGGCACTCCGATCGGGGATTACCGCCTGACGACCTTCATGCGCGGGGTGAGATGGTCGCAGAACATCCGCGCCCTGGGCGCCCTGGCGGTCAACGGTCCCGAGCTGGACGGACCGGTCGTGTTCGCGCGCTACCACCCCGCGCTGATGGCGGAATTCCGGGCGCGGTTTCCGGACCGGCAGCTCTGGCTCTATCTCCTGAGCGCCGGAGGCCAGGACCTCCTGGTGCCGTACGACTCCTCGGGCCTGGCTTTCCTTGAAGCGGAAGCGGTGCGGCCGGAAGGCAATTTCGACGGCTTCACGCTCCAGCCTGCCCGCTGAGCCTCCTCAAAGCAGCGCTCGCAGCTCGCCGGGAGTGAACGCGCGCGGAGGTGGGGAAGGCAGCGGCTCGACGCCTGCCGCGCGGAACAGGTCGGCCGGCGCGACCGCCGCGGCGTGCGCAGGCGCGCCTCCCTCGTCCTGGCCGTAGACGTAGCGGTTGAAGACCGGCCCGAGAGAGGCTCCGGTGTGCTGCTCCAGGAAGGACTGGAACCAGGGCGTGGTGATCAGGCGCCGCTGCCGTTCCTGGAACAGCCGCGCGAGGATCGGCCGGAGCCCGTCCGGAGCGAAGAGCCTGTCCAGCTCGCTCAGCAGCAGGGAGCCCATGGCGTAGGACTCGATCGGAGTGTGCCGGCGGTAGGGGGAGAATCCCGCCAGGTTGACCGGCGGACGCTGGGGCAGGGCGGAGGCGCGGGGACAGCCCCGGTCGCGCCATCGGGCGATCGCCTCGTCGATCCAGCCGGCGTTGCCGTTGGCCGGCATGACGCCGCGCGCGAACCAGGAGTGGGTGATCTCATGGCCGAGCGATCCCGGATCCGACATGGTGGCCCCGGCATACTCCATGCCGCCCTGGATGTCGCCGGTGCAGTAGATGAGCAGCGCATCGTGCGTGTAGGGTCCGTAGGTCTGCTCCAGCTCTCCCAGGAAGCCGGCCGCGTCCACGACCGCCCGTTCGACGTCCTGCTCCCGCTCCCCGTAGGCCGTGATCGGGATCTCCCGCTCCATGCCCGTGAAGCTTCCAACCCGTTCGGGCAGGGCGCGATCGGTCACGTGCAGGTAGCAGGACGAGCAGGTGAAGTAGTCCGGGAGCTCGACGCGCCAGGCGCCGGCTCCGTCCTCCGTCGCCCGGCCGTTCGTGAAGAGACGGTGTGCGCGGCTGCTTCCGGAGATGCGGACCTCCAGGGTCATCGGAACCTGGTCGAACTCCAGGTTCGCGGGAGCATGCCGCTCCAGATAACCGCGCTGATCCAGGTCGGTCATAAAGAGTCCCAGCCGGACCCCTCCATCCGTGAACCGCACCGTGTCCTCCGGGAGCGGGTACTCGATCTCCAACTCGTGGTCCTCGCCCGCGGCGAGTGGCTCGTCGAGCATCCGCAGGGGCGTGCTCTCGTCGGGTGGCAGGACCAGCCGGAGGCGCTCCGGCGGGAGGGCCTGTCCGTTCAGGACCAGGCGCGTCGGGCGCGGCACCAGGTCCAGGAGCGGCCGGCCGGCCTGCGACAGGGTGAACCGGAGGCGCCCGCGCCCGGTGCCGCGCTCCTGGGCGGCGTCGGCCTCGAGGACGAGGTCCAGGCCGGAGGCGGCGATGGGCACGGCCGGGTTGCCTCCGACCTGGAAGAGCGGGGGAGCCTCGACGAGGTCGTCGCCGAGCCAGCTTCCCAGGAGTAGTGAGTCGTCCATGGCTCCCGTCCGTTCTACGGCCAGATCGAGTCCAGCAAGGCGGCGAGGTTGGTGGCCGCGGTGGTCATGCGCTCCGAGACGATCGGCGCGCAGCGCTGCCGGTAGGCTGCCTCTCCTTCCCACTCCACGGGATAGTCCTTCTGCTGCTGGCGATAACCGGTGATCCGGAGGCCCTGGTAGGCGGCCCGGGCCGCTGCGAGCGAGGCGTTCGCCCAGGATGCGACCTGGCTGCTCACGCTCATCGCCGCCATCGTCGTCACTGCCGCGTTGGCTGTAGCGCGTGCCGAAGCCTGGACCAGCTCGCGGACCAGCGGCTCGTCGGACGGCACGTGGATCGCGTTCGGCACCAGGTCCGGACCGAGCTTGCTGTCCCAGAAGCCGTGGAGGTTGTCTCCGGTCGGCAGCAGAAGCTTGCCGCCTCCCCGGTCGCTCGGCAGGCCGACGGCGGTGCCGGGCGCGGTGACCAGGCGGGCCTGGTTCGTCTCCGCGTTCGCGATGTAGCCGCAGCCGACGTGGACGGGCTGATGGACGTCTCCCACCAGATGGGAGAGCCAGCGGAGCGCGATGATCTCCTCGAACCGGGCGTCCGGACCGGGGTTCCGGAGCGACTCGACGGCGAGCAGGATCATCTGGACCACATCGTCGCTGCGGGTGAACTCGGACTGCCGATCGTACCCGCCGAGGTCGAGAGGCAGGTTCACGTAGTGCCAGGTCGCTCTCGCGCGGTTCCGTGAATCGTTCAGGAAGCGCACGGTCGCCGGATCGTGAGGGCCTCCGTTCGAGCGGATCTCGTCGGCCCACCGGGCTGCCTGGCCCAGAGACCCGTCGCCACCCTCGTCGAGGATGCGCGCGATCGTCTCCTTCGCTCTCGTGGATTGGAGCCGCTCCGCCGCTGCCGTGGCGATCGCGGCATGGCGCCGCATATTCCAATCGGCGGCGAAAGCCGCTGCTGCCATCGTCGGAGCTGGTTTCGCTGTGCGGTCGATATCCATTGACGGGCTCCTCGCGCAAGGCGCGCTTGCTGGTCCGCTTCTACAGACGGACGCCAGGCAAGGATTTCGGCAGGAACCCGCCGCGCACGAAGGCGTCGAGCCAGAGGGTGAGCAGGGCGGCGTCGAGCGGCGGGCAGGCGATGCCGGAGCCCTCCAGGCCCGCCCGGGTGTTGCGGTCGTCGAAACGCAGCTCGCGCGGCTGCTCGGCGGCAGTATCGGCAGCGGTATGGGCGGCGGCATCCAGTAGCGGCGCGAAGGGGGCGAGGGCGTTGTCGGCTCCCTGGCGGATGACGGCCCGAAGCTCGCCCAGCCAGTCGTCCGACGACAGGCGCCGCAGCGGATAGCCGTAGGCGCGGGCGACGTCGTAGACCTCGTTCCAGGAGATCGGCTTCGGGTTCGGGAAGTGGAAGGTCCGGCCGAGTTGCGACGGCTCCAGGGAGAGGCGGACGATGGCCGCGGCCACATAGTCCACGGGGGCCACGTCCATGAGGTCTTCCTGGTCCGGGGAGGCGCCGAGCTGGATCGAGCCCTTGATCAGGTTCCAGACCAGGTCCTGTGTGTTGCCGTAGCCGTTGCGGCTGTCGCCCGCGAGCACGCCCGGCCGGTAGACGTTGCCCGGGATGCCCCGCTCCCGCGCCGCGGCGACGAGCCGCTCGCCGACCCACTTGGTCGGGCCGTAGCCGGCGAAGAGGCCCTCGGTGGTGGGGTAGTCGGCGTCCTCCAGGACCACGGGCTCGCCGGTCACACCGAGCGGCGAGACGGCGGCGATGGAGGAGATGAAATGGACCGGCTTCGTCCGTTCCCGACCCGCCAGGCGGAGGGCTTCCTCGGTGGAGGTGACGTTCGCCGCCTTGAGCGCCTTGTACGGGTAGGTGAAGTTGACCCAGGCGCCGCAGTGGTAGATCGCGTCGACGCGGTGGGCCAGGTCGTCGTAGACCTCTTCGGAGAGACCCCAGCGGGGCAGCTCCAGGTCGCCGGGCACGGCCGCGATCCGCGGCGCCCAATCCTCGTTCCAGGTCCCCGCCTCCGTGAGCTTGCGCCGGATGCGCTCCAGGCCCGCCTCGGCGCTTCGGGCCCGCACCAGACAGTGGACGCGGGCCCCGGTCTGGAGCAGCAGCTCGCGGAGGAGGAAGGAGCCGAGGAAACCGGTGACTCCGGTGAGGAAGACATCCTTCGGCCTTGCGATCCGCTCCGGATCGGGCGCCGGGCCTTCCGCACGCACGTCTTCGGCGAGCGCGGTTTCGGCGACGAGGTCCACCTCCGGCGCTGCCGCGAGCTCGCCCTCGCTCCGCAGGGTCTCCACGGCCTTCGCCATGCCGCTCACGGTCGGCTCCTCGAACAGGTGGCTCATCGGGAAGTCCACGCCGAGGACCTCGCGCACCCGGAGGATCATGCGGGGCGCCACCAGGGAGTGGCCGCCGAGCTCGAAGAAGCTGTCGTGGACGCCCACATCGTCGAGGCCCAGGATGTCCTGCCAGATCTCGCAGAGAGCGCGCTTTAGGTCGTTCGCGGGCGGCGCATAGGCGTTGCGCAGATGGCCGGGCCGGCCGTGGCGCGCCAGGGCGGCCGGTTCCTCGGCCGGCTTCGCTTCGGCCTTCGCGCTCTGCCCGGGAGCGTCGATCCAGTAGCGCTTCCGCTCGAAGGGATAGGTGGGCAGCGTCAGGCGATGCCGGACCTCGCCGCTGGAGAGGCCGGTCCAGTCGGGCGACAGGCCGGCGAGCCAGAGCTTCGCCAGGGTGCCGAGCAGGAACGCCGAGTCGGGCTGCCGCTCGTAGGACGGGCGCAGGGTCGGCAGGGCCAGCGGAGCCTCGCCCTCGGCGGTCTGGAGCGAGAGGGTCGTCAGGCTCAGGCCCGGGCCCGCCTCCAGCAGGACGCGGGCGGGGTCCCTGCGCAGCTCGGCCAGGGCCTCGCCGAAGCGCACGGGCTGGCAGAGGTGGCGGCCCCAGTAGGCGGGGTCGGTGGCTTCCTCGGCCGTGATCCAGGTGCCGGTGACGTTCGAGAGGTACGGGATCTCGGGCGGCGCGAGGCGCATCCGCCGCGCCATCTCGATCACCCGCTCCCGGATCGGCTCCATCATCAAGGAGTGGAAGGCGTGGGTGGTGGGGAGGCGGCGGCAGGCGATCCCCTGTCCCGTGAGCCGCTGCTCCAGGGCCTCCACGGCCGGCACGGGACCGGCGACCACGGAGAGCGAAGGGCCGTTCACCGCGGCCAGGGAGAGGTCAGGGGAGAGCGCCCGGCGCGCCTCGGCCTCGGGGAGCGGGACGGCGAGCATGGCGCCGGCCTCCAACTCGTCGATCAGCCGCGCGCGGCCGGCCACGAGCGCGAGGGCGTCCTCCAGCGAAAGCACGCCCGCGAGACAGGCGGCCACGTACTCGCCCAGGCTGTAGCCGACCAGGGCGGCCGGACGGAGGCCGCGCTCCTCGAGGAGCTTCGCCAGGGCATACTCGACCGCGAACAGGGCCGGCTGCGCGTACAGGGTGCGATTGAGGCGCCGGGTGGCCTCATCGTCCGTGGAGGACGCCCGGCCCAGCATGGCCTTGAAATCCAGGGCGCCGGTCTGGACCGTCGCCTCGGTGCCACGCGGGTAGATTACGGTCCGGATGTCCACGCCGAGCTCCGGCCGGAGCAGCCCGGCGCAGAGGTCGATCGCCTCGCGGAACGCCGGCTCGGCCTGGTAGAGGTCCAGGCCCATGTCGGCGTAATGGTCGCCGAGGCCCGGGAGCATCAGGGCGACGGGCCGGTCGGCGATCTCCTGGACGCTGCCGAGCAGGCGCCGGGGATCGCGTTCGCGGAGCGCCGCCAGGGCGTCCTCGCGGCTCCGGCAGACCAGGGCGCGGCGGTGCGTGAACGTGCGGCGGCCGGTCCGGAGTGTGAAGGAGATATCGGCGAGTGGGGCGAGCAGCGCGTCCGGATGCGCCTCCATCCAGTCGGCCAGCCGGTCGGTGGCCGCCTCCAGGGCGGTCGGGGTGCGGGCGGAGAGGAGAAGGAGCTGCCAGGGCCGGGACGGACCCGAAGGCCCGATCTCCGGCGCCTCCTCCAGGACGACGTGCGCGTTGGTGCCGCCCATGCCGAACGAGCTGACGCCGGCCCGCCGCGGCTCGCCGCCGGCCGGCCAGTCCGAAAGCCGGGTGTTGACGTAGAACGGGCTGGAGTCGAAATCGATGCGCGGGTTGGGCGTCCGGAAGTGGAGGCTCGGTGGGATCTGGCGGTTCTCGAGCGCGAGCACCGTCTTGATCAGGCCGCCGACGCCGGCCGCCGACTCCATGTGGCCGACGCTCGCCTTGAGCGAGCCCAGCGCGCAGAAGCCGGTCCGGTCGGTCCCGGAGCGGAACGCCCGGGTCAGGGCCGCGACCTCGATCGGATCGCCCAGGGGGGTGCCGCTGCCGTGTGTCTCGACATAGGAGATCGAATCGGGCTCCACCCCGGCCGCGGCCTGGGCCATGGCGATGACCTCGGCCTGGCCGTCGATGCTCGGCGCCGTGTAGCCGACCTTGTTCGAGCCGTCGTTGTTGGTGGCCGAGCCGCGGATCACGGCGTGGATCGCGTCGCCGTCGGCGAGCGCCTCCGAGAGGCGCTTGAGCACGACCACGCCGCAGCCCTCGCTGAACAGGGCGCCCCGGCCTTCGGCGTCGAAGGCCCGGCAGCGGCCGTCGGGCGAGTAGATGCCGCCCTCCGCCCAGGTGTAGCCGATGAGCTGCGGCGTGAAGACTCGCACGCCGCCGGCGAGCGCCACGGTGCACTGGTAGTCGAGCAGGCTCTGGCAGGCCATGTGGACGGCCACCAGCGAGGTCGAGCACGCGGTCTGGACGTTGACGCTCGTGCCGCGCAGGTTGAGCTTGTAGGAGACCCGGGTGGCGAAGTAGTCGCGGTCGTTCGAGAGCATCAGCGGGAAGCCGCCGACCGACGCCACCACCTCGGGGTTGGGGAAGAGGTTGTGGAGCAGGTAGGTCGGGAAGGCGATGCCGGCGAAGAGGCCGATCCAGCCTGGGTAGCTCTCCGACGCGCAGCCGGCCGACTCCAGCGCCTCCCAGGCGGTTTCGAGGAAGACGCGCTGCTGCGGGTCGAGGATCTCGGCCTCGCGCGGCGAGAACCCGAAGAAACCCGCGTCGAAGAGGTCGACGTCCGCGAGCGGTCCGGCGGAGCGCACGTAGCCCGGCTGCCGGAGCTCCTCCGGCGTCACGCCGGACGCCAGCAGCTCCTCCTCGGTCAGGTCGCGGACGCAGTCCACCCCGTCGCGCAGGTTGCGCCAGAGCTCGTCCAGGTTGCGGGCGCCCGGGAAGCGTCCGGCCATGCCGATGACGGCGACGGCTTCTGGGATATCGGCGATATCGGGCTCGTCGTGTTCACTGCTCATATCCGGCTCTCGATCGGAGCGCAGATGGTAACCGCTTGGGAGATATGGCTCAAGCCGTGCTCATTTGGGCCGGTCGCCGCACATTGATCTGCAAAGGGTCGGAGACGGTCCCGGAGGTGACGCCGGATGAATTCCTTACATCAGCTCTTCCAGGCACGGGCGGACGAGGCTCCGGAGCGCGAGGCGGTCGTCGGAGACGGGCTCCGATGGACCTATGGCGAGTTGGCCGACCGCGTCCGCCGACTGGCCGGCACGCTGCAGCGGCTGGGGGTCGGCCCGGAGGTCCCGGTCGGGATCTGCACCCGCCGCGCGCCCGAGATGGTCGCGGGCATGCTGGGCGCGCTGGAGGCGGGAGGCGCCTACCTGCCGCTCGACCCCCGGTATCCGCGCGAGCGCCTGCGTTTCATGCTGGAAGATGCGGAGGCGCCGGTGGTCCTCACGGACGCCGGCTCGGCCGCGGCGCTCCCGGAGACCGGGGCGCGCCGGCTGTTCCTCGACCGGCCGGAGGCCTGGGAGGGGGAGCCTGGGCAGGACGCGGAGCCGGACCCGCGCGGCCTGGCCTACCTGATCTACACCTCGGGCTCCACCGGTCGGCCCAAGGGAGTGGCGATCCCGCACGCCGCCGCCGCCCACCTGATGCACTGGGCCCGGGACGCCTTCTCTCCGGAGGAGCTGGAAGGCGTGCTCGCCGCCACGTCGATCTGCTTCGATCTCTCGGTCTTCGAGATCTTCGCGCCGCTCTCCTGGGGCGGCCGGGTGATCCTGGCGGAGAACGCGCTCGCCCTGTCCGCGCTCGCCGCGGCCGGCGAGGTGACGCTCGTCAACACGGTGCCGTCCGCCGCCGCCGAGCTGGCGCGCAACGGCGAGTTTCCGCCCTCGGTGCGGACGATCAACCTGGCCGGCGAGGCGCTCCAGCGGTCGCTGGTGGACCAGCTCTACCGGACCACCTCGGCCCGGGCGGTCTTCAATCTCTACGGCCCGTCCGAGGACACGACCTATTCGACCTGGGTCCGGGTGCCGCCGGACGAGACCTCGCCGCCGACGATCGGCGTTCCGCTGCCTGAGGAGACCGCCTACGTGCTCGGGCCGGACTGGGTGCCGGTCCCGGACGGCCCCCATGAGGGAGAACCGGGCGAGCTGTATCTCGGCGGTCCGGCCCTCGCCCGCGGCTACCTGGGGCGGCCCGATCTGACCGCCGAGCGCTTCCTGCCGGACCCGTTCTCCTCCGATCCCGGAGCGCGGATGTACAGGACCGGCGACCTCGTGCGCCTGCGGCCGGACGGCGAGCTCGACTTCCTGGGACGGATCGACCACCAGGTGAAGATCCGCGGTTTCCGGATCGAGCTGGGGGAGGTCGAGGCCGCTCTCCTCGCCGCGCCCGGCGTGGCGGAGTGCGTGGTCGTGGCGCGCCAGGAGGAGACCGGGGCCCGGCTCGTGGCCTACGCGGCGCCCGAGGGCCTCTCCGTGCCCGAGCTGCGCCGGCACCTCAAGGAGCGCCTGCCGGAGCACATGGTGCCGCCGGCCGTCGTGCTCCTGCCGTTCCTGCCCCGCACTCCGAACGGCAAGGTGGATCGCAAGGCGCTGCCGGCCCCGGTGCGCGTCCGGCCGGAGGTGGGAGCGTTCGTGGCGCCGCGCAAGGTTGTGGAGGAGCGCCTGGCCGCTCTCTGGGCCGAGGCCCTGGGTCTCGAAGCGGTCGGCGTCGAGGATGATTTCTTCGAGCTGGGCGGTCATTCGCTGATCGCCGGTCGGCTGTTCTCCCGCATCCGGCAGGCGTTCGGCGCGGAGGTCTCGCTGCGCGACCTGTTCGAGACGCCCACGGTGGCGGGGTTCGCGGCGCGGCTCGGACCGGGTCGAGCCCTGAGCCCGATCGCGGGTGCGGCCGGAGCCGGGGAGCCGCCGCTCTCCTTCGGCCAGGAGCGTCTTCTGTTCCTCCAGCGGATGGAGGCCGAGCCGATCACCTACAACGTGCCGATCCTCGGCACCCTCGCCGGGCCGCTGGACGTCGAGGCTCTGGGACGGGCCTTCACGGAGATCGTCCGCCGGCACGAGCCGCTGCGGACGGTGTTCGCGTCGAAGGACGGCCGCGAGGTCCAGGTGGTCCTGCCGCCGGAGGAGGTCCCGATCCCGATTCAGGATGGGACTTCGGAGGACGTCGAACGGCTGGCTCAGGAAGAGTTCCGTCGGCCGCTGGACCTGGACCGCGGTCCGTTGATCCGCGTCCTTCTGCTGAGGCTGGGCGCCTTCGAGCACCGGCTGCTGCTCACGGTCCACCACATCGCCTGGGATGACGGCTCCCTGGCGGTGCTCCTGCGCGAGCTGCCCGCGCTCTATCGAGGCGAGACGCTTCCGCCGCTGCCCGCGCGCTACGCCGACTTCGCCGCCTGGCAGCGCGCCCGCTTCCAGGGCGCCGAGCTGGAGGAGAGCCTGGACCGCTGGGCGCGCCGGTTCCAGGACCTGCCGCAGCCCGTGGAGCTGCCGGCCGACCGGCCACGGCCGGCGACGGCGGGCCCGCGCGGCGGCGAATGGCTGTTCGAGGTGCCACAAGACAAAGCCCGGGCGCTCCGCGGTATTGCGAAGCACGGCGGGGCGAGGCGCGACGGGGCCACGCTCTTCATGGCGTCGCTCGCCTTGTTCCAGGCCTGGCTCCTGCGGCTCACCGGCCAGACCGACCTCTCGGTCATCGCCCCGGTCTCGACCCGCACCCGCGTCGAGTTGGAGCCGCTCGTGGGCTTCTTCGTGAACAACCTGTTCGTGCGCACGGACCTCGGCGGAGATCCGACCTTCGCGGAGCTGGTCGGGCGCGCCCGGGAGGCCGCGCTGGCGGCGTTCGAGCACCAGGAGCTGCCGTTCGATCTTGCCCTCAGACGGCTCCATCCCGGCAGCCCCGCCGCGGTCCAGGCGCTGCTGCGGGTGATCTTCGCCCTCCATCCGGAGGTGCCCCGGACCGCGCTGACCCCGGACCTCGACATGACCCTGCGCGAGGTCGGCAACGGCACGGCCAAGGCGGATCTGGCCTTCTTCCTCGAAGACCGCGCGGACGGTGGGATGGACGTCCGCATGGAGTATTCCGCCGACCTGTTCGAAGCCTCGACGGTCCAAAGGATGGGCGGTTTCTTCCTGACCCTCCTCGACGGCGTGGCGGCCGATCCGGACCGGCGGCTTTCCGGCCTGTCGATCCTCTCCGCGGCGCAGCGCGCACAGATCCTCGTGGACTGGAACGACACCGCGGTCCCGTATCCCCGGGAGGCCTGCATCCATGAGCTGATCGAAGAGCACTCCCGCCGCGCGCCGGAGGCGCTCGCCCTGCGCTGGACCGGCGGCGAGATGACCTACGCCGAGCTGGACGCCCGGGCCGAGGCGCTGGCGGAGGTCCTGGCGGCTGAAGGGGTGGGCCCGGATCAACTCGTGGGCCTCTGCCTGGAGCGCTCGCCCGAGGCGATCGTGGCGATCGTGGCGATCCTCAAGGCCGGCGGCGCGTTCGCTCCGCTCGATCCGGCCTACCCGGAGGACCGCCTCGCCTTCATGCTGGAGGACACCGCCGCGCCGGTGTTGATCACGCGTCGCAGGCTGCTCGGCCGCTTGCCTTCCAACCCAGCGAAGGTAATCTGCTGGGAAGACCTTCCGTCCCTGCAGTCCCTGCGGTCCTTTGTGTCCCTTTCCCCCTCCCCCGACAACCTTGCCTATGTGATGTACACCTCCGGCTCCACGGGCCGGCCGAAGGGCGTGGCCGTGACCCACCGCGACGTGGTGCGCCTCGCGCGCAGCTCGCGCTTCGCCGATTTCGGGACGGATCACGTTTTCCTGCACATGGGGCCGCTGTCGTTCGACGCCACCACGCTGGAGGTCGGCTACTCGCTGCTCAACGGTTCGGCGATGGCCGTGCTGCCGCCGGAGACGCCCAGCCTTCAGGAGCTGGGCGAGTTCCTGGTGAGCCAGGGCGTCACCGCCGCCTGGATCACGGCCGGCCTGTTCCAGCAGATGGTCGAGTCCCAGCTCGAAAACCTTTCGAAGCTGCGGCTGATCCTGTCGGGCGGCGACGTGCTGTCTCCGGCTCACGTGGCGCGGGTGCTCGAAGCGGCTCCCACGTCGCCCAGCATCACGGTCGTCAACGGCTACGGTCCGACGGAGAGCACCGTCTTCACCTCGTGCCATCCGATGCGCTCGCCGGCGGAGGTGGAGTCGCCGCTGCCGATCGGCCGGCCCATCGGCAACACCCGGGTGGCGGTGGTGGACCGCCAGCTCCAGCTCGCCCCGCCGGGCGTCGAAGGGGAGCTGTGGATCGGCGGCGACGGCCTTGCCCGTGGCTATCTCCACCGGCCGGAGCTGACCGCCGAGCGCTTCGTGCCCGATCCGTTCTGGGGAGACGGCGAGCGGCTCTACCGCACCGGCGACCTCGTGCGCTGGCGGGCCGACGGCCTGCTGGAGTTCCTGGGCCGGGTGGACTTCCAGGTCAAGCTGCGCGGCTTCCGCGTCGAGCTGGAGGAGATCGAGGCCGCGCTCGCCTCGCACCCGGAGGTCTCGGCGGCGTCCGTGGTCGTCCAGGGAGAGGGCGGCGACAAGCGGCTGGTCGCGTTCTGGACCGGAGAAGCCTCGGAGCCCGACTTCCGGGCCTTCCTGGGCGGGCGCCTGCCGTCCTACATGGTGCCCGCGGCGTTCGTGCGCCTGGACGCGCTGCCGCTCAACGCGAATGGCAAGGTGGACCGCAAGGCGCTGGCGCGCATCGAGCCGGTCCTGGGCCCGGCCTCCCCGGAGACCGAGGCGCCGCGCAACGCGACCGAGGAGCTGCTTGCCGGGATCTGGGCCGAGGTGCTCGGGCTCGAACGGATCGGGATCCGGGATGACTTCTTCGATCTCGGAGGTCATTCGCTCCTGATCCTGCGGGTGCTCTCGCGGGTGCGGGAGGCCTTCGGAGCGGACCTGGTCCCGCGCGACGTGTTCGACGCGCCGACCGTGGCCGGCCTGGCTGAGCGCCTCGAAACGCGCCGCATCGGCAGGCTGCCTCCGGTCGTCCCCGTGTCCCGCGAGAGCGACCTGCCGCTCTCCTACGCCCAGCACCGGCTCTGGTTCCTGGAGCGGCTCGGCACTCGGCCCGGCACCTACAACGTGCCGGTGGCCTTCCGACTCCGGGGAGAGCTGGACGTTCCGGCCCTGCGGTCGGCCCTGGCGGAGCTGGCGCGCCGCCACGAGACTCTGCGCACCACGTTTCCCCTGCGCGACGGCGAGCCGGTCCAGGCCGTCGCCGGCCCGACGCCGGTGCCGATGCCCCTGATCGACCTGTCCGGGATCGACGAAAGGGAAGCCTGGCGCCTCGGTCGCGAGGAGGCCTCCGCGCCGTTCGACCTCGAAGCCGGACCGCTGCTCCGGACGCGGCTGATCCGCCTCGCTCCGGACGACCACCTGTGGCTGGTCAACCTCCACCACATCGTGACCGACGGCTGGTCGCGCGGCGTCTTCGTGCGCGAGGTTTCGCGGCTCTACGCTGGCGAATCCCTTCCCGGGCTGCCGGTGCAGTACGCAGACTACTCGGCCTGGCAGAGGCAGTGGCTGGAGTCCGGGGTGATCGCGGAGCAGCTCGCCTGGTGGGCCCGCCGGCTCGACCGGCTGGAGAGCCTCGATCTGCCGACCGACCGGCCCCGTCCGTCCGTCCAGACCTTCCGCGGCGCCAGCTACACCCGCCGGCTGCCCGAGCTGGGACCGCCGGGCGGGTCGCGGCGCGCCACGCGTTTCATGGCCCTGCTCGCCGTGCCCGCG
>JBEQUE010000071.1:0-5031 GCA_040349255.1 Acidobacteriota bacterium | reverse complement strand
TCGCCGACCTGCACCACCCCGAGTACTGGGACCTCGGCTGGGTCCAGCACTCGCCGTACGCCGAGGAGTACCACCGGCGGGTGCAGGCGATCCGCGACTCCGTCTGGTTCATGGAGACGGTGATGGGCCAGGGGAGCGGCGAGTTCAACCGGGTGGACTACTTCACCAGCCACGAGGGTCTCCACCTCCTCTATGAGCAGGCCCAGACCCGGCAGGTGCCGCACCGCACGGGCTGGTACAACCTCGCGACCCACTTCCCGTGGATCGGCATGCGCACGGCGAACCTCGACGGCGCGCACGTCGAGTACTTCCGCGGCATCCGCAACCCGGTGGCGGTCAAGATCGGCCCGACCATGACCCGCGACGGGCTGCTCGCGCTGGCCGACACGCTCGACCCCTGCCGCGAGCCCGGCCGTCTGACGCTCATCCACCGCTTCGGCCAGAAGAAGATCGCCGACGGCCTGCCGCCGCTCCTCGAAGCCCTGCGCCAGGCCGGGCGCACGGTGCTCTGGGTCTGCGACCCGATGCACGGCAACACCGAGACCACTACGAGCGGCATGAAGACCCGGCGCTTCGACCACATCCTGTCGGAGCTCGAGCAAGCGTTCGACATCCACGAGGCCTGCGGCTCCTACCTGGGCGGCGTCCACTTCGAGCTGACCGGCGACGACGTCACCGAGTGCGTCGGCGGCGCCCGGGGGATCAACGAGGAGGACCTCGGCCGCGCCTACCGCTCGACCGTGGACCCGCGCCTCAACTACGAGCAGGCGCTGGAGATGGTCCTGCTGATCGCGCGGCGCGGGGCGAAGAAGGGCTGAGCCTGAGGCTCCGCCGGTGCCGGCGGAAGGAATCTGCTATCCTCAGGCCATGACGAAAACCCTGGCTGCGGTGTACGACGGCAAGGCCTTCCTCCCGGAAGAGCCGCTGGATCTCCAGCCGAACACCCGCGTGCGGCTGACGGTGGAGACCGGTACCGAGCCGAAGTCTGCCGAGTACTCCTTCCTGCGCGTCGCGCAGACCTTGAGCCTCGAAGGCCCTCCGGACTGGTCGGAGAGGATCGAGGACTACCTCGAACGCGACTAGAACCGGCCGTGCAGGAAATTTTCCTCGATACGGCGTACGCCATCGCCCTGTCAGCCCCGACCGACGAGCATCATCAGCAGGCAGTCCAGCTCGCTGGCAAGCTCGGGCGAAAACGGTTCCGCCTCGTCACGACCAAGGCCATCCTCCTGGAAATCGGGAGCGCCCTCGCAAGGCAGCGGCACCGACGGAACGGGGTCGAGCTGCTCCGCGCTCTGGAAGCCGATCCGGCCGTCGTCATCGTCCCCGTCTCGGAGGAGCTCTACGAACGGGCCACTCCGGGCTGACCACGGACGAGCATTTCCAGCAAGCCGGCTTCCGTGCGTTGATGCGCGAGCCCTCTCCCGAGCTTTGATCTAGCGAGCCCACAAACTGACCGGGCCCGACGTAAGGTTGTTCACGGCAATTCAAGGTTATCCACCACAACTCGAAGTTATCCACGGCAACGCAAGGTTGTTCGCCGCGATTCAAGGTTGTTTCACGGTGACGCAAGCTTGTTCAGCGCAACTCAAGGTTGTCCGCCGCGATTCAACGTTGTCCACCGCAACTCGAAGTTATCCAGGGCGACTCAAGGTTATCCGCCCACGACTCATGGTTATCCACCGCGACACAAGGTTGTTTGCCGCAACTCAAGGTTGTCTCACGACGACGCAAGCTTGTTCAGCGCGACTCAAGGTTATCCATGGCGATGGAACCTTATATCGGGCCAGGGAAGCTTACATCGCGCCTGAAAACGTTGCTTCGCGCCAGAGAAGTTTGCAACGGGCCAGGAGAACGTTATGCTGCGGCAAGCAAGCCTACGGCTCCACCACCCAGGGCTCCACGCCGGTCTCCGGGCTGTAGGCCGGGAAGAATACGCGCCCTCCGGCAGGCAACAGGTCACCGAACTCGAACGGCTCGAAGCCTTCCTCCGTCACCCGCACGGTGCCGGCCGCGGTGCCGTCCGTCATCCACAGCGCCCGGCCGCTGTCCGTATTGAACAGGACCCGGTCGCCGAGCGGCGCGAAGTCGAGCGCCGGCGAAAGGCCGACCGGAGCCGGCAGCGGACTCGTGCCCTCCTCGGTGCCGTCGCTCACGTAGATGGCGGCCGGAGGCTCGAAGGGGAACACGGCGTTGTAGAACAGCCGGCCGCCGGACACGATCCACGCCACCGAGCCGTCCGCGCCCGGGCCGACCGGGCGGGTACCGGCCGGCGTGCCGTCCGTGGACCATAGGACGCTGTCTCCACTATCCAGGAAGCCCGAGATCAACAGCCTCTCTCCGACGGAGACGATCAGGTTCGGGAAGACCGGGCCGGGGCCGGGATCGAGGTCCACGGCCAGGCCCGTGCCGGTTTCGGTGCCGTCGCTGCTCCAGAGCTCGCGCCCGTGCTCGCCGTCGTCGGCGAAGAACCAGAGCCGGCCGGCGTGGACCGTCAGGCGCGACAGAGCCCCGCTGTGGAAGACGCCGAGGCTCGCGACGCGGACCGTACCGGCCTCGGTGCCGTCGCTCCGCCAGAGCTCGCGGATGCCGCCCTCGCCGGCGGCCGTGAAGTACAGGTTCCCCTGGAACACGACCAGGTCCGTCGGCTCGGAACTGCCGGGCCGGAGGTCCCTGACCATCCGGGTCCCCGCGACCGTACCGTCGCTCGTCCAGAGCTCGAGCCCGTGCCCGTAGTCCTGCGCGCTGAAGTACACCCGCCCGTTGTAGGCGCGGAGCGCCGGCGAGCTGCAGCAGACGCTCACGGTTGCGATCCCGGTCAACGCGAAGGTGCCGGCCCCGGTGCCGTCGGTCCGCCAGAGCTCGCCTTCCATGATGAAGAAAAGCCGGCCCCCGGCCTCTTCGCCGGGGTAGGAGAACCGGCGGAACGGCGACTCGCCGGGAGAGATGTCGAGGACGAGCGAGGTCCCCGCCCCGGTGCCGTCGCTCTTCCACAGCTCGTGGCCGTGGACGGCGTCGTCGGCGAAGAAGAACGCCTGGGAGCCCAGGGCGCCGATCGCCTCCGGGTACGAGCCGCCGAACTCGAAGTCGTTGAGGTCCAGCACCAGGGAGGTGCCGGCGGGGGTGCCGTCGGAGCGCCAGAGCTCGGCGCCGTGCTCGCCGTCGTAGGCGCTGAACAGGAGCGCTCCTCCCACCACCGTACTCTGGAAGGTCAGCCAGGGCAGGAGCGGCTTGAAGTCGGTGAGCCGGACGGTCCCGGCCGCGGTGCCGTCGGTGCTCCACAGGTCGCGCCCCAGGCCGTTGTCGATCGCGCCGAAGAGCACCCGGTCCTCCAGGAACGACGGCTCCCGCGGGTCGGCGCCGCAGCTCCCGCGGCAGATGTCGCGCACCAGGCGCGTGCCCGCGGCCGTGCCGTCCGTCACCCACAGCTCCGAGCCGCGGGCTCCGTTGGTGCCCGCCCAGTACAGCAGTCCCCGGTGCGTGCGCCAGAGCGAGAGGACTGCCGGGCAGATCCCCGGACAGACGTCGCGCACCAGGCGGGCCTGGCCCTTGCCGTCCGTCGACCACAGCTCCACGCCGTGCGGGCCGTCGTCGGCCGCGAACACGAAGCGCCCGGCGGTGAGCGTCGGCGGGAGGAAGCCCGGCAGGAAGGCCTCCCGGCGGGCGAAGGAGGTCAGGACCCGCGTGCCCGCGGGCGTGCCGTCCGTGACCCAGAGCTCCTGTCCACGGCGTCCGTCGTCCGCCACGAACCAGAGGCGGGAGCCGACGACCTGGAAGTCGAGGAGCTGCGCCAGGCGGACGAGCGGCCGGAGGCCGCGGGCCGTGCCGTCGCTGGCCCACAGCTCGGAGGCGCCGCCCGGGGCGGGCACCACGAACAGGAGCCTCGATCCCACCACCTGGAGGCGACGCGGCCCGGCGCCTGGGAATCTCTTCACCGGCACCAGGCTGTCGGCGCTGTCCATGCGCCAGAGCCACCCCCCCGCGCTGAACCAGACCCGCCCCTGGAACGCCGTCAGCTCCGAGGGGTTCCCGGCCTCGGCCGGGCCGCCCACCGGCTCCGTGCCTGCGGGGGTGCCGTCGCTGCGCCACAGCTCCGCACCGCTCTCTCCGGAGCCGACGAAGTAGAGCGTCTCCCGGGCCGGAACCCAGAGCGCTCCGCCCTCCCTGACGTTGACCGCCGCCAGGTGGAGGACGCCGCCCGGCGTGCCGTCCGTAACCCAGAGGGAGCGCGGGATCTCGAAGCTCTGCTCCGCCGTGAAGAAGACCTGCCGGCCCGTGGACGCAACCGGGACCGGGTTGCTGGAGCGGTCCCCGGAGAAGATGTCGGTCAGCCGCCAGGTGCCTGCCGCCGTGCCGTCGCTGCGCCACAGCTCGTTCCCGGTCCTGCTCTCCAGGGCCGCGAAGACGGCCGCCGACCCGAGGGCGACGAAGCTGGAGGGGGCCGAGCTGCCCGGCACCATCGTCGGGTTGATGTCCTTGACGAGCCGCGGAGCCTGGCCCGACGCAGGAAGCGCTAGCAGGAAGAGGAGGACGGAGATTCGCATGGCGTCAGTCTACGGCGAGTCGACCGCCCAGAGCTCCTGGCCCGTGGCCGGCTCCCAGGCGCCGAAGAAGGCCCGGCCGCCCGCGGCGACCACGTCGCCCGTGTTGAGACCGATGGGCCGCATCGGGGCGATCGGCCCGGTCCCGGCGGGGGTGCCGTCGGTCTCCCAGATCTTGGGCGGGGTCAAGGTCGTGAAGATCAGACGGTTCCCCAGCGTGGCGAAGCCGAACGCCTGGGGGATGGGCTGGCCGTCGCGGTCCAGGAGCCGCCCGGTCCCGGACGGGGTGCCGTCGCTCGTCCAGAGCTTCACGCTGCCGTTGAACGTCTCGTCCACGGCGTAGACCAGCCGCCCCTGGAACACGGTCCAGGCGACGGCGCCGCCGGCCACGACGGTGTTGTACAGGGCCGGCCCCACTTTTTGGGTCCCGGCCGGCGTTCCGTCGGTGGACCACAGCTCGAAGCCTCGCCCGTCCGCGTAGCCCGAGATC
>JBEQUE010000066.1:0-6503 GCA_040349255.1 Acidobacteriota bacterium | reverse complement strand
GGTCATCTCGAACAGGCCCTGGGCCTCGCGCAGCCGCGCGGGGAGCGAGGCGATGAGCTCCGGAGCGACCTCGGGGCCATCCGGCAGCCGCCCGGGCGCCCGCACCTGGAGCGCCGCGAGCCCCGCCTTGCCGCATACGCCGCAGGCGCTGCTGGAGAAGAAATGCCGTTCCAGGGTGGGCAGGACCGGGTCGGGCCCGTCGCCCAGCTCCACGGTCACGATGTTGGGCTCGGGCTCGCCGGTGCGCTCCTCGGGCGGCCGGTGGAAGCCGAGCACGCGCTCCGGCCGGTCCACCACCCCCTCGGCGAACAGGAACCCGGCGGCCAGCTCCTCGTCGGCGCCCGGCGTGCGCATGGTGACGGCGACCGTGTGCTCCTGTCCTCCCTCCCCGGCCCCCCCGGCGGACACCAGGCGGATCTCGAGCGGCTCCTCGGTGGCCACGCGGTCGGGACCGGGATCGCCGGCCCGGCCGTCCTTCACCCGCCAGATCCGGGCTTCCGTCGTTCCGGTTCGGACCTTGGGCGCCATGGGGGTAGCTTCTCACATCCGGGTGGAGAGAGGATTGCGGCATACATCTTGCGTTTCAGCACGGGGGGAGGAAGGGAAAATGGCGCGATCGATCTGGAAAGGGAGCATCACCTTCGGCCTCGTGAACATCCCGGTCGGCCTCTACTCGGCGGAGAAGCGCGAGGAGGTCAGCTTCCACCTGCTGGACAGGAAGAACAAGGCCCGGGTGAAGTACAAGCGGGTCAACGAGGAGACCGGCCGCGAGGTGGCCTGGGAGGACACCGTGCGCGGCTACGAGCTCGACTCGGGCAAGTACGTCATCCTCTCCGACGAGGATTTCGAGCGCGCCGCGCCCGAGAAGACCCAGACCGTGGACATCCTCGACTTCGTGGACCTCGACGAGATCGACTCGGTCTACTTCGACAAGCCCTACTATCTCGCCCCGGACAAGAAGGGCGCCAAGAGCTATGCTCTCCTGCGCGAGACGCTCAAGCGGACGAAGAAGGTCGGCATCGCCAAGGTAGTGATCCGCTCGAAGCAGTACCTGGCCGCGGTGGTCGCCGAGGACAGCGTGATCGTGCTCAACATCCTGCGCTTCGCCCACGAGCTGCGCGACCCTAAGGAGCTCGATCTCCCCCACAGTGGCCGCGGAAGTGAGGGGGTCACCGAGCGCGAGCTCGACATGGCCGAGCGGCTGGTCGAGGGGATGGTCGGCTCCTGGGACCCGGACAAGTACCGCGACGACTATTACAAGGACCTGATGAAGATGATCCGCGAGCGGGCCGAGGCCGGCCAGTACGACGAGGCCCCCGAGGCGCCGGCCGCGCCGAAGCCGGAGCGCGCCGGCAACGTCGTGGACCTCATGGCCCTGCTCAAGCAGAGCGTCGAAGGCGGTGGCCGCAAGCCGGCGAAGAAGGCTCCCGCGAAGAAAGCCACCCCCAAGAAGACGGCGAAGAAGGCGACCGCCCGCAAGGCCCCGGCCAAGCGGAGAAAGACAGCCTGAGGTTTCGGCGATATGGGTCTCCAGGAGTACAAGCGAAAGCGGGACTTCAAGAAGACCCCCGAACCGGCCGGCAAGGTAGAGGAGAAGGAGGGCAACTCCTTCGTCATCCAGAAGCACGCGGCCACCCGGCTGCACTACGACTTCCGCCTGGAGATGGAGGGCGTGCTGCGGAGCTGGGCGGTACCCAAGGGGCCGAGCCTCGACCCGGCCGAGAAGCGTCTGGCCGTCCACGTCGAGGACCACCCGCTCGACTACGGCGATTTCGAAGGGATCATCCCCAAGGGCGAGTACGGCGGCGGCACGGTGCTGGTCTGGGACCGCGGCACCTGGCACCTGGAGGAGGACGCCGAGAAGGATCCGGTCAAGGCCTACAAAAAGGGCAAGCTCAAGTTCCGCCTCGAAGGCGAGAAGCTCCACGGCCGCTGGAACCTGGTGCGCATGCACGGCGACAAGGCCGGCGAGAACAAGGAGAACTGGTTGCTGTTCAAGGAGAACGACGAGGCCGCCGTGCCCGGCAGCGGCGACGCCGTGGTCCAGGAGTACCCCGACAGCGTCGCGACGGGCCTCAGCCTGGAGAAGATCGCCGCCGACCCCGACCGGGTCTGGAAGTCGAACCGCGAGGAGAAGGTCGCGAAGAAGAAAGAGACGAAAGGGACGGCAAGGACTGCAAAGACCCAAACTCCTCCTCCCAAGGGCGCTCGCAAGGCGAAGATCCCGGCGAAGATCGAGATCCAGCTCGCCACCCTGGTCTCCGAGCCGCCGCAGGGCGAGGAGTGGGTCCACGAGCTCAAGTTCGACGGCTACCGCGTCCTCTTCGAGCTCGCGGACGGCAAGGTGAAGGCCGTCACCCGCGGCGGCAAGGACTGGGCCGACCGTTTCGAAACCGTCACCCGGGCCGTGGCCGACCTCCCGGCCCGCGACGCGGTGCTCGACGGCGAGGTCGCGGTCCTCCTGCCCGACGGCAGGACCAGCTTCCAGGCGCTCCAGAACGCGCTCGGCGGCGACAGGAAGGCCGAGATGGTCTACTTCGCCTTCGACCTTCTGCACCTCGACGGCCACGACCTGCGCGGCGTCCCGCTCCTGGAGCGCAAGCAGGCGCTCGCCCGGCTCCTGGAGACGCAGCCCAGGCAGGGCACGATCCGCTTCAGCGACCACGTCCAGGGCTCCGGCGAAGCCTTCTTCCGCCACGCCTGCGACCTCGGCCTGGAGGGGATGATCTCGAAGCGCGCCGACCTCCCCTACCAGGGCGGGCGCGGCAAGGGCTGGCTCAAGGTCAAGTGCCTCAAGCGGCAGGAGCTCGTGATCGTCGGCTTCACCGATCCCGAGGGCTCGCGCAAGGGCCTGGGCGCGCTCCTCCTGGCCGTGAACAGTCCCTCGAAAAAAGCCGAGGATCTCGTCTTCGCCGGCAAGGTCGGCACCGGCTTCAACGCGAAGACCCTGGCCGACCTGCGCAAGCGCCTGGACAAGCTGGAGCGGAAGACCCCGGCCTTCGAGAACGCCCCGCGCGGCGCCGAGGCCCGGCGCAGCCACTGGGTCGAGCCGAAGCTCGTGGCCGAGGTCGCCTTCACCGAGTGGACAGGAGACGGCATCCTGCGCCACCCTACGTTCCAGGGGCTGCGGGAGGACAAGGCTCCGTCCGAGATCGTGCGAGAGGTCGAGCAGAAGCCGCCCGCGAAGAAAAAGGCTGTGGCGACGAAGGCGAAGAAGACCGCCAGACGATCGAAGGACCGGCCGCCGCTCGGACCCGAGCGCGATCCCAAGGACAAGGGCATCGCCGAGGTCGCCGGGGTCAAGCTCACCAACCCCGACCGCGTGTTCTACCCCGAGCAGGGCGTCACCAAGCGCGAGGTCGTCCTCTTCTACGAGCGCATCTCGGCCTGGATCCTCCCCCACCTGAAGGACCGGCCGCTGACGCTCGTGCGCTGCCCCGGCGGCCACACCGGCCAGTGCTTCTACCAGAAGCACATCACCGAGCAGTTCCCGGACTCGATCCGGCGCGTCGAGGTCGAGGAGGGCGGCGAGACCGTGCTCTACGGCGCCATCGACTCGCTCACCGGCCTGGTCTCCCTGGCCCAGATGGGCGTACTGGAGATCCACATCTGGGGCGCCCACGTGGACGACGTCGAGCGCCCCGACTACGTCGTGTTCGACCTCGATCCCGACGAGGGCCTGGGCTGGGACCGGGTGGTCGAAGGCGCGCTCAAGGTGCGCGGCCTGTTGGAAGAGGAGCTCGGCCTCGAGACGTTCCTCAAGACGACCGGCGGCAAGGGACTCCACGTCTGCCTGCCCCTGGTGCGGCGCGGCGAGTGGGACGAGGTCAAGGCCTTCACCAAGGCGGTGGTCGAGCGGATCGTGGCCGAGGAGCCCGGGCGCTACACGTCCAAGATCACGAAGGCCAGCCGCAAGGGGAAGATCTTCATCGACTACCTGCGCAACGGGCGCGGCGCCACCTCGATCGCCGCCTACTCCACCCGCGCCCGGCCGAACGCGCCGGTCTCCACGCCGCTCTTCTGGGAGGAGCTGGAGAGCGACGTCCGAGGCAACACCTACACCGTCCGCAACCTCCCCGAAAGGCTGGAGGGGCTCGACGGCGACCCGTGGGCAAGCTTCTTGAAAGCACGTCAGTCCATCACAGCGGCCATGAAGAAGGCCGTCGGGATGAAGACCTGACAACGCTGACAAGAGGGATCGCCCCATGAAGCTTCGAATCCTGCCGCTCTCCCTGGTTCTCGCCGGGGTTTTCCTCCTGACCGGGTGCCACAAGGAGACCATGCCGCCGCAGGTGGCGATGACCATCCGCTCGTCCGTCGAGACCCCGACCCTTCCCGCTTCCATCAAGGACCAGAAGGAACGGGCCCGCGCCTGGGAGGAGATGCGCCACTTCTATCAGAAGCGCCAGTACCAGCCGGCCTGGTCGGGCGTAGACGGTCCCGGCCCGCACGCCGAGGAGCTGATCCGCGCGATCGGCGCCCTGTCGGCCGAGGGGCTCGACACGACCCGCTATCAAGGCGGCCGTCTCGCCGCGCTCCTCGAAGCCGTCAGGAAAGACGAGTCGCTGGAGTCGCCCGAGGCCCAGCGCCGGCTCGCGGACATGGACGTCGAGCTGAGCTACATCTATCTGACCCTGGCCGCCAACGAGGCCATCGGCCGCGTCCAGCCCGAGACGCTGCGCATGCAGTGGGACTCCCAGCCGCGCAACGTGGACCTCGACGCCCGCCTCGAGACCGCGCTCCAGGGCAAGGACGACATGGCCGCGAGCCTGCGCAGCCTGGCTCCGCCGAACCCGGCGTACGCCAAGCTCCGCGACGCCCTGGCCCGTTATCGGGAGATCGCGGTATCGACGGGGGGCGGCGGCTGGCCCACGGTCACCAAGGACAACCCGGCCACGCTGCAGGCGCGGCTCGCCGCGGGAGGCGATCCCACCCTCGCCCACTTCCAGAAGCGCCACGGCCTGGAGCCGACCGGCAAGCTGGACGACGACACCCTGGCCGAGCTCAACGTGCCGGTCGCGGAGCGCATCCGCCAGATCGAGCTCAACATGGAGCGCTGGCGCTGGCTGCCGAGCAGCCTCGGCGACCGGTACATCTATGTGAACGTCCCCGAGTTCCGGATGGAGCTGAGGGACCACGGCCGCAAGGCGATCGACATGGCGGTTGTCGTGGGCAAGCAGCAGAGCCAGACCCCGGTGTTCAGCGACCGGATGACCTACCTCGAGCTGAACCCGGCGTGGAACATCCCCACGAACATCGCCGAGAACGAGATCCTGCCCAAGCTGGCGAGCGATCCCGGGTATCTCGCGAGCCACAACATGGAGTTTGTGGACGACGGCGGCGGCAAGACCCGCATCCGGCAGATTCCGGGGCCGGACAACCCGCTCGGCCAGATCAAGTTCATGTTCCCGAACGAGTACGACGTCTACCTCCACGACACGCCGGCCGACCACCTGTTCTCGCGCGCCGAGCGCGACTTCAGCCACGGCTGCATCCGCCTGGAGCGGCCCGTGCAACTCGCCGAGTACCTGCTCAAGGACGACCCCGACTGGCGGGCCGGCCGCATCCGCGAGGCCATCGTCTCGGGCGAGCAGAAGAGCGTCAAGCTGCCCGAGCCCATTCCGGTGCACATCCTCTACTTCACCGCCTGGTTGGAGGACGACGGCACGCTCCAGTTCCGCCGGGACGTCTACGGCCACGACGCCAAGCTGGCCGCCGCTCTCCAGAAGGAGCCGGCCGTGCCGCTCAACCTGCCGGCTCTGCGCGGTGAGGTGCGGGCGGCGAAGTAAAGGACCAAAGACCAAAAGGACTGCAGGGACCTCAGGGACCACAGACCTCTGGTCCTTGCAGTCCTTGCAGTCCCTTATGTCCTTTGGCTTCTGGCGTCCCACGCGCTCTTCGCCACCGTGGCCACCAGAATCACCGCCCCCCCGGCCAGCGACCACGGGCCGGGGCGCTCGCCGTGGACCAGCCAGGCCCAGATCGGGTTGAGCACCGGCTCCAGGAGCAGCAGCAGCGAGGCCTCCAGCGCCGTCACCTGGCGCAGGCCGCGGATCAGGAACACGTAGGCCAGCGCGATCTGGAACACCCCGAGGCAGGCGACCATCGCCCAATCCACCGGCCGGCTGGAAACGACCGGCAGCGCCATGGGCAGGCAGCCCAGAAACGCAATGACATTGCCATAGAGAGACGCGGCCGGGCTCCAGTCCGTGTCGCCGCGCCCGAGAGCCCGGAGCCCCATCACCGTCAGCCCCCAGGACACGCCGGAGAGCAGGGCGAGAGCGTTGCCGAGCGCCGGGTTCGGCGCCGTGGCCGAGACCGGATCGAGCCCGACGAAGAACGTCCCCAGGCCCAGCCCCAGAACCGCCATGTAGGCCAGGTCCGCGGGCCGCACCTTCTCCTTGAGCAGCCAGGGGCTCAGGAGCAGCACGTAGAGCGGCGCTGTCGATTGGAGAAAGATCGTGCTGGCCGACGTGGTCAGCTTGTTCGCGAGCACGAACAGC
>JBEQUE010000059.1:0-16232 GCA_040349255.1 Acidobacteriota bacterium | reverse complement strand
ATTGTAACAGCCAAGCCAAGAATTATAAGAAGAATAATGATAGAGCCGTAGCTAGCCGTTTCCTTGTCAAGGAGCATACCGATTACACCCAGCAGCACAGACTCAAAAACGAGGAAGAAATTTAGGCGTTCGTTGAAAATCCCATCCTCGTGCAAGCCGTGTTGCCAGAGACGATCGATTTGACCTTGGTCCCTGTCTTCATTTTCGTTCATGTTTGCACCGTTCTAATACTGCCGCGACGGCCAACCTCATGTTTGACCGACTGGACTTGTATCTCATTTGGCGCCAATTGTGACACCTATTTCCCTGCTCAAGCTGCAAGCGCAGGCAAACATCGTCGATCTAATCTACTTAGCGTACTGCACTTGGGATAAGCGTACCGCTCTTCAGAATTTCCGTCAATGCAATGCGCTTTGTCGTATAAGCATCCCTCCTCCCTCGACTCACCGGTAGGGTTGGTGGCTCTTCACGCCGAAGTGGTGCTGGATTGAGCTCTTTCTGTCGTATAAGCACACCTTCTCGGTGTGAGTTATCCCGAAATGTTCCCGCGTTTGGCCTCGCTAGCTAGAGCAAACCATTGATACAGCGTGGCTTGGAGACGGAGAATCCCTGCCTGGGTGTCTTATGCGACAGTATCCAATACGACAAGGAAGATGGGGCGCGCAGCTCGGGCATAGTTTCCCGACGTCCCATCCAAACTCCCGACGTCCCATCCAAGTTCCCGACGGCTCATCTAAACTCATGACGCCCCGTCCAAGTTCCCGATGCCTTATCCAAATCCACGACGCCTCATCCAAGTCTATGACGCCCCGTCCAAATCCACGACGCCCCGTCCAAGTCCATGACGCCTCATCCAAGCTCCGGACGGCTCATCCAAATCCACGACGCCTCATCCAAGTTCCCGATGGCCCGTCCAAATCCATGACGCCTCATCTGAGTTCAAGACGCCCCATCCAGATCGCCGACGCCCCGTCCAAACTCAAAACGCCCCGTCCAAGTTCCCGACGGCCCATCGTGGACTTGGCTGAGCCGTCGTCTTTTTAAAAATCCCGTCGGGAAGTTGGCTGAAGCAAAAAAGGGGGCGTGCCAGGCACGCCCCGAACCGGCAAGTGGAGAAGTCGGGTCTACTCGGTGGGAGCCGCCGTCTCGGTCGGCGGCGGGGGAGGGGGGCCTTCGGGCTTCTTCCGGCCGGCCTTGCCTCGGTAGGGGGCGAGACCGAACTCGGCGATCTTCTCGGAGCGGATGCCGAAGTGCTGCTTGATGCCCTGCCGCAACATGGTCGCCATCCGCTGGCCGTCCGAGATCAGCATCCGGAGGTCCTGCGAGGACTGCTGCTTTTCGGCCGTCTGCGCCGCCTGAAGGCGGAGCAGCGCCTGGGTCTGGTTCAGGTGATCGACGAACATCTGCCGGCTCGCCTCCAGGTGCGGGAGGTCCGTCGTGTTCGCCGACAGTGCGTCCAGGAGGCGCTGCCACTCGCCCAGGATGCCCGAATACGTCGTCTCGTTCTGCATGGTCTTCTCCTTGAACGGGGTCCTTTTAACCCCGAGTCTCGCCGGCGCCGGATTTGGTGCCGGGAGGGAAATCGACTCTTTTGCCGAGGAGCGTGGCCAACGTCGCCCACTCCTTCGATTCCTCGGGATGGTCCGGCGCCAGACGGAGGCTCTCCCGGGTGAGCAGCTCGACGAGGGCCGGTTGCCGGAGCTCCGGGACGTGCTCGACGAGGAGCCGGCGCTGTCTCTCCGTGCGCCGCTTCAGGCGCTCCAGGAGAGCCTCGGGCGGCTCCGGGGCGGTCCGCTCCCGACGGTCCGTCTCCGCGGCGAGCGGCTCCAGGATGAGGTCGAGCGCCTGGGCGGCTACGAGGAACAGCTCGGCGGTCGAGGCCTGCGCGAGTCTCCCGGCCGGCCGGCTTTTCCCTCTCGCCGCGGCCCGGAACGAGCGGAGGTACCTCAGCAACGGTCCCAGCAGAGAGCGGGGGAAGCCGGTGACGTCCGCGGTCGTCTCCAGGGCATCCACCGGGACGTCCCGCTCGTCCCGTTCCCACGCCGACACCTGCGACGGGTGGAAGCCGGCATGGGCGGCGAGCGTCGCCTGCTCATGCCAGCCGCGGGCCCAGCGCATCAGCACCAGGGCCAGCCCGCCGCCCGGCACGACGTTCTTCCTTTCAGACTTCGTCAACCTGCTCATCCCTGTTTCCTCCTGGTCCGTGCTCTCTCAGCACGGAAACCGGACTTTTTCCTCCTGGCTCCTGGCACTATCGATCCCGGGAGGGTCGCTCTGAGGCCAATGCCGGCCCGAGCCGACTCCCGGACAGGAGCCATCGCATGCGTTTTGGATTGCTGATCCACTTCTGGGGCTTCCTCGCGAGCCTGTGGGAGTTCGAGGGTTCGCGCGCGGACCCGCTGGGCACGCCGAAGCCCACCACGGACGAAGGCCCTCGCGCCGATCCCCTGGGCTGACCCCGACGTCGCGGCCGGAGCCCTCATTCGGCTCCGGCCCTTTCCTTGGGCCCGCGATCGTTCTGGGCGCGACGAAGGAGCCGGGCCACCTGCCGCGCCTGCTCGGCCGTAGCTGCCTCCCGCCGGGCGGCCTCGCAAAAGACCCCCAGGGCGGCCAGGGCCTCGCGGGAGACCTGCTGGCTCCGGAAGATGACGGCCGTCTCGTCCGCGATCGTGCGGACCCTCCTCGTCTCTCCCTGCTGCAGGAGCACGGCCGAAAGGTCCAGGCTCACCAAGCCCTGGTCGTAGCTCAGCTCGGGTCGGGTGAAGGCGGCGCGTACCTGCTCGAAGCGCTTCCTCGCTTCCCAGAGATTCCCGCGCGCGGCGTCTACCATTGCCTCCACCCAGACGACCCTGTGGAGATCGAGCTCCCCGCCAAGCATCTCGGCCAGCCGGCGCGCCTCGGGCAGCCGTTCACGAGCTTCCTCGATTCGACCAAGGTGGACCAAGTCCAGGACGAGGTTGTGGCAGACGGCCCAGGCGAGCCGCGGCTCCCGTTCGAAGTCGAGCAGTGGAATCGCTTCCTGGATGGCCCGGGTTGACGATTCCGGATCGTCCAGGACGTCATGGATGTTCGCCTTGGTGAGAAGGATCTTGCCGCGCAGCTCGTCGTCGTCGAGCGCCAGGGCCTCCTCGATCCTCCTGAGAGCTTGAGGCAACTCCCGCTCGGCACGGTGAAGGGCGGCCTCGACCCAGGGCAGCAGGGCAGGGTTGAGGAACCCCGGGTCGCCCGGCTCGCCGCTCTCCCACAGGTGCCGGGCGCGGGCCCGGGCCTTGCGCGCGGCCGGCAGGTCGTTGCAGACGCGATGCGCGTTCGTCAAGGCGGCCAGCGCGAAGCCCTCCAGTCGCCAGCGCCATTCCTGGATGCCGGGCACCAGCCCGGCGATGCGCACGGCCAGCTCCGCCAGCGCCAGGGCCTCCTTCGGACGGTTCGGCGCGGCGGCGACGCTCTCCCAGACCACGAGCACGCAGAGGCCCCAGGTGCGGAAGCGCCGATCCTCCTCGACCAGCATCAGCCGGTCCTCGGGAGCGTGGCGCTTCAACTGCCGCCAGAGGATCTCGGCCCGGTCGCGGGCGTGCACGGTCTCGCCGCCGAGCGTCAGCAGGTGGAGCGCGGTGCGCGCGAAGACGGCGGCGAGCCGCCCGACCTTGGCCGCGACGGCCTCGATCTTCCGCGTCCGGGCGGCGACCGGGTTGCCGGGGTGCGTCCTGGCCGCGGTCCGGGCCGCTTCCATGTCGGCCAGCGCGGCGTCGATCCTCTCCGGGCCGAGCCCCATGGAGGCGATCAGGATCTCCAGCTTTCCCCGGCTCAGCTTCTTCCGGCCGCTCTCGTACTCGTTGACGGCGTGCGCCGGCAGCCCGGCGGCTTCCTCCAGTTGGACCTGGTTCCATCCGAGCGTCTCCCGCAGATAACGGAGGATGACGCTCATGTCGGGCCTGCTCTCCCTTGCCATGGTTTTCCCCTCGAAAAAGACCTCGTTCTATATATAGTTGCCGCACCCCCCCTCCAGTTTGACAAGAGGAAAGAAATTTCTTTCGGCTTCCTCCCGGGTCGTGCTGAAGCATCACGCCGGACGGAGGTCTTCCTCGCCCGCTTGCCGGATCGGCCGGGTGGAGAGACGCTGGGGACCCGGCGGAGGTGGAGAGGCCGGGAAGGAGGGAGGCTTTTGACCAGGATCAGGAACGCTGGCGCCGTGCGCCGTCCACAGAGGGACCTCCGGCTCCGGGAGAGGATCGAGGCGCTGGAGACCCTCCCGGAGCCCCAGAGGAACCACCTCATCGAGTTCCTCGACGCGCTGATCTCCGCCTATACGGTGCTGCGGCGGTACGAGGAGGGAGCGGAGAGGTAGACTGGGGCGGAGGAGGGGAGCGCGCGCATGATCCCGATCGACGACGAGCTGGCGATCCCGGACGAGGAGGTGTCGTTCACGACCTCCCGGAGCGGCGGGCCCGGCGGGCAGAACGTGAACAAGCTGGAGACCCGCGTCACGGTCCGGTTCGACGTGGCCGGCTCGCCGTCGCTCTCCGAGGAGCAGAGGCAGAGGATCCTGGAGCGGCTCGCCACCCGGATCACCCGCGCCGGCTTCCTCCAGGTGACCTCCCAGAAGCACCGCACCCAGGCCGAGAACCGGGAGGCCGCCGTCGCCCGGTTCGCCGAGCTGATGGCCGGGGCTTTGCACGAGGAGGCTCCGCGGAAGCCGACCCGCGTCCCGAAGGCCGCCAAGCGCCGGCGCCTGGACGCGAAGCGACGCCATAGCCACCGCAAGCGCGAGCGCTCGGCCGGCATTCCGATCGACTGATGTAGGATCGGCCGGGAAGGGGGTGGGGTCTCATGGATGCCGTTCAGCGCTTCTTCCGCGACAAGGATCTCGAATCGATCCGCGCCGCCGTCGCCGAGGCCGAGGGCAGGACCTCCGGCGAGATCGTCCCTTATGTGGTCGAGGCGAGCGACGGCTACGGAAGCGCCGTGTGGAAGGGCATCGCTCTCGGCGCTCTCGCCGGGCCGCTGGTCGCCGAGGCGCTCTATCTCTATGGACGGTTCTGGGGCGGCACCACGCCGCTCTGGATCGCCCTGCCCACCGCGGTCGGCGGCGCGGTCGGGTTCCTCCTCGCCACGTTCGTGCCCGCGGTCAAGCGCTGGCTCGCCGGCGGCGATCTCCTGGATCTGCGGACGCGGCAGCGCGCCGGGAGGGCTTTCCTGGAGGAGGAGGTGTTCCGCACCCGCGACCGGACCGGCATCCTCCTCTTCCTCTCGCTCTTCGAGCACCGCGTGGTGGTGCTGGGCGACGCCGGGATCAATCGCCAGGTCGAGCAGCGCCACTGGGACGGCATCATCCAGAGCGTGGTGGCCGGCATCCGCGCGGGACGGCCGGGCGAGGCCCTGGCCCTGGCGATCCGGCAGTGCGGCGAGCTTCTCGAACGCTATGGCGTCGCCCTGCAGCCGGGCGATACGAACGAGCTTTCCGACGACCTCCGGCGGGGAGACCGCTGATGCGTCGGGCCTTGGCTGTCGTTCTCGTCCTGCTGGCGTCGCCTCTGGCCGCCGAGCTGGCCGTGCCGTTCCTCTCCGGCCGGGTCAACGACCTTGCGAACATGGTCCCGGACGACGCCCGGCAGAGGATCGAGCAGAAGCTCGCCGCGTTCGAGCAGAAGACCGGGGCCCAGGTCGCGGTGCTGACGGTCCCGAGCCTGGAGGGGGAGCCGATCGAGGATTTCTCCATGCGCGTCGTCGAGGCCTGGAAGCTCGGCAGGAAGGAGAAGGACAACGGCGTCCTCTTCCTGGTCGCGCAGCAGGACCGGAGGATGCGGATCGAGGTCGGCTACGGTCTGGAAGGCGACCTCACCGATCTGGAGAGCAACCGCATTCTGGACGACGTGGTGGCGCCGTACTTCCGCAACGGGGACTTCGGCGGCGGTATCGAGAAGGGGGTGGACGCCATCCTCGCCTCGCTCCAGGGCCAGGAGGTGGTCGCGCCGGAGAGTGGCGGGGCCGACGAGGTCCGGTCGCCCGGTGGGAACGCGTTTTCGGGCGTGGTCTTCGCGTTCGTGATCGGCGTGTTCTCGCTGATGGCGCTCACCACCGCGGGCGCGATGGGCTGGATCCTTTATTTCTTCATGATGCCCTTCCTCGCGTCCTTCGGCATCCCGGTGCTGATCGGCTGGGTGATCCTGTTCCCGATCCTCAAGCTCCTTTTCGGGCGGAAGCTCGGGAAGAGGTCGGGGGGCCGCGGCGGCTGGTGGGGAGGAGGCGGCCCGTTCCTCGGCGGAGGCGGCTGGGGTGGAGGCGGAGGCTGGAGCGGCGGTGGAGGAGGGGGATTCTCGGGCGGCGGCGGCAGCTTCGGCGGTGGCGGGTCGTCCGGAAGCTGGTAGCCGTCGTCGCTATCCCTCCTCGAACGCTTCGAGGGCTTCCTGCACCAGTTGGTCTTCCTCTTCCTGGTGCTTGGGCGAGAAGTGGAACGGGATCAGCCGCTTGACGCCCGCCTCGCGGGCCAGGAGGCCGGCCTGCCGCGCGGTGAGATGGCGCTTCTCGGCCGCGCGCTTCTCCTCGGCGTGGAGGAACGCGGCCTCGATGAACAGGAGGTCGGCGTCCCGGGCCAGCTCCACGATGGCCGCCGCGTTGGCCGCGGTATAGCCGGCGTCGGTGACGTAGGCCACCTTCTGGCCGGGAACGATCCGCAGGACCTTGGCCTTGAGCTCGCCGAGGGCGACTTCCCGGTCTCCGCTGCGGAACGCGACGTCGTCCGGGACCCCGCGGAGAGCCGCCTGTTTGACCTCCCGCAGCCAGGGTCCGGTCGGAAGGCCCAGCTCCTCCAGGCCGCTCTTCCAGACGTTGACGTGGAACTTCTCCTCCAGGGCGAAGGCCAGGCAGGGGATGCCATGGTCGAGGAAGGCGGTCCGCACCTGGAAGGTCTCCTCGTCCACGAGCAGGCCGTCGCCGAGAGAGGGAGAGGGGGCGGGCTCGCGCCGGAAGCCGGAGCGCGTGCGGAACCCGGCGATCTCGCGATGGCCGTCCGGATGGGCCTCGACGGCGCGGATCACGAAGTCGCTCTCGTAGTTGGCGACCAGGTTCCAGGTGTAGGCGGCGAGCTTGTGCTCGACGCGGTCGAGGAAGCCCGGCGGGCCGTAGAGGTGGAGCGTCTTGTCGCGGCCGAGAAGCAGCCGGAGCAGGGTGTCGAAGCCCACGAAGTGGTCCATGTGGGTGTGGGAGACGAACGCGTGGTCCACCCGCAGGATCTGGCGCGGCGAGAGCGGCGACAGGTCGCCCAGGTCGAGCAGCAGCGCGCGCCGCTCGTACAGGAAGTCGACGTAGAGCGCCGGGTCGCCGAAGGGATCGTTGACCAGCCTGGGATGGAAGAGGGGTTTCATGGGCTGGGGAGGAGTGTATGCTGTATCCATGGCCCGCCGATCCCTGCTCGACGAAGAGCTTGCCGCCGTGACCGAGACCGGCCTCTACAAGAGCCGGGAGGCTTTCCTCACGGATGCCGTGAACACCTTCCTCGCCGCCAGGCCGGATCTCCGGGAGACCGTCGCCTGCCACCTCTATGAAAAGGGGGTCTTCTCGCTAGGGAGGGCCGCCGAATGGTCGGGCCTCTCGGTGGAGGAGATCAAGCAGAGCCTCCATGAGAAGGGCGTCGTCCGGCAGTCTTCTTCGGATCTCGCCGAGATCGAGGAACAGGCGCGCCGGTCTGCCGAGGCTGCGGGGAGATCGGCCCGTTGACCCGGGCCGTCATCCTGGATACGGACTTCCTCAGCGCCTTCCTCAAGATCGGACGCCTGGAGCTCGTCAGGGACTTCTACGGAGTCGAGACTCTCATCGTGCCTGCGGCGGTCGTTGCGGAGCTGAGCCGCACACCGCTTCTCGACGATCTGGCCAGGATTGCCTGGATCCGGATCGAGGCTGCGGAGGCGGGCTCATCGGGCGAGCTCCACAAGCTTGGCCGCGGTGAGAGGGAAGCCATTGCACTGGCCCGCAGGCAGGAGTCTCTTCTCCTGAGCAACGACAATCTGGCGCGGCAGGCGGCGGGCCGCCTCGGTGTCGAGGCGATCGATATCCCGGCTTTTCTGCTGTCCTGCAAGCTCACCGGTTTTCTGGACGCAGAGGGCCTTCAGAAAATCGTCCGCGATCTCCGCGAGAAGGACCATTATGGGTTCCGCAAGGAGATCCTGGACCGGTTGCTCGCCTGAAGCGCTCCCTCAGGTCCGATCGACCCAGTAGTTCGGCGCCTCTTTGGTGATGACCACGTCGTGGGCGTGGCCTTCCTTGAGGCCGGCGGGGGAGATGCGGATGAACTTCGCCTTGGTGCGCAGCTCCTCGATCGAGGCGCAGCCGCCGAGGCCCATGCCGGCGCGCAGGCCGCCGGTGAGCTGCGGCAGCATCTGGTGGACGCTGCCCTTGAACGGCACCATGCCCTCGATGCCCTCGGGCACCAGCTTGCTCAGGTTGCCGCCGCCGGGCCCGGAGATGCTGCCGTCCTGGAAGTAGCGATCGGCGCTGCCGCGCGCCATGGCCGAGAGCGAGCCCATGCCGCGGTAGGCCTTGAAGGTGCGGCCCTGGTAGAGGATGGTCTCGCCCGGGCTCTCCTCGGTGCCGGCGAAGAGCGAGCCGATCATGATCGAGTGCGCGCCGGCGGCCAACGCCTTGGTCAGGTCGCCGGAGAACTTGATGCCGCCGTCGGCGATGGTCGGCACGCCGTGCTCGGCCGCCGCCCGGGCGCAGTCCATGATCGCGGTGACCTGCGGGATGCCGGCACCGGTCACGATGCGCGTGGTGCAGATGCTCCCGGGGCCGATGCCGATCTTGACCGCGTCCGCGCCGCGCTCGATGAGCGCGAGAGTCGCCTCGGCGGTCGCCACGTTGCCGATGACCAGCCTGACCTCCGGGAAGCGCTCGCGCAGGCGGGAGGCGGCGTCGAGCACGCCGCGGCTGTGGGCGTGCGAGGAGTCGAGCACCAGGAGGTCCACCTTGGCCTTGACCAGCGCGGCGGCGCGCTCCAGGTAGTCGCCCGAGGCGCCGACGGCGGCGCCGACCCGCAGCCGGCCGAGCTCGTCCTTGCAGGCGTTCGGGTACTGGATCGCCTTCTGGATGTCCTTGACCGTGATCAGGCCCTTGAGGTTGCCGTCCTGGTCGACGACGAGCACCTTCTCGATCCGGTGCTGGTGAAGCTGTTGCTTGGCCTGCTCCAGGGTGGTCCCTTCGGGCACCGTGACCAGGTCCTGCTTGGTCATCAGGTCCTCGATCCGCTTGTCCAGATTCTCTTCGAACCGGAGATCGCGGTTGGTGAGGATGCCGACCAGGTGGCCCTCCTGCGAGGTGACCGGCACGCCGGAGATCTTGTAGCTGGCCATGAGGGCCAGGGCCTCGCGGATGCTCTGGTCCGGGCGCATGGTGACCGGGTCCACGATCATCCCGGCCTCGGAGCGCTTCACCTTGTCGACCTCCTCGGCCTGCATCTCGATCGGGAGGTTCTTGTGGATGATTCCCATGCCGCCCTCCTGGGCCAGGGCGATGGCCAGGCGGGACTCGGTGACCGTGTCCATGGCCGCCGAAAGGATGGGGATGTTGAGGTTGATCCCGCGGCAGACCGGCGTCCGCAGGTCCGCGTCGTTGGGGTGGACCTCGGAGAGACCGGGGACGATGGAGACGTCGTCGAACGTCAGGGCGAGGCGCGGTTCCGGATCGTGCATGGCGCTCATGATTTGTGTCGGGAGGATATCAAAAGGGCGGCCTTCCGGCCGCCCTGGTGTTCCGTCTCGTTCGGATCGGAGTCAACCGACCGTCACCTCCGCCCCGTGGCACTTCTTGTACTTCTTGCCCGAGCCGCAGGGACAGGGGTCGTTGCGGCCGACCTTGGCGTCCTTGCTCACCGAAGGCTGCGTCCGCTGCGGGCCTTCGACCTTGGGCGGCGCCGAGAGCTCGATCCGGGGAGCCACGGCGCGCTCCTGGCGGCGGCGCTGCTCGATCACCTGCTCCTCGGTCATGGGCTCGTAGCGGAACAGCTTCTGGAGGATGTCGTCCTCGATGCGCTCCTTCATGGCCTCGAACAGCTCGAAGCTCTCCCGCTTGTACTCGTTGAGCGGGTCGCGCTGGCCGTAGCCGCGCAGGCCGATGCCTTCCTTCAGGTGGTCGAGGGCGAGGAGGTGGTCCTTCCAGGCCACGTCCACGGCGTGGAGCATGATGGCGCGCTCGAAGCCGCGCATGACCTCTTCGGGGTGCCGCGACTCGCGGTCGGTGTAGCGGTGCTCGATCGCGTTCCAGAGCGCCTGGCGCAGCTCTTCGATGCCCAGCTCCTCGAGGCGCAGCTCGCCGGCGTTGAGGTTGAAGTAGGAGTGGAACTGCGTGCGCAGGCCGGTGAGGTCCCAGTCCTGCGGATCGAGCTTCTCGCCGCAATGGGTTTCGAGCAGGGCGTCGAGGACGTCGGAGGCGATCTTGAGCACGTACTCGCGCCCTTCCCTGCCTTCCAGGATGTCGCGGCGCAGCTTGTAGATCGCCTCGCGCTGCTTGTTCATCACGTCGTCGTACTCGAGCAGGTGCTTGCGGGTCTCGAAGTTCCGTCCCTCGACCTGCTTCTGCGCGCGCTCGATGGCGCCCGTGACCCACTTGTGCTCGATCGGCTCGTCCTCTTCCATGCCGAGCTTGCCCATGAGCCCCTGGATGCGGTCGGAGCCGAAGATCCGCATCAGGTCGTCTTCGAGCGAGAGGTAGAAGCGGGAGGAGCCGGGGTCGCCCTGGCGTCCGGCGCGGCCACGGAGCTGGTTGTCGATGCGCCGCGACTCGTGGCGCTCGGTGCCGAGGATGTGCAGGCCGCCGGCGGCGAGCACCTGGTCGCGCTCCGCGGCGCAGGTCTCGGTGTAGCGCTCCAGCGCCTGCTGGTAGGCCTCGGCCTCGGTCTCCGGATCGGCCTCGGCGCGGGCGAGCCCCTCGGGGTTGCCGCCGAGGATGATGTCGGTGCCGCGGCCGGCCATGTTGGTCGCGATGGTGATCGCGTTCAGGCGGCCGGCCTGGGCCACGATGGCGGCCTCGCGCTCGTGGTACTTGGCGTTGAGGACGACGTGCGGCACCCGCGGCGGCCGGCTGAGCATCTTCGAGAGCTTCTCGCTCGTCTCGATGGACACCGTGCCGACCAGCGCCGGCTGGCCGCGCTCGGAGCAGTCGCGGATCTCCTTGACCACGGCGCGCCACTTCTCGTCGGCGGTGCGGTAGACCAGGTCGCCGCGGTCGGCGCGGACCATGGCCCGGTTGGTGGGGATGACCGTGACGTCGAGGTTGTAGATCTGCCCGAACTCGGCGGCCTCGGTGTCGGCGGTGCCGGTCATGCCCGCGAGCTTGCCGTACATCCGGAAGTAGTTCTGGAAGGTGATCGTGGCGAGCGTCTGGTTCTCGCGCTCGATCTTGACCCCCTCCTTGGCCTCGACCGCCTGGTGCAGGCCGTCCGACCAGCGCCGGCCGGGCATCATGCGGCCGGTGAACTCGTCGACGATGACGATCTTGCCGTCCTTGATCAGGTATTCGACGTCGCGCTGGTAGAGGTGATGGGCGCGCAGACCCTGGTTGACGCCGTGGAGGATTTCCATGTTCTCCGGGTCGTAGAGGTTGCGCACGCCGAGGAGCTGCTCGACCTTCTCGACGCCGTCGTCGGTGAGGCTGACCGAGTGGCCCTTCTCGTCGACCAGGAAGTCGCCGGTGGTGCTCTTCTGGCCGTTGCCCTCGTCGATCTCCTCGCCCTTGGCCAGGCGGGGGATGATGCGGTCGATGCGGTAGTACTTGTCGACCGACTCCTCGGACGGGCCGGAGATGATGAGCGGGGTGCGGGCCTCGTCGATGAGGATCGAGTCGACCTCGTCCACGATGGCGTAGTGGTGGCCGCGCTGGACCATGGAGTCCAGGTCGAACTTCATGTTGTCGCGCAGGTAGTCGAAGCCGAACTCGTTGTTGGTGCCGTAGGTGATGTCGGCGCCATAGGCGGCCTTGCGGTCGGCGTCGGGCATGTCGTGCTGGATGACGCCGACGGACATGCCGAGGAAGCGGTAGACGCGGCCCATCCAGTCGGAGTCGCGGCGGGCCAGGTAGTCGTTGACCGTGACCACGTGGACACCCTTGCCTCCGAGCGCGTTCAGATAGACCGGCATGGTGCCGACCAGGGTCTTGCCCTCGCCGGTCTTCATCTCGGCGATGCGCCCGCGGTGGAGCACGATGCCGCCCATGAGCTGGACGTCGTAGGGCCGCATGTGCAGGGTGCGCCAGGCCGCTTCGCGGGCCACGGCGAAGGCGGGGACGAGCAGGTCGTCGAGCGTCGCGCCGTTCGCGAGCTGCTGGCGGAGGTCGACGGTCCTGTCCCGGAGCTCGTCGTCGGAGAGGGCCTTGATCTGCGGCTCCATCTCGTTGATGGCGGCCACGATCGGCAGCATCTTCTTGACATCGCGCTCGTGCTGGCTGCCGAAGACTTTGGTCAGGAGTTGGTTGATCATCGAGATCTCGCTGGTCAGGGACGCTGGTCAGGGAAAGACAGGGGGGAAACCCCGGTGCAGTACAACCGGCAGTCTAGCAGAAAGAATTCCGGCCCCAGACGGCGAAAGGGGCGCGACGAATCGCGCCCCTGGGCCCTCGGGATGCCTCTCTGCGACCTACAGCGGGCCGCCGTTGTCGAGGATGTAGACCAGCGGGTTGACCGGGTCGCCGTCCTGCCGCACCTCGTAGTGGAGGTGGTAGCCGGTGGAGCGCCCGGTGTTGCCGACGCGGCCGATGACGTCGCCGCGCTTGACCCGCTGGCCGGGCCGGACCTCGATCTTCGAGAGGTGGCCGTAGCGGGTGGTGATGCCGAAGCCGTGGGCGACGAAGATCGCGTTGCCCAGGCCGCCGAGGTTGCCGGCGCGCATCACGATGCCGTCGGCGCTCGCCCGCACGGGCTGGCCCGGGGCCGCGGCGATGTCCACTCCCTGGTGGTTGCCGTGGCCGTGGGTCAGGGGGTCGCTGCGCGAGCCGAAGCCGCTGGTGAAGATGCCCTTGACCGGAGTGATGGCGGGCGTCTGCGAGATCCAGCGCGCCCGCTGCTGGAACTTCGCGGCGACCGCGGCCAGGGTGCCGTCCATCTCCTTCATGCGGGTCGCCATCTCCGGCAGGTCGTCGGCGCCGACCTCGTCCGTCGCCGTGCCGCCGCCGATGCCCGCCTCCGCCGTGTCGGCCGTATTGGCGGCGTCGCCGAGCGATGCGATGCCGGCCACGATGGCGAGCTGGCGGGTCCGGTCCTCGTACGACGTGAGCTGGTCCTGGAGCTTGCGGATGCTCGACTCGAACTCCTGGTTGACGTTCCGGAGCTTGTCGTTCTCGCTCTGCAGGCGGGCGATCTCGACCGGATTGGTCTTGGCGCTGAAGTGCGACCAGACGAAGAAGGTGCCGAGGAGGGTGAGCAGAAGGAAGGAGCCGGCGACGAGCCCGATCTGAAGGTTCGTTACCCGCCACTTGCGCAGCTTGGCATGGGCGTGCGGGACGAGGATGATCGTGTGGTGCTGTCTAGGCATGGGCAAAGTTACAAGAGTCGTTTACCGTCAACGAACCCGAAACCACCGAAACCACGAGAGCTCAGGGAACAGGACCAACTGTAGGTGAATGTGTATTCTAGAGACCGGGCCGGCGATGTCAAGAGGGGAATTAAATATGGTGGAGCAGCATGGTTCTTCCCTGGAAGAGACGCTCGGCGGAACAACGGGAAGAAGCTTTTACAAAGCCCGGGGAAAGGTCGCACCGATTTATGTGCGATTGGCTATTTGACAGGCTGCCGGGTTCGGCGGGATGCTTTATGGCCCCCTGACAAATCCGCTTCGGTCGAAGTCTCGATCGGTCGAGTCGGCGGCTTTTCGCGCCAGCGGACGGTAGCGGTCTGTGGAGCGACGTGGACGTGGACTGCGCCCCCCAGAGCCATGGCGACCCGGGTCATGGTCTGCAGGGTGAAGTTGGCGTCCCCGCCCAGAAGCTTGGTGATATAGGCCCGCGAGGTCCCCAGGCGCCTCGCCAGCTCCGCTCGCGAAACGCCCTGCTCGTCCATGAGGCGGCAGATGTCCTCCGTGAACTCGACAATAGGCATCTCGGCCCAGTAGCCCACGGACTTCCGGGCCTCCGCGGCCATCCGGTTGAACTGTTCAATCGTCTCTTTCAAGGATGATGAGCTCATGGCGGAACTTTGCCTCCAGGTAAAGTTGGATGAGCAGTCTCGACCTGTCTATCTCCGTCTGCGGAGTCGTCTCGGCCTTCGTGAACGCCGAGGTGCAGACGATGCGGAATCCGGAGTCGTAGAAGAACACGACGCGCAGCTTCCGCCCCTTGGGCTGTCGGCGCAATTCGAAGAGTCCCCTGCCCAGTGACTTTGAGAGCTGAGCGTTCTGCCGGGGCGGCCCGGTCCGGGGTAGGACTTCCTCCAGCAGAACGAGCATGGCGTTCTTGGCAGCCTCATAGTTGGGCGCCAACTCCTTCAGGAAATCCAGCACCTGACAGTGACCCCGATGGTCCAGGACCGCCAGCACATCCCACTGCTCCCGCGCGATGCGGACGAGTCTCATGTTAACTCTCCGGTTAACGAATTGTCAAGGTCTTCGGAGTTCACCAGGATGCCCTCCGGTCGAGGCTGCGGTACTGGATGGCCTCCGCGAGGTGGCCTGCCTTGATCGGTCCTCCGCCGGCGAGGTCGGCGATGGTGCGGGCGACCCGGAGGATGCGGTCGAGGGCGCGGGCCGAGAGGCCGAGCTTCTCGAAGGCCGAATCGAGGAGCGCCCGGCCGGCCGGCTCCACGACGCAGTGACGGCGCAGGGCCTCCGGTCCCATCGCGGAGTTGACCGGAGTGGAGGAGGCCGCACCGAAGCGTTCGAGCTGAAGCGACCGCGCCGCCGCCACTCGCGCGGCCACGGCTGCGGTGCTCTCGCCCGAGGAGCCGCGCAGCTCCTTGAGGCTCACCGCCGGCACCTCCACGTGCAGGTCGATCCGGTCGAGCAGGGGGCCGGACACCTTCCGCCGGTAGCGCTCCACCAGCGGCGGCGGACACAGGCAGTCGTATCGGCGGTCTCCCAGATGCCCGCAAGGGCAGGGATTCATGGCCGCCATCAGCGCGAAGCGGGCCGGGAACTGGAGGCGGGCGCGGGCCCGGACCACGGTGACGAAGCCCTCCTCCAGCGGCTGGCGGAGCGCCTCCAGGGTGTCGCGCCGGAACTCCGGCAGCTCGTCCAGGAAGAGGACGCCGTTGTGGGCCAGGCTCGCCTCGCCGGGTCTCGGATTGCTGCCGCCGCCGATCAGCCCGGCCGTGCTGGTGCCGGTGTGCGGCGAACGGAACGGCCGGCGCCAGACCAGGCCGGCCGGCGGCTCCTCGGCGACCAGGGAGTGGACCTTGGTCACCGCGATGGCTTCCGCGAGCGTCAGCGGTGGCAGGATGCCGGGCAGGCGCCGGGCGAGCATGGTCTTGCCCGAGCCCGGCGGGCCGATCAGGAGCAGGTTGTGGCCGCCGGCCGCGGAGACCTCCAGCGCGCGCCGGGCCATCTCCTGGCCACGCACCTCCGAGAGGTCCGGGACGGTCTCCGGGACGTCCAGCGGCAGCGCGCCGGGGTTCACGGCCGGGATGACCTCCTGGCCGAGCACGTGCTGGACCGCCTCGGCCAGGCCCCGGATCGGGATCACCGGGACGCTGCCGAGCGCGGCGGCCTCGCCGGCGTTGGCCGCGGGCAGCAGGACCTCCCGGACGCCGAGCCGGCGGCCCAGGTCCGCGATGGCCAGGCCGCCGCGGACCGGCCGGACCTCGCCGTCCAGGCCCAGCTCGCCGCAGATCAGGCGGCCCCGAAGCACCTCTTCCGTGATGTGCTCGTATGCCGCCAACAGGCCGAGAGCGATGGCGAGATCGAGGTGGTTGCCCTCCTTCCGCAGGTCCGCGGGCGCAAGGTTGATTACGATGGACTTCGGCGGCAGGTCGAAACCGCAGTTCTTGATCGCGGCCCGCACGCGCTCGCGGCTCTCCTTCACCGCGGCGTCGGCGAGCCCCACGATCTGCACCTGCGGCAGTCCGTTGTGGACGTCGACCTCGACCTGGACCGGCCGGGCTTCGATTCCCCAGGGGGTGGCAGTGGACGTTCGGGCTAGCATGCCCGTATAGAGACGGGAAACGGGTTGCGAATGTCAGCTCTTCGAATACTGAAATGAATCTCAACGTTCTCAAGGTCCTCGTCGTTGCCACCAAGTCGCCCTGGCCGCCGGTCGACGGCGGC
>JBEQUE010000047.1:0-42749 GCA_040349255.1 Acidobacteriota bacterium | reverse complement strand
CGCCCCGAAGTACACCTCGGGCCGTTACGTGGAGGCCCCGGAGGGCAGCACGCGGCCGGGCATCTACTGGGTCAACACCTACAAGCTGGAGAGCCGGCCGCTCTACAACCTGGAAGCGCTGACGCTGCACGAAGCAGTGCCCGGCCATCATCTGCAGGGAGCCCTGGCCAAGGAGCTGGACAACCTGCCGGAGCACCGCCGCTTCTCGTATCTTTCGGCATTCGGCGAGGGCTGGGGCCTGTACTCGGAGTGGCTGGGCCAGGAAGCCGGTTTCTACAAGGACCCCTACAGCAACTTCGGCCGCCTCACCTACGAGATGTGGCGCGCCTGCCGCCTAGTGGTGGACACGGGCATGCACATCAAGGGCTGGACACGGCAGCAGGCCATCGACTACCTGGCCTCGCACACCGCCCTGCCGCTCCACGAGGTGGAGACGGAGATCGACCGCTACATCTCCTGGCCCGGCCAGGCCCTGGCCTACAAGATGGGCGAGCTCAAGATCAAGGAGCTGCGCAAGCGGGCCGAGTCCGCGCTGGGCCAGGGCTTCGACGTCCGCGCCTTCCACGACGTGGTGCTCGGCAGCGGCTCGGTGCCGCTCACGGTGCTGGAGACCAACGTGGACCGGTGGATCGCGGAGCGGAAGACCGAGAAGGCGAAGTAGGGGCGCGGCGGACCGCGCCCCTACCTGTCTGAAGATTACCGGGCGGCCGGCGAGCCGTTCATCCCCTTGCGCAGCTCGGAGCGCAGGGCTTCGGCCTGGGGGCTGACCGTGGTGGGCACGGCGAGGCCGGTGGTCTCGCCGACCTTCTGGGTCATGAGCAGGGTGAGCAGGTTCTCGATGAGGCTCGCGCCACCCTGGCCGGCGCCGCCGCCCATCTGGATCTTCGGCACCACGTCGACCTGGGACTTCTCGATCGCCTCGGCGAAGCGGTTCATGACCTCCTGGATGAGCTGGTACTGCGGGCCGCCGTAGGCGCGGACCTGCTCCTCGATGGCCAGAGCCTCGGCCACACCGACGCGGGCGGCGCGGTCGGCCTCGGACTCGGCCAGCAGGCGGATGCGCTTCGCCTCGCCCTCCGCCAGGATGCGGATCTTCTCCGCCTCGGCCTGGGCCAGGGTCTGGATCTGCGAGGCCTGCTGCTGGGCGCGGGCGTACTCGGCCTTACCCTGGTTCGACTGCACGGCGATGCTGACCTCGGACTCGGTCAGCATGGTCTGCTGTCGGGCGCGGGACTCGGCCTCGCGCAGCTCGCGCTCCTTGACCGAGGCGCGCTCCTGGCGGGTGTAGGTCTCGACCTGTTCCTCGGCGATCTGCCGCGAGCGGAGCTGGATCAGGATGTCCTCGATCTGGCCGGCTCCGGGCTTGCCGCTCGCGGGCGTGCCGATCAGCACCTCCTGCAGCTCCAGGTTGTAGACCGCGAACTTCTCCCGCATCTGCACGCCCGAGGCCTCCTGGATGGCCGAGCGGTCCTGGATGAGCTGGATCAGCGTGCGAGTCTGACCGACGTTCTTGAAGTAGGCGCTGACCATGGGATCCAGGGTCTGCTCCACCAGTTTCTTGACGTCGCCGAAGCGCTGGATCACGAGCGGCGCCTTCCGGTAGTCGATGTGGACGACCACCGACAGCGGCAGGCTGGGCTCGAACGCGTCCTTGGTGATCAGGTTCACCTCGGCGAGGTTCTCGTCGAGTTGATGGGCGCCGGTCTCGGAGCGGTTCCACTTCAGGATGAAGTTGGTCGTGGGGACCATGATCACCTTGCCCGCGTAGGTGTTGAAGGCGTACTTGCCGGGCAGGAGCGGCTCGCACCAGACACCTCGCTCGCCGACGGTCACCAGCTCGCCGTGCTTGTACTCCTTGCCGGACAGGTCGAGGCCGGTGTCACCCGTGTAGGACACGACCACGCCCACGGTGCCGACCTCGACCACGGTCTTCGGGATCAGCTCCTCGGTGGCGAAGAGGCGGTTGATGTAGTACGTGCCTTCCACCAGCACCTGGAGCTGGCGCCCGCGCCGGCCGCCGGCGGCCAGGAAGCGGTCGGGGTCCTGGAAGCTGTTGTGGTACGTCTCCGGAACGGCCGGGTCGCTGCCGACCAGGAGCGCGATGATCTCGCCCGGAGGGAGCGCCGGGCCGTCGTGGACGGTCACGATGCCGACCCGATCCTCGGTGCCGCGGATGACCACCGGGTTGTAGCCGTCGCGCTGGGCGATCATGTCCTCCATGCGCTTGAACACCTCCAGGTCGGTGCCGTCCATCGACAGGAAGTAGAGGCGCTCAGGGGCCAGCACCACGAACTGGACCAGGTTGATGGCGTAGGTGCCTTCGCGCAGGATCATCCTCTGCGGACCCTTCTGGCCGCCGTTCGCGAGGAAGGCGGCGGCGTCCTGAAAGTCGTTGGCGCGCACGTTCGACGCCAGGGTCTGGGTGGGCGGCAGCGACTGGCCGTCGCGGGCGAACACGTACCCGATCTTGCCCTGGGGGATGGTCACCAGCGGCATCATGTGGACGCGATACTGGAACGGCGCCAGCACGTGCCAGCCGCCGCGCAGGACGTGCGGCTGGAAGCCGGCCTCGCCGCTGAGCGCGATCAGGCCTGAGCTCACCGAGCCCCTGGCGCTGATGATCTTCTCCAGGATGCCGATGCGGTTGTTCGGGATGTACACGAGCAGCCGGCTGATGCGGATGAACAGAGCAAACGCAACAAGGGCAGCGACGACGTACAACGAGAGGTTCATGGGGTTCTCCGAGAATTCGGACATTGGGTTATCGGCGGTTGGTGCTTCTCCCCCGCCCACATCCCACGGCAACGCCCCGCCGACGGCGGTTCCTTGGTTGGGGATGCTTTGTGGGTGGGGATACCAAGAGATACGAAGGCGGGCTCGGAAGGTTTACGGACGGCTGGCGGGTCGCTCCCGGCCAGCCGTCCGGCGAGGCGCAACTACTTCTTCTCGTTGAAGTTGACGACCGCCTGGGTCTTGCCGTCACCCGTAGAGACCATGACGTTTGCGGAGCGCTTGTCGTCGCCGGTCGCCGTCAGGGTGACCGTCTTCTGGCCGCCTGCCTCGTAGGAGCCCTTCTCGACTTTGAAGCCGGAGCTCTTGAGCTGCGACTCGTAGAAGTTGGCCACCTCGTCGATCGAGTCGGTGGTGCTGACCGTGAACGTGGCGCTCCGGCCCTCGGCCGTGGAGGCGTCCATGACACCCTGCACCTCGCCTCCCGAGTAGGTCGGAATCCACGAGGGGAGGTTCTGCGGCGCGCCCTGGCCCGCCGTGAACGTGGCCTGCTCGCCCTTCTCGTTGGTCACCTTGATCTCGCCACCCTCACCGCTCTTGGATCCGTCGAAGGTGGTCGTCCCCTCCTTCGTGGTGAAGGTGATCTTGCCGTCCTCGACGTCCTTCGCGTTCATCGTGACGACTTCGCCGGTCTTCGTGTTCTTGATGGTGAGGGTGCCCGCCTTCGGGTCGGACTCGACGACCTCCAGCTCGGGGTTGGCGCGGACGATCGCCTCGGCCACTGCCAGGGTCGGGTTGTCCCCGACCTTCTTCTTGAACCAGTGGACGCCGAACGAGACGGCGGCGCCGACAACCAGGGCGCAGATCACGGCGAAGATGCCGCAGCCGATCGCGACCTTGGCAAGCGGGCTCATCTTGTTCGAAGCGGGCCCGGTGGGAGCCGGCGACGGAGGAGGAGGCGGAGGATTCGGGGTCATTGCGGTTCTCCTCGGAAAGGTGACGGTCTCATTCTAATCTCACTGCGCCTTGATCTCGGTCCAGAGCTCGTCGATGAGTTGCGTGGCCGGTCCGAGGTCCTTGAGCAGCTCGCAGCGGTCGAGCACCTCCTCAGGCGGATAGATAGAAGGATCGTTACGGATCTCCGGTTTGATCCGGTCCCAGGCCGCCTTGTTGGCGCCGGCGTAGTGGACGCCGTTGACCACCCGGGCGGCGACCTCGGGCTCCAGGAGGAAGGAGAAGAAGGCGTAGGCCTCCTCCACGTGGGTGGCCCGGGCCGGGATCGCCAGGCTGTCGATCCAGAGCGTCGAGCCCTCCTTCGGCACCACGTAGGCGAAGCGCTTCGGGTCCTTCGCGGCCAGCTCGGCCAGCTCGCCGTTCCAGCCGTGCGAGATGTCCACGTCGCCGGCCGCCAGCAGGTTCGCGAAGTCGCTGCTGTTGTAGGTCTTGACCAGCGCCTTCTGCGCCTTGAGCCGGTCCGCGGCCTGCCGCAGCACCGCCGGATCGGTCTCGTTGAGCGAACGGCCCATCAACTTGAGGACGACCCCGAACGCCTCCCGCGGGTCGTCCAGCATGAGGATCCGACCCTTGTAGCGCGCGTCGAACAGGGCCGACCAGCTGTCGAGCGGCGCGGCCACCTTCGTCCGGTCGTAGCCCAGGCCGGTGGTGCCCCAGAGATACGGGATCGAGTGGGTGTTGCCGGGGTCGAGCTCCCGGTCCAGGAACCGCGGATCGAGGTTGTCGAGCCCCTGGAGGCGGGCCTTGTCCAGGGAGAGGAGCAGCTTCTGGGAAACGAGAATGGGGACCATGTAGTCGGACGGCACCACGACGTCGTAGTCGGCCACCCCGGACTGGAGCTTCTGCAGCAGGACCTCATTCGAGTCGTAGGTGTCCACCGTGGCATGGATGCCGGTCCGGCGCTCGAAGTCGGCCAGGACGTCGTCCGGCAGGTAGTTGGTCCAGATGTAGATGTTGAGCTTCTTCTCGGGAGCCTTCCCGCCGCAGGCCAGGGCCAGCGCGGCGAGCGCGATGAGGACGACGAGGGCGAGGCGTCTCATGGTTCGTCTCTCCGGGTTTGCATCAGGCGGTGGGCCATGACGATCAGGACCATCGTGCCGGCCAGCAGCAGGCTCGACACGGCGTTGACCTCGGGCGTCACGCCGAGCTTGAGCATCGAATAGATGTGGAGCGGCAGGGTGGTGGCCCCGACGCCCGCCACGAAGGAGGTCACCACATAGTCGTCGATCGAGAGCGTGAACACCAGCAGGGCGCTGGCGGCCACGCCCGGCAGGATGAGTGGCAGAGTCACGCGCCGGAAGGTCTCGAACGGGCCGGCCCCGAGGTCGCGCGCCGCCTCTTCCAGCGACGGATCGAGCCCGGCCAGCCGCGCCCGCACCACGATCGCCACGTAGGAGACGCTGAACACGACGTGCGCGAGGATCACGGTCCACAGCGAGAGCCGCATCCCCACCGCGCCGAAGAAGGTCAGGAGCGCCGCCCCCATCACCACCTCCGGCAGGATCACGGGCAGGAAGAGGACCACGTCCGTCGCTCCCCTGCCCCGGAACCGGTAGCGCGCCAGGGCGAGCGCGGCCAGGGTGCCGAGGACCGTGGCGATCACGGTCGTGATCCCGGCCACGAGCAGACTGTTGCGGACCGAGCCGAGGAGCCGCCCGTCCGCGGCCAGCCGGCGGTACCAGTCGAGCGTGAACCCCTGCCAGACCGCCGTCTGGCGCGCCGCGTTGAACGAGAAGATCACCAGGACCGCGATCGGCAGGTAGAGAAAGAGGTAGATCAGGACGGTGTGGACCGCCAGCAGCCGGCGTCCGGTCATGGCAGGACCTCCCCGCCGCGCCGCTTCGCGAACACCGCATAGGCGAAGAGGAGGACCAGGACCGCGGCGGTCAGCTCGAAGGCGAGCGCCGAGCCGAAGGGCGGGTTGCGCGCCACGGCGAACTGGTTCTGGACCAGGTTGCCGAGCAGCATGCTGCGGGCGCCGCCGAGCAGGTCGGAGACCACGAACTGGCCCAGGCTCGGGATGAAGACCAGGACCACCCCGGCTGCGATGCCCGGAGCCGTGAGCGGAACGGTCACCCTCCAGAACGTGCCCATCCGGCCCGCCCCGAGGTCGGACGCGGCCTCGAGGAGCGTCGGGTCGAGCTTCTCCAGCGAGGCATAGAGAGGAAGGATCATGAACGGCAGCTCGCCGTAGACGAGGCCGATCAGCACCGCCGTCTGCGTGTAGAGCAGCTCCACCGGATGCAGGCCGAGCCCGGAGAGCGCCAGGTTGAGCAGCCCCTCGGACCGCAGCAGGAACATCCAGGCGTAGGTCCGGATCAGGAAGCTGGTCCAGAACGGCACGACCACGAGGCCGAGCAGCAGCCCCTTCCAGCGCCGCGGCGCGAGGCGGGCCAGCCAGTAGGCCGCCGGGTAGCTCACGGCCAGGCAGAGGGCCGTGGTCACCACGGCCATCCAGAGCGAGCGCCAGCCGATCATCAAGTAGATTCCGCGCAGCGACCGGACGTAGTTGGCGAGGAACGCCCCGGAGCCGACGTGCTCCGCGAGATTCCGGACCGGGGCCACGCCGCCGTACGGACCGCGCTCGGCGAAGCTGACGAGCAGCATGAGGACGAGCGGCGCGAGCAGGAACACGCCGAGCACGAGCCAGGTGGGCGAGAGCAGGGCCCAGGCCTTTCTCACCGGATCACCACCCTGTGCCGCTCATCCCAGGACAAAACTGCGGGATCGCCGGGTTGAAAGAGGGCGTCCTCTCCGTCACCCGCGTTCTGCTGAAACACGGTATACCCTTCTCCGGAGCTGCCGCGGACGGTCCAGATCGTAATCGCCCCCTGATAGAGACGCTCCTCGACCGTCACCTTCAGCCCCTCTCCCTCCCGCAGAAGCCTCAGCTTCTCCGGCCGGACGAAGAAGCGCATCCCGTTCTCTTCAAAGAGGTTCGCCGCGCCGGTGAAGCGCGCCACGAACTCGGTCCCGGGCCGCTCGAAGACCTCCGCCGGCGTGCCCACCTGCTCGACCCGGCCCTGGCTCATGACGGCCAGCCGGTCGGAGAGCGCCAGCGCCTCGTCCTGGTCGTGGGTCACGAACAGGAACGTGATACCGAGCTGGCGCTGGAGCGCCTTGAGCTCCACCTGGACCTCCTTCCGGAGATTCGGGTCGAGCGCCGCGAGCGGCTCGTCGAGGAGCAGCACCTCGGGTTTCAGGACCAGGGCGCGCGCCAGGGCGACCCGCTGGCGCTGGCCGCCGCTCAACTGGTCTGGCCGGCGCTTCTCCATCCCGGTCAGCCGGACCAGCGCCAGCGCCTCCCCCACCTTCTCCCGGAAGTCGGACCGCGGCACGCCCTTATAGCCCAGGCCGAACGCCACGTTCTCCTCGACCGTCAGGTGGGGGAACAGCGCGTAGTGCTGGAAGACCAGGTTGACCGGCCGCCGGTGGGCCGGCACCCGGGTCATGTCCTCGCCGTGGATGCGGATGGCGCCCGAGGTCGGCGACTCCAGGCCGGCGATGAGGCGCAGCAGCGTGGTCTTGCCGCAGCCGCTCGGGCCGAGCAGCGAGAAGACCTCGCCGCGCCGGATCGTCAGGCTCACGCCGTCCACGGCGGCCACGGGGCCGAACTCCCGCCGGACGTCCTCGGTCTCCACGCTCCACACCATGGCCTATACTTCCCCCGCTATGTCCGAGACCACCGTATCGATGACAAGACTCGCGGCCGCCGGAGGCCGCACGAAGAACCATTACTACTACAAGCACATCGGCGACCTGAAGCAGCGGTTGTCCGATTCCGTCCCGCGCGAGGAGCTGCGGGAGATGCACCGGGTCCGCCCGGTCCGCCACTTCCTGACCGTCGGCCGACTCGTCCTCATGGTCCTGCTCTGCGGCTGGGCCCTGTGGCAGAACGAAGTCCGCTGGCTGTGGGTGCCGGCGGCGATCGTCCAGGGCTTCAACGTCCTGGGCTTCATCATCCTGCTCCACGAGCAGGTCCACAAGATCATCTTCGCGACCAGCCGGCCCCGGCTGGAGCGCCTGCTGGGCCTCCTCTACTCCATGCCGGCCAACATCTCGTCCACTCAGTTCTCGATCTGGCATCTCGACCACCACAACGAGCTCGGCCACGGCGAGGACGATCCCAAGCGCGCCCACCTGAGCCCGAAGCGGAACTCGCGCTGGACCAAGCTGCTCTACATGACCCCGGCCCTGTTCGCCATCTACATGCGCGGCGCCGGCCAGGAGGTCAGGACCTACCCGGCCGACCGGCGGCGCGCGATCAAGCGCGAGCGGCTGCTCAACCTGACCTTCCACCTGACCCTCGCCACGACCCTGTACCTCCTCGGCGGCGGCTGGGTGCTGTTCCGGGTCTGGGTCCTGCCGCTGTTCTTCTGCTTCCCGCCGGCCTTCGTGCTGAACCGCCTCGGGCAGCACTACGACGTCGACCCGGCCGACCCGGCGAAGTGGTCGACCCGGGTGGACGGCAACCCGGCTTGGCACTACCTCTTCCTGTGGTCGAATTTCCACATCGAGCACCACTACTACCAGCGCGTGCCGTTCTACAACCTGCGGCGGCTCAACCGGTCGCTGCGGCCGTTCTACGGGCGGACCGGCCTGCGCAACCGCAGCTATCGGGAGATGCTCTGGGGCTGGTTCGTGCTCAACAAGGAGGCCCACACCGACTGGGAGATGCCGGAGCGCTCGGAGAGCGCCGGCAGCGTCGAGGCGCCCGCCGCCTGAGCCGGCGCCTGTCTCTTTTCGTCCGTTCGTGGCACCCCCTTCTGTAGAGACTTTCCGTCTCTGCTCCTGAAAGGAGGAGTCATGAAGAGATTTCTTTTGATCGGTCTGTTGTCACTCCTGCTGGCGGCCACCGTCGCCCAGGCGACCACCGTCCTGTACGTCCCGATCAAGAAGTCGCTCCAGTTGAGCGACTACGTCCTGGTCGGCAGCGTCACGCGCCTGGAGCCGGCGTACGACGCGGAAGGCCAGGTCGTGACCCGCGTGCATCTCCTGGTGGAGGAGAGCCTGAAGGGGGACGTGCGGAGCGGCGAGGAGTTCATCTTCACCGCCTGGGGCGGCAGCCTCGACGGCGTCAACGTGGAGACAGTCGGCGAGGCGCGCTACAACCTGGGCGACCGGGTCCTGGTGCAGCTCGAGAGCATCCAGGGCGAATACCACACCCTGGGCCTCTCTTTCGGCAAGTGGAACGTCGTGCGGGAGAACGACGGCTCGGCCACCGTCGTGCGCAGCCTGTTCGACCTGAACATGGTCGGGCTCGACGAGGCCCCCGTCACCAAGCTGCCGCTCAGCCGGATGCGCGAGATCGCCCGGCAGATCTCCTATTAACGAGCTCTTCCGAGACCGAGGAAAACGCCATGAAGAAAGTCGCCCTGTTCGTCGCGTTCTTCTGCCTGACCTCCGCCGCCTTCGGCTACACCCTGAACGGCCGGAAGTGGTTCAGCTCCGCCGACGCGAAGTTCTATCTCAACAACAGCAACGGCCCCTCCTGCTGCCTGAGCTCCAGCCAGCAGGACAGCCAGATCACCTCGGGCATCAACGCCTGGGGCATCGCCTCCAAAGGCGGCACGACCACGAAGTCGGGCGCCAAGAAGGACGGCCAGAACGTCATCTCCTGGGCCAAGCTGGGTGGGACCACGCTCGGCGTGACCAACTACGTCACCACGGACCAGAGCCAGAGCCAGGTCTGCAACGGCAACGTCATCTATCGGTTCGTCGAGGTGGACGTGCGGTTCAACAACTCCTATAGCTGGCAGACCTCGTCGGGCTGCTCCAACGGCATCGACCTGGCCGGCGTCTCGACGCACGAGTTCGGCCATGCGGTCGGCCTCGGCCACAGCAGTGTGGCCGGCGCCACGATGTATCCGTCGGTGGCGTACTGCGACTTCTCGATCTCGTCGCTCGCCAACGACGACCGCAGCGGCTACAGCGCCATCTACAGCGGCTGCCACTGAGCCGTGCCCGCCGGCGCCTCCTTCCCAGGGAGGCGCCGTTTCCTCCTCACGATAGAATCCCGGCCCGATGGCCGATCTCGGAACCCAGCTTCCCGTCTGGAGCGCCCTCCCCTTCGCCGGGATCCTGCTGTCGATCGCGCTGTTCCCGCTGCTGACTCCCCGGTTCTGGCACCACCACTATCCGAAGGTCTCGCTCCTCTGCGGCTCGGGATCGAAGGAGCGCACAACCTGCTCTTCCTCGCCGGCGTGCTGGCGGCAGTGATCGTCTCGGGAACCTGGCAGCCGGGCGGGGTGACGGTCCTGGGCATTCACATCGGTATCCAGAACCTGGCCCGCGACCTCGTCCTCGTCGGGCTCCTCCTGGCCTCCTGGCTTACGACGAGCCGGGCGACCCACGAGAGGAACGGCTACACCTGGGGCCCGATCCGGGAGGTGGCGATCCTCTTCGCGGCGATCTTCGCCACGATCATCCCGGTGCTCGCTGGTCCCGTTCCTGATCCCGGCGTTCCTCATCGCGACCTGGCTCATCTTCTAGGGCGTAGAGCTGGCCTGAGCGGCTGCCGCTCACGGGTTTGCCGCTGCGGCTCGCCCGCTTTCGGCAGCGGCAAGGAGCCGGGCGCGCCCGCAAGACTCCGTGCGGCAGCCGCACGGACCCGAGCAGCGCGCGCACGGACCCGGGTCGCCGCCGCAAACTCTCGTGCCGCGGGCGCACACAACCGGGCGGCAGCGGCACACACCCGAGCGCCGCCGGCAAGCACTCGTGTGGCGGCCGCACGAACCCGAGCGCCGCCGGCAAACCCTTGAGCGCCAGCCGCTCGGCCTACTCCGCCCAGTCCCGCGGCTTCAGGAACTCTTCGTAGAGCCGCGCCTCGGGGGTGCCGGGCTCGGGGCGCCAGTTGTAGCGCCAGCGGACGAGCGGCGGCAGGGACATCAGGATCGACTCGGTCCGGCCGCCGGACTGGAGCCCGAAGAGCGTGCCGCGGTCCCAGACCAGGTTGAACTCGACGTAGCGGCCCCGGCGGTAGAGCTGGAAATCGCGCTCGCGCTCGCCGTACGCCATGTCCCGGCGGCGATGCACGATCGGGAGATAGGCGGCCAGGAAGTGGTCCCCAACCCGGCGCAGCATCTCGAACGACCGCTCGAAGCCCCACTCGTTCAGGTCGTCGAAGAACAGCCCACCGATGCCCCGCGGCTCGTTGCGGTGCTTCAGGAAGAAATACTCGTCGCACCACCGCTTGAAGCGCGGGTAGACCTCCGGCCCGAACGGCGCGCAGGCCTCCTTCGCGACGGTGTGCCAGTGGACGGCGTCCTCCTCGAACCCGTAATAGGGGGTGAGGTCGAACCCTCCGCCGAACCACCAGACCGGATCGTGTCCGGGCTTTTCCGCCACGAAGAACCGGACGTTCATGTGGGTGGTCGGGACGTACGGGTTCCCGGGATGGAAGACGAGAGAGACGCCAAGCGCCTCGAAGCTCCGGCCGGCCAGCTCGGGCCGTTGCACGGTCGCCGACGGCGGCAGACCCGGTCCGTGAACATGCGAGAACCCGACGCCGGCCTGCTCGAAGACCGTCCCCTCCGCCAACACCCGGGACCGCCCGCCTCCGCCTTCGGGCCGCTCCCACTGCTCCTCGGCAAAGCGGCCCGAGCCGTCCTCGGTCTCGACCGCAGCGCAGATGCGGTCCTGGAGATCGAGGAGCCAGGTCTTGACGCCGGCGGCGTCGGTCATGGAGTCGCGCATCCCGCCTATCCCGACTCCCCGAAGTAGAACAGGTTCCGAGGACAGTCCAGGCCAATTCGTAGACGATCGAGCAGGCCTGAGTACCCGAGGAAGGTGCCGCCATGCCAGTCAGGAGAGACGAAGAACGTCGCCTCGAAATCCAGCGAAGTCCCCTCGTCGGCAAGAATCTTGAGAGGAACCCGGATGAGCCGCCCTCGCAGAGCGCCGAGCCGGGTGTGGAGCCGAGTGAACTTCCCTTCGGACTGGAAGAGGCCCAACTCCCGGGCGACATCCTGCTCAAGAATCGAGTAGGCGGCCCCGGTGTCAACCTGAGCCAACCAGTCTTGAGACAACCCGGGAAAGGCGATGTTCACATAAACCTTCGCCGTAGGCTCCACAAACCTGGGATGCCGGTCGAGGAACTTCGACCTCCCCGCTGAGAAGCTCAGAGCGAACACGGTCTAAACGATGTGATGAACGAGCGGTCTGCGCTCGAATTGCCGTTGGCCGAGCTTGGACAGAAGATCCTTGAGCGAGTCCTCACAAGCGACCAGTTCCTCTCCGACGAGAGCCACCCACTTCTCAGCATAAGCAGGCCCATTCAACTTGAGCCAGTTGAACTCGGGAGTCCGATCGACGCCGCGCTCATCCACTCTTCGGATCTTCGGCGGCGCGAAGATCTCCCGCAGGCTCTCCGGCAGTTGATCGCCGGCCGTCTCGACGAGCTTCTTCGCCTCCCCGATCCTCCCTTCTTCCAGAAGGGCTCGGACCTCGTCCTCCACGCTCAGCGGCTTCCGCTCTGGGATTCCCATATCGTCTCCCGCCACTCCATTCCGGAGAAGGACGACTCTCGTCGTTCCCTGCGGGGATCTTACTCCGATTCCACCCGCGCCGGGAAGAGCTCGGCCTGGCGGCGGTCGCCGTTCGGGACGCGGTAGTCTCCGGTCCAGCAGGCGGTGCAGTAGCTCTCGGGCGGACCGCTCACGGAGGCGAGCATGCCTTCCAGGGAGAGGTAGGCGAGGCTGTCCGCCTCGATGTACTGGCGGATCTCCTCGAGGCTGTGGCGCGCCGCGATCAGCTCCTCTCGGGTCGGGGTGTCGATCCCGTAGTGGCACGGCCACTGGGTGGGCGGCGCCGAGATGCGGACGTGGACCTCCGCGGCTCCGCCCTCGCGGATCATCCGCACGATCTTGCGCGAGGTCGTGCCGCGCACGATCGAGTCGTCCACCAGCACCACGCGCCGGCCCTCCAGCAGCTCCCGGACCGGGTTCAGCTTGATCTTCACCCCGAAGTTCCGGATCGACTGCTTGGGCTCGATGAAGGTGCGGCCCACGTAGTGGTTGCGGACCATTCCGAACTCCAGCGGCAGCCCCGACTCCCGGCTGTAGCCCATGGCCGCGAAGAGGCCGCTGTCCGGCACCGGCACCACGATGTCCGCCGCCGCCGGCGCCTCCCGTGCCAGCCTCGCCCCCATCCGCAGGCGCGACTGCGAGACCGCGTCGCCGAAGATCCGGCTGTCCGGCCGGGCGAAGTAGACGTGCTCGAACACGCAGCGGGCCGGCTGCGGCGCCCGGGTCAGGTGGAAGCTCTCCACGCGTCCCCCCTGGCCACCCCGCGCGACCACCACCTCGCCGGGCTCCAGCTCCCGGATCGCCTTCGCGCCCAGCAGGTCGAAGGCGCAGCTCTCCGAGGCGAAGCAGGGGCAGCCGTTCAGCTCGCCCATCACCAGTGGGCGGAAGCCGTGCGGGTCGCGGACCGCGATCAGGCAGGTGTCGGTGTTGATCAGCAGCGAATAGGCGCCGCGCACCTCCTCCAGCGCCAGCATCAGGGACTCCACGATGTCCTTGCGCGGCTTGCGCGCCATCAGGTGGAGGATCACCTCGGTGTCGCTCGTGGTCTGGAAGATCGAGCCCTCCAGCTCCAGCCGCTCGCGGATCTCGTTCGGGTTCGTCAGATTGCCGTTGTGGACGATGCCGATCGCCCCCATCGAGGTCTTCACCACGATGGGCTGGGCGTTCTCCACCACGCTCGACCCGGCGGTCGAGTAGCGGGTATGGCCGACGGCACGGCTCCCCTTGAGCCGCTCCAGGGCGTCCTCCGTGAAGATGTCGGAGACGTGGCCCATGCCGCGCTCCAGGTGGAGCTTGCCGCCGTCCCAGGACACCATGCCCGTGCTCTCCTGGCCCCGGTGCTGGAGCGCATAGAGCCCCAGGTAGGTCAGGTTCGCCGCGTCTTCACAGCCGTCGATTCCGAAGATGCCGCACATTGCGGCCCGATTCTAACCGCTCCCGTCCCGGATTCGGGACCGGACCGGCGTCTCCCGCGGGCGCCCGTCCTGGAAACGAGACGACCTCTCCGTTGATTTCCCTTTGTTTCCAGCAACTTGACGGCTGGCCCCAGGTTTGCCCCTGCACGCCTCGGCCGGGCGGCCGCAATCGGGCGGCCACCCCCTTCGAGGAGACCTGACATGACCCGGAGATCCACTCTCGCCTTCCTTCTGCTGGCGGCCTCGGCGCTCGGCCCCGCGGCCGCCCAACCCCTCTACCCCAACGGCCGGACGTTCAACTGCGATTTCCAGGCGCCGAACGGCAACGGCAAGGCCGTCCTGTCGTTCAACATCACCGGCTCGCTCGGGAAGCAGCAGGGCAGCATGGTCGAGCAGATCGTCGGCGGACAGACGGTCACGCGCACGATCGAGCTGACCAGCCCGCGCTGGAGCGGCAACAAGAAGCTCTGGAGCTACCGGCAGGGCAACGGCACCACCTGCACCGTCTCCACCTGGGCCTACAGCCTCTCGTTCGACGGTTGCAGCGACGGCAAGCGGCAGCTCTGCCGGGAGAACACGGTCACCGCCCAGCAGGTCAGCTCCGCCGACGCCCGGTTGCCCTTCGTGTCGATCAAGGAGATCTGGCTGGAGGACGACCGGGAGGGAGACGTCTGGCCCTTCGACAACGACGCGGAGGTGGAGATCTACATCGCGAGAGGCGAGAACTCCACCTACAAGGCCAGCCGTTCTGCGAGCGCGGTCTTCACCGGCTACACCTATCCTCCTCCGGGATGGAAGCCGGACATCAACGACGCCGGCAAGTGGTATCGGCTCGATCCCCCCTTCCCGCTGCCGCTCGAGGTGGGCTCCGGCATCCTCCTGGTCGAGGACGACTACGAGAGGAGCGTCCTCTATGCCTCCAGCAAGCTGACGAACGGCTTCGTCTGCTTCCCGAACGCCCCGACCGATCCGAGCTTCGTCGCCAGCCTGCCCGGCTCCATCAGCAGCGCCTGCAGGACGCCGTCGTTCCAGGGCAACATCCTGAGCGAGCTCATCGGCAACGACGACGTCTTCGGAGGCATGCTCATCCTCACCAACGGGGCGGACCAGGGCATGGACGACCAGGTCGTGGATGTAGGCCAGTGGCGGGTGAAGCTGGGCGTCGGCTACTGAACGTCCGTCAAAGCCCCAGCGCCTTCGGCAGGGCCGTGGACCAGATCCCGTGCAGGTCGGCCACCGGCGCGCGCAGGGTCTCTCCCCCGCTCTTCACCACCAGGTCCTCGCCGCCGACCTCTCCGATCTCGGCGGCGGGGACCCCGGCCTCCTCGGCAGACTGGAGGACCCGGTCCAGCACGCCGGGATCGCAGGCCACGATCGCCCGCGCCTGGGTCTCCGAGTAGAGGTCGGCCCCGGCCATCGGGACCTCGACCGAGACGCCCAGCCTCCGTCCGAAGCAGGCCTCGGCCAAGCCGATCAGGAAGCCGCCCTCGGACAGGTCGTGCGCGGTGTGGACCAGACCCTGCTGCGCGAGGCTCCGGAGGAGCTTCGCGAGCCGGACCTCGGCGTCGAGGTCGACCTCCGGCGGCCGACCCTGCTCGACGCCGTGCAGCAGGCGCAGGTAGGCCGAGCCGCCGTGCTCCGAACGGTCGCGGCCGAGGAGGACCACCCGGTCGCCCCGGCTCGTGAAGGACGAGACCGGCAGGTTCTCTACAGTCGGGACCACCCCCACCATGCCGACCGTCGGGGTCGGGGGGATCGAGCTCCCTTCGGTCTCGTTGTAGAAGGAGACGTTGCCCGAGATGACCGGCACCCCAAAGGCGCGGCAGGCGTCGGACATACCGCGGATCGCCTCGCGGAACTGCCAGGAGATCTCGGGCCGCTCCGGGTTGCCGAAGTTCAGGCAGTCGGTCAGGCCGACCGGCTCGGCGCCCACGCAGGCGAGGTTCCGCGCCGCCTCGGCCACGGCCTGCATGCCGCCGCGCCGCGGGTCGAGCCAGCAGTAGACCGGGTTCACGTCCGAGGTCATGGCGAGGCCCGAGGGCGTGCCCTTGAGCAGCAGGACCGCGGCGTCGCCGCCCGGACCCTGGACCGTGTTGGTGCGGACCGACCAGTCGTACTGCGTCCAGATCCACTCCTTGCTGGCCAGCTCGGGAGTCGCGAGCATGCGCTCCAAGCTGCCGCGGAGGTCGTCCGGCTGCGGGACCTCGGGAGCGCGCTGGCGCGCTTCGAGGTCGGCCGGCGGCTCGGCGGGGCGGCGGTAGACCGGCGCCTCCTCGGTCAGGGGGAGGATCGGCATGTCCGCCACCACGTCGCCGTGCCATTCGAGGACGGCGCGGCCGGTCTCGGTGACCTCGCCGATCTCCGCGACCTCCAGACCCCAGCGGCGGAAGACGCGCTCCAGCTCCTCCTCGCGGCCCTTGCGCGCCACGAGCACCATGCGCTCCTGGGACTCGGAGAGCATCATCTCGTAGGGGGTGAGTCCGGGCTGGCGCAGCGGCACGTTGTCGAGCCGGAGCCGGATGCCCGTGCCGCCGCGGCCGGCCATCTCGAAGGACGAGCTGGTCAGGCCGGCGGCGCCCATGTCCTGGATGGCCACGATCGCGCCGGTGCGCATGGCCTCCAGGCAGGCTTCGAGGAGGATCTTCTCGGTAAACGGATCGCCCACCTGGACGGTCGGCCGCTTCTTCTCGCTCTCGGCGTCGAAGGATTCGGACGCCATCGAGGCGCCGTGGATGCCATCCCGCCCGGTCCGGCTGCCGACGTAAAGAAGAGGATTCCCGGCGCCGCTCGCCCGGGCGTGGAAGATCTGATCGCGCTTCGCCACGCCGAGCGCGAAGGCGTTGACCAGGATGTTCCCGTTGTAGCCGCGGTGGAACCCGGTCTCGCCGCCGACCGTCGGGATGCCCACGCAGTTGCCGTAGTCGCCGACTCCCCGCACCACGCCGTCGATCAGGAAGCGCATGCGCGGCGCGTCGATCTCCCCGAAGCGCAGGGAGTCCATGCAGGCGATCGGCCGCGCGCCCATGGTGAAGATGTCGCGCAGGATGCCGCCGACGCCGGTCATCGATCCCTGGTAGGGCTCGATGAAGCTCGGATGGTTGTGCGACTCCATCTTGAACACCGCCACCCAGCCGTGGCCGACGTCCACCACGCCGGCGTTCTCGCCCGGACCCTGGAGCACGTGCGGCCCCTCGGTCGGGAACTCCTTGAGATAGACCTTGGAGGACTTGTACGAGCAGTGCTCGGACCACAGCGCCGAGGTGATGCCGAGCTCGGTCAGGTTCGGGTTGCGGCCGAGGATGCGCTTCAGCCGCTCGAATTCATCCTCGGTCATGCCGTGGGAGCGGGCGACCTCGACGGAGACCTCGGGCTCCTGGATCACCGTCATCGAAACGCTCCCACGGAGGCCTCGACCAGGCTCTCGAAGAGCGCGAGGCCGTCGGTGTTGCCCAGGATCTCCTCGGAGCAGCGCTCCGGGTGCGGCATCATGCCGAGCACGTTGCCGCGCTCGTTGCAGATTCCGGCAATGGCCCGCGCCGAGCCGTTCGGGTTCCAGATCGCGTCCGTAGCCGGCGAGCCGTCCGGCGCCACGTAGCGGAACACCACCTGGCGGGCGGCTTCGAGCCGGTCGAGCTTCCCGTGGGAGTCCTCGTAGTTCCCTTCGGCGTGGGCGATCGGGATGCGGAGGATCTGGCCAATCTCATATCCCCGGGTGAACGGCAGGTCGTTGCGCTCGACCCGGAGGAAGACGTCCCGGCACTGGAAGCGGAGGCCCTGGTTGCGCCGCATGGCGCCGGGCAGCAGGCCGGCCTCCAGGAGGATCTGGAAGCCGTTGCAGATGCCGAGCACCAGCCCGCCGGCCTCGGCGTGGCGCTTGACCGCGGCCATGACCGGCGACAGCGCGGCCAGGGCGCCGGCCCGCAGGTAGTCGCCGTAGGAGAAGCCGCCCGGGATCACGACGAGGTCGCTCCCCTTGAGATCGTCCTCCTGGTGCCAGAGGAACTCCACGTCCTGGTGGAGCACGTGCTTGAGCACGTGATAGGCATCGTGGTCGCAGTTGCTGCCCGGGAAGACGACGACGCCGGCTTTCATGGCAGGAGCTCCACCGCGTAGTCCTCGACCACGGTGTTGGCGAGCAGCTTCTCGCACATCTCGCGCAGCTCGCGGCCCGCGTTCTCGGGGTCCTCGGTCGCCAGGCGGATCTCGAAGCTCTTGCCGGCGCGCACGTCCTCGACGCCCGCGAAGCCCACCCGGGACAGCGCGTCGCGGATCGCCTTGCCCTGGGGGTCGAGGATCTCGCGGCGCGGATAGACGGTCACTCGTGCCTTCAAAGGTTCACCTCCAGCCAGGGAGAGGGGTGGTCCTGCTCGGAGACCACCATGCGCGCGGAGCACCGCTCCCGGTCGAGGACCTCCCCCACGGCCGCGGCGGCCAGGGCGGGGAGGTTGTTGGTCTCGGAGAGGTGGTACAGGACCACGCAGCGCAGGCGGTCGGTCATCAGCTCCGGAAGGCCGTCGGCGGCGTCGCGGTTCGAAAGGTGACCGTGCCGCCCGGCGATCCGCTGCTTGAGGCTCCAAGGATACGGCCCGTTGCGCAGCATGTCGAGATCGTGGTTGGTCTCGATCAGCAGGACGTCCAGTTCCTTCAGCCGGCCCCAGGCGAGACCGGTGCGGCAGCCGAGGTCGGCGACCAGGCCGATCCGCCGCCCGCAGGGGTCTTCCACCAGGAAGCCCACCGGCTCGCTCGCGTCGTGCGGCAGCTCGAACGGCTCGACCCGGAAGCCGGCCACCTCGCACGGCTCGCCGGAGCGCAGCACCACCGCCGACCGGATCGCCTCCTCGCCGAGCCGCGCGCCGCGGAACGTGCCGCGCGTGGCGTGGACCGGGAGCTTGTACTTGCGCGCAAAGCGGTCCGCGCCCCGGCAGTGGTCCACGTGCTCATGGGTCAGGAGAAGAGCGCTCAGGGTGGACGGATCGAAGTCGAGCTTCTTCATCCGCCGCACCAGCTCGCGGCAGGAGAACCCGGCGTCGATCAGGATCCGGTGCGGCCCCGACTCGACGACCACCGAGTTGCCGCCGCTGCCCGAGCCGAGAACCCCGATCCGCAGCGGCGGACCGGAGGCGATCCGGGGGCGGACCGGAGACGCCACGGGCTCTCCGAAATCCAGGAGGCCTTGCTGCTCGACGAAGTAGGGCGCCACCGTCAGAGGGTACCACCCTTGGGGTCTGGCTGTCAGCCGGCTACTAGAAGCTGTACTCCTTCCCCTGCTCCAGGAAATCGATGTCCGGGTTGTTCAGCTTCCGGACCTCTTCCTTGATGCGCTCCACGCACGGCGGCTTCAGGTGATGGAGCAGGATCGGGACCCTCTTCTCCAGCTTGCGCAGCTCGGACTCCAGGGTCTGCGGCGTCAGGTGGAGCGAGACGTCCGCGATCGGCTGGAGCGAGCTGTCGAAACTGGTGTCGATGCAGACCGCCCGGAGGTTCGGGGTGCGGTTCGCGATCTCCCAGAGCCGGTGCGTGGGCCCGGTGTCGCTCGACCAGAGGACCGCGGAGCCGTTCTGCTCGATCAGGAAGCCGTGGGTCGGCACCAGGTGGTCCACCGGGATCGGCGTGAAGGTGACGCCGTCGAGCGTAAACGGCGCCTCGCTCTCGAACTCGTGGAAGAGCATGGCCGGCAGCAGGTGGTTGGGCAGGCGGGTGAAGTCCGGCCAGGTCGAGTTGTTGAACAGGTACTTGCGGATGGCGTAGACCGTGGCGCCGGAGGCGTGGATGTCGATCGCCTTCTCGCTCTTGCCGTAGACGTTCTCGATGAAGAACGGGAGGGAGTTCGTGTGGTCCATGTGCGAGTGGCTGAGCAGGATCGAGTGCACCTCGACCTGCTGATCGACCGACAGGACCTGGGAGAGGGAACCGGCGTCGAGAGCGATGCGGCCGTTGACAAGCAGGCTCGTCATCCTGTGCTCCCGGCTTTCGCCGCCGTAGCCGCCAAGGACGTGAATCCGCATATATAGCAAGGATTGTATCAGGAGTCATGGATGAAGGAAGACCCCCTCTCCCCCGGCACGGGGGAGAGGGTTGGGGAGAGGGGGAATGGGATCAGAACCGGGTGCCGATCCAGAACGAGGTCCGGCTGTCGAGCTTGTCCTTGAGATCCCACCTCTGGGCGAAGTCCCAGTTCAGGTCGAAGCCGAGGAACCGGATGGTCACGCCCCAGCCATAGGCGGCGATGCCGTCCCGGAGCCGGCCGGTGTCGGAGTCGTAGAAGTCGAACCTCTCGAAGTCGTTGTACCAGACGCCGCCGACGTCGAGGAAGATCACGCCGCGGATGCCCTGGAAGGCGAGGACCGGCGTGGCCACCAGGTCGATGAGCGGGAAGCGGTACTCGGCGTTGGTGAAGAACGCCCGGTCGCCGGTCAGGGTGCGGTAGCCGACGCCGCGCAGGGTGTCCATGCCGCCGAGGTAGATCGGGCCCGGCCGGTTCCCATCGTTGGCGCCGACGAAGGCGCGGAAGGCCAGGTTGCTGCGCTGGGTCACCGCGAAGTACTGCCGGAAGTCGATGTCGGCGCTCTCCACCAGGGCGCCGCCCTCGTCGAGGTCCGGCGCGTAGAGGATGTCGAAGCGCCAGCGCCGTCCCGCGATCGGTCCGTAGCTCGCGAAGCCGGCCGAGTCGCCGATCAGGGCGCCGGTCACCAGCGGGAAGTCGTCGGTGAAGGAGATGAAGTCGACCCGGTCCTCGCCCGTTTCCGGGTCCTCGCTGGTCACCGGGTAGTTGAGCTTCCGGTAGAGATAGCCGCCGCCGATCTCGGCCCGGGTGTAGAAGGTGAAGGGGTAGACCAGCGAGCCGATGACCCCGGTCTGCTGGATCGCGGTCTCGATCCGGTCCGGCCGGTTGCGCAGGAAGTCCGACTGGACGTAGTACTGCCGCTCGTCGAAGAGGTGGACCTGCCACTGCAGCCGGTTGGTGAAGTCGGCGTAGAGGATGTCGAAGTTCTGGAAGCTCGACACCGAGCTCAGGTCGGCCAGGATGCGCCGGTTGCCGAGGTAGTCCGAGAAGGTGAGCAGGACGCGGCCGGTGTAGATCTGGTCCTCGACGCCGGCGTAGGCCTGCGCGTCCTCCAGGAAGAACTTGAAGCCGCCGTAGGTGTCGCGGTTGGCGTCATCCAGAGTCACCTGGATATCGGGCTCGAAGCGCGGCAGGTCCTGGGCCTGGGCGGGCTCGACCGGCACGGCCTCCCGGGTGGGCTCCTTGACCGGCTCGTCCACGTTGGTGACGTAGAGGCCGAAGGTCCCCTTCCAGAAGCCGGTGAAGACCAGGCGCTCGCCCTCTTCCATGTCCTTGAGCACGGTCGGCATGAAGGCGCCGGTCACCACGTTGGTATGCTGCTTGACCTCGCCCGAGGCCAGGTCGAGGCTGTAGATGTTGTCCCGGCCGTCGCGGTCCGAGGTGAAGTAGACGCGCTTGCCGTCGGGCGAGTAGACCGGGTCGTTCTCGTTCGAGTCGCCGCTGGTGAGCTGGTAGCGCTGGCCGGGCTTGTCCAGGTCGACCCGGAAGAGCTTGCCGTAGCCGTTGCCCACCACCGAGACCATCGTGATCGCCTTGCCGTCCGGCGAGAAGACCGGCGCGCCGTCGTAGATCTCGTCGTTGGTGAAGTTGGTGATCTCCCGGCTCTCCAGGTCGAGCATGTAGATGTCGAACCGGTTGTTGCGCCAGGCCGAGAAGGCGAGCTTCTTCCCGTCCGGGCTGAAGGCCGGGGCGAGCGGCTGCTCGAGGTCGTCCAGGTCGATCATCTCGCGGATGCCGCCGTTGAGGACGTCGAGGAGCAGCAGGCTGCGCGCCTTCTCGCGCTTGGCGAAGACGGCGATGGAGTTGCCGTCCGGCGAGAAGGAGATGTCGCGCCCCATCAGGCGGCCGAGGTAGGTCTCCTGGGCCACCAGGTACTGGTACTCGTTGGAGTAGCCCTTGGTCAGGTTGCGGATCTGCCGCCGCTTGCGGGTGTCGAAGAGGACGACGTCCACGTCGCCGGAGGCGACGCTGACCGCGGCCACCAGGTCGCCCGAGGGCGAGGCCGTGGGCGAGGTCTCGCGGCTGTTGCCGCCGTCGCCCTGCTCCGCGACGCGGAACAGGCGGCCGAAGTCGCTCGGCTCGCCGGTCTCGACGAGCTGCGGCAGGTACTTCTTGCGCAGCCAGCGGCGGAACTCGATGTCGAACTCCTCGGGCTCCAGCTTGAAGGCGCGCTGGACGGCGCGGTCGGGCCGCGAGCCCACCGTGTTGCGGATCTCGTAGAGGAAGTCGAGGAAGCCGTCGCGGCCCCAGCGCTCCTCGATGAAGTCGAACACGGCGTGGCCGAAGCGGTAGGCGAAGAAGCCCTGGAAGTCGACCCGGCTGATCGGCGGGATGTTGTCGTTGACCACCGCGTCGCGCAGGAACATCTTGTCGCGCGCGGTCTCGTCCTTGGCCATGTAGGACGCGAGGCCCTCCATGAACCAGGTCGGGGGCGCGGTGGCCACGGCCTTGGCCACGCTGCCCTGGAACAGCATGTGGTACTCGAAGATGTGGGTCATCTCATGGAGGAGCAGCTCCATGAGCTCGCCGTCCGGCATGTCGATCGGCAGCACCATGCGGAAGCGGGCCGGCGAGGCGAAGGCGCCGACGCCCTCGGGGATGAAGTTGAGGATGATGTTGTTCTGCTCGAACGCCGAGTGCGTGCCGTAGTAGATGATCGGGATCGGGTCTTTGATCTGGAAGTTGAAGCCCCGGGAGAGCTGGTCGTAGGCGCTCTCCGCGAAGGAGACCACCTTCTGGAGCGCCGGCTCCTCCTCCTTGTAGAAGTAGACGTTGAAGTGCGGGGAGCGGTAGATCTGCCAGTCGAAGTCCCGGTATTGGATCTTGTTCTTGCCAAAGCCCTGGCCGTACCACTGGGGAGACGCCTGGCCGAAGGCGGCGCTCAGCGGCAGCAACGCCCCGAGCAGCGCCAGGCCGGCGACGGAGAGTCGGCTCGATAGACGGATCAAGGGGAGCTCCTTTGCGCCCTATTGGGTGAACAGGAGGCGCGTGGCCTCCACCTCTTTCTGGGTGAACACGTTGAGGATGCGGTCCTCGAGCGACAGAAGGTTCTCGAACATGCCGGCCAGGGGGTCGGTGCCCTCCCCCTCGAAGCTCTGGAAATCCTTGAAGTTGTCCTGGTACAGGAGGTCGCCGGTGTGGCCGTCGTACACCTGCATCAGGATGTCGTACTCGAAGCCGGTCTGCTCGACCAGGACCTGCCGGTAGTAGGTCCGGCCGTTGAACGGCGAGACGTACTCCTGCATCTGGTAGCCGGAGCGGTCCTGGATGTCGAAGTCGAGGCCGCCCGCCAGGATGAGGTCGGCCTGGGTGCGCTCTCCCAGGGCACGCCAGAAGTCCTGCTGCTTGGCGAGCTGGGTGAAGTCGTAGACGGGGTAGTCGACCGGGCCGGGCTCGATGATCTTGAGCTCGGTCTCGCGGCGCAGGATCTTGAGCAGGTAGCGCTCGAATTCCTTGCGGACGTCGATGTCGCGTCCCTGCAGCCGGTCGGCCCCCTCGGCTTCCTGGGTCACGACCAGGAAGGGGGCGACGGCGATGGAGTTGCGTCCCTGCAGGTTGAGGCGGGCGCGCTGCGGAAGCTGCAGCTTCACCTCGACGCTGGAGGCGGACGCGGGGACGGGCAGGGCGGCCATCGCGGCGGTCACCAAAAGCGCCGCCAGGGGCCAGGAGCGGGAGTGCTTCATCTTACGAACCTCCAAGCAAAAGATAGGACCGAGCGATGAGGCCTGACGCTCCCCGCCTCAGCCGGGCGGCGGCGTGGGCATCGCGTCCGGAGGGGTGTCCTCCGGCTCCGGGATCGCCGACGGCGGAGCCACCGGAGCCGGAACACCCGGCCCGGGCGGCGGCGCGGTCGCGGGCGGCGCCCCTACCGTCGGGGTTGCCCCCCCGGGCGAAGCGGCCGATCCGGCCGGCGGGCTCCCGCTGGTCCTCTTGTCCTTGCCCTCCTTGCCCTGGAACGCTTGATAGAACTCCACGAAACGGCCGTAATTGGCACGTAGCTCCCGATTGTTCGGATCGATCTGCAGGGCCTGCTTGTAATAGCCGAGCGCCTTTTCGTACTCGCCCGTGGCCTCGTAGGCCACGCCGAGATTGTTCAGGACCCGCGGGTTGCGCGGGTCGAGGCCCTCCGCCTGGTGGAACCGGAACAGCGCCTCGCTCCACAGGCCGCGGCGCGCCATCTCGACGCCGAACGCGAGCTGGGAGGAAGGCTGGTTGACTTTGCCGTACCGGCTGCCACACGCGGCCAGGACGACCGCCAGGAAGAGGGAGAAGGTTGCCGCACGCTTCAGGATGGGGTTGCGCATCGGAAGGGTCCGGCCCTCCACAACGACGGGGTGAGCATGATCGCCCAATCTCCGAGGGGCCTAGTATATACATGCGCGGCGGCTGATGACATTCGAGGCCCGTTTTCCGTCTCTATATGGGTATAGGAGAGACCCTGACGGAGGTGTGCCCTGAATCACCCGCAAAAAAGCGCCCTGCTCATCGCCCTGAACACCCAGCCCCGCCTGTCGCGGCCGGCCCTCTACCGCATGGCCCGGGAGATCGACCGCTGGCTCGGCTCCTCTGAGCCGGCCGCCGACCTCGCCCGCGCCGTCGGCGTCCCCGAAGCCCAGATGGAGCGCGCCCTCGCGCTCGCCGGCCGGCCGCGGGAGGTCGAGGACGCCGCCGCCCGGGAGCTGGCCGCAGCCGAGCGGCTCGGCGCCCGGCTCGTCCTCGCCACGGGCCCGGACTACCCGGCCGCCCTGCGCCAGCTCCCACTGCCGCCGCCAGTCCTCGCGGTCCGCGGCGAGATCCCCGGCGGTCCCGCCGTGGCCATGGTCGGCTCCCGCAAGGCCGACTCCTATGGAAGGGAAGTGGCCGAGCTCTTCGCCCGCGCCCTGGCCGAGGCCGGGGTGACGGTCGTGTCCGGCTTCGCCCGCGGCGTGGACGCGGCGGCCCACCGCGGCGCGCTCGCCTCCGGTATCGGCGGGGGCGGCCGGACGGTCGCCGTCCTGGGCTGCGGCCTGGGGATCGACTACCCCGCCGGCCACGCCGCTCTCGGCCGGGAGATCGCGGCGCGCGGCGCCCTGGTCTCGGAGTTCCCCTGCGACGCCGGCCCCCGGTCCTGGCATTTCCCGGTGCGCAACCGGGTGATCGCCGCGCTCGCGGCCGGCACGCTGGTCGTCCAGGCCACGGCCAAGTCGGGCTCGCTGGTCACCGCGAAGCACGCGCTCGACCTCGGCCGCGAGGTCTGGGCCGTGCCGGGCCGGATCTTCGACGAGCGCTCGCTCGGACCGAACTCCCTGATCCGCGACGGCGCCGCCCTGGTCCAGCACCCGCGCGAGATCCTCGAAACAGTCGTCCCCCGTTCAGGCCCCGGTCCGCGTTCTCTTCCTCTCCTGGAGACGCCTGCCGGGCCGGAGCCGCCCCCGCCGCCCGGCCCGCCCGGAGACGTCCTGTCCGCGCTCGCCGCCGGCTCCCAGCGGGCCCCGGAGGAGCTCGCCGAGGCCACCGGCCTCGCGGTCGACCAGGTGCTCGGAGCCCTGCTCGAGCTGGAGCTGGCCGGCCTGGTCAGGCGTACAGCCGGAGGACTGTACGGCAGGTAACGAGGACAACCGGGAATTCGCCGTTGTTGAAGCGAATGAGAGACAACCCGCCGCGAGGGTCCTTGCGGGGCCGGACGGACCGGTGCTAGTGTCCCCGGCCTGCCCAGAGGAGCGCCTCAGGCCAAAGAAATAGAAGACGCCCTCACCGGCGTTGAGACAGACCGCCATGGCGAAAAACCTGCTGATCGTCGAAAGCCCTGCCAAGAGCCGGACCCTGAAGAAATTCCTGGGCCGCGACTTCACCGTCGAAGCCTCGCTCGGCCACATCCGCGACCTGGTCAAGGGGAAGAAGGACATCGGGATCGGTCCCGACTTCGAGCCCCGCTACCAGGTCCTCACGGCCAAGAAGGAGGTCGTCCAGAAGCTCCGGCAGGCGGCGAAGAAGGCCGAGATGGTCTACCTCGCCCCCGACCCCGACCGCGAGGGGGAGGCCATCGCCTGGCACATCGCCGAGGTCCTGGACAAGGACCCCGAGGCCGTCCGCCGGGTCACCTTCAACGAGATCACCCGCCGCGCCGTGCTCCAGGCCCTGGAGAACCCGGGCGAGATCGACATCAACAAGGTCGACGCCCAGCAGGCCCGCCGCGTGCTCGACCGCATGATGGGCTTCCGCCTGTCGCCGCTGCTCTGGGAGAAGGTCAAGCAGGGGCTCTCCGCCGGCCGCGTGCAGTCCGTGGCGCTCAAGATGGTCTGCGAGCGCCAGGACGAGATCGAGGCCTTCGTGTCGGAGGAGTACTGGATCCTCGGCGCCGACCTCCAGGCCGACCAGCCGCCGCCGTTCAACGCCCGCCTCCTGCGCATCGACGGGAAGAAGGCCGAGGTCGGCAACGGCGAGGACGCGGCGAAGATCGTCCGCGCCCTGGAGGGCGGGGCCTTCAAGGTCGGCAAGGTCGACCGCAAGGAGTCCCGCCAGCGTCCGTCGGCACCGTTCATCACCAGCCGTCTCCAGCAGGAGGCGGCGAAGCGGTTCGGCTTCTCGGTCAAGCGGACGATGGCGCTCGCCCAGGGCCTCTACGAAGGCCGGGAGGTCGGCGACCGCGGCGCCATCGGCCTGATCACCTACATGCGCACCGACTCCACCCGCGTCGCCGACGAGGCTCTCGTCGCGGTGCGCGAGGTCATCGGCTCGACCTACGGGCCGGACGCGGTGCCCGAGAAGGTCAACGTCTACCCGTCGAAGAAGGGTGCGCAGGACGCCCACGAGGCCATCCGCCCCACCACCTTCGACCTGCCGCCGGACGCGGTCCGAGACTTCCTCTCGGCCGACGACTTCAAGCTCTACAAGCTGATCTGGGACCGCTTCCTGGCCTCCCAGATGAAGCCGGCGGTGTTCGACGTCACCCAGGTGGACATCGAGAACGGCCCCTACGTGCTGCGCGCCACCGGCCGGGTGATGAAGAGCCCCGGCTTCCTCGCCGTCTATCGCGAGGCCGCCGACGAGGAGCCGAACGGGAACGGCGGGAACGGCGAGGAGGACGGCGCCGCCGCCACCCTGCCGCCGTTGCGCGAGGGCCAGACGCTCAAGGCGCTGCGGGTGCTCTCCGAGCAGAAGTTCACCCAGCCGCCGGCGCAGTACAGCGAGGCGACCCTGGTCAAGGCGCTGGAGGAGAACGGCATCGGCCGGCCCTCGACCTACGCCACGATCCTCTCGACGCTGTCGGACCGCGAGTACGCCGAGAAGCAGGAGGGCCGCTTCCGGCCGTCGGCCCTGGGCCGGCTGGTCAACCAGCTCCTCCAGAGCGGGTTCAACGACATCCTGAACGAGGGCTACACCGCGGCTCTCGAAGAGCAGCTCGACGAGATCGAGGACGGCAAGATCGAGTGGAAGCGGGCGGTGGCGGAGTTCGACGCGAAGTTCAGCCGCGATCTCGAGACGGCCGGCGAGACCTTCCCGAACGTGAAGCGGGACGGCCTGCCCATGGACGAGGTCTGTCCCCAGGACGGCGCGCCGCTGCGCATCCGCTTCGGCCGCTTCGGCGCCTTCGTGGCCTGCAGCAACTATCCGGACTGCACCTACACCCGGAACCTGGAGGAGCCCGCACCCACCTCGCCCGCGGCCGGCGACGGAGCCGACGGCGAGGCGGCGGCCGAGGAGCAGATCCCGCCCTGCGAGGAGTGCGGCCGGCCGATGGCGCTCAAGCGCAGCCGCTTCGGCACGTTCTACGGCTGCACCGGCTATCCGGAGTGCAAGAACATCCGCAAGACCGGCCCCAAGCCGGAGCCGCCGAAGCCGACCGGCGTGACCTGCTTCGAGTGCGGCAAGGGCGAGATGATGGAGAAGCGCTCGCGGCGCGGCAAGACCTTCTGGTCCTGCAGCCGCTACCCGGACTGCAAGGCCTCGCTGTGGAAGAAGCCGGTCGCCAAGGCCTGTCCCGAGTGCGGCGCCAGCTTCCTCCTGGAGAAGGTCACCAAGAAGGCCGGCACGCAGTACATCTGCAACACGGAAGGCTGCAAGCACATCGAGGACGTGGAGGCGTAGGGGGCCACCTATAATGCCCGGATGCGCAGGCCTCGCCAGATCGTCCTCCTCATAGGCCTTCTCGGTCTCGCCGCCTGCTTCGACCCTCCGGTCCGGGAGAGCGTCCGCCTCCGCTTCCTGCCGGACGGCCTGGCGATCGTGACCAGCGCGGTCGAGCTCGATCCCCTGGCCCAGGGCGAGACGAACCCGGCCCTCGACCGCCGGCTGTCCGACCTCCGCCACGACCTCCTCGAAAGCCTGGACCCCTGGGCGCAGCGCTTCGCCGCGGCCGAGCCGGCGGCCGAGCGCTTCTCCTGGGAGAAGCACCTCGGCCTCCTCACCGGCGCCAGGCGCTCGGTCGCGCTCGACGACCCAGCCCGGCTGCGCAGCGTCTTCGCCGACACGGCGCTCGCCGTCACCTACGAGGTGCGGGAGGACGGCACGGCCGAGCTGACGGTCGTGCCCGGCGCCCCCTCCCAGGCCACGCGCAAGCAGAGGAAGGACCTGGAACGGATCCTCGACGGCTGGTCGGCCGACGTCGCCGAGTACCTGGCGGCCACCGCCGACCTCTACGACTGGCTGGAGGACAACCCCGCCCGCGCCGAGGCCTGCATGCAGGCCCTCTTCGGGGACGTCCTCAAGGAAGAGGAAGCGCAGGCCGGAGGCGAGGAAGAGCCACAGCTCTCCGCCGAGGAGCAGAAGCGGGTCGACCGCGTCCAGGAGGCCATGACGGAGGTCCTCGACGTCCTGCTGATCCCGAAGGGCCAGGACCGGTCGATCGACGAGCTCTCCCACCTGGTCTACGACCCGTTCCCCGCTCCCCTGTCGATCCAGCTCCCCGGCGAGCCGCTGGAGGTGGAGGGCTTCCAGCCGTCGGGCTCCGAGGACCGCGTCTGGTCCGTGGACACCCCGGGCCTCTGGGCGGCGCTGCGGTCGCTGGAGGAGCGCTGGGTCGCGCCGGACCCGGTGATGGTCTATGTGGAGCACAAGGGTGCGAACGCGGAAGGCCTCGACCTGAGCGCCCTCCTCGACGCGCCGCGCAAGGTCGTCCGGCCGCTGCCGGACAGCCTGGAGGTCCGCCGGGCGATCGAGGAGCGTCTCAAGCCGGCGGCCCAGGTCTACCGGGCGGCCTGGAAGACGGAGCCGAGGTCCGACGACGACAAGTTCTCCTGGGAGGATTGACTGGATGGCCTGGTTCTGGCTGATCGTCGCGGGCCTGCTGGAGATCGTCTGGGCCGTGACCCTGAAGAGGACGGAGGGCTTCACGAAGCCCGGACCGAGCCTGCTCACCCTGGCCGCGATGGTCGCCAGCTTCTACCTCCTGAGCCAGACCCTGAAGACCCTCCCGACCGGCACCGCCTACGCCGTCTGGGTCGGCATCGGAGCCGCCGGCACCGCGCTCTTCGGCATCCTCTTCCTCGACGAGCCGCGCACCGCCTTCCGCCTGGTCTCGCTCGCCCTGATCCTCCTCGGCGTCATCGGGCTGCGGATGGCGGAGGGGCGGTAGGCGAGAGCCTCGACGAGCCCATCGAGCGACGCATCGGCTTCAACGAGAGGCTCATCGAGATCGACGGAAGCTCCGTGACCTCGACGAGCGGCTCATCGACTCTCACGAGACCCTCGCCGAGCTCAACGAGAGGCCCATTGACCTCGTTGAGAGGCTCGACGACCTTGATGAGAGACTCGACGACCTTGATGAGAGGCTCATCGAGTCCAACGAGAGGCTCATCGACCTTCACGAGCGTCTCGATGACCTGACGAGCGTCTCGTCGAGTCCGACGAGAGGCTCATCGACCTTCACGAGACCTTCGTCGAGCTCGATGAGAGGCCCGTCGAGTCCAAGGAGAGGCTCAACGACCTCGTTGAGAGGCTCAAAACGGCGCCTTCCGGGAACCTTTCCTGCCGCGCCGGGAACAAAGACCCTCGCCGTCCGGTGAGGGAAAGCCCCTCCTCCCATCGTTCATGCGGTTGCCCGGCGCAAGGCGACCCAACGCGAAAGAGCGGAGAGGAGACCTCCATGCGTGCCAACACGCCTGTCCATGCAGTCTGTCTTGTCGTCGTGTGCTTCCTGATTGCCGGAGCGGGCATGGCCCAGACGCTTCCCTGCTACCCCAGAAGCTCGTACCACCTGCCGCTCGACCAGCCCAAGGAGATCGTCAACGCCGTCTTCGCCGCCGAGCTCCAGGATGCCGGCCTGGTGCTCCACAACGGCGCCCCGTATGGCGACCGGCCCAATGCCGTCGAGTACGAGATCCTCTCGGATTGCGGCGGGACCTACCGGCTCGACATCAAGGCCGCGGCGCTCGAGGCCCGGCCGGTGCGGGTCCTGCTGAACGGCCAGCTCGTGGAGCCGCAGGCGCTGGCGAACCCCACCGGCGGCTGGAATGCCGTGAATCAGCGCTGGTTCGAAGCCCAGGCCGTGCTGCCCCTCGTCAAGGGGAGCAACCGCCTCCGCATCGAGCGCGGCTCCGTGTTCCCCCACATCAGCGAGATCGAGCTCCTCCTGTGCCGCACACCGGGCTTCTGCCAGGACTTCGACCTCACGGGAATCTGGACGTCCCTGACCGACAGCCGCCAATTCCAGTTCATCCAACTCGGCAACGAGATCGTCGGCGTCAACGTGAACCCGGATTTCGCCCATCTGATCAACGGACGCTTCACCGAGGCATCCAGGATCCAGGGCACCTTCGAGCACAGGATCGATCGCCGGGACGGCAGGAACCGTTGCGATACGAAGATGAGCTTCGAGATCCGCTTCATCTCCCAGAACAAGTTCGAGTTGAAGTGGACCGCGCTGGACTCGAAATGCGACCTGCAGCAAGGCACCCAGAGCCCCTGGCTGCCGTTCGAGCGCGTCCTCTAGAGCCTGCGTCTATCTGAAAACAGGAGAAAACGATGAGCACTCTGTATGAGCTGGGCCGGAATCTGAAGGCCATGGGAGATTTCGTGAAGGGGCTCACGTCAAACTGGCTCGCCTTCCCGGCGGGGGGTGGACAATGAGCGAGGCCTACCGAGTCGGGACGGAGCTCCGGGGTCTGTACGACTTCGCCGAGGACTGGACCGTGTTCTTCCGGGCCCATTTCCTCGCCGGATGCTGAGGAGTGGAAGCCGACCCGTACGCCCCCAGGTTGACGGGCGTACGGGTCCGGCGTAGGCTTGGTCCCCCGGCAGGAAGGAGCCCGAATGCCAGTCAAACCCTCGCAGTTGCGCGAAAACATCTACCGGATCCTGGACCAGGTCCTCGATACGGGCATTCCGGTCGAGATCGAGCGAAACGGCAAGCTGCTCCGGATCGTCCCGGTCGAGCCCCGGAGCAAGCTCGACAACCTGAAGCCGCGCCCCTACCTGCTTTCGGACGCCGAGGACCTGGTTCATCTGGACTGGTCCGGAGAGTGGCGGCCCTGATCTACCTCGACACCCACGTCGTCGCCTGGCTGTTCGCCGGGCGGGTCGATCTCTTCCCTCCTGCAGCACGGAAGCTGTTGGACGAGAACGACCTCCTGATCTCGCCCGCCGTGGTGCTCGAGCTCCAGTACCTCCATGAAATCCGGCGCACGGCCGATCCGGCGCAGGTGGTCGTCGAGTCTCTGGAGGATGCGATCGGGCTCAAGGTCTGCGATCAGCCGTTCCCTCCGATCATCGGAGCCGCTCTCGACCAGCACTGGACCCGCGATCCCTTCGACCGCATCCTCGTCGCCCAGGCGGCGCTTCGGGAAGCGCCTCTCGTGACTCGCGACCGGAACATCCGCGATCATTACCCCCACGCCGTCTGGGAGTAGGCTTCCGCTACAATCGCGCCCATGACGCGACCGGTCCATGTCGTCGGCGGCGGGCTCGCCGGCACCGAGTGCGCCTGGCAGCTCGCGGAGCGCGGGTGCGAGGTCGTGCTGCACGAGATGCGGCCGGCCCGGCCCACGGCGGCGCACCGGACCGGCGACCTGGCCGAGCTGGTGTGCAGCAACTCGCTGCGCAGCGACGACCCGCTTCACGCCGCCGGCCTGCTCAAGCGGGAGATGGAGGCGTTCGGATCGCTCGTCATCGGCTCGGCCCGCGCCGCAGCCGTGCCCGCCGGGAGCGCGCTCGCCGTGGACCGCGACCGCTTCGCCCAGCGGATCAACTCGGCGATCGAATCCCACCCGTGGATCGAGCTGCGGCGCGAGGAGGTGACGGCGCTCCCGGAGGGCGAGGTGATCCTGGCCACCGGGCCGCTGACCTCGGACGCCATGTCGGCCGTGCTCAAGGAGCTCCTCGGCGGCGAGTACCTCTACTTCTATGACGCCATCGCGCCGATCGTGGAAGGCGACAGCCTCGACTCCTCGAAGCTCTTCTGGCAGTCGCGCTACGGCAAGGGCGACGGCGCGGACTACTTGAACGCGCCGCTCGACAGAGAGCAGTACCTCGCCTTCCACCAGGCGGTGTCGGAGGCCGAGGTGGTGGTGCCGCACGAGTTCGAGAAGGCGATCTTCTTCGAGGGCTGCCTGCCGATCGAGGAGCTGGCCCGCCGCGGCGTGGACACCCTCCGGTACGGCCCCATGAAGCCGGTCGGTCTCCACACGCCCGACGGCCGCCGGCCGTACGCCGTGGTGCAGCTCCGGCAGGAGAACCTCGCCAAGAGCCAGCTCAACCTGGTCGGCTTCCAGTCGCGCATGAAGTGGGGCGAGCAGGAGCGGGTGCTCAGGATGATCCCGGGCCTTGAAAACGCCCGCTTCGTGCGCTTCGGACAGATCCACCGCAACACCTTCGTCAATTCGCCGGTCCACCTCGACCGGCTCTACCACGTCAAGGCGGAGCCGCGGGTGCGCCTCGCCGGCCAGATCACCGGCGTCGAGGGCTACCTGGAGTCGGCGGCCACGGGCCTCGCCATCGGTCTCTATCTCTCCCTCGAACGGCAGGGCCGGACGCCCGAGCCCTTCCCGCCGACCACGGCGCTCGGCGCGCTCGCCCGGCACCTCACCGAGTCGGACCCGAAGCACTTCCAGCCGGCGAACGTCAACTACGGCCTGTTCGCCGAGTTGGAGGCGCGGTTCAAAAAGGCCGACCGCCGCGCCGCCTATGCCGATCGCGCCCATGCCGAGCTGGCGGCGTGGGCGGAGCGCAATGTGGTGTCCGCGATGAGCGAGGTGCCGGTGTGAGGGCCCTCATCCACCGCTACCTGGAGCACCTCCAGGACGAGCGCAACGTCTCGCCCAACACGCTGCGGGCCTACGAGGGCGACCTCCTGAAGTTCCTCCAGTTCCTGTCCCAGGACTTCCTGGGAGTCGAGCCGGACGCGATCCGGCCCGCGGACGTGGACCCGCTCGCCGTGCGCTCGTTCCTGGCGGCCATGACCCGGGACGGCCTCGCCAAGCGCAGCCAGGGCCGGGCGCTCGCCGCGGTGCGCAGCCTGTTCCGGTACGCCTGCCGCGAGGGCATCCTGGCCGCCAACCCGGCGCAGTCGGTCAGGACGCCGAAGGTGCCGAAGACCCTGCCCCGCCACCTCCGGCCCGGCGAGGTCGAGAACCTCCTCGAAGCGCCGAAGGCGGGCGCCGACGGCGCTTCGGGAGATACCGCTCTCACGCTTCGCGACCGGGCCATCCTGGAGCTGCTCTATGCCGCCGGCCTGCGGGTCAGCGAGCTGGTCGGCCTCGACTGGCGGGACATCGACCTCTCCGCCCGCGTCCTGCGCGTCATGGGCAAGGGCCGCAAGGAGCGCATGGTGCCGTTCGGCCGGCCCGCCCAGGAGGCCCTCAAAGGTTGGCTGGACGCCTGGGAAGAGGTGCGCGCCCGGGGCGGGCCGTGGAACGACGAGGACGACCCGGTCCTCCTCAACTTCCGCGGCGGCCGGCTCAGCGACCGGGCGGTGCGCAACATCCTCGACCGCTGGGTGGACAGCGCCGCCGTGGCGCGCGGCGTCCATCCCCACACCCTGCGCCACACCTTCGCCACCCACCTCCTGGAGAACGGCGCCGACCTGCGCACCATCCAGGAGCTGCTCGGCCACAGCTCGCTCTCCACCACCCAGAAATACACCCACCTGGAGGTCGAGCGCCTGCTCGACGTCTACCGCGGGGCCCACCCCCGCGCCCGCAAGGCGGAATGACCCTGCAGCGCTTCCCCTGCACGGCCGGAGGCGCGGTCCTCCGGAGCCGGCTCCGGCTGCGCCGGCTGCTCGTCGGCCTGACCGTCCTCATGGCGGGGGTCGGGATCGCCACGATCGCCGCCGGCCGGCTCTTCCCCGGGATCTTCGCGCTGCTCGTGGCCCTGGTCCCCTGGACCGCCTGGCGGATGAGCGGTGACCTGGACCCCCTGTGGCTGGAGCTGTCGCAGAGGTCCAAGGGCAGCTCCCTCTCCCCCGGCACGGGGGAGAGGGTTGGGGAGAGGGGGAACGGGATCAATTCCCTGACCGTGCAGATGCGCCGCCGGCACGAGCGCTTCCCCATCGCCGGCGCCGAGGCGCGGCGGCTGACGCCGGAGGAGATCGGATCGCTGGAGCGGCTGGCGACGAGCGGCGGTCTGGTGGCTGGCACGGGCGGCTTCGAATCGCGCCTGCTGGGCGAATTCGACCTCTATGCCAGCGACCTCGCGAACGCCGTGCTCGTGGAGTCCGGCGACCTGCGGTTGGTGGTCACTCCGGACGATCCGGAGGCTTTCCTGACAACGCTGGGGGCTTGAATCGGAGTTGGAGACCGGGTTGCTATAGAATGCCCGACCCATGAAGGATACGTTTCACTCGACGACGGTGCTCCTGGTGCGCCGGGACGGCAAGGTCTGCATGGCCGCCGACGGCCAGGTCACGATGGGCCAGAGCACGGTGATGAAGACCGGCGCGCGCAAGGTGCGGCGGGCCGGCAAGGGAAAAATCCTGGTGGGGTTCGCGGGCGGAGGCGCCGACGCCTTGACCCTGTTCACCCGCCTGGAGGCCAAGCTGGAGGAGTTCGGCGGCAATGTGGAACGGTCGGTGGTCGAGCTGGCGAAGGACTGGCGCACCGAGCGGACCCTGCGCCAGCTCGAGGCGGTGATCATCGTCACCGACAAGGACAAGAGCTTCCTGGTCACCGGCACGGGCGAGCTGGTGCAGCCGGACGACGAGGACGGTATCGTCCTGGCCATTGGCTCGGGATCGAACTTCGCCCTGGCGGCGGCGCGCGCCCTGATGCGCCACACCGACATGCCGGCGGACCAGATCGTCCGCGAGGCCATGAAAATCGCCGCCGAGATCTGCATCTTCACGAACGACCGCTTGACGGTAGAGGAACTCTGATTCGATGACGTCCACCCACACGACCAGCGAGGCTCCGACCGGTGCCGTCGTCCTCGAGAACATGACGCCGCGGCAGATCGTCGCCGAGCTCGACAAGTATGTCGTGGGCCAGAAGCAGGCCAAGCGGGCGGTGGCGATCGCGCTGCGCAACCGCTGGCGCCGCCAGCAGCTCCCGCCGGAGCTCGCCGAGGACATCGCGCCCAAGAACATCCTGATGATCGGCTCGACCGGCGTGGGCAAGACGGAGATCGCCCGCCGCCTGGCGCGCCTCGCCAAGGCGCCGTTCCTCAAGGTCGAGGCCAGCAAGTTCACCGAGGTGGGCTACGTCGGCCGCGACGTCGAGTCCATGGTGCGCGACCTGGTCGAGATCGCCGTCACCATGGTCAAGGAGGAGAAGCGCGAGTCCGTGCGCGAGGCCGCCGCCCTGCGCGCCGAGGACCGCCTGCTCCAGCTCCTCGTGCCGCCCCGGCCGGTGAGCAGCTACCTGCGCAGCCAGGAGAACGACGAGGAGGAGGACGACCTCGCCGCCACCCGCGAGAAGTTCCGCGACAAGCTGCGCGCCGGCGCGCTCGACCACCGGCGGGTCGAGATCGAGGTCGACGAGTCCTCCTACCCCAGCCTGGAGATGTTCACGCCCCAGGGGGTCGAGGAGGTCGGCCTGAACATCAAGGACATGCTGCCCGGCCTCTTCGGCCGCAAGAAGAAGCAGCAGGTCTCGGTGGCCGAGGCGCGCGAGATCATCCTCCAGCAGGAGGCCGAGAAGCTGATCGACCGCGCCCTGGTGGCCCGCGAGGCCCGCGAGCGCGTCGAGCAGGGCGGCATGATCTTCCTCGACGAGATCGACAAGATCGCCGGCCGCGAAGGCTCGCGCGGACCCGACGTCTCGCGGGAAGGCGTGCAGCGCGACCTGCTGCCCATCGTCGAGGGGACCAACGTGTCGACCAAGTACGGGATGGTCAAGACCGACCACATCCTGTTCGTGGCGGCCGGCGCGTTCCACGTCAGCAAGCCGTCGGACCTGATCCCGGAGCTGCAGGGCCGCTTCCCGATCCGGGTGGAACTCGACGCGCTGACCGAGCAGGACTTCGTGCGCATCCTCACGGAGCCCGAGACCGCGCTCACCAAGCAGTACTCGGCCCTTCTGTCCACCGAAGGGGTCAACCTGGAGTTCACGCCCGACGCCGTCGCCGAGATCGCGCGCCTGGCGGTGGAGGTCAACGCCACCACCGAGAACATCGGGGCGCGCCGCCTCTCCACTCTCATGGAGCGCCTCCTCGACGAGCTCTCGTACGAGGCGCCCGACATGGCCGGTGTCGCCGTCAAGGTGGACGGGGAGTACGTCCGCAAGGCGCTGTCCGACATCGTCAAGAACCAGGATCTCTCACGCTATGTCCTCTAGACCCGGCAGGCGTTTTGCCGCAGGCATGGTCTGCCTGCTCGCGCTCCTCCAGGGCTGCGGCAAGCAGGGCAACCCGGTGCCGCCGTTCCGCGCGGTGCCGGCCAAGACCACGGACCTCAAGGTCCGCCAGCAGGACGGGCGGCTCCTCCTCGACTTCACGTTCCCCCAGACCACCGCGTCCGGCACCGCCCTCGAAGGGCTGTCCACGATCGAGGTCTGGGAGGCCGTGCAGCCGGCGCCCCGGACCGGCAAGCCCCTGCCGATCGACGCGCGGGTCTTCCAGTCCGCCGCGGCGCTCAAGCAGTCGATCGCGCAGCAGGACCTGCCCGGCGTGACCTTCGGCAGCCGCGTGCTGATCTCGATCCCGATCACCCTGCCGGAGCCGTCCGCGGCGCCCGAGGCCACCCCGGAGCCCACACCGGCGGCGACTCCGACGCCTGCGCCGGCCACCCCGGAAGCCTCGGCCACGCCCGCCCCGACCCCGACATCCACCCCGACTCCGACGCCGCCTCCGGCTCCGACGAACCCGCCCAACGCGAAGGCGCACTTCTACGCCGTGCGCACGATCAGCGCCTCCGGCGAGAAGTCCGACTTCTCGAACCAGGTCGCGATCATCCCGGGCACGCCGCCCGCCGCGCCCGAGCGGCTGTCGGCGACCGGGCGGCCGGACGGCGTCCTGGTGGAGTGGTCCGGCACCGCGGGCGCGACGGGCTACAACATCTACCGCCGCGGCGCCGACGAGCGCTCGCTGGGCCAGCCGATCCACGCCGCCGGCGCCGACGAGCGGAGCTGGGTGGACACCGGCGCCCGCCTGGGGCAGAGCTACATCTACGGCGTCACCGCCGTGGCCGGGCAGGACCCGCTCGTCGAGAGCGGCGTCGCCTCGGAGGAGGAGGTCCGCTTCCAGGACCGCTTCCCGCCGCCGCCGCCGCTCGAGCTGGTCGCTCTCGCCGAAGGCGGAAGGGTACGCCTGATCTGGCGCGCCAGCGAGTCCGAGGACCTGGCCGGCTACCTCGTCTACCGGCGCGGCGCCGCGGGCGACTTCCAGCGCCTCACCGCCCAGCCGCTCCAGGAGACGGAGTACATCGACACGTCCGCGTCCGCGGGCCAGACCTACAGCTACCGGGTGACGGCCGTGGACCAGGTCGGCAACGAGAGCGGTCCGGGCGCGGAGGTCCGCGCCTCCGTACCCCAATGACGGAGTTCTACAAGGTCTCGGGCAGCGGCAACGACTTCGTGGCCCTGGCCGAGCCCGCGGAGGCTCCGTCCCCGGAGATGATCCGCGCCTGGTGCCGGCGCGGCGTCTCCCTGGGGGCGGATGGCGTCTTCGTCCTCCGCCGGGGACGCGAAGCGGTCGGCATGGACTACTACAACGCGGACGGCTACCCGGCGGAGCTGTGCCTGAACGGCACGCGCTGCGCCGCCCAACTGGCCTTCCACCTGGGCTGGGCAAACGGCGTGGTGACGGTCCGGACCGCGTCGGGAGCCGTCGGCGCCCGGCGCCTCGACGCGGCTCGGGTCACGCTGGAGCTGCTGGCCCCGGAGACGCCCGAGGAGCTGGCCGTCGAGGTGGACGGCATCCATCATGCAGGATACCGGCTGCGTGTCGGAGTTCCGCACTTCGTCCTGCCCTGGCGGGAGAGCCTGGAAAGGGCGCCGGTGGCGGGCCTCGGAAGGAGTCTCCGGTACCATCCCGCCTTCGGGGAGGCCGGCGCGAACGTCAACTTCGTCCGGTATCCAGGACGGGACCGGATGGAGATCCGGACCTACGAGCGCGGGGTGGAGGCCGAGACGCTCTCCTGCGGGAGCGGCATCCTGGCCAGCGTGAGGGTGGGGGTTCACCTGGGGAGGATCGAGCTGCCCGTCCGGGTCTCGGTCCAGGGGGGGTTCGAGCTGGAGGTAGGAGAGTCGGGATCCTCCTGGCTCCTGACCGGAGACGCCCGGGTGGTCGCCCGCGGCGATCTGCTCGAAGGCGCGGAGGCCGCTCCTCCCGCGCCGCCCTGGAGTTAGACTGGCAAAGCCGGACACTGGAGGAGGAGAGGACGTGGAGGAAACCAGGCAGTCCAAGATCGCCAAGGTCGCCGCGATCGTGCCGGCCTACAACGAGGAGGAGACCATCCGGGAGGTGCTCCAGGTCCTCGCGGCCACCCCCCTGATCTCCGAGGTCCTCGTGGTCTCCGATGGCTCGACCGACCGGACGGTCGAGATCGCCCGCTCCATGGGGATGCGCACGATCCACCTGCGCCAGAACCTCGGCAAGGGACTGGCCATGGCGGTCGGCGTGGCCCATACCGACGCCGGGATCCTGACCTTCGTGGACGGCGACATCCTCAACCTGACGGCGGAGCAGCTCACCGGGCTGATCGAGCCGGTCCTCGCCGGCAGCTCGGGCATGAACGTCGGCGTGCGCGACCGCGGCCCGGCGCTCAACGACTGGCAGCGCCGCCACGGTCCGCTGCTCTCGGGCATCCGCTGCCTGCGGCGCGAGGTCTTCGAGGCCGTACCGGAGAGCCACCTGGAGGGCTTCGCGATCGAGACCGGCCTCAACTGGGCCTGCGCGGAGTTGGGCATGCCGATCACCACTACCCTGCTCCACAACCTGAAACACCTGGTCAAGGAGAAGAAGCGCGGCCTCGTCCGCGGCTTCCGGGCGCGCATGCGGATGTTCGCGGCCGTGTTCGGCGCCTGGGCGGTGCTGCGCGTGAAGCGCCCGGCCCTGCGCCATATCTCCCCGTCCCCCCCTCTCAAACCCGAGCTCGAATACATCAACTTCTGATCATGTCCGACCGAGAGTTCCCTCCCGTCGAGGAGCAGATGGAGCTGCTCCGGCGCGGCGCCGTCGACCTCGTGGACGAGACGCAGCTCCGCGCCAAGCTGGAGCGCTCGCGCCGTACCGGCAAGCCGCTGCTCGTGAAGACCGGCTTCGACCCGTCCTCCCCCGACCTGCATCTGGGCCACACGGTGCTCATCCGCAAGATGCGGCACTTCCAGCAGCTCGGCCACACCGTGGTCTTCCTGATCGGCGGCTTTACCGCGCGCATCGGCGACCCCACGGGCAAGAAGGCCACCCGGCCGCAGCTCACGCCCGAGGAGGTCGAGGCCAACGCCCGCACCTACCAGAAGCAGGTCTTCCACATCCTGGACGAGGCGGCGACCGTGGTCGACAACAACGACCGCTGGCTCGGCCAGCTCGGCTCCCACGGCATGGTCCGTCTCGCCGGCCGCTACACCCTGGCCCGGATGATGGAGCGCGAGGACTTCCGCACCCGCTTCCAGGACGGCCGGCCGATCCACCTTCACGAGCTGCTCTACCCGCTCGCCCAGGCCTACGACTCGGTGGTGCTCAAGGCGGACGTGGAGCTGGGCGGTCACGACCAGATCTTCAACCTGCTCGTCGGCCGCGACCTCATGAAGGAGGACGGGCAGGAGCCGCAGGTGGTGCTCACCGTGCCGCTCCTCGTCGGCACCGACGGCACGGACAAGATGTCCAAGAGCCTCGGCAACGCCATCGCCGTCGAGGATCCGCCGCGGGAGGTCTACGGCAAGACCATGTCCATCCCGGACTCGCTCATGTGGGACTGGTACCTGCTGCTCACCGAGGTCCCGAAGGCCGAGATCGACTCCAGGCGCGCCCGGGTGGAAGCCGGCGAGCTCCATCCCAAGGGGGTGAAGCAGGAGCTGGCCCGCCGCCTGGTCGCCGAGCTGCACGGCGAGGAGGCCGCCCGCCTGGCCGAGGAGGAGTTCGAGAAGGTCTTCGCCGGCGGCGGCGTGCCCGACGAGGTCCCCGAGCACGAGCTGTCCGGAAGCTGGGCGCTGCCGAAGCTCCTGGTCGCCGCCGGCCTCGCGCCGAGCAACGCCGAGGCCCGCCGGCTCATCCAGCAGGGCGCCGTGGCGATCGACGGCGAGCGCGCCGACGACCCGCTGCGCGAGGTCCCGGTCCGGTCCGAGCCCTACCTGTTCAAGGTGGGGAAGAGGCGGTTTGCCCGCATCCGGCTGAGCTGATCCAGGTTGGTTTTCGAAGGGGAGAAAAAAAGAGGGGCTGTCCAGCCAGGAGTCTGCCCGAACAGCCCGGAGGGAGCGTGTAAGCCTTGGAGGCGAAAGCCTCGGCGGGGTTGCTCCAAGCCCGGCCGTGGCGTTGCTCGCTGTGTCAAGCTCGCGTACTATTAGTAGTAACACTACTAGGGTGGGTTTGTCAAGCGTGATCTTCTTCTTTGCTCCGAGCTAGGAGGCGTACTACTATCAGTGCCGCCGAACATGGAAAAGAAGACACCCGATCCGTTCGCCGTGGGAGGAGAGGAAGGGGGCCAGGAGCTTTCCTCTCATGACCGCATCCTGTTTTCAGCCCGCAACCTGTTCTCCTCGCAGGGCTACGAGAACGCCACGACCTCGGCGATCGCGCGCATGGCGGGGACGAGCGAGTCCCAGCTCATCAAGCACTTCGGCAGCAAGGAGGGCCTGCTGGCGGCGGTCTTCGACCGCGCCTGGCAGAGCGTGTCCGAGAAGCTGGCCAGGGTCCTGGCGCAGTGCGAGACGCCGTTCGACCGGCTGCAGGCGCTCGCCGGGCTGATGATCGACGCGCTGGAGGAGGACCGGGACCTGCGCGTCCTGATGCTCCTCGAGGGGCGGCGCATCCGCAAGCACGGAGCAATGGTGGTGCTGACCGAGGGGTTCCTGCGGATGGTGGGGACCATCGACCGGCTCCTGGAGGAGATGAAGGAGGCCGGCCAGCTCCGGCCGGATCTCAATGTCCAGGCGGTGCGCTCGGCCCTGATCGGCGCGTTCGAGGGCCTGCTGCGCGATCAGATCCTCGCGGAGCGCGGCAACTACCCGGCGAGCTACAACTCGGAGGAGCTGCGGGCGGCGTTCAGCCTGTTCCTGAACTGCTTCGGGCCGGGGTGACCGGGGGAGAGGGAGCTTCCGCGCTATCATCTCCGCATGTTGCTCGCAGGGCTGTTGTTACCGCTCCTCCTCGGCGCCGCCGCGCCTCCCCAGGTCCGGATCCAGGCCTCCTCCCAGGAGGTGCGGCCGGTCCGCATTGCCTCGACCGCGTTCGGCCGGAGGCTGGAGATCGAGGTCCGCGACCTCCCGCGCGACACCGCGAAGGCCGCCATCCAGGCGGCGCTCGACGAGGTGTCCGCGACCGAGCGCCTCCTGCGGCCGGACGCCTCGGAACCTGCCGGAGGTGTCGGCAGCCTGAACGCCACGGCCGGCCATGGCCCGCAGCCGGTCGATCCGAAGCTGATGCCGCTCCTCGTCCGCGCCCAGGAGTTCTGCTTCTGGTCCGAGGGGGCCCACGGCCCGCTCGGCCGCAGTCTCTACGAAGCCTGGGGCCTGCGTTCCGCGCCGACCGGGTCGGATGATCCGGCCGTGGCCGTCCTGCCGGAGCCCGGCGTGCTCCAGGAGGTCACGTCGGCGGCCCGCTGCGAGTCGCTCACCCTGAATCCGGCCCGGGACACCGCCGAGCTGGCCGCCGGCAGCCGTCTCGACCTGGGAGGCTTCGAGGAGGGCCACGCCGTGGACCGGGCTGTCGAGACCCTGCGGGAGAACGGCGTCGCCAACGGCTTCGTCCAGCTCGGACCGGCCCAGCGCGGGATCGGCAAGGGGGTGGACGGCAAGGGCTGGAAGATCGTCCTGCCGCGCTTCTCCGGCATGGACCGGCCCGCCGGGCGCTTCCAGCTCCGCGACCGCGCCACGGCCGTGCTCTCGACCCTGGACGGCTCGATGAGGATCGCCGACCAGGTCCTCCTCCCCTACCTCAACCAGCGCACCGGCCTGCCGGCGCCGGGCGTGATCGGGGTGGCCACGGTGACCGACCTCGCCGTGGACGCCCAGGCCCTGGCCATCGCCATGGTCCTCACCGGCCCGCGGGAAGGGCAATACCGGCTCGGCTCCCTGCGCCCGAGCCCGTCCGTGCTCTGGTTCCTCGGCAGCGGCTCCGGCGCGCCGCTCCAGGCCGACCATCACTGGGGCGACATCATCGCGGCTTCTCGCTGACCGGGCTTTTCGAACGCCAGCACCATCACGCACCCGTGCCGGCGGAGGAGCCGCACCTCGGCGCGATGAACCATTCGGGCCAGACCCGGCCACCAGGCGAGCCAGGGGGCGACGGTGTCGATCATCCGGTGCTCGGCGAGCGCGAGGCCGGCTTTCTCTCCCATCGCCTTGAGCTCGTCGAGGTCGTAGAGCACCTCGTGCTGCTCGCCGGAGAGCTGCGGCACGAGACGCAGCCGGTCGAGCAGCCACTCGATCAGGGGCCAGGGGCTCCGCCGGTTCGGCGTCGTGAGCACCAGCCGGCCGCCCGGCGTCAGCAGGTGCG
>JBEQUE010000044.1:0-43415 GCA_040349255.1 Acidobacteriota bacterium | reverse complement strand
CCTCTATTTCTTCGGCGCGCCGTTCGCGATCCTCCTGGGGATGAGCGAGACGGTCCTGCGCCTGCCGGTGATGCTGGCGTCGTCGGCCATGGTTCTCCTGCTCCTGCCGCTGCGCCGCCGGCTGGGCCGGAGCGGTGTGACCGCGGCGGCCTGGCTGCTGGCGGTCTCGCCGTCGCTGGTCTATTACGGTCGCGACCTCATCCACGAGACCTACCTGGCGGCGCTCACGCTGGCCCTGGTGGCCGCGGTCTCCCTCTGGCTCGAAGCGGGGCGCGACCGGCACCTGGTCCTGGCTGCGCTCGCGTTCGGCCTGCTCTTCACGGTCAAGGAGACGGCGGTGCTGACGCTCGCTGGGCTCGCGGCCGGCGCCCTGGCCGCCTGGTGGGTGGCCGGCCGCCCGCCCGTGCCGGAGCGGCTGCGGGCGGTCCCGCGCGGGACGAGACGGCTCGTCGCGCTCGTGATCGTGGTGCCGTACGTCCTCCTCTTCACGTCCTTCCTCTCGAATCCCTGGGGGTTCGTGGACTCGATCCGCGGTTTCCTGCCCTGGACGGAGAAGGGGATCGAGGGCTCGGGGCACGAGAAGCCGTGGCCGTACTTCTTCGGGCTGCTCGCCACGTTCGAGCCCGCGGCCCTGGCCGGCGGCGTGCTGGGCGGCGCGGCGATCCTCGCCAGGAGGTTTTCTCGTAGAAACGCGTTCGGGGTCTTCTGCTTCGCCTGGTGGGCCGTGCAGCTCGCGGTCTACTCGGTGATCCCGTACAAGACGCCCTGGCTGGTCCTCAACATGGTCCTGCCGCTGATCCTCTCGGCCGGAGCGCTGTTCGGCGAGATCGGCCGCTGGCAGCCGTCCGGGGCGGCCCGGGCCGCGCTGGCCGGGATCGGCCTGCTGCTGGCGGCCTGGACCGCGTCGAAGGCGGTCGAGGTCTCCTTCCTGCGTTACGACGACGAGAATCTGGGGCTGGTCTACGTCCAGACCACGCGCGAGGTCCGGGACCTGATGAAGGAGATCGAGGCCGCCGCGGCCCGCTCGCCGAAGGGCAAGGCGGGCCTCGCCATCCGCTTCTACACCAACAACCGCTGGCCGCTCCCCTGGTATCTCCGCGAGTACCACGGAACCCTGTATCAGAAGGAAGTCCCCTACGACCCGGCCGGCGACGTGCTGATCTTCGAGCCGGGCCAGGAGCCGGACGTCCGGGCGGGTCTCAAGGACTGGAAGACGTACCGGCGCCGGGTGTTCACCCTGCGCAGGAACGTGAAGCTGGTGATGTACACCAGGATGCTACAATCCGCGGACCCGACCCGGCCCGTATCCTGACACCGGCATCATGGAAACGCTCACCGACACCCCGACCCCCGCCGATCCCGCGGCCGAGCGCGCGCAGCCGGGCCGGCTGTGGAACCGCGACTTCATCCTGGTCTGGCAGGGCCAGACCATCAGCCAGTTCGGCAATCTGGCCTTCTCCTTCGCCATGATGCTGTGGCTCAAGGACGCCACCGGCTCCGCCAGCCTCATGGGCTTCATGATGTTCGCGTCGCTGCTGCCCGGCATCGTGCTCGGACCGTTCGGCGGCACGTTCGCCGACCGCCACTCCCGCATCCGCATCGCCCTGGTCTGCGACCTGCTGAGCGGCGCGGCCGTGCTCGGCCTGGCGTTCGCCATGTTCAATCCGCGGGTCGCGGCCCTCGAGCCCGGCGCGGTGCGCATCGTCATCGGGCTTCTGTTCGCGGTCTCGGTCGTCACGGGCATCCTGCGCGCCTTCTTCACGCCGGCCCTGAGCGCGGCCGTCCCGGACCTGGTCCCGCGCGACAGGATCCCCGCCGCCAACTCGCTCAACCAGTTCTCGATCCAGGGCTCCACCCTGCTCGGCCAGGCCATCGGCGGGGTGCTCTACCAGGTGCTCGGCGCACCGCTGCTCTTCCTGGTCGACGGCATCAGCTATCTCTACGCCGGCCTCTGCGCCGGTTTCGTCCGGCTGCCTCCGAGAAAGGCCGTGCCCGCGTCGGAGCACCCGTTCCGCGACTTCCTCGGGGAGACCGCCGGCGGCTTCCGCTATCTCTGGAACCAGCCCGGCCTGCGCGACTTCATCGGCGTCGCCTCGGTGGTGAACTTCTTCGGCATGCCCATCGCGGTGCTCCTGCCGTTCTACGTCGAGCTGTATCTCAAGGCCGACGACAAGTGGTACGGCTTCCTGATGGCGGTGATCGGCGCCGGCAACGTCGCCGGGTTCATCCTCGCCGGCACCCTCAACCTGAGCGGAAAGGGCCGGCAGAAGGCGATCCTCGCGGCCATGGTCCTCGCCCCGACGTTCTTCACGATCCTCGGCGTGGTCACCCTTCCCTATCTCGCCCTGGTCCTGGTGTTCCTCGGCGGCGCGTCCCTCGGCGTGGTCAACGTCTACCTGATGAGCATGATCCAGATGGCCACGCCCGACGAGGTGCGCGGCCGGGTCATGGGGGTCATGATGACGCTCACCGGCGGCCTCATGCCGCTCGGCATGGTCCTGGGCGGCGTGGTGGGCGACCTCACCGGCAAGAACATCCCCCTGGTCTACACCGTCTGCGGCGGCGCCGCCCTTCTCGCCACGCTGGTGGGCGCGGCGCGGCGCGACCTCCGCGACTTCCTCGCCAACGGGTGAAACGCCTGAGCCGTGTTGGAATGGTGGCGCGGTGGAAGCCGGTCCACCTCGGCCACGCCGCCGTGCTCGAAGCCCTGGTCGGGCACGCGGACGAGGTGCTGATCGGCATCGGCAGCTCGAACCGGTACGACGTGCGCAACCCGTTCACGGCGGAGGAGAGCGAGGCGATGATCCGCCGGGTGCTGGGAGAGGGCGGCTACACCGTCCTGCCGGTCCCCGACCTCGGCCACGGTCCGCGCTGGCGCGCCATGGTGGCGGATCTCTGCGGTCCGCTCGACCTGTTCGTGACCGCGAACGACTACGTCCGCGACCTGATGCGCGAGGTCTACCGGGTCGTCCACCCGGTCACGCTGGTCGCTCCGGAGCGCCGCGTGCCTCTCGACGCCACGGCCGTCCGCCGGGCCATGGCGCAGGGGGAAGCCTGGAAGGAGATGGTTCCGCCGGAGGTCGCCGCCTGGATCGAGGAGGAGGGGCTCGACCGCCGTTTCCGCCGGGAGTTCGGCCTGGCCACGCTGGCGCTCGACGCCCCGAGCCGGTAGACTCGCACCACCTCGAAGACCCGATCGGAGGAGACGGATGTACTCCTGGAGCTCAGACACCTCGGACTGGTATGGCGACGCCAGTTATTCGTATGGCAGCGGCGGCCGGATGGCGCGCGAGGCGGCCGCCGACCGGGCCGCGGCCAGCGGGCCCCGGACCTACAAGGGCAAGTCGGCGCCGAACATGGACCTGGTGGACCCGCGCAAGCGGATCTCCACCAAGTCGGCCAACCCGCTCATCGTGGCGGTGGACGTGACGGGCTCGATGGCCAACTGGCCGTTCGAGATCTTCGACCGCCTGCCGCTGCTCTACAACACGCTCGCGCAGTACCGCGAGGACCTGGAGATCTGCTTCGCGGCGATCGGCGACGCCAAGGCCGACCGCTGGCCGCTCCAGGCCACGGACTTCGCGCACGGCTACGACCTGGAGCAGCTCCTGGGCGGGCTGTACGGCGAGGGTGGCGGCGGCGACGCGCCGGAGAGCTACGGCCTGTTCGCCTGGTGGGTGGAGAACCACGTCGAGGCCCCGAACGCCACGGATCCGTTCCTGATCGTGTTCGGCGACGCGCCCATGCACCCGACCATCCCGCGCGACCAGATCCAGAAGCTGCTCGGCGACTCGAACCCGAAGGACCCCGACGGCCGGGGGCCCACGTCCTGGACGGACCGCATCCTGGGCGGCGGAGGGGCCTACTTCGACGCCCTGAAGACCTGGAAGCGGGTCTCAGAGCGCTGGAACACCTGGTTCCTGCGCCGGCCCACGGGCCGGGCGGGCGACGAGGTGGACCAGCAGTGGGCCGGGGCGGTCGGCGACGAGCACATCTTCCACATCGACGACGAGTCGCGGGCCATCGACTACGCGCTCGGGCTGATCGCGCGCACCTGGGGCCACTTCGGCGATTTCCAGACCAACATGAAGGCGCGCCAGGACGAGGGCAAGGTCAAGGAGGTGGCCGAGCGCATCCGCAAGGAGGGGCCGCGCTCGCTGGTCTGCCCGAGCTGCGGCGCGCGCCTGCCGGCCTCGGCCATGGGGCGGTACGTCTGCACGTACTGCTCGTCGACGCTGGAGGTCTAGGCCGGGGTGCAACTCCCGGCGATCGCGGTGATCGTGACGGCGCCGCCGTACGCTCCGTTTCTTTCTGAGCTGGCGGCGCACCCTCTCGTCGGCGGTCTGCGGCTCAACACGGTGATGCCCCTGGCCGAGACGCCGGGCGAGGTCCTCGGCCGGCTCTCCGGGCTCGGACCTCCGCTCTGGGTGGACCTCAAGGGCCGACAGCTCCGGGTCACGGCCGCCGCCGTGCCGCCGTTCACCGAGGTCCGGCTGAGCCATCGCATCCGGGTGCGCACGCCCGCGGACGCCTTCTTCGACGACGGCCGCGAGCACGCCCGGATCGTGGCGGTCGACGGCGACCGCCTGATCCTGGAGGACGGTCCGCGCCGGGTGATCGGGCCCGGCGAGTCGGTCAACGTGGTCGACCCGTCGCTGGAGATCGAGGGCACGCTCACGGAGACCGACCGGGCCTACCTGGCGGCCATGCAGGCGGCGGGTCTCCGGAAGGTGATGCTGTCGTACGTCGAGAGCCCGGAGGACGTGGAGGAGGTGAGGGCTCTGCTGCCGGACGCCGAGCCGGTCCTCAAGATCGAATCGCGTCGCGGTCTCGCCTTCGCCGCGAAGCACGGCGCGGGCCTGGGACGGCTGATGGCCGCCCGCGGCGACCTTTACGTCGAGGTCGTGGAGCCGCACCGGATCGTGGGCGCGCTGCGCGGCGTGATCCGGGCCGATCCCGAGGCGATCGCGGCGAGCCGTCTCTTCCCGTCGCTCGCCCGGCATCCGGTGCCCGCGGCGCAGGACGTCACGGACGCGGCGTTCCTGATGGCCCTGGGCTACCGCACGTTCCTGCTCGGCGACGAGGTCTGCCTGCGGCGGGACTCGGTGATGGAGGCGCTCAACCTGCTGGCGGCCGTCGCGGGGGAGATGCCCTGAGGATCGGGCTCGCCCAGACCGACGCCCGCATCGGCGATTTCGACGGCAACCGCCGGCGCATGGCCGCCGCCGCGGCCGAGGCCCGGGCGCGCGGCGCGGAGCTGGTGGTCTTCCCGGAGCTGGCCGTCACCGGGTATCCGCCGCGCGACCTGCTGCTCGACCGCGCTTTCGTGGACCGGGCCGTGGCCGCGACCGCCGAGCTGGCCCGGGAGCTGGCAGGCGGGCCGCCGGCCGTGGTCGGCACCGTGGCGCGGTCCGGCCGCTCGACGCCCGGCCATCCCGGGCTGTGGAACGCGGCGGCGCTCCTCGACGGCGGCCGGGTTTCCTTCCTGGCGCCCAAGCGGCTGCTCCCCTCGTACGACGTGTTCCACGAGACCCGCTGGTTCGTGCCCGGCGAGCGGTCGGAGCCGATAGCGGTCGGAGGAAGGCGAATCGGCCTGTTGGTCTGCGAGGACGTCTGGGACGAGGCGTATCCGATCCACCCTCCGGCCGAGCTGCTCGCGGCGGGGGCGGAGATCCTGGTGGCGATCTCGTCGTCTCCCTTCCGGGCGGGGATTCTGGAGCGCCGGCTTCATCATGCTCGCCGGCCGGGTGTGCCCCTGGTCTACGTGAACGCGGCGGGGGCGAACGACGAGCTGATCTTCGATGGCGGGAGCTTCGTGCTGGATGGCGACGGCCGGGTTTTGGCTCTGTTGCCCCGGTTCGAGGAGGCGGTCGAGGTGGTGGAGGTGGGGGGCCCTCACCCCCCGGCCCCCTCTCCCGCTCCTCCCTTCACACCCTCCCCGGGAGAGGGGGAGACTTATGGGGCCCTGGTTTGCGGGGTGCGGGGGTTTGTGGGAAAGAATGGGATCGGGCGGGTGTTTCTGGGGTTGTCCGGCGGGGTGGACTCGGCTTTGGTGGCCTGCATCGCGGCGGAGGCGGTGGGCGCGGAGGCGGTCACGGCTCTGGCGATGCCTTCTCGGTTCACCGATCCCCGGTCGACCGAGTCGGCCCGGGAGATGGCGGCGAATCTTGGGATCGGTTTCGAGGTGGTGCCGATCGAGCCGCTCCACGCCGCGTTTGAAGGCGCTCTCGCCGATCTGGGCGACAAAGGGACCACCGATGAGAACCTCCAGGCGCGGCTGCGGTCGGTCGTGCTCAACGCCTGGGTGAACAGCCGCGGCGGGCTGCTGCTGAACACCAGCAACAAGACGGAGATCTCGCTCGGATACGGCACGCTCCACGGCGATCTCGCGGGGACCTTGAGCGTCCTGGGCGACGTGACCAAGCCGGAGGTCTACGCCATGGCCCGGTGGTACGTGGCGAACCGGGGTCCGATCCCGGGCTTCATCCTCGACCGTCCGCCGACCGCCGAGCTGCGCCCCGGGCAGGTCGACCCCTTCGACTATCCGGTCGTGGCGCCGGCGGTCGAGGCTCTGGTGCGGGGCCAGGCTCCAGGGCGGGACGCGGACCGATGGAGGAGGATGCTGCGCGCGTCCGAGTCCAAGCGCTGGCAGCACGGGGTGATCCTCAAGGTGAGCGAGCGCGCCTTCGGCACGGGCCGGATGGTGCCGATCACGCGGGTGGAGTCTTAGTCAGCCGGGCTCGGCGGTTTTCTTCTGCTGCAGGGTCCGGCGAAGGATGGGAAGCACAGCCCGGTCCTTTTCCCGGTTGGCCTGCTCCTTCGATTCGATGACCGCGTCCAGCTTCAGGCATTGGAACCGGTGACCGGCGACCTCGACCTCCCGGGTCCTGCCAGCCAGGTCCTCGTAGGTCATGCCGGTGCCGATGGTTCTCAGCACGTCCAGAGGACCGGCGTCCGTCAGGAGCTGGTGGAGCCGCATGGAGACGAGCTTCGCCTCGTCGGGCACGAAATGCCGGCCCGCCGGGTCCAGATACCTCGCGTTCAGCTCCTGGAGAGCCGCGAGGAGCCGGCCGCGGTTTTCAGGTTCCGGGTTCGGGACGATATCCAGATCGAAGGTGGCGACCGGAGCGCCTTCCAGCACGGCGGCGATGCCACCCACCAGGATGAAGTCGACCCCATGCCGGCCCAGAGCCTGGAGGATGTCGAGAAGCCTAAGCGCGGGCGCCATCGCGGAGTGCCTGGATACTGTCGATGAAGCCTTGCGCCACTTCCAGGCGTTGTGCCGGCGTGAGGCCCAGCATCCAGAGGATCAGGGCGTCGTCGGGCTCGGCGAGGGCCGGGGTCCCTCGTTCCTCGGGAACGGGCGTTGCGCCTTCTTCGCGTGCCACGACCGAATGGTAGCACCGAGGCCAACCCGGGTGGAGTAGCGCCTCTGGAGACCATTACCTGCTGAGAATCCGCCCTGTTTCGATGAGACAAGGCCTCGATTCTCATCAGAACGACCTTTTTCTTAGCAGAATCCGTCCGAGTCTCATCAGATGGCCTGTTTTCCTCATCAGATCTCGTGTTTGTCTCAGCAGGTCGGGGAATTTCCTGGGATGCTCTCATCTTTTCCTCATCCGCTCGCCGTCGAGTCTCAGCGGAAAACTCGTGAGTGGATGAGAGTCGCGGGTTTTCCGTTGAGAATTGCGGCCGTTTCGGGGCCGACGGCGGGTTTTCTCATCTTCCGGACCCTTCCCGGACCGGCACGCCTTGGCTTCTTCGGCGCACTCATGGAGGTGTGGCTATGCAAGAAGGTTCTCTCCGCTCCCTCATCGCCTCCCGACTGGCGGCCCGGCTCCGGATCGATCCCGGCGAGGTCGACGTCCGCGAGCGTTTCAACCGCCTGGGTCTCGACTCCGCCGGCGCCACGGCGCTGATCGCGGAGCTGTCCGCCGAGCTGAGCCGGACCCTCTCTCCGACGCTGGTCTGGGCTCATCCGAGCGTCGAGGAGCTGGCCCGGTATCTTTCGGGAGGGGCCGACTCCATGGCCCGGTCGGCTCCGGCGGCGGCCGTCTCCCGGACCTCCGAGCCGATCGCCATCGTCGGGATGGCCTGCCGGTTCCCGCTCTCGCCGGACCCGGAGGCGTTCTGGCGGCTGCTGCGCGACGGCGTGGACGCCACGCGCACCGTGCCGCCGGACCGCTGGGACGCCGACGCGCTCTACGATCCGGACCCGCAGGCGCCGGGCACGATCAACACCCGCCGCGGCGCGTTCCTCGACCGGGTCGACCGGTTCGATCCGCTGTTCTTCGGCATCTCGCCGCGCGAGGCGCGCGAGATGGACCCGCAGCAGCGGCTCGCGCTGGAGCTGGCCTGGGAGGCTCTGGAGGACGCCGGCATCCCGCCGCGCTCGCTCGCCGGCAGCCGGGCCGGCGTGTTCATGGGGGTGATCTTCCGCGACTACGCGGACCTCCACCGCGAGGCGGACGCGCCGGTGACCTCGCACACCGGGCCGGGGAGCTCGCTCGCCATCGTGGCCAACCGGATCTCCTACCTGTTCGGGCTGCGCGGCCCGAGCCTGTCCGTGGACACGGCCTGCTCGTCGTCGCTCGTGTCGGTCCACCTCGCCTGCCAGAGCCTGCGCGACGGCGAGTGCGCGCTGGCGCTCGCGGGCGGCGTGAACCTGATCCTCTATCCCGGCATCGCGGTCGAGCTGACCAAGTTCGGCGGCCTGTCGGGCGACGGCCGGTGCAAGGCGTTCGACGCCCGGGCGGACGGCTTCGCGCGCGGCGAGGGCGCGGGCATGGTGGTGCTCAAGCCGCTGTCGCGCGCGCTGGCCGACGGCGATCCGGTCTACGCGCTGATCCGCGGCGGCGCGGTGAACAACGACGGCTCCAGCAACGGCCTGACCGCGCCGAGCCCGCAGGCCCAGGTGGAGGTGCTCGCGGACGCCTGTGCCCGCGCCGGAGTCGAGCCGCGGCGCGTGCAGTACGTGGAGACCCACGGCACCGGCACACCGCTCGGCGACCCGATCGAGGCCCGGGCGCTCGCCGCGGTGCTTGGTCCTGGCCGCGATCCGGAGCGGCCGCTCGTCATCGGCTCGGCCAAGACGAACATCGCGCACCAGGAGGGCTCGGCCGGCATCGCCGGGCTGATCAAGCTGGCGCTCGCGATCCACCACCGGCAGATCCCGCCCAGCCTGCACTTCGAGACGCCGAACCCGGACATCCCGTTCGAGGAGCTGGGCCTGCGCGTGCAGACGGAGCTCGGCCCGTGGCCGGCCGGACCGGGCGAGCCGGTCCTCGCCGGCGTCAGCTCGTTCGGCTGGGGCGGCACGAACGCGCACCTGGTCCTGGAAGGGTTTCCGGCTCCGGCGCCGGTCGAGGTGGCGGATGGCGCTGGCGCGCGGGCCGTCTTCGTCTTCTCCGGCCTGGGCTCGCAATGGCCGGGCATGGGCCGCGATCTCCTCCGCTCCGAGCCGCTCGTGCGGGCCCGCCTGGAGCGCTGCGACCGCGCGCTCCGGCCGCTGACCGGCTGGTCGCTGATCGAGGAGCTGATCTCCGGCAACCGCTGGGCGGACATCGAGGTGGCGCTGCCGTGCCTGGCGGCGCTCGGGATCGCGGTCGCCGACCTGTGGCGCTCGTGGGGGATCGAGCCGTCGGCCGTGGTCGGCCACAGCTCGGGCGAGATCCCGGCGGCGTACACGGCGGGCGTCCTGACTCTCGACGAGGCCATGCGGGTGAGCGTCCACTACAGCCGGGCGCTCGGGAAGATCCAGGGGCCGGGCGGCATGGGCGTGGTCGGGCTCCCGCCGGAGGAGGCGGCGGAACGGATCGCGGCGCAGGGCCGGGATCTCACGGTGACGGGACATCTCAGTCCGGTCTCCACGGCCGTGGCCGGCGACGCGGCCGAGGTGGACGCGTTCCTCTTCCGTGTCACGGCGGAAGGCGCGTTCGCGGCCCGCGTGGCGCTCCTGGCCGTGGCCGCCCACACGCCCCAGGTGCTGCCGCACCAGGCCGCGCTGCGCGAGGCGCTGGCCGATCTCCAGCCGCTCCCGCCGGCGGTGCCGCTCCTCTCGACCGTCACCGGCGAGCCGCTGGAACGGCCGATGGACGCCGACTACTGGGCCGACAACCTGTTCCGGCCGGTGCTCTTCTCACAGGCCGTGGCGCGGCTCCTCGCGCGCGGCGAGCGCGCCTTCCTGGAGGTGGACGCGCACCCGATCCTGGCCACGCCGCTGGAGCAGGGCTTCGCGGCGGCCGGGGTGACTTCCGGGGGAGCCCGGGTGCTGCCGTCGCTGCGGCGGGACGAGGCGGCGCGCGACGTCCTCTCCCGGTCCCTGGCGGCGCTCGGAGGGGCCCGGGAGCGCGCGGAGCGGCCCGAGGTGATCCCGCTCTCGGCGCGCTCGCCCGAGGCGCTGCGGGACCTGGCGCGGGAGACGGCGCGCGTGGACGAAGGCTCGCTCGGAGACCTCGCCTGGACCGCGGCGGTGCGGCGGAGCCATCACGAGCACCGGCTGGCGGTCGTGGCGCGGACGCGGGCCGAGCTGGCGGAGAGGCTGGAGGCGTTCGCGCGCGGCGAGGCCGCGGCGGGCGTCGTGTCGGGACGGAGAGCGCGGGGAGAGACCGGCGGGCTGGTGTTCGTCTTCTCGGGCCAGGGTCCGCAGTGGCCCGGCATGGGCCGGCAGCTCTTCGAGGCGGAGCCCGTGTTCCGGCGGGTGGTGGAGCGCTGCGACGAGGCTCTGCAACCGCTCCTGGGATACTCGTTCCGCGCGCGCATGGAGGCCGAGGAGGACGCGCTCTCGCACACCGAGGTGGCGCAGACCGCGATCTACGCGCTCCAGGCGGGCCTGCTGGCGCTCTGGCGCGAGTGGGGCGTGTCGCCGGACGCCGTGGTCGGGCACAGCGTGGGCGAGGTGGCGGCGGCGCACGCCTCGGGCGCGCTCTCGCTGGAGGAGGGCGCCATCGTGGCCGCCTGCCGCGGCCGGGCCATGGAGCCGGCGCGCGGCCTCGGCGCCATGGCCGCGCTCGAGCTGCCGGCGGCCGAGGTGGAGCCGCTGCTCGACGGCCTCGACGTGTCGGTCGCGGCGGTCAACAGCCCGTCCGCCACCACCGTGGCCGGCAGCCCGGAGGCGCTCGACGAGCTGGTCCGCCGGCTCGACCGGCTGGGCCTCACCTGCCGGCGGCTGCGGGTGGAGTACGCCTTCCACACCGCGCAGATGGACCCCTGCGTCCGCGAGCTGCTGCCGCTGCTCGCCGAGCTGCGCCCGCGGGCGGCGACCACGCCGATGGTCTCGTCGGTCACCGGCGGGCCGGTGACCGGCCCGGACCTCGACGCCGCCTACTGGTGCGCGAACGTGCGCCAGCCGGTGCGCTTCGCGCAGGCCGTGGAAAGACTGGGCGGCAGCTCGTTGTTCCTGGAGGTGAGCCCGCACCCGGTGCTCTCGGTGGCCGTGACGCAGACGGTCGAGGCCGGTGTGCTAGCTTCGCTGCGGCGCGGGCGGGACGAGCGGGAGACGCTGCTGGAGGCCCTCGGGTCGCTGTGGGTCCTCGGACAGCCGGTGGACTGGTTGGGCGTCCATCCCGGCGGCGGCCGGCAGGTCCGATTGCCGACCTATCCGTTCCAGCGCCAGCGGTATTGGTTCGAGGGGCGAGGGTTCGAGGGGCGGACGCCGGTCCCGGCGCCCGACCCGGCCGCGGCGGTGGTGGTGACTCCGGTCGTGCAACTCCCCGTAGCCCAGGCAGACGATCTTTTCGCGGAGCGGCTCCTGGCGGAGCAGCTCGACGCTTTCAACCGGATGGTGGCCTTGCAGCTCGACGCGCTCGGCCGTGGAGAGATCTGAATGATTTCCGAGCCCCTGAACGCAACCCGCCACGGCCGGATCGCCTCGACCCTGCAGGGGATCGTCGGCCGCGTGCTGCGCATCGAGCCGCAGGACATCGACATCGAGGCTCCCTTCCTAGAGCTGGGCGCCGACTCGCTGGCGCTGGTGGAGGCGCTGCGCGGCCTCCAGGACGCCTTCGGGGTCAAGATGACCATCCGCCAGCTCTTCGAGCAGTTCCCGACCATCTCGCTGCTGGCCGCGTTCCTGGACCAGACCCTGCCGGCCGAGGCCGCGCCGGCGAGCGCTCCCGCGCCGGTTCCGGTCCAACCCGTCCCGGCCGTGACGGCCCCGGCGCCGGTCGTGGCCGCGCCGCTCCCGGCTCTCCCGCCTGGAGCCGCCTCGGGCATGGAGAGGGTCTTCGGCCTGCAGATCCAGGCCTTCAACCAGCTCGTGGCCCAGCAGCTCCAGAGGCTCGGCGGCCGGCCGCAGGCGCCGGTTCCCCAGCCGCCCGCGGTTCCCGCTCCGGCCGCTCCCGCGCCGGCCGCCCTGAAGCCGGTCCTCCCCACCTATCTCGGCAAGGCGGGCAAGGCCGCGGGCGCGGCGCTCACCGAGCGCCAGCAGCGCCATCTCGACGCCCTGGTCGAGCGCTACTGCCGCAAGACCGCGAAGTCCAAGGAGCTGACCCAGCGCTACCGCTCCGTGCTGGCCGACAGCCGGGCCACGGTCGGCTTCCGGCCGACCAACAAGGAGATGCTCTACCCGCTCGCGCGGGCCGGCGGCAAGGGCTCGCGCCTGTGGGACATCGACGGCAACGAGTACGTGGACCTCACCATGGGCATGGGCGTCCACCTGCTCGGCCACGCGCCGGACTTCCTCCAGGAGACGTTCGAGCGCCAGGTGCGGGAGGGCTTCGAGCTGGGACCGCGCTCGGCGCACTCCGGCGAGGTGGCGGCGCTGTTCTGCGAGCTGACCGGCATGGAGCGCGCGACGTTCACGAACTCGGGCACCGAGGCCTGCATGACCGCCATCCGCCTGGCCCGGGCGCGCACCGGGCGGACGAAGATCGTCATGTTCGCCGGCTCCTACCACGGCCACTCCGACGGCACGCTCGCCCAGAGCCAGGAGATCGACGGCGAGCTGCGCTCCTTCCCGGTCGCGCCCGGGATTCCGCAGCACGTGGCCGAGGACGTGATGGTCCTCGACTACGGCACGCCGCACGCGCTGGAGATCATCCGGAAGCACCGCCACGAGCTCGCGGCGGTGATGGTCGAGCCGATCCAGAGCCGCCGGCCGGACCTCCAGCCCGCGGAGTTCCTGCACGAGCTGCGCAGGCTGACCGCGGAGAGCGGCATCGCGCTCATCTTCGACGAGATGATCTGCGGCTTCCGCCTCCACCTCGGCGGCGCGCAGGCGCACTTCGGCATCCGGGCCGACCTCGCCACCTACGGCAAGATCGTGGGCGGTGGGCTTCCCATCGGGGTGGTCGCCGGCTCGGCCGAGTACATGGACGGCATCGACGGCGGCACGTGGCAATACGGCGACGACTCGCGGCCCGAGCGCGAGACCACGTTCTTCGGCGGCACGTTCTGCCAGCACCCGCTCTCCATGTCCGCGGCGCGCGAGGTGCTCGCCTATCTCAAGCGACAGGGGCCGTCGCTCCAGGAGGGCCTCAACGCCACCACCGGGCGCTTCGTCGGCCGGCTGAACGACTTCTTCACCGCCGACAAGGTGCCGATCAAGGCGGTCCACGCCCACTCGCTCTTCCGTTTCAACTTCGCGGCCAACGCGGAGCTGCTCTACTACCACCTGGTGGAGAAGGGGGTGTACGTCTGGGAGTGGCGCAACAACTTCCTCTCGACGGCGCACACCGACGAGGACCTCGACTTCGTGCTCAACGCCGTGCGCGAGAGCGTCGAGGCGCTGCGCGAGGGCGGCTTCCTGCCCGACCGGCCGTCCGGAGGTCCCGGCGGGGGCCCCGGCGGAGGCGGAGAAAAAGCGAAGGCGCCGAAGGCGGAGGCCTTCTGGGGCCGGCAGGGGATCAAGCCCGGCCTGACGGCGGTGACGCCGGCGGCGTCCGCCTCGGGTGCCTCGTCCGAAGTCCCGACCCACGGGCCCCCGGCCGTTGACGTGAGGTTCAGCCTCTACTTCTTCGGCAACTACGCGGCCGAGTTCCGGGCCGGCAAGTACGACCTCCTGGTGGACTGCGCGCGCTTCGCCGACCGCGAGGGCTTCGCCGCGCTGTGGTTCCCGGAGCGCCACTTCCACGCCTTCGGCGGCTTCTGCCCGAACCCGTCCGTGCTCGCCTCGGCGCTGGCCCGCGAGACGGAGCGCGTCGCGCTGCGGGCCGGGAGCGTCGTGCTGCCGCTCCACCATCCGCTGCGCGTGGCCGAGGAGTGGTCGCTGGTGGACAACCTCTCCGGCGGCCGGATCGGCCTGGCCTACGCCTCGGGCTGGCATCCGAACGACTTCGCGCTGGCGCCGGAGAGCTACGGCCGCCATCGCGACCTGACGTTCGAGAACGCGGAGACCATCCGCCGCCTGTGGCGCGGCGAGGCCGTGCGCCTGAAGGACGGCGCGGGCACCGAGGTCGACCTGCGCATCTACCCGCTGCCGGCGCGCCGCGACCTGCCGGTGTGGATCACGATCGTCAACAACCCGGACACCTACCGCCTGGCCGGCGAGATGGGGGCCGGCGTGCTGACCAATCTCATGGGCCAGACGATCGAGGGGCTGGCCGCGAACCTGGCGGTCTACCGCGAGGCCCTGGCCGCGGCCGGGCACCCTCCGGAAGCCGGCCGCGTCACGCTGCTGCTCCACACCTTCGTGGGCCCCGACGCCGAGGCGGCGGTCGCCGCGGCCCGCCGACCGTTCTACTCCTACCTGGAGTCGTCGGTCGGCCTGGTGAAGAGCTTCGCCGCCAGCGAAGGGCTGTCGGCCGACTTCGACCGCCTGTCGCGCGAGGACTTCGAGTACATGCTGGAGCTGGCCTACCAGCGCTACGTGAAGACCGCGGCGCTGATCGGCTCGCCGGAGACCTGCGCGCCGATCGTCGAGCGCATGCGGAGCCTCGGCGTGGACGAGATCGCCTGCCTGGTGGACTTCGGCGTCGACGCCGAGTCGGTGCGCGCCAGCCTGCCGTGGATCGCCGCGCTCAAGGACCGGTTCCCTGCCCAGCCGGCGGTCCCCGAGCCGGAGGCGGTCGCGCCGCTGACCGAGTCGCAGCGCGACCTCTACACGGTGGCGCAGATCGGCGTCGAGGCGTCGCTGGCCTACCTGGAGTCGGGCGCGGTGGAGATGCGCGGCCCGCTCGACCTGCCGGCCTTCCTCGCGGCGCTCCGCCAGGCGGCCGGCCGGCACGAGGCGCTGCGCGCGGTGGTGCCGGACGAGCACGCCCAGGTCTTCCGGCCCTCGCTCGAACTGGAAACGCCGGTCGTGGACGTCTCGGCCCTGCCGGCGAACCGACGTGAAGAGGCGGCGGCCTTCTGGATCGAGTCCGCCGCCCGCCGCCCGTTCGACCTGGCCCGCGGGCCGCTGATCCGGACCTCGGTCCTGCGGCTCGGCCCGCAGCTCCACCGCCTGGGCCTGTTCGTCCACCACATCGCGGCCGACGGCCTGTCGCTGAGCCTCCTCCTGGACGAGGTCTTCGCGGTCTACGAGGCGGCCCGGGCCGGCTGCCGCGCCGCGCTCCACCCGGCCATGCGCTACCGCGACTACGTGGCCTGGCTGGCGGCCGGCGGCGACGAGCCGGACGCGCTGGAGACGCACGAGGCCTGGTGGCTCGGGCATCTCGCCGCGCCGCTGCCGGTGTTCGAGCCGCCCACGGACCGGCCGCGCCCGGCCCTGCGCTCGTTCCGCGGCTCGCGCCGGAGGCTGGCGCTCGACCCGGCGCTGCGCGACGGGCTGCGCGCGGTGGGCCGCCGCCACGGCGCCACGCTCTACGCCGCGCTGCTCGCCGCCTGGTCGGTGCTGCTGCACCGCTGGACCGGGCAGGACGACCTCGTCGTCGGCGGACCCGCGGCCCGGCGTCCGCTCGCAGGCGGCGACCGGCTGGTGGGCCACTGCGTCGACCTGGTCGCCTTCCGCAGCCGGCTCGACGGAGAGGAGCCTCCGTTCAGCCGTTACCTCGTCGCGATGCGTTCGCAGGTGCTGGACGTCCAGGAGCACGGCAGCGTGCCGTTCGCCCGGCTGATGAGCCTGCTCAAGCTGCCGGCCGACCCGGGCCGGGCACCGCTCATCCAGACGGTCTTCAACTTCGATCCCGGCCTGGGCCTGACCCGGGCCGGCGGCCTGGAGCTGGCCGAGGTCTCGCCGCCGGTGCCGCACGTGAAGTTCGACCTGGCCGTGCACGTGCTGGAGTCCGGCGAGTCGCCGCTCCTGCAGCTCGACTACCGCACCGACCTCTTCGATGCCGCGACGATGGACCGTCTCCTGGAGCGCTTCGTGGTGCTGCTCGGCGGCATCGTGGCCGCACCGGAGACGGCGCTCGGCGACCTGCCGCTCCTGACAGCGTCGGAGCGCGAGCAGGTGCTCGCGGAGTGGAGCGGCTCGGAGACGGCCTACCCGCGCGAGACGCCGGTCCATCGGATCTTCGAGGAGGTCGCGGCGCGCCAGCCCGACGCGCCCGCGGTGCTCTCCGACGAAGGCAGCCTCACCTATGGCGAGCTGGCCCGCCGGGCGAGGTCCCTGGCCCATCACCTGCGCGCCATGGGCGTGGGGCCCGAGACGCCGGTCGCCCTGGACCTGGAGCGCTCGCCCGAGCTGATCACCGGCATGCTCGCCGTGCTGGAGGCCGGCGGCTTCTACGTGCCGCTCGACCCCGCGGACTCCTCGGAGCGGCGGGCCTGGCTGCTGGAGGACAGCCGGGCGAAGGTGGTGTTGACGGCCAAGGACATAAAAGACTGCAAGGACGCCAGGGACGAAAGCTCGTGGGAGTCGTCTGGCGGGGACGCGCTGGCCTACGTGCTCTACACCTCGGGCTCGACCGGCCGGCCGAAAGGCGTGGCGGTGCCGCACCGGGCGATCAACCGGCTGGTCCTGGAGACCGACTACGTGCGCCTGGGTCCGGGCGACCGCACGGCCCACCTGTCGAACACGGCCTTCGACGCCTCGACCTTCGAGGTCTGGGGGGCGCTGCTCACGGGCGCGGCGCTGGTGATCTTCCCGCGCGAGACGGTGCTCTCGCCGGCCGCGCTGGGCGCGGCGTTCCGGCGCTGGGAGATCAGCGCGAGCTTCCTGACCGCGGCGCTGTTCAACGAGGTGCTGCGCGAGGCGCCGGGGAGCCTGGGCGGCGTGCGCAACCAGCTCGCGGGCGGCGAGGCGCTGTCGCCGCGCTGGGTGCGCGAGGCGCTGACTCAACTGGAGCCGGGCTGCCGTCTGCTCAACGGCTACGGTCCCACGGAGTGCACGACGTTCGCGGTGGTGCACGACATCCGCTCGGCGCCGGAAGGGAGAAGCATCCCGATCGGCCGGCCGATCGCCAACACCCGCGCCTGGGTGCTCGACCGGGAGATGAGGCCTGTGCCTCAGGGCGCGGCCGGCGAGCTGCTCCTGGGCGGCGACGGTCTCGCGCGCGGGTACTGGGGCCGCCCGGACCTGACCGCCGAGCGCTTCGTGCCCGATCCCTTCGATGACTCGACGCGGCTCTACCGCACCGGCGATCTCGTGCGCTGGCTCGCCGACGGCGCGCTGGAGTACCTGGGCCGGACCGACGAGCAGGTCAAGGTCCGCGGCTTCCGCATCGAGCCCGGCGAGATCGAGGCGGTGCTGTCGCGCTGCCCCGGCATCGGCGAGTGCGCCGTCGTCGCCCGGGAGGAAGCGGAGGGCAAGACCCTCCTCGCCTTCGCCACCCGCTCGGGCTCCGGGCCCGATCCGCGCGCCTGGCTGCGCGAGCGGCTGCCGGACTACATGGTGCCGTCGCGCGTGGTGCTCCTGGAGACCCTGCCGCGCACCTCCAGCGCCAAGATCGACCGCAGGGCGCTGCTCGGCTGGGCGCCGCCCGAGGAGGAGCCGGAGACCTTCGAGGGTCCGCGGACGCCGGCCGAGGAGCTCATCGCCGGCGTGTGGGCCGAAGTGCTCGGCCGCGAGAGGGTGGGGCGGCGCGAGAGCTTCCTCGACCTCGGCGGCCACTCGCTCTCGGCCGGCCGGATGCTGAACCGGCTGGGCGCCGTGTTCGGCGTGACCGTGACCTTCCCCGAATTCTTCCTGGAGCCCACGGTCGAGGCGCTGGCCCGCAGGCTCGGCGGAACCGTGGAACCGGAGGTGGCCTGGCGCGGCGTCCTGCGCGACTTCCCGACCGAGGTGCCGGTGCACCGGGTGTTCGAGGAGGTGGCCGCGCGCCAGCCCGGGGCCCCGGCCGTGGTCTGGGACACGCCGGAGGGCGAGCGCAGCCTGAGCTATGGCGAGCTCGCGCGCGACGCCGCGCGCCTGGCGGTCTTCCTGCGCGAGCTGGGCGTGGCGCCGGGCATGGCCGTGGCCCTGGACATGCCGCGCTCGCCCGAGATGATCACCGCGATGATCGCCGTGCTCCAGGCCGGCGCCTTCTACGTGCCGCTCGACCCGAACGACGCCTCGGAGCGCCGCGACTTCATCCTGGAGGACAGCGGCTCCGCGGTGGTGCTGAAGACCGAGGACGTCAAGTCCTGCAAGGACAGCAAGGACCAGAATCCTGCCTTGTCGTTGGAGTCCTTGCAGTCCTTTGTGTCCTGGGCGGGCGGTGGTCTTCACCTAGCCTACATGATCTACACCTCCGGCTCCACGGGCCGGCCGAAGGGCGTGGCCGTGACCCACCGCGGCGTCAACCGGCTGGTGCTGAACACCGACTACTTCCACGCCGGGCCGGGCGACCGGATCACCAATCTGGTGACCATGACCTTCGACGTGTCCACCTGGGAGGTCTGGGGCGGCCTGCTGCTCGGCGCGGCCGTGGTGGTGGTGCCGCGGGAGCTGGTGCTGGAGCCGCCGGTGCTCGCGGACTGGCTGGTGAAAATGCGGGCGGACGTCTGCTTCCTGCCGGTGAGCGTGTTCAACGAGGTGGTGCGCGAGAGGCCGCGGGCCCTCGCCTCGATCCGCGAGCTGTTCTCGGGCGGCGAGGCGCTCACGCCGCACCGGGTCCGCGAGGCCCTGCGGTATCTCGCCCCCGGCCACCGTCTGGTCAACGGCTACGGCCCGACCGAGTGCACCTGCTGGGCGCTGACGCACGTCGTCGAAGCGCTGGAAGAAGGCCGGAGCGTGCCGATCGGGCGGCCGATCGTCAACACCACGGCCTACATCCTGGACCGCGAGCTGCGGCCCATCGAATTGGGTGAGCCCGGCGAGCTGTGCCTCGGCGGCCCGGGTGTGGCGCAGGGCTACTGGAACCGGCCGGACCTGACCGCCGACAAGTTCGTGCCCGATCCTTTCGGGGAGCCCGGAGATCGGCTCTACCGCACCGGCGACCTGGCGCGCTGGCTGCCGGACGGCACCGTGGAGTACCTGGGCCGGACCGACCACCAGGTGAAGATTCGCGGCTACCGCATCGAGCCCGGCGAGATCGAGTCCGTGCTCGCACAGTGCCCCGGCGTGGCCGAATGCGCCGTGGTCGTGCGCGAGGAGCCCGAGGGCAGGAGCCTGATGGCGTTCGTCGTTTCGCTGGACGACACCGCGCCGGACGCGCGCGCCTGGCTGCGCGAGCGCCTGCCGGAGCACATGGTGCCGGCCCGCTTCGCATTCCACGGCGGGCCGCTGCCGAAGACGTCGAGCGGCAAGATCGATCGCCGCGCGCTGCAGGCGTTGGCGTCCGCGGCCGGTCCGGAAACGATGGAGGAAGCCTCGACCCTGGAGGCGCCGCGGACGCCGGTGGAGGAGGTGGTGGCGGGCGCCTGGTCCGAGGTGCTCGGCCTGGAGCGCGTCGACACGACCCAGAGCTTCTTCAACCTGGGCGGCCACTCGCTGCTGGCCGGCAGGGTCCTGGCCCGGCTGCGCGCCGCGTTCGGGGTCGACCTGCCGCTGCGCCTGTTCTTCGTCGAGCCCACGGTGCGCGGCCTGGCGCGCCGGGTGGAGGAGGCGCGCCAGGAGCAGGGCTTCGTGCCGATCGCGGCTGGAGAGGCGCTGGAGGGCGGCGAGCCGCTCTCCTTCGCGCAGCACCGGCTGTGGTTCTTCGACCGCCTCGCTCCCGGCTCGGCGCTCTACAACATGCCCGCGCTGCTGCGGATCGCGGGGCCGCTGCGCGTCGACCTGCTGACTGCGGCGGTCGCCGAGGTGGTCCGCCGTCACGACACGCTGCGGACCGTGTTCCATCCCGGCGCCGGAGACGAGCCGGTCCAGCTCGCGCTGCCGGATCTGCCGGGCCCGGTGCTGCCCGTGGTGGACCTGTCCGGTCTGCCCGGCGGGGCGCGGCGGGCCGAGGCCGATCGCTGCCAGGAAGAGGAGCTGCGGCGGCCGTTCGCGCTGGAGCAGGGACCGCTCTTCCGCACCCTGCTGCTGCGCCTCGGACCGGAGGAGCACCGCGCGATCCTCCATGCCCATCACATCGTTTCGGACGGCTGGTCGCTCGGCGTGCTCTACGAGGAGCTGGGCGCGCTCTACCGCGCCTTCGAGGCCGGCCGGCCGTCGCCCCTGCCCGCGCTGCCTCTGCGCTATGCCGACTATGCGGTCTGGCAGAGGGAGTGGCTTCAGGGCGGCGTCCTGGAGGAACAGCTCGCCTGGTGGCGCGAGCGCCTGGCCGGCCTGGGCGACCTGTCGGCGGGGGGGCTCGACATGCCGGCGGACCGGCCGCGCCCGGCCGAGCCGTCCTGGCGCGGGGCCCTGATCCACCGCGAGATTCCGGCCGGCCTCGCCGGGAGCCTCCTGCAACTGGCCCGGCGCCACGGCGCCACGCCGTTCATGGTTCTGGCCGCCGCGTGGCTCGCCCTGGTCCACCGTCACACGGACCGGGAGGACCTGGCGCTCGGCTTCCCCACGGCCAACCGGACGCGGCCGGAGATCGAGCCGCTGATCGGCTTCTTCGTCAACACCCTGGTGCTGAGGGCGCGGGTCTCGGGAGAGAGCGGCTTCCTCGACCTCCTCGGCCGCGTGCGCGAGGCCGCGCTGGGCGCCTGGGCGCACCAGGACGTGCCCTTCGAGCGGCTGGTCGAAGCGGCCGCACCGGAGCGCGACCTCTCCCGCTCGCCGCTGTTCCAGGTCCTCATCGCGTACCAGGGCGGCCTTGGCGCGGGTCCCGACCTGGGGCCGGGCCTGTCGGTCCGCGCGGAGGAGCCCGACACCGGCACGTCGAAGTTCGACTTGAGCCTCTTCGTGCGCGAGGTGGAGGGCGGAACCCTGGTGGCCGAGCTGGAGTACAGCTCCGACCTCTTCGACGAAGCGACGGCGCGCCGCTTCCTGGAGCGCTTCGAGACCCTCCTCGGCGGCGTCGCGGCGGATCCGGGGTCCCGGGTCGCCGATCTGCCGCTCCTCGCCGCGACCGAGAGGTCCGAGGTGCTCTCGGAGTGGAGCGGCTCGGAGGCGCCTTATCCGCGCGAGACGCCGGTGCACCGCGTCTTCGAGCAGATCGCCGCGCGCCGGCCCGAGGCGCCGGCGGTGCTCTGGGACGGCGGCAGCCTCACCTACGGTGAGTTGGACCGCTGGTCGTCGGCCGTGGCGGCCCGGCTGGAGATCCCTCCCGGCACGCCGGTGGCCCTGGAGATGGAACGCTCGGCCGAGCTGATCGTGGCCATGCTCGGCGTGCTGAAGGCCGGCGGCGCCTACGTGCCGCTCGACCCGGCCGACGCCTCGGAGAGGCGCGCCTGGCTGCTGGAGAACAGCCGGGCCGAGGTAGTGCTGCGGGCGAAAGACATCAAGGACTGCAAGGACAGCAGGGACCACAGCCTGCAGTCCTTTGAGTCCTTTCCCCTGGGCGGCGACGCCCTGGCCTACATCCTCTACACCTCGGGCTCGACCGGCCGGCCGAAAGGCGTGGCGGTGCCGCACCGGGCGATCAACCGGCTCATCCTGGAGACCGACTACATCCACCTCGGCCCGGAGGACCGCTCGGCCCACCTGTCCAACACGGCCTTCGACGCCTCGACGCTGGAGGTCTGGGGCCCGCTGCTGACCGGCGGCTCGATGGTGATCTTCCCGCGCGAGCTCGTGCTGTCGCCGGCCGCGCTGGGCGCGGCGTTCCGGCGCTGGAAGATCAGCGTGAGCTTCCTGACCGCGGCGCTGTTCAACGAGGTGCTGCGCGAGGCGCCGGGGAGCCTGGGCGGCGTGCGCAACCAGCTCGCGGGCGGCGAGGCGCTGTCGCCGCGCTGGGTGCGCGAGGCGCTGACCCAACTGGAGCCCGGCTGCCGTCTGCTCAACGGCTACGGTCCCACCGAGTGCACGACGTTCGCGGTGGTGCACGACATCCGCTCGGCGCCGGAAGGGAGAAGCATCCCGATCGGCCGGCCGATCGCCAACACCCGCGCCTACGTGCTCGACCGGGAGACGAGGCCGGTGCCGCAGGGCGCGGCCGGCGAGCTGCTCCTGGGCGGCGACGGTCTGGCCTGGGGCTACTGGGGCCGGCCGGACCTGACCGCCGAGCGCTTCGTGCCGGACCCCTTCGGCCTCTCCTCCCGGCTCTATCGCACCGGCGACCTCGTGCGCTGGCTCGCCGACGGCACCCTGGAGTACCTGGGCCGGACGGACGAGCAGGTCAAGGTGCGCGGCTTCCGCATCGAGCCGGGCGAGATCGAGTCCGTGCTGTCGCGCTGCCCCGGCATCGCCGAGTGCGCCGTCGTCGCGAAACAGGAGGCGCAAGGCAAGGTCCTGGTGGCCTTCGCCACGCGTTCCGGCGCAGAGGAGACTCCCGACGTGCGCGCCTGGCTGCGCGAGCGGCTGCCGGACTACATGGTGCCGTCGCGGGTGGTGTTCCTGGACGCCCTGCCCCGCACCGCGAGCGCCAAGGTGGATCGCCGGGCTCTGCTGGCGGTCCCGGTCGAACAGGTGGAGGCCGCCGAGCGCCCGTACCAGCCGCCGCGGACGCCGACCGAGGAGGTCGTGGCCGGCATCTGGGCGGAGGTGCTCGGGCTGGAGCGGGTAGGGCTCGGCCAAGGCTTCTTCGACCTCGGCGGCCACTCGCTCCTGGCTGGCCGGGTGCTGGCGCGCCTGCGCTCGACCCTGGGGGTCGAGTTGCCGCTGCGCACCTTCTTCCAGGACCCGACGGTGGAGGCCCTGGCGCGCCGCGTCGAGGAGGCGCGGCCGAAGCCGGGCGCCGCGGCCGGAGCCCAGGCCGCCGGCCTCCCTCCGATCCTGCCGGTCCCGCGGGACGGCCGGCTGCCGCTCTCCTTCGCCCAGCAGCGGCTCTGGTTCTTCGACCGCCTGGCCCCGGTGCCGGCGCTCTACAACGTGCCGTCGCTGCTTCGGATCGACGGCCCTCTGCGTGCCGGCGCGCTCGCCGCGGCCCTGGCGGAGATCGTCCGCCGGCACGAGGCTCTGCGGACGGTCTTCTCCTACGCCGGCGAGGACGAGCCGGTCCAGCTCCTCCTGACGGACATCCCGGGTCTTGCCGTGATCGATCTCTCCGGCCTGCCCGAGGCGGTCCGGCGGGACGAGGCCGGGCGGCAGGAGCGCGAGGAGGTCCGGCGCGGCTTCTCGCTGGAGACGGGCCCGCTCTTCCGCTCGCGCCTGCTGCGGTCCGCGCCGGAGGAGCACCTGCTGATCCTCAACGCCCACCACGTCGTTTCGGACGGCTGGTCTCTGGGCGTGCTCTCGCACGAGATCGGCGAGCTCTACCGGGCTTTTGCCGCGGGCCGGCCATCGCCGTTGCCGGAGCTGGGCGTGGGCTACCCGGACTTCGCGGTCCGGCAGCGCGAATGGCTGGAAGGCGGAGCGATGGAAGATCAGCTCGCCTGGTGGACCGGGCGCCTGGCCGGGCTGCCGGAGGGGCTCGACCTGCCCGCGGACCGTCCGCGGCCGGCCGTGCAGACCTGGCGCGGCGCGGTGGAGAGAACCCGGCTGGCCGCCGGGCTCTCCCAGAGCCTGCTGGCCCTGGGCCGGCGCCAAGGCGCCACGCCCTTCATGACGCTCGCCGCCGCGTTCTTCGTCCTGCTCCACCGGCACACCGGCGGCGACGACCTGGCCGTGGGTTTCCCGACCGCGAACCGGACGCGGCAGGAGATCGAGCCGCTGATCGGCTTCTTCGTCAACACCCTGGTGCTCAGGGCCGACCTGTCGGGAGAGCCCGGCTTCCTCCAGGTGCTCGCCCGGGTGCGCGACGCCGCGCTGGGCGCCTGGGCGCACCAGGATCTGCCGTTCGAGAAGCTCGTGGAGGCGCTGGCGCCGGACCGCGACCTGTCCCGCACGCCCCTGGTGCAGGTCTTCTTCGCCTTTCAGGAGGTGGTGCGCCTGGCGGTGGACCTCGGCCCCGGCCTGGCCGCCGAGCCGGAGGACGTGGACACCGGCACGGCGAAGTTCGACCTGAGTCTCTTCCTGAGCCAGGCGGCCGGCGGCGGCCTGCTCGCCGAGGTCGAGTACGCCACGGACCTGTTCGAGGCCGGCACGGTCCGCCGGATCCTGGAGCGGCTCGAGGTCCTGCTGGCCGGCATCGTGGAAACGCCCGAGGCGCCACTGGGCGAGCTGCCATTGCTGACCGCGGCCGAGCGGAAACAGATGTTGGTGGAGTGGAGGGGCGTGGAGCGGGAGTACCCGTCCGAGACGCCCGTCCACCGCGTGTTCGAGGAGGTCGCGGCGCGCCAGCCCGAGGCGCCGGCCGTGGTCTGGGACACGCCAGAGGGCGAGCGCAGCCTGTCCTACGGCAAGCTTGCCGAGGACGCGGCGCGCCTGGCGGTCCGCCTGATCGAGCGCGGCGTGGGGCCCGGCGTGCCCGTGGCCCTGGACCTGCCGCGGTCGCCCGGGATGATCACCGCCATGCTCGCGGTGCTCCAGGCCGGAGGCTTCTACGTGCCGCTCGACCCCGAGGACACCTCCGAGCGCCGGTCCTTCATCCTGGAGGACAGCGGCGCCGCACTGGTGCTGTCGGCCAAGGACATCAAGGACCAAAATCCTTCCTTGTCGCTGCAGCCCTTGCAGTCCTTTATGTCCCGGGCGGGCGGGGGCCCTCTGAGCCTGGCCTACATGATCTACACCTCCGGTTCCACGGGCCGCCCGAAGGGAGTGGCCGTGCCGCACCGGGCGATCAACCGGCTGGTGCTGGAGACCGACTACTTCCACGCCGGGCCGGGCGACCGCATCGCGAACCTGGTCAACATGACCTTCGACGTATCCACGTGGGAGGTCTGGGGCGGGCTCCTCCTGGGCGCGGCCGTGGTGACCGTGCCGAAGGAGCTGGTGCTGGAGCCGCCGGTGCTCGCGGACTGGCTGGTGAAGATGCGGGTGGACGTGGCCTTCCTGCCGGTGAGCGTGTTCAACGAGGTGGCGCGGGAGCGGCCGGAGGCGTTCGGCGCCATCCGCGAGCTGTTCTCGGGCGGCGAGGCGCTCACGCCGCGCTGGGTCCGCGAGGCCATCCCCTACATCGCCCCGGGGCACCGGCTGGTCAACGGCTACGGTCCGACCGAGTGCACCTGCTGGGCGCTGACGCACGACGTGACCGAGCTGCCGGAGGGGAGGAGCGTGCCGATCGGCCGCCCGATCGCCAACACCACGGCCTGCGTGCTCGACCGCGCCCTGCGGCCGGTGCCGGTCGGCGTGCCGGGAGAGCTGTGCCTCGGCGGGCCGGGCGTCGCTCAGGGCTACTGGAACCGCCCGGACCTGACCGCCGACAAGTTCGTACCCGACCCCCTGGGCGCTCCAGGAGAACGGCTCTATCGCACCGGCGACCTGGCGCGCTGGCTGCCGGACGGAACCGTGGAGTACCTGGGCCGGACCGACCATCAGGTCAAGGTCCGCGGCTACCGCATCGAGCCCGGCGAGATCGAGTCGGTGCTCGCCCGCTGCCCGGGCGTGGCCGAGTGCGCGATCGTCGTGCGCAGCGGGCCCGAGGGCAAGAGCCTGGCGGCGTTCGTCACGCCCGTGGAAGGCGCAACCCCGGACGCGCGCGGCTGGCTGAGGGCGCGCCTGCCCGAGTACATGGTGCCGGCCGCGATCGTGCACCGGGAGGCGCTGCCCAAGACCTCCAGCGGCAAGATCGACCGGCGCGCGCTGCTCGCCCAGGCGCTGCCCGACGAGGCCGCGGAGACCGCGGGCGAGGCTCCGCGCACGCCGGTCGAGGAGATCGTGGCCGGCGCCTGGACGGAGGTGCTGGGCGTGGAGCGCGTCGGCGCGACCGAGAGCTTCTTCGACCTCGGCGGCCATTCGCTCCTGGCCGGCCGCGTCCTGGCCCGCCTGCGCTCCGCCTTCGGGATCGACCTGCCGCTGCGCGCCTTCTTCGCCGACCCGACCGTGCGCGGCCTGGCCCGCCGGATCGAGGAGGCGAGGCAGGGCGGCGCCGTGGAGCTGCCGCCGATCGTCCCGATCCCGGAAGACGCTCGTGTCCCGCTCTCCTTCGCGCAGCAGAGGCTCTGGTTCTTCGACCGTCTCGCGCCCGGCTCGGCGCTCTACAACATGCCCGTGGTGCTGGAGATCGACGGCCCGCTGAAGATCGAGCGGCTGGCCGAGGCGGTCGCGCGAATCGTCCGCCGGCACGAGCCGCTGCGCACGGTCTTCGTCCTCGACGGCGACGAGCCGGTCCAGGTGGTCCTGCCCACGATCCCGGGGCTGGCCGTGATCCACGTCGAAGGCCCGGGCGAGGCCGAGCGCCGGACCCGCGAGGAGATGCGGCGGCCGTTCTCGCTGGAGCAGGGACCCCTCTTCCGTTCCATCCTGCTGCGCTTCGGTCCGAAGCGCCATCGCCTGATCCTCCACGCCCATCACAGCGTCTCCGACGGCTGGTCCGCGGAGGTGATGCTGCGCGAGATCGCGGCGCTCTACCGGGGCGAGGCCCTGCCAGGGCTGCCGGTGCGCTACGCCGACTTCGCCGTCTGGCAGCGCGACTGGCTGCGGGGCGAGGCGCTGGACGCGCAGCTCGCCTGGTGGACCGAACGGCTGGCCGGCCTGCAGGAGGGCCTCGACCTGCCCGCCGATCATCCGCGGCCGGCGGTCCAGTCGTACCGCGGCGCGGTGGAGGCCGCCGAGCTGCCGCCGGTCTCGCGCGATCTGCTGCGCCTGGGCCGGCGGCACGGAGCCACGCCGTTCATGACCATGGCGGCGGCCTTCCTGGCGCTGATCCATCGGCACACCGGCCGCGACGACCTGGCCGTGGGCTTCCCCGTGGCCGGCCGCACGCGGCCCGAGGTCGAGCCGCTGATCGGCTTCTTCGTCAATACCCTGGTGCTGCGGGCCGACCTGTCCGGAGAGCCCACCTTCGCCGAGCTGCTCGGCCGGGTCCGGGAGTCCGCGCTGGGTGCCGGAGCGCACCAGGACCTGCCGTTCGAGCGCCTCGTGGAGGCCCTCGCGCCGGAGCGCGACCTCTCGCGCTCGCCGCTCGTCCAGGTGCTGTTCTCCTATCGGAGCGACGCCCAGGACCTCGTCCTCGCCCCGGGCACCGTGGCGCGCGACGGAGACGTGGACACCGGGACCTCCAAGTTCGACCTGAGCCTCTTCGTGCGCGAGACCGGGGACGGCTTCCGCGCCGAGGCCGAGTATGCGACCGACCTGTTCGACCGCGCGACGGTCCGCGCCTTCCTGGAGCGCTTCGGCATCCTGATCGGCGGCATCGTGGCCGAACCGGAGACCCCGTTCGGGGACCTGCCGCTCCTGACCGGCGCCGAGCGCGAGCAGGTGCTCGTCGAGTGGAGCGGCTCCGAGCCCGCCTATCCGAGGGAGACGCCGGTCCACCAGGTGTTCCACGAGGTCGCGGCGTGCCAGCCCGGCGAGCCGGCCGTGCTCTGGGATGGAGGCCGTCTCACCTATGGCGAGCTGGCGGCGCAATCCAGCGCCCTGGCCCGGCGCCTGCGCGACCTGGGCGTCGGCCCCGAGACCCCCGTGGCTCTGGACATGGAGCGCTCGCCCGAGCTGATCGTGGCGATGCTCGCCGTGCTGGAGGCCGGCGGCTTCTACGTGCCGCTCGACCCCGCGGACTCCTCGGAGAGGCGGGCCTGGCTGCTGGAAGACAGTCGGGCGGAGGTGGTGTTGACGGCCAAGGACATCAAGAACCAAAACCTTCTGTCCTTGCCGTCCCTGCAGCCCTTGCAGTCCTTGAGCGGCTCTGCCCTGGCCTACATTCTCTACACCTCGGGCTCGACCGGCCGGCCCAAAGGCGTGGCGGTGCCGCACCGGGCGATCAACCGGCTGGTCCTGGAGACCGACTACGTCCGCCTCGGCCCCGGCGACCGCACGGCGCACCTGTCGAACACGGCCTTCGACGCCTCCACCTTCGAGGTCTGGGGCGCGCTGCTCACGGGCGCCGCCCTGGTGATCTTCCCGAGAGAGGTTGTGCTGTCGCCGGCGGCGCTCGGCGAGGCGTTCCGGCGCTGGGAGATCAGCGCGAGCTTCCTGACCGCGGCGCTGTTCAACGAGGTGCTGCGCGAGGCGCCGGGCAGCCTGGGCGGTGTGCGCCACCAGCTCGCGGGCGGCGAGGCGCTGTCGCCGCGCTGGGTGCGCGAGGCGCTGACACAACTGGAGCCGGGCTGCCGGCTGCTCAACGGCTACGGTCCCACGGAGTGCACGACGTTCGCGGTGGTGCACGACATCCGCTCGGCGCCGGAAGGCCGGAGCATTCCGATCGGCCGGCCGATCGCCAACACCCGCGCCTACGTGCTCGACCGCGAGCTGCGCCCGGTCCCGCCCGGCGTGGCCGGCGAGCTGCTCCTGGGCGGCGACGGCCTGGCCCGTGGCTACTGGGGCCGGCCGGACCTGACCGCCGAGCGCTTCGTGCCTTCGCCGATCGGTCCCGAAGGCGCGCGCCTCTACCGCTCCGGCGACCTCGTGCGCTGGCTGGCCGATGGCACCCTGGAGTACCTGGGCCGCACCGACGCCCAGGTCAAGATCCGCGGCTTCCGCATCGAGCCGGGCGAGATCGAGTCCGTGCTGTCGCGCTGCCCGGGCATCGGCGAGTGCGCCGTGATCGCCCGGCAGGGAGACGACGGGAAAATGCTCCTCGCTTTCGCCACCCAGGCCGGACCGGTGCCCGAAGTCCGCGCCTGGCTCCGCGAGCGCCTGCCCGACTACATGGTGCCGTCGCGCATCGTGCTCCTGGAGACCCTGCCCCGGACCTCCAGCGGCAAGATCGACCGCCGCGCGCTGCTCGCCTGGGCTCCGCCGGACGAGGAGCCTGCGGCTTTCGTGGCGCCGCGGACGCCGGCCGAGGAGATCGTGGCCGGCATCTGGAGCGAGGTGCTGGAACGCGACCGGGTGGGGCTCGGCGAGAGCTTCTTCGAGCTCGGCGGCCATTCGCTCCTGGCGAGCCGGACCCTGGCCCGGCTGCGGTCCGCCTTCGGCGTCGACCTGCCGCTGCGGAGCTTCTTCCTCGACCCCACCGTCGAAGGCGTGGCCCGCCGGGTCGAGGAGGCGCGCCGCAGCGAGAGGGAGATCCCGCCGATCCCGCGGGTCTCCCGGGACCGGCGCATCCCGCTCTCCTACGCCCAGGAGCGGCTCTGGCTCGTCGACCAGCTCCAACCGGGCAACACGGCCTACAACTCCTTCCTGGCGCTCGCCCTCTCCGGCGGCCCGGTGGACCACCCGGTTCTGGAAGCGGCGCTCGCCGAGATCGTCCGCCGCCACGAGTCGCTGCGCACCCGCATCGTCTCCGGCCCCGAAGGTCCCGGGCAGGTCATCGATCCGCCGGCCCCCTGGAGTCTCCCGGTGATCGACCTCTCCGGCCTCGAAGACCCCGGAACCGAACGGCTGCGCATCGTGTCGGAGGAGGCCTACCGGCCGTTCGACCTCGCGGCCGGGCCGCTCTTCCGGGCGTCCCTCGTCCATGTGGCCGAGGCGGAGCACGCGCTCCTCCTCAACTTCCACCACATCATCTGCGACGGCTGGTCGCTGACCGAGGTGCTGCCGGTCGAGCTGAACGCGCTCTACCGTGGACAGCCCCTGCCCGAGCTGCCGATCCAGGTGCCGGACTTCGCCGTCTGGCAGCGCGAGCAGCTCGGCGATGTGCTGGACGAGCAACTCGCCTGGTGGAAGGAGCGGCTCGGCGGCGCGCCGCCTGTCCTCGACCTTCCCTACGACCATCCGCGGCCGGCGGTCATTTCCCGGGGCACCGTCGAAAGCCTCACCCTGCCGGCCGATCTCGGAGAGGGTCTCGCGGCGCTCGGCCGCCGGCACGGGGCGACCCTGTTCATGACCCTGCTGGCGGCGGTGCAGACCCTGCTCCAGCGCTACTCCCACGAGGACCGGATCGCCGTGGGCACGGCCGTCGGCAACCGCCCGCGGCACGAGACCGAGGGGCTGATCGGTCTCTTCCTCAACACCCTGGTTCTCCAGACCGACCTGTCCGGCGACCTGTCCGTCCGGAGCCTCCTGGAGCGGGTCCGGGAGGTGACGCTCGACGCCTTCGACCATCAAGACCTGCCGTTCGAAAAGCTCGTCGCGGCGGTCTCTCCAGGCCGCAACCTGTTCCAGGTGCTCTTCCTCCTCCAGAACATGCGCGTGGCGCCGCTCGACCTGCCGGGCCTCGAGGCCGGCATGATCGACTTCCCGACCGAGCGCGTGCAGTTCGAGCTCGCCTTCACCGCCTACGAGTGGGAAGGCCGGCTCATCCTCGCGGCTCCCTACAGCACCGACCTCTTCGACCGGCCCACCATCCAGAGGCTGCTCGACAACACCCGCCGGCTGCTGGAGCACATGGTGGAGTATCCGGAGAGGCCTGTCTCCGAAGCGCCGTTGCTCTCCGAGCCCGAGCGCCGCCAGGTTGTCCTGTCCGAGACTCCCGCGGAGGTGGAAGAGCCCGAGACCCTCGAAACCCGGCTGGACCGCCGCCAGCAGGAGCTCGCCGACCGCATGGACCGGCTCTCGCCCGAGCGGCGCAACCTGCTCCGCAAGTGGATCCGGAAGGGGTAGACGGTGCGATCCGTTACAATCCGTGCATGAACGCGGCGCGTCGCACCCTCGGCTGCTGGGTCCTGTCGGTCTTCCTGGAGCGCGGCTGCGATCCGACCACCCGCCGCGCTCCGCGACCGATCCACAGCGTCCGACCGCTCAGCCCGCGCGAGATGGCCGAGCTCAACCCGCTCGCCGGCTCGCTCGTGGCGTCGACGAACCTGTTGCGCTTCCCGCGCCGTCCTTGACACCCCCCTGGCCCGGCCATAGGCTTTCCGAGCCAAACCTTCTCTCCGCCAGCCCGTAGGAGCGACCATGGGCCTCAAAGAAGTCCTCAGCAAGATGAAGATCGTGGAGATCGAGCCGGACGAGATGAGCGGCCTGCGCATGCCGCCGGCTCCCCCGTCCGCGCCGCCCGCGATGAAGCCGATTCCGGGCTCGCCGCCGGGCCAGCCGACCGACATCCGCGAGCTGCTCGGCACCCTGCAGCCGCCGCCGGAGATCGACGAGAAGATGCTCGCCGACATCGCTCCGGACGACGGCGCCGAGGGTGGCGGCGGCCCGGAAATCCCGGACTTCCTGGCCATCTACAAGGCCGCCGGCATCCAGGACCCGGTCCACGGCTACACCGCCCAGAAGGTGCTGGAGATCCTCTCGTCGCCCCATCTGGCCAACCTGGACTCCAAGGCCAAGGCCGCGGCCCTCGCCGGCTTCCTCCAGATGAACCCCACCGGTCCGGTGCCGATCACCGACGTGGTCCAGGACGCCGTGCGCCGCGACCAGGCCCTCGACAAGTTCGAGGACTTCCTGCGCACCAAGCTCAAGGCCCGCACCGAGCAGATGGAGAAGGAGAACTCCCGGCTCCAGGCGGAGATCGACGAGCTCGTCCGGCGCAACCGCGAGAAGATGGACGCCAACCGCCGCGACCTCGAAAAGGAAGAGGCCCGCCTGGCCCAGTGGCAGCTCACCAAGAAAGCCGAGGAGCGCCGTCTCTTCGACGCCGTCTCGCCGTTCGTCGAGGCCAACCCGATCACCACGGGCGAGGCCCTCGCGGCCTCCCCGTCTTCTGCTCCGGCGCCCGAGCCGTCCGCGCCGGACCAGACCTAGCCGTTCCTCACCCGTGCTTCCGAGGAGAACGCCATGTTTCAGCGTCTCGCCCGAGTCTTCAAGTCCTGGATCGGCTTCTTCATCTCCTTCGCCGAAGACCCGGAGGTCATGCTCCAGGAGTCCATCGAGGAGATGCGCAACACCCTGCCCAAGCTGAACCAGATCCTCGTCACCACCCGCGCCACCGTCATCCGGCTGGAGCAGGAGCGCGACGAGTTGGAGCGCAAGGAAAAGCAGCTCGTCGCCTCCATCCAGGCCGCCCTCAAGGAAGGCAGCCCCGAGGCCCGCCGCATCGCCGAGGACGACGCCACCACGCTGCAGCAGCTGCGCGGCGAGCTGACCGCCACCCGCGAGCAGATCATGGCCGCCCAGAACGCCTTCCAGAACGCCCAGATCACCGTCGAGGACATCAAGGGCAAGCTGCGTATCAAGATCGAGCAGAGCCGCAAGGCCATCCAGGAGTCCAAGAAGGCCACCGTCCTCAAGAACGCCGCCAGCGCGCTCGCCGAGCTCGACACCTACGGCACCGCGTCGACCGCCGACAAGTACCTCGACGAGATCAAGCAGCGCGTGGCCGAGTCGAAGGCCTCGGTCGAGGTGGCCACCGGCGGCCTCGACGTCGAGCGCATCAAGACCGAGCGCAAGGCGCGCCAGCTCCAGGCCCAGAGCATCCTCTCCGAGTTCGAGGTCGAGATGGGCCTCAAGAAGCCCGATACCGTCCGCGAGGCCGCGCCCTTCCCGACGGAAGCCGCCGGCTCGACTCCCCAGGCCACGCCGCAGAAGGTCGGCGGAGCCTAGAGAGACAGACGCAGACGATGACGTCCGCCCCTCCGACCCCCGCCGCCTTCCTGGAATCGCTCCCGGCCTGGGCGGCGGACGTGGCCCGCGCCGTCCGCGCCAAGCAGTCGAACACCTTCGTGCTGCACGGCGTGCCGTCCGAGCTGATCCCGCTGCGCGGCTCGGCCGGCCTCCGTTTCCTCTCGCTCGACGATTTCCTGATCGGCCAGCTCTTCGCGGGCTGGCCGTCGATCCTGACCTACAACCGGGCCGAGGGCCTGGGCTTCGCGACCCCGGCCGCGCGCTCCCACTTCGAGGAGCGGCTGCGAGGCTACGACGCGGTCCACGGCACCGGCTGGGCCGACCGCCTGCCGCGCGACGCCCCCAACTGCTTCGCCCTGCTCGATTCCTACTTCCGGCACTGCGCCGCGCTCTCGCCGGCCCGGCCGGTGGTCCTCCTTCTGCCGTTCGCGGAGACCCTCGTCCCGGCCTCGGACGTGTCGAGCCGCGGCCCCGAGGATCGCGCCGTCCTCGTCTACCTCCGGAAGTGGTCGCAGGACCCGGTGCTCCTGGCGAAGAACATCGTCATCGTCCTGGTCACCGAGACCCTCGCCGACCTCGATCCCAAGCTGCTGCGCTCCCACGCCACGCGCGAGACCGAGATCGTCCGGCCCACCGAGGCCGACCGCCTGGAGTACCTCCAGGCCGTGCGCTCGGCCGAGTGGTACCGGAAGATGGCCGAGCTGACGCCCGAGCGCCTCGCCGAGCTGACCGCCGGCATGACCCGCGTCCAGCTCGCCCAGATGCTCGACGGCGCCGACGCCAACGGCGACGTCCTGACGCGCGAGCGGGTGCGCCGGATCAAGAAGGAGGTCATCGAGACCGAGGGTCTGGGCCTCCTGGAGTACGTCGAGCCCAAGTTCGACCTCGCCATGGTGGCCGGCATGCCGGCGGTCAAGGACCGGCTGCGCCGCGCGGCGCGCGCCATCGCCCGGGGCAACCCCGCGGCCGTGCCCATGGGCTATCTCGTCTGCGGCCCGGTCGGCAGCGCCAAGTCCTTCCTCGTGGAGTGCTTCGCCAACGAGATCGGCTTCCCGTGCGTGAAGCTCAAGAACTTCCGCTCCATGTGGGTGGGCGAGACCGAGGCGAACCTGGAGCGCATCCTGAAGATCCTCGCCTCGCTGACCCCGGTCGGCGTCGTGATCGACGAGGCCGACGCCGCGCTCGGCAACCGCGAGGCCTCGGGCGACTCGGGCACCCAGAACCGGGTCTTCGCGCAGATCGCGGCCTTCATGGGGGACACCCGCTATCGCGGCCGCATCCTCTGGTTCCTCATCACCTGCCGGCCCGACCTGCTGCCGATCGACCTCAAGCGCCAGGGCCGGGCCGAGGAGCACATCCCGCTCTTCTACCCGGAGACCGTGGCGGAATACGACGAGATCTACGGCGTGATGCTCAAGAAGCTCGGCATCAAGACCGCGGTGGCGAAGCTCTCGGACGTGGCCTCCGAAGAAGAGCTCCTCGGCCTCTCCGGCTCGGACTTGGAATCCGTGCTCGTCCGCGCCGTCCTGGAAGCCGAGGCCGCCGATTCCCACGAGGTCCAGGCCGAGCACCTGAAGAAGGCCTTCGACGACTTCATCCCGCCGGCCAACTCGCGCGAGCGCGAGATGCAGATCCTCTGCGCCGTCCTCGAATCCACCAGCCGCGAGCTTCTCCCCGAGCGCTATCGCACCATGGACCGCGGCGACATCCAGGCCCGGATCTCGGAGATCAAGCGCGAGCTGCGGCTGGCGTAGGTCTCCAACGGCGTCACTGACTGTCATGCTCAACGGGTCCGAGAACGAAGCTCAACCACCGTCCCGGCGCGAGCAGTTGCTGCGCCGGATGCATCCGGTGTTTCGGGAAGTGGACGCAGGGTTTCAGAAGTACATCGCCACCGTGACCGCGCACCCGGACTGGGACGACGACAAGATTGAAAAGGAGCTTCGCCTGCGTGGTGTCGGGTTCGCTCTGGCACAGGAACTGGTGTCGTTTGTCCCCATGGCGTTCGGACGGGAAGTCGTCGCCGAGCTCGGCGTGACGTGCAGCGAGGACTTCCGGCTGCACGAGATGAGCGACGATTCCGAGCAGGACCTGCCGCTGGCGGACGAGATGGCGTTCGCCTGGGCCAAAGCCATCGTGGACGAGTACCGCACGCCCGAGCTGAACCCTGTCTTCAAGCGGATCGCATCGCGCAGCGCGGAGCTCAATGCCGTGAACAACGCCCTCAACGCCGGGATGACCGAGGACCAACTGCGCGAGACCAGGCTCGCGCCGAGCCTGGTGTATCTGCGCAGAGCGAAAAAGAATTACGGCGGCCCGGGCACTCGCCAGCCTTAGAATCCGGCCCTGAAAAGGAGGCCTGCGATGGGATTCCTGCTCGCGTTCCTGCTGAGCTTCATCCCCGCGCTGCTCTGCGCGACGATGGTCTACTGGCTGGACCGCTACGAGAAGGAGCCGCGCGTCCTGCTCGGCGCGGTCTTCGGCTGGGGAGGCGTGATCGCCGTCCTCGGCGCCGTGGTGGCGCAGGGCTTCCTGGAAGGAGTGATGACCGCGGCCGGAGGATCGGAAGCCGCCGCGGATTTCGCCGGCATGGCCGTGTTCGCGCCGGTCACCGAAGAGAGCCTCAAGGGCTTCGCCGTCCTCCTGGTCTTCCTCGTCCTGCGCCGCGAGTTCGACTCCGTGCTCGACGGCATCGTCTACGCCGCAATCGTCGCTCTCGGCTTCGGGGCCACCGAGAACCTCTTCTATCTCTACGGTGAGTTCACGGAGAAGGGGATGGAGGGGATGCTCGGGCTCTTCGTCCTGCGCGTCGTCATGGGGATCTGGGATCATCCGTTCTATACCTCTTTCATCGGCATCGGTCTTGCGGTGTCGCGCCTGAGCCGCTCGGTTTTCGTGCGCTGGACGGCGCCGCCGATCGGCTGGGGTTTCGCTCTCGGCTTCCACGGCCTGCACAACACCCTGGCCTCGCTCTCGGCGCAGACGCCGGAGCTCGCCGGCCTCATGTTCCTCGTCGACTGGTCCGGCTGGCTCGTCATGAGCCTCCTGATCTTCATCCTGATCCGCCGCGAGGGGCGGCTGGTCGGCGCGCATCTCAAGGAGGAGATGGACGCCGGCCGCCTGAGCCCCGAGCAGTACCGCACCGCCTCGTCGAGCTGGGCCCGTTCGGGAGCCCGCCTGCGAGCGCTCTTCCGCGGCCGGATGGGAGCGACCCGCCGCTTCTATCAGGTCTGCGGAGAGCTGGCGCACAAGAAGGAGCAGCTCGCCCGCCTCGGCGACGAAGGGCGGAACACCGCTCTGGTGGAGCAGCTCCGCGCCGAGCTGGCCGGGCTGTCGGGCCAGGCCGTGGGGTGAGCCCTATCCTCCCGCCGGCCTGTGAGGTACCATTTCCGGGTCGAACCGAGCTTGAGATCTGTGGGCTGTCGCGCCGGACGGGCAGAGAGGAGCCATCGTCATGGATCTGCGAATCGTCGGCGGGGTTCGGGCCGGGTGGTGGAGAGCGAGTTGGCCGCTGGCGACGCTCTCCGTCTCGGCGAGCCAGCTCACCATCTCGGCGACCCTGATCGGACCCTACAGCTTCACCCCGGACCAGGTCGTCGCCTTCGAGCCCTTCGGCTTGATTCCGATCTTCGGCCGGGGCATCCGGATCGTCCATACGCGGACCGACTACCCCGCCAAGGTCATCTTCTCGTGCTTCTGGACACCGGACCGGCTCCGCGAGAGCATCCTCGGCGCGGGCTTCGTGCCGCGGGCTCCTCGCCCGGTGGACGGACATGCATGATCAGGCCTTGATCGAAGACGGGTGCTATCACCTGACCCCCGAGTATGCCGAGACCTGGTGGGGACGGTATATCTGGATCTATCAAGGGAAGGGACGTCTGCGTCTCACCCGGGAGTCGCTGCGTTTCGACGGCAGGAAGCTGCGCTTCGACATCCCGCTCTCCGCGATTGCCGGTATCGAGGCTGGCCAGTTCTCGCGCGTGGCCAAGGCCTTCGGCCTCGCCTTCATCCGACTCCGCTACCAGCAGGACGGAAACGAGAACACGGTTCTGCTGGTCCCGGCGAAGTCACCCTTTGCGCCCACGTGGAAGACCAACCGGGTGATTGTAAAATGGCTGGAAACCCTGGGGCGAATCGAGGAGATTTCCAGCCGAGTCAAACCGCCTCTGAACCTGCCGATCTCCTCTCCGTTTTTCCGGAGATAGGCGAGTTTCCCTCAGAAAGCGTACCGGAGCTGCGCGAGCAGGCTCCACCGGCTCGCCAGCTCTCCCCGGCCCGTGTCTTCCCAGACCGGAAGCTGCAGGGACAGGTCGAGGAAGAGGCGTTCCGTCGCCACGTACTGCACGCCGGGAGCCAGGAAGAACCCCGTGCGGCCGGTTTCCGAAAGGGTTTTCCCGTCCAGGCGGTCGTTCTCCTCGTCCAGGAGCGTTCCCTCCAGCACGGCGAAAACCTCGTGCCCGGGTTGTTTGTAGTCCCGGGGAAAGAGCACATAGTTGGTGCTCACGTTGAGTTGCGTTTTGTTTCCCTGGCGGTAGCCTCCATCCCCTTCCGTGTTGTAGCGGTAGCCGCCGTCGACGGCGAAGACGAAGCGGCGGCGGGCCTGCTGATAGACGAGGTCGACGAGCCCGTCCGTCGAGCCGGTCCCCGGCTGGAGCCGGTTACGCAGCGCGGCGGACAGACCCGGATCGAGCGGCCGATCCGTGGCTCCGCTGGGCAGCTTGACTCCCACCTCGACGGCCGCATGCCGATCCGCCCATGGCCCCACCCAACGGTAGAAGCGATGTTTCACCGAGACGACGAGATCTCCCGGGCCCGAAATGGTTTCCGAGGCTTTCCCTTTCTCCCGGATCCGGCTCTCCACGAGGTAGGGCACCCGGACGGCGAAAACCCAATGGGTTTCCGGGGTGTAGCGCAGCTCGACAAAGGAGGAGAGCGTGCTGAGCCGGGTGCCGCCGCCTTCCTCCTCATTCACCTCGGCCCCCGCCAGGAGCCCGCTCCGTTGAAACACGCCTGTGCCCGGGGTGTTGCTCCGGATCGGATTCGCCGCAACACCTTGGGCGAGAAGCAGGCCGAGGAGGAGACTCTGCAGGGTTCGTTTCATGGGTTGCCCTCCTTCGGCCGCGGCTCTTCGAGCACGATGATTTCCTGTGAGCCGTCTACCTTCCAGATTCCGGCAGCGCTGACGTTTCCGGCGTCAGCCTGCTCCCGGAGGACACGCAGGCGTTCCTCTCCTTCGAGGCGAAAGACCTGGCCGGTCTCCGGTACGCGCAATCCATCCGCCGTCAGCACGCCGGTCACTTCGATCCAGGTGCCCTCGACGGCATAGCCGGCTTTGGTGACCGCCTTCCGCAGAGCCCCCAAGGAGACCGGCTTGTCCGCTTGAGGCTTGAAGACGAAGTGTCCGTCTTCGATGCTGGTCACCTTCATGTCCCTGGAGGCAGGGGCAAACTCGAGACGGCGCACGGCCGCCTTGACCCCATACACTCACTCGCCGCAGAGATAGCCGGCAACATCAAGCTCGATCTGTCGCACCTCGGCCGCTCCCGTCAACGGCACGGCAAGCAGGACCAGCCCCGCGAGCGCGGGGACGCGGAAAAACGAAGACTTCATGACCTGACCTCCTGGTCGTCAAAGGTTGAAATACGGACTCCGTCCCGCGAAGCGGGTCGAAGTCTTGCGGACCGGTGTCGGGTCAGGATAAGCGCGGGACGTGCAGGATGTCGCGGGAGAAGGGAGGCAGCTCGCCGGCCTGCTCCACCGGTGGGAAGGAGGAGCTGTCGGCAAGCGCGAAGCCCGAAAAGGGCGGAGCCGGAAGAGTCGAGGTGGAGTGGAAGCAGCAGAGGGAGAAGCCCGTCGCCGGAGGCTTTCCGCAGGCGCTCGTGCGGCTCCCGCAGCAGTCGCCGCAGGAGACCGCTCCGGCCAGGACAGGCCAGAGGATGCCGAGGATCACGAGCCCGAGGAAAAGCCACGCAGGGCGACCACGCCTCATGGTCACCTTTATAGCACAGGGCTTCTGCAAATGGCTCTCGGTGGCCCAGCCCAGGAAGCGGCGGGCGCCCGACCGTACCGAACCGGGGCCGGGCTGGCACGTGGCGGCCAAGACCGGTTAGAATCATGCTCTCGGGTTGTCGGCTGAGAACGCAACTTGTCGTCGATCCGAAGATTCTGGCCTGGAGGAAAGCACAAGTGCCTGTTCAGACAAATCCCAAGAACATACCGGGCTCGTGGAAGGAGGGGTACGTTCTTGACTACCACACGAAGAGCAGTGAATTCGTCGGCTACGACGAATATGGGCATCCCCAGTTCAGCACTGTGCGAACCCCGGTCGGAGAGCTTCTCTACCGCCTGAAGTACAAAAGGCAACAGTCGGCACTGGCAGAGCTTGTATCCGCTTCTGTCGAGTTTATCCGTGGATGGGGACCGCCAATCAAGGCAATCGTCCCTGTGCCCCCAAGCCGCCCCCGTTCCTCGCAGCCGGTGCTATCGCTTGCTGAAGGTATTGGCAGAGCACTGAGTCTTCCCGTGCACGACGTTGTGCGAAAGGCTCCAACTGCCAAGGAGCTGAAAGATGTGTTTGACTTTCATGAGCGTCTGAGGCTTCTTGCCAATGCGTACAGCGTTACCTCTGCTGGCCTACGAGGGACCGCTGTGCTTCTCGTTGACGATCTTTATAGGTCTGGCGCGACACTGAATGCAGTAGCTTCTGCTCTTGTCAGCCAAGGGAAGTGCGCGAAGTTTATGTCTTCTGTCCGACGCGAACACGGAGTGCATCATGAGTATAGTATTCATCGGAGGTTCCCGACGTTTGTCCCGGTTGAACACGGTGATCCGGCGTCGCTTGGATAACATAATCGAGCGTAATCATTCTGTGATTATCGGCGATGCCAATGGTGGTGACCGGGCCGTGCAAGCTTACCTGGCCGAACGTGGTTATCGCGCAGTAACTGTTTACTGCATGAACTCCGATTGCCGAAACAACGTCGGCCAATGGCCTGTCCGTTCTGTCCCTGCCACCGAGCAGCGCGGCTTTGATTACTACGCTCTCAAGGATGCCGCCATGGCTGTGGACGCTGAGTGCGGCTTCATGCTCTGGGATGGAAAGAGCAAAGGAACTCTTTTCAATATCCGGCGCCTTCTCGCGGCAGGGAAACCCGTGGTGATTTACCTTGCTACGGATCAGACGTGCCACACAGTCCGTAGTGAAGCTGATCTGGCGTTGCTAGCGTCGCCCGCAACGGAAGCCGAGCGGCAGGAAAAGATCAAGGGTGAGCCTGCAGCCCAGGGAGCACTTTTCCCTCGTCAACGCTCGGCGGCCGCCAAGTTGTAGCCAACACGCCGTCAGGATTGGAGCCGAACCTCTCGCGGGTGCCCTCCTGGAGAGAGCACCCGCCGCTCGGGCCCGGCTCAGACGTGCTTCGTGTTGCGCTGCTCGCCCCAGTGCTTCGGCCATTCGATCTCGTGCGGGAACGTGCCGAGCGTCTCCATCACGTGGATGAGCTTCTGGTGCAGGCGCTCGCGCTCGGCCGCGACCTCCGGCGTGACCGGCGTGTCGGGATGGCCGAGGTTCACTACCTCCCGCCGGTCCACGGGCACGGCGAGGTCGTACATCTCGTACTCGAACGGCGAGTCGGTGTAGACGTCGTAATAGACCGCGTACTTCCACCGCTTCTCGACGATCACCCGCATGTGGTTCGCGGACGGCACGAAGAAGTACAGGTCCTCGTAGGTGAAATGGATGTGGTTCTGCACCTCGGCCCTGGGGTTCGAAAGGATCGGCGTGAGGTCCTTGCCCTTGAAAACCCATCGGTCGAGATCGGGCACGCCGGCGAGGTTCGCGATCGTGGGCAGCAGATCGATCAGGCTCACCAGCGAGTCGGTCTGCGAGCCCCGGCTGTCCTTGAAAAGGTTCGGATTCGAGATCACGAACGGGATGTGCAGCGTCTCCTCGTACATGTTGAACATCTTCTGGCGCTGGAGGCCGTGCGACATCGCCATGTCGCCGTGATCGCTGATGCGGACCACCACCGTGTCGTCGTGGTGCGGCGACTTCTCGAGCGCGTCGAGCACCTCCAGGATCTGCTGGTCGACGTGCTTGCAGAGATAGGCGTAGAACCGGCAGTAGCCGAGCTGCAGGTCGGTGTCGTCCGGGCCGATCTTGCCGTTGCCCGCGTTGGCCAGGATGCGGAACTGCGGCTGGCTCTGCGGTTTCCTGGACAGGTCCTCGTCCCAGGTCGGCGGCCGGTCGATCGGCAGGCCCTGGAACGCGCTGTCCTCGTAGCCCGCGGCCTGGTAGAGCTTCGGAAACGCCAGCACGTCGTGCGGGTTGACCAGCGAGACGATCAGGCAGAACGGCTTGTCGGAGTCGTAGGTGCGGAGGAAGTTGACCACGCTGTGCGGCTCGAGGATGTCGTAGGGCACCTCGCCGTATTTCGCGGCCTGGCCGCGGCCGTCGACGAAACGCTGATCGTTCTTCGTGCTGCCGGCGCCCATGTTCTCGATCGCCAGATTGTCGCCGGCGTCGGGCCAGGTCCAGCCGTCGAAGCCGTAGCGCTCCGCGATCTGCTGCGCGTCCACGCTCGTCCAGTATTTCTGATCGATGTCCTTCCGCGGATCCTTCACCCAGTTCGCGGGCTTCGTGAGGTGCCATTTGCCCTTGAAGATCACGTTGTAGCCCGCGGTGCGGAGGATCTTCGCGAGGTTTTGAATATTGCTCGGCATGCCGCGCTGGCGGCGCTCCTTGACGTTCAGGGCCACGCTCTGCGTCGGGTTGCCCTGGCTGCTCTCGTCGCCTCGGATATCGGTCATGACTCGCTGGACGTTGTCGAACTCCAGGACCTCGGTGACCCCGTGCTGCGCCGGGTAGAGGCCGGTGAGCATGGTGACGCGGGCGGGCGAGCAGGTGCAGGAGTTGGTGTAGGCGCGGTTGAAGGTGATGCCGTTCTCCTGGAGCCGGCGCATCGCCGGCAGGTTCTCTTCCGCCCATCCGTCCGGCCAGTAGGGTTTGCCGCTCTGCTGGTCCGTGATCACGATCATGAAGTTCGGCTTGCGTGGCATTCGGATCCTCCTTTGGACTGCAGGTGGAGCAGGACGGAGCGGCGGCTTATCGCACCCGGATCGTCTCCGCCTCCTCCGGATCAAACAGCGACTCCACGAGCGCCGCGCGGCGGTCGAGCACGGCTCTCTGGTTGATGTAGCCCTTGTCGGTGATCTCCCCGGCGTCGATCGACGGTGGCTCCGCGAGCAGGATCGCGCACTCCACCGAGCGGCTGCTCGCCTCGCCCTGATCCCGGTTGTGCCGCCGGAGCGCGTCCGCGATGCGCGAGCGCAGGCGTTCGTCGCGGATGAGCTCGCTCCGCGGCGTTTCGGCCGGCGCGCCGATCTCCTTTGCACAAGCCGCGGCGTCCGGAAACAGGAGCACGCCGACCGCCTCGCGGTCGTGGCCGGCGATGACCGCGTCCTGCACCAGCGGCGCGAGCACGGCGATCAGGCTCACGCGCAGCGCGCCGACGTGTACCCAGGTGCCGGAGGTGAGCTTGAAGTCCTCGCTGAGGCGGCCGTCGAACACGAGGCCCTGCTCAGGATCATTTGGGTCCGCGAGCTTCACCGCGTCGCCGGCGGAGTAGAAGCCCTCTTCGTCCAAAAGGTTTCGGAAGCGCTCCGGGTCCTTGAAATATCCGGGAGTGAGCTGCGGACCCTTCACGCGGATTTCGAGCTTGAGCCCGTTCGGGACGAGCTTCAACTCCGAGCCCGGCACCGGCACGCCGATGTTGCCGGGCTCGTCGAGCGGGCCGAGCACCTGGGTGACGAGCGGCGACGTCTCGGTCGCGCCCCAGGCGGAGACGAACGGTACCGGCTCTTCGCGCACCCGCCGGGCCACGCCGACCAGGCGGTCCCAGGTCGGCCGGGGCAGTGCGGCTGCGGCGTAGAACAGCAGGTCGAGGTCCTGAAACAGGCGGCGCGCGAGCGCCTCGTCGCCTTCGAGGAACGGCAGGAGCGCATCGAAGCCGCGAGGCACGTTGAAATAGACCGTCGGCGACGCGAGGCGCAGCGTGGCGACGGTCTCCTCGATCCGCCCGGGCACCGGCTTGCCGCGGTCCACCCAGAGCGTGCCGCCGTGCCAGAGCACCAGGTTGAAATTGTGATTGCCGCCGAACGTGTGGCTCCACGGGAGCCAGTCCACGACGACCGGCGGTCGCTCGCGCAGGAACGGCCAGCCCTGGGTCATCGCCTGCTGGTTCGAGCAGAGCATGCGATGCGTGTTGATCACGCCTTTCGGAGCACCCGTGGATCCGGATGTAAAGAGAATCTTGGCGACCGTGTCCGGTCCGATCCGATCGAAAGCGGAGTCGGCGAGGCGCTCGTCCGCTGTCGATTCACTGAGAGCTCCATTCAGGACGACGCGCGTGGCGGGATCGATCGACAACTCGCCAAGCGCGCGCAGATAGCCGGCGCCATCCTCGGTGAAGATCCACCCCGGCTGAAGCATCGCATGGAGCGCGCGGAGCTTCGCATGGTCCTGGGACAGCAGCGAGTACGCCGCCGACACCGGCGCGACCGGCACGCCCGCGACCATCGCGCCGAGGCCGATCAGCGCATGGTCCACGGAGTTGTCCGACAGCACCATGACCGGCCGCTCCGGGCCGAGGCCGTCCGCGAGCATCCGTGTCGCGAGCGCCCGCGCCATCCGCCAGGCCTCGCCGTAGGTGATCCTGCGCACTCCGTCTCCCAGCCGTTCGGCCAGGAACACGCGTCCGGGCTCGCGCTCCGCCCAGTG
>JBEQUE010000041.1:0-4241 GCA_040349255.1 Acidobacteriota bacterium | reverse complement strand
GCGAGCGCGCTCACCAGACCGCCGGAGCTGGGCTTGAGGCTCCAGCCACCGTCCTCCTTCTCCAGGACGACGGGGAGGCGGTTCGAGACGACGAGGAGGCGGCGCGAGGATGGACTCAAGGCGAGGGAGCATCGGTGCAAGCTCCGAGCCAGTCGGCGGGCCGGGTCTCGCGAATGCTAGGATGCCGCACTCTAGATAGAGACCCTGTTCCGGCTCCTGTCGAGCCCGCGAGGAGTTCCCGTGTCCCGAGCCCTGTCCGCCGCCTTCGCCCTTGCCCTGCTCATGGCCCTGATATCCCTGCCGCTCGCCGCGCAGGAATCGGCGAGCGAGTCCCTGCCCGACATCCGCATCGCGCGGGCGGCCGGTCCCATCGAGGTCGACGGCTCGCTCGGCGATCCCGGCTGGCAGGGCGCGGCCATGGTCGACACGTTCTGGGAGACGGCCCCGGGCGACAACGCCGAGCCCAAGGTCAAGACGGTCGCCTATCTGGCCTACGACGACCGCTACCTGTACGTCGCCTTCGACTACTTCGATCCCGACCCGAAGCGCATCCGGGCGCCGCTCGGCGACCGCGACAACATCTCGGCCTCGAACGACTACGGCGGCGTGATCCTCGATACCCGGAACGACCACAAGTCCGCGGTCGAGATGCTGGTCACGGCCGGCAACATCCAGTACGACGCGGTACAGATCGACGGCGGCGGCGAGGACCCCTCGCTCGACCTGTTCTGGGATTCGGCCACGCGCATCACGGACAAGGGCTGGAACCTGGAGATGCGCATCCCGTTCTCCTCGCTGCGCTACAGCGGCAGCGGACCGCAGACCTGGGGCATCCTGCTCTACCGCAGCTATCCGCGGGAGTTCCGCTACAACATCCTGAGCACGCTGCAGACCAAGAACTCGAAGTGCTTCCTCTGCAACGAGCGCCGGCTGGTCGGGCTCGAAGGGCTGCCGACCGGCAAGCATCTGGTCCTGGCGCCCTACGCGACCGCGGGCCGGTCCTCGGCGCCGGACGGGCCGCCCGGGTCGGGGCTCGGCGACAACGACGACGATTACGACGCCGGGATCGACGCGAAATGGACGCCGACGGCCGGCACGGCGCTCGACGCCACGATCAATCCCGACTTCTCGCAGGTCGAGTCGGACGTGGCGCAGATCTCGGCCAACGAGCGCTTCGCCCTGTTCTTCCCGGAGAAGAGGCCGTTCTTCCTGGAGGGGCTGGAGCTGTTCTCGACCCCGCTGTCGGTGGTCTACACGCGCACGATCACCTCGCCGCGCTGGGGCGCGCGGGCCACGGGCGAGCTCGGCCACAACGCCTACACGCTGCTGGTCACGGACGACCGCGGCGGCGGCAGCGTCATCGTGCCCGGCCCGGAGTTCTCGCTCCTCGCGCCGCAGGACTTCGGCTCGACCTCGGTGATCGGACGCGTGCGCCACGACATCGGCCGGTCTTTCGTGAGCATGGTGGTCACCGACCGCGAGAACGACGGTGGCGGGTACAACCGGGTGATCGGCCCGGACGTGCTCTGGCGGCCGAACGAGAACGACCGGATCACGGCGCAGCTCCTGCTGAGCGACACGGAGGACCCGGAACGGCCCGACCTGTTCCCAGGCTGGAACGGCGAGAGCCTGCGCTCGCACGCGTTCCACGCCGAGTGGTTCCACGGCTCCCGGGACTGGGACTGGGATTTCTATTTCAAGGACCTCGGCGACGAGTTCCGGGCCGATCTCGGCTTCCTGCCGCAGGTCGGGGTGCGCGACGCCCACGTCGGCATCGGCCATCCGTTCTGGTCGGACGGCAAGATCACCAAGACCCGGCCGTACTTCTCGCTGCGCCAGGTGCGCGACCGCGACGACGAGCTGGTCTACCAGTGGTTCTTCTTCGGCGTCGAGTGGGCCGGCCCCTGGAACATGTTCTTCGAGATCCATCCGCTGCTCGAAAAGACGCGGGTGGAGGGGCGGATCCTCTCGTCGAACAAGATGACCGCCCATCTGGAGATGAACCCGCCGGGCTTCCTCGAACAGGTGGGTTTCGACATCCGGCTGGGCGACGAGATCGACGTGGCCGGTGCGCGGCCGGGCAAGGGCGGGTACGCCGACGTCCACGGCACGGCCCGGGGCGGCGACCACCTGGAGGTGGTGTTCAACTACACGCGCCGGTGGTCCGAGCTCGACCGCGGTCCGCACGAGGGCGACCGGCTGTTCACGGCCGAGGTGGCGCGCGTCAAGGCGACGTGGACGTTCACCTCCCGCGCCTTCCTGCGCCTGATCGGCCAGGACGAGCTGTTCAAGAGCGATCCGAGCCTGTACCCGTTCCCGATCCCGGAGCGCGACGAGGCGTTCAGCGGCTCGGCGCTCTTCGCCTACAAGCTGAACTGGCAGACGGTGTTCTTCGCGGGCTACGGCGACGACCGCACGTTCTTCGCGCCCACCGACCGGCTGGAGAGGTCGGGCCGGCAGATCTTCCTCAAGGTCTCCTACGCCTTCCAGAGATAGGATAGGGGAGACCGAAAGAGAGGAGGCCGGCATGGGCGTCGAGGACCAGCTCCAGCCCGGGGAGGAGATTGTCTACCGGGCGCACGTCACCCGCATCTCGCTGTTCCCCTGGGTCGCGGCCCTGGCCGTGGCGATCGTGGCGGCGGCCGTGGCGTTCCACGGCACCGGGGAGATCCTGATCGCCATCGCCGGTGGAGTCGTGGCCGTCGTCCTGGCCGGGATCCTCCTGGTCAAGCTCCTGGTGCTGCGCTCCTTCGAGCACGTGCTGACCAACCGGCGCCTCGTCCAGCAGACCGGCATCCTGCGGAAGCAGTCCATGGATGCGCCGCTCGACAAGGTGAACAACGTCGAGCACTGGCAGACGATCTGGGGCCGGCTCCTGGGCTACGGCGACGTGGAGATCGACACCGCCAGCGAGCATGGCGCCACCCGCTTCCGCAACATCAGCCGGCCGCTCGAGTTCAAGAGCGCCATCGTGGGCGCTGCCGAGGCCTACCGCTCCCAACGATTCGCGCCGGCGCCCGCGGCGGGACCCTCTGGCGCCGACCGCCTGCGCCAGCTCAAAGCGTTGCTCGACGACGGGCTGATCAGCGGCGAGGAGTACGAGGCGAAGCGCAAGAAGCTCCTGGACGAGGTTTGACTCTCTGTTAACATGCGGCGGTAATGGCTCGTAACGCCGCCGATCTGACCGACCTCCTCGAAGAGCTCCAGCAGGACCCGAAGCTCGCCAAACAGCTCGTCCACTCGACCCACCTGCCGGCGAGCGTGGCGGTCTATCGCGACCTCGATCCTGCGCTTCCGGAGCCTCTTTCGCGGGCGCTGGCCGGCGGCGGGGTGCCGCAGTTGTGGAGCCATCAGGCGGAGGGAATCGCGGCGGTGCGGCGCGGCGAGAACGTGCTGGTCACCACGCCGACGGCTTCGGGCAAGTCGCTGATCTTCCAGGTCCCGGCGCTCGAAGAGGCGGCCCGCGGCGGGCCCGGGCACGGCCTGTTCCTGTTCCCTTTGAAGGCTCTCGGCCAGGATCAGCGCGGCAAGCTGTGCAAGCTCGCAGAGGAAGCCGGTTTGCCGCCGGAGATCGCCGGCTGCGAGATCTACGACGGCGACACGCCGGCCTCGAAGCGCACGGCGATTCGAAAGAATTTCCCGCGGGTGGTGGTGTCGAACCCGGACATGCTCCACCTGGGCGTGCTCGGCCACTGGACCGGCTGGGGGCCGTTCCTCGCCGATCTGCGCTGGATCGTGCTCGACGAGCTGCACACCTACCGCGGGATCTTCGGCTCCCACTTCCACCACGTGCTGCAGCGCTTCCTCCGCCTCTGCCGGTCGGTGGGCAGCGACCCGGTGATCATCGCGTCGTCGGCCACCGCGGCCAACGCCGGCGAGTTCGCCGAGACCCTCACCGGCCGCCGGTTCCATTGGATCTCCGAGTCCGGCGCGCCGCGCGAAGGCCGGCATCTGCTCCTGTTCCGGCCCGAGGCGAGCCCCTACACGCTCGCTCTCAACCTCTTCATGCGCTTCGTGAAGGCGGGCTTGAAGACCATCGTCTTCACCAAGGCGCGGCGCATCACGGAGCTGCTCTACTCGTGGCTCCGCAGGGAAGACCCGGAGCTCGCCGCGCGCGTGGCCGGCTACCGCGCCGGGTTCCTGCCCGAGGAACGGCGGAAGATCGAGCGCTCGCTGTTCGACGGCACCCTGGACGGCGTCATCTCGACCTCGGCGCTGGAGATGGGAATCGACGTCGGCGG
>JBEQUE010000040.1:0-22674 GCA_040349255.1 Acidobacteriota bacterium | reverse complement strand
ATCGAGACCTCGACGCCGAGCTCGGAGCGCAGCCGCGAGGCCACCCGGGTCGCCATCAGCGAGTGGCCGCCCAGCTCGAAGAAGTGGCTGTGGGCTCCGACCTTGCCGACGCCGAGCAGGTCGGACCAGATCGCGGCCAGGCGCGCCTCGACCGGCGTGCGCGGCGCCACGTAGGCGGAGCGGTCCTGGCGCGCGGGCCGCAGGTCGGCCAGCGCCTTGCGGTCCACCTTGCCGGCCGGCGTGAGCGGCAGCGCCTCGCGGAACAGGAAGGCCGAGGGCACCAGGGCCTCCGGCAGCGACCGGCGGAGCGCGGCGCGCAGTGCGTCCTCGGAGAGCGACTCTCCGACCAGATGGGCCACGAGCGCGTCCTCCCGGACCGTGACCACCGACTCGCGGACGCCGGGCAGGGCGGCCAGCGCCGCCTCCACCTCGCCCAGCTCGATGCGCACGCCGCGGACCTTCACCTGGTGATCGATGCGGCCCAGGTACTCGACCGCGCCGTCCGGCCGCCAGCGCGCCAGGTCGCCCGTGCGATAGAGGCGCGCTCCGGCTTCTCCATAGAGATCGGGGATGAACCGCTCGGCGGTCAGCTCCGGCCGGCCGTGATAGCCCCGGGCCGGCTGGACGCCGCCGATGAACAGCCCGCCCGCCACGCCCACCGGCACGGGGCGGAGCGCGGGGTCGAGGAGATGGATCGAGGTGTTGGCGATCGGCCGGCCGATCGGCACCGGGTCCTCGTCGCCGCAGTGCCAGGCCGTCACATCCACCGCCGCCTCGGTCGGACCGTAGAGGTTGTGCAGCTCCGCAGGGAGCACCTCTCGGAAGCGCCGCGCGAGATCGGCCGGCAGCGCCTCGCCGCTGCAGATCACCCGCCGGAGATCGACGCAGCGCTCCAGGCCCGGAGCGTCGAGGAAGGCGCGCAGCATGGACGGCACGAAGTGGACCGTCGTGATGCCTTCGCGCGCGATCGTCTCGGCCAGGTAGGCCGGGTCCTGGTGGCCGCCGGGGACCGCCACGACGAGACGCGCGCCGACGATCAGCGGCCAGAAGAATTCCCAGACCGACACGTCGAAGCTGAACGGGGTCTTCTGGAGGACGCGGTCCTCCGGCGTCAGGCCGTAGGCCTCCTGCATCCAGAGCAGCCGGTTGCGGATCGCCCGGTGCGAGTTGACCGCGCCTTTGGGCCGGCCCGTCGAGCCCGAGGTGTAGATCATGTAGGCCGCGAAGGACCCAAAGGACTGCAAGGACGACAAGGACGACAGAGAACCTTGGGCCCTTGCAGTCGCTGCAGTCGTTGAGGTCCCTTGCCGGTCCAGGATCACGGAGACGCCCGAGTCCGCGATCATGTAGGCGACGCGGTCCGCGGGATAGCCCGGATCGATCGGCACATACGCCGCGCCGGACCGCAGGATGCCCACCAGCCCCACGACCAGCTCCAGAGAGCGCTCCATCGAGATGCCGACCAGCTCGTCCGGCCGGTTTCCCAGCCAGGCCGCGACCCGGCCGGCGCGCTCCCACAGCTCGGCGTAGCTGAGGTCCTCACCCTCGAACGAAACGGCCACCGCGTCGGGCGTCCGCCTCGCCTGCTCCCCGATCATCTCCGTCAGACCCGGCCCGGCCGGCCAGTCGTTCGAGGTGGCGTTCCACTCCAGAAGCTGGTGCCTCTCCGCCTCGGTGAGGAGCGGCAGCTCGGAGATCCGGAGCCCGGGGTCTGCCGCGAGAGCCCCGGCGATCATCGCGAAGTGGCCGCGCATCCTCGCGATGCGGGTCGCGTCGAACAGGTCGCGGTTGTACCCCCAGGCCACCTCCAGCGCGTCGCCGGACTCCGCCGCGCTCAGCGACAGGTCGAACTTGGTCGCGGCGACGTCCACCTCCAGCGGCGTCAGGGTCAGGCCGGGCAGCGCGATCCTCGCGGCCGGCGTGTTCTGGAGGACGAGCTGCGCCTGGAAGATCGGCGTGCGGCTCAGGTCGCGCACCGGGTCCAGCTCCTCCACGACCTTCTCGAACGGCAGATCCTGGTTCGCGTAGGCCTCCAGCGTGACATCGCGCACCCGGTCCAGCAGCTCGCGGAATCCGGGATCGCCGGAGAGGTCGACGCGCAGCGCGAGCGTGTTCAGGAACAGGCCGACCAGGCCCTCCGTCTCCGAGCGCGTGCGGCCCGCCACGGGCGTGCCGATCACGATGTCCGTCTGGCTGGTGTGGCGCGACAGGAGCGCCGCGAACGAGGCCAGCAGGACCATGAACGGCGTCGCGTCCTCGCGGCGCTCCAGGACGAGCCGCTCCCTCAGCGAGCCGCCGCGGTAGCTCTGCACGGCCGGCCGCGGGCGGTCCGCCGGCAGGCCGAGCTGGCCCGGAGCGCCCGCCAGACGCCGTTTCCAGTACGCGAGCTGCTCCTCGGCCAGGCCCCGGTCCAGGACCTCGCGCTGCCAGGCGGCGAAGTCGGCGTACTGCAACGGCAGGGCCGGCAGGGCCGCGCCCGCGTAGAGAGCGCCCAGCTCGCGCATCATCACGCCGAGCGACCAGCCGTCGCCGGAGATGTGGTGCAGGTTGAGCAGCACGATCCAGTCGGTCTCGCCGAGCCGCAGCAGCAGGGCGCGGAGCACGGGACCGTTCTCCAGGTCGAAGGGCTGCGCCGCGGCCTCGGCGAGGAGGCTCCTCGCCCGGTCCGGAACGGTCCGCAGGTCCACGACTGGCAGCGGGAGGCCGGCGTCGGCGGATATCTGACCGATCCGCTGCACGGGCCGGCCGTCCACCATGGGGTAGGTCGTGCGCAGGACCTCGTGGCGCCGCACGATCCCGCCCAGAGCCGCCGCGAGCGCCGGCACGTCGAGGTCGCCCTGCAGGCGCAGCGCGACCGGGATGTTGTAGGCCGCGCTGCCCGGCGCCAGCCGGTCCAGGAACCAGAAGCGCTCCTGGCCGAAGGAGAGCGGCGCGCCGCCCCGAGTCTCCCGGCGGCGCAGGACCGGCCCTGCGGCCACCCCGGCGGTCACCGAAGACTCGACCCGGGCGGCCAGGTCGGCCAGCACCGGCGCCTCGAACAGGGCGCGGATCGGGACCTCGGCGCCGAGGTCCGAGCGCAGCCGCGAAGCCACGCGGGTCGCGAGCAGCGAGTGGCCGCCGAGCTCGAAGAAGTGGCCGTGGACGCCGACCTGCTCGACGCCGAGAAGCTCGGACCAGATCGCCGCCAGCCGCGCCTCCACCCAGGTGCGCGGCGCCACGTAGACCGACCGGTCGCGCCGCTGCGGCCGCAGGTCGGCCAGCGCCTTGCGGTCCACCTTGCCGGCCGGCGTGAGCGGCAGCGCGCCGCGGAACAGGAAGGCCGACGGCACCAGGGCCTCCGGTAGCGACGCGCGAAGCGCGGCGCGCAGGGCGTCCTCGGCAAGGCCCTCGCCCGCCACGTGAGCCACGAGCGTGTCCTCCCACACCGTGACCGCCGCCTCGCGCACGCCGGGCAGCGCGGCCAGCGCCGCCTCCACCTCGCCCAGCTCGACGCGCTGGCCGCGGATCTTCACCTGGTGGTCGATCCGGCCCAGGTACTCGATCGCGCCGTCCGGCCGCCAGCGCGCCAGGTCGCCGGTGCGGTAGAGGCGCGCTCCGGCCGCGCCGTAGAGGTCGGGCACGAAGCGCTCTGCGGTCAGCTCCGGCCGGCCGTGGTAGCCCCGGGCCGGCTGGACGCCGCCGATGAACAGCTCGCCCGCCACCCCCACCGGCACGCGGTGGAGCGCGGGATCGAGGAGGTGGATCGAGGTGTTGGCGATCGGCCGGCCGATCGGCACCGGATCGTCGCCGTCGCACCTCCAGGCGGTCACATCCACCGCGGCCTCGGTCGGACCGTAGAGGTTGTGCAGCTCGGCGGGGAGCACCTCCTGGAAGCGCCGCGCGAGGTCGGCCGGAAGCGCCTCGCCGCTGCAGATCACCCGCCTGAGATCGACGCAGCGCTCCAGGCCCGGCGCGTCGAGGAAGGCGCGCAGCATGGAAGGCACGAAGTGGACCGTCGTGATGCCTTCCCGAGCGATCGTCTCCGCCAGGTACGCCGGGTCCTGATGGCCGCCGGGGGCCGCCACGACGAGACGCGCGCCGGTGACGAGCGGCCAGAAGAGCTCCCAGACCGAGACGTCGAAGCTGAACGGGGTCTTCTGGAGGACGCGGTCCTCCGGCGTCAGGCCGTAGGCCTCCTGCATCCAGAGCAGACGATTGCGGATGGCGCGGTGCGAATTCATCGCGCCCTTCGGCCGGCCGGTCGAGCCCGAGGTGTAGATCATGTAGGCGAGCGCGTCGGGATCGACGGAGACGGCCGGCGCCGGCGAGACCGGAAGGTCCCGGACTGCGGTGGCGTCGAGGAGCACGGAGACGCCCGAGTCCTCGACCATGAACGCCACGCGCTCGGCCGGATAGTGGGGGTCGATCGGCACGTACGCCGCGCCGGACCGCAGGATGCCGACCAGCCCGACGACCAGCTCCAGCGAGCGCTCCGTCGAGATCCCGACCAGCTCGTCCGGCCTCGCTCCGAGCCAGGCCGCGACCCGGCAGGAGCGCTCCCACAGCTCCGCATAGGTGAGATGCTCGCCTTCGAACGAGACAGCCACGGCGTCCGGAGTTCGCTCCACCTGCCGCTCGATCATCTCGGGCAGGCAGGGCCCGTCCGGCCAGTCGTTCGAAGTGGCGTTCCACTCCAGAAGCTGGTGCTTCTCGGCCTCGGACAGCAGCGGCAGCTCCGAGACCCGGCTCCCCGGGTCGGCCTGCAGAATGGCCGACAGATGGCCCCTCATCCTGGCGACGCGGGTCGGGTCGAACAGGTCGTGGCTGAACACCCATTGCGAGGTGACTCCGTCGTCCGTCTCCGTGGCGGACAGCGAGAGGTCGAGCTTCGAGACGCCCGTCTCGACCTCCAGCGGCGTCAAGGTGAGGCCGGGCAGCTCCAGGCCGGACTCCGGCGTGTTCTGGAGGACGAGCTGGACCTGGAAGATCGGCGTGCGGCTCAGGTCGCGCACCGGGTCCAGCGCCTCCACGACCTTCTCGAACGGCAGGTCCTGGTTGGCGTAGGCCTCCAGCGTGACGGCGCGCACCCGCTCGACGAGCTCCGCCAGCGTGGGATCGCCGGAGAGGTCCACGCGCAGCGCCAGCGTGTTGAGGAAGAGGCCGATCAGCCCTTCGGTCTCCGCCCGCGTGCGGCCCGCGACCGGCGTGCCGATCACCAGGTCGGTCTGGCCGCTGTGGCGCGAGAGGAGCGCCGCGAACGACGCCAGGAGGACCATGAACGGCGTGGCGCCTTCCATGCGGCCGAGCGGCAGCCGGTCTCTCTGCGCTCCGCCGCGCTGGCTCGCCACCGCCGGCCGCGGACGGTCGGTCGGCAGGCCGAGCTGGCCCGGGGCCCCGGCGAGTTGCCGCTTCCAGAAATCGAGCTGGCCGTCCAGGGCGAGCGACCCGCGCTGCCAGGCGGCGAAGTCCGCGTACTGCATCGGCAGGTCCGGCAGGGCCGCGCCGCCGTAGAGCGTGCCCAGCTCGCGCATGAGCAGGCCGACCGACCAGCCGTCGCCGGCGATGTGGTGCAGATCGAGCAGCGCGATCCAGTCCTCCTCGCCGAGCCGCAGGAGCCGGGCGCGCAGCACGGGGCCGCGCTGGAGGTCGAACGGCCGCGCCGCCGACTCCGAGAGCAGGCGGCGGGCGACGGTCTCCCGGTCCGGGACGGTCCGCAGGTCCACGACCGGCAGCGGCAGAACGGCCTCGCCGGCGATCCGTTGCACGGGCCGGCCGGCCACCGTGGGATAGGACGTGCGCAGGATCTCGTGCCGGCGCACGATCCCGAGCAGGGCCGCCGCGAGCGCCGGCACGTCGAGAGCGCCCTCGAAGCGCAGCGCGACCGGGATGTTGTAGGCCGCGCTGCCCGGCGACCCCTCCAGCAACCGGTCGAGGAACCAGAAGCGCTCCTGGCCGAAGGAGAGCGGGATCTCGCCCGTGCGCTCCACGGGCAGGAGAGCCGAGGCGGCGGGCGCCGACGACGGTTCGAGGCGCGCCGCCAGCTCGGCCAGGACCGGCGACTCGAACACCGTGCGGATCGCCACCTCGACGCCGAACGCGTCGCGCAACCGCGAGACCATGCGGGTGGCGAGGAGCGAGTGGCCGCCGAGGTCGAAGAAGTTGTCCTCCGCCCCGACGCGGTCGCGGTTCAGGAGATCGCGCCAGATCGCGGCCAGCGCCTTCTCGGCCGGCGTGCGCGGCGCCACGAAGTCCCGCGCCTCGCGGTCCGGCCGGATCTTCGCGAGCGCCTTCCTGTCCACCTTGCCGGTCGGCGTGAGCGGCAGCGCCTCCAGCATCACGAAGGCGGTCGGCACCATGTACTCCGGCAGCGACTCGCGGAGCGCGGTCTTCAGGGCGTCCGGCGAGGCCTCGCCGCAGACGTAGGCCACGAGGTGCTTCTCGCCGGCCTCGTCCAGGACCGATATCGCCGATACCGCAGCCTCGCGCACGCCGGGCTGCACGGCGAGCGCCGCCTCGATCTCGCCCAGCTCGATGCGCAGGCCGCGCACCTTGACCTGCCGGTCCACGCGGCCGAGGAACTCGAGATTCCCGTCCGCCAGCCACCGCGCCCGGTCGCCGCTCTTGTAGACCCGGGCCCCCGGCACGCCGGAGAACGGGTCGGGCCGGAAGCGGTCGGCGCTCAGCGCGGGACGGTTCAGGTAGCCCCGGGCGAGCACCTCGCCGCCCACCCAGAGCTCGCCCGGCACGCCGGCGGGCACGGGCAGGCCGTCCGGGTCCACCACGTACGTCCGGGTGTTGGCGTTCGGCCGGCCGATCGGCGGCTCGCGGCGCCAGACGCCCGAGACCGGGAAGGTCGTGGCATAGATCGCGGTCTCGGTCGGGCCGTAGCAGTTGAGGAGCCGGCGCAGGTGCGGCGCCCAGCGCGTCGCGACCTCGCCCGGACAACTGTCGCCGCCCACGTAGACCGCCTGCAGGCTCGGCACGCGGCCGGCGGGCAGGAGGTTGAGGAACGACGGGGTCATGGCCGCCGTGGTGACCCCCTCGCGGCGGATCAGCGCGGCCATGGCCTCGCCGTCCATGCGCTCCTCGCGCCGGCAGATGCAGAGCGTCGCGCCGGTCGCGAGCGCCAGCCAGGTCTCCAGCACCGAGGCGTCGAAGCTGAACGAGACCGACTGGAGGATGCGGCTCGAACGGTCCACGCCGGTGTGCTCCGCGGCGAGCCGGATGAGCCGCGCCGCTTCGCCGTGCTGGATGAGCACGCCGTTCGGCGTCCCGGTCGAGCCCGAGGTGTAGATGACGTAGGCCAGGTTGTCCGGCCGCGCGGTATTGGCGGCATTATCGATCTTCGGAGCCGGCCCGCCGGCCATCCAGTCGTCGAGCAGCACGACCTCCGCGCCGCTCTCCGGGAGCTGGGCGAGCAGGTGCCTCTGGGTGAGGAGCACGGGCACGCCCGAGTCCTCCAGCATGAAGGACAGGCGCTCGCGCGGGTGGGCCGGGTCGAGCGGCAGGTAGGCGCCGCCGGCCAGGAAGACGGCGAGCACAGCCACCACCCGCTCGACGCCCTCGTCGGCCGCGATGCCTACCAGCACCTCCGGTCCCACGCCGAGCCCGATCAGCTCCGCGGCGAGACGGCGCGCCCGGGCATCCAGGTCGCCGTAGGTGACGCTCCCGCCGTCGAAGCGCAGGGCCACAGCCTCGGGATCCTCCGCGGCGCGCGCCTGGAACAGCTCGTGGAGGCAAACCTGGAGGACGGGCCGTCCGGTGTCGTTCCAGTCGCGGAGCAGGAGCGTGCGCTCGGCCTCGGTGAGGATCGGCAGCTCGGTCAGCGGCAGCCCCGGAGCCGCGGCGATCCCTTCGAGCAGCACCCGCAGGTGGCCGGTCAACCGGCGGATCGTGGCGGCCTCGAAGAGGTCGGTGCTGTACTCCCATCCGCCGGCCAGCCCGTCCGGCGCCTCTCCCAGGGTCAGGAGAAGGTCGGTCTTGGCCGAGGTGCCTTCGAGCAGAATGCGCTCCATGGAGAGCGAGCCGCCCATGCTCCCTCCTCCGACCATCGCGTTCTGCAGCGCGAACACGACCTGGTAGAGCGGGTTGCGCGACAGGCTGCGCTCCACGCCCAGCTCCTCGACCAGGCGCTCGAACGGCAGGTCCTGGTGGGCGTAGGCGCCGAGCGCCGAGGTCCGCGTACGGCCGAGCAGGTCGCGGAAGCTGCCAGGCGCCTCGAAACGGCCACGCAGGATGAGTGTGTTGACGAAGAAGCCGATCAGCCCCTCGGTCTCCACCCGGCCGCGGTTCGCGACCGGCGTGCCGACCAGCACGTCCTCCTGCCGCGTGTAGCGGTAGAGCAGCGCCTGGAAGCCCGCCATGAGGACCATGAAGAGCGTCGCGCCCTCGCGCCGCGCCAGCAGGTGCAGGCTTTCCGAGAGGTCGGCCGGCAGGGCGATCGGCTCGACCGCGCCGATCGAGCTGCGCACGGGTGGCCGCGGCCGGTCGGTCGGCAGGTCGAGCACCTCGGGCGCGCCGGCCAGCTCGCCGGTCCACCAGCGGAGCTGGGCGTCGAGCACCTCGCCGGTCAGCCACTCGCGCTGCCACGCCGCGTAGTCCGCGTACTGGATCGGCAGCTCGGGGAGCGGCGACGGTTGGCCCTGCGAGAACGCCTCGTAGATCAGGGCCGTCTCGCGCACCAGGACGCCGAGCGACCAGCCGTCCGAGACGATGTGGTGCTGGGTGACCAGGGCGGCATGGTCGTCGTCGGCCAAGCGCACCAGAGTGCCGCGCAGGAGCGGTCCGCGCTGGAGGTCGAACGGCCGGCCGCCTTCCTCGCGGCCCAGGCGCAGCAGCTCGGTCTCCCTGTCAGGAAGGGCGGAGAGATCGACGCGGGCCATCCGGAAGGCCGGCTCGTGGACGACCTGGAACGCGCCGTCCTTCCCAAACGAGAACGTGGTGCGGAGCCCCTCGTGGCGCCGCACGACCTCGGCGAGCGAGGCCTCCAGCGCCGCCGTGTCGAGCGCGCCCGAGATCCGCAGCGCGATCCGGATGTTGTAGAGCGGGCTCCCGGGCTCGAGCTGGTCGAGGAACCAGAGGCGCTCCTGGGCGAAGGAGATCGGCAGCTCTGCGCCCGGCTCGTGCGGACGGGCGAGGATCGGCTTCAGGCTCCGCTCGCGCTCGTAGCCCAGCGCGAGCGCGGTCTGCCAGGTGACGTCGCCCAGCGTGTATTCGGCGGCCAGCCCGCGCCAGCGCTCGGCGGCCTCGGCCTCGACGCCGCGGTGCTGATGGAACTTGACGTCCCCGAGCATGCGGCCCTCGGCGTAGATGCCGTCGGTCATCCGCGACTGCTTCTCCTTGTAGGGGTCCGCCATGTCCGGGTGGTAGTCGATCCCGAGCGAGCCGCACAGCCGCCGCAGCTCGGTTTCCGGATCGCGCACCAGGTCCTCGTAGCGCACCCAGTGCTGGCGCTCCTTCGGGATGCCGGCGAGGAAGCGGGAGACGGTCTGGTGGCTGACGAGCCAGATCAGCTCGGCCAGCTCGCGCCGCCCGAAGCGGTGCGGATGGCGGAAGAAGAGCTGATCGAGCTTCGCCTCCTCGAACGACCGGATCATGCCGTACGGGTGGCGGATGAGATGGATGTAGAGCGGCCGGTCGAACGCTTCTTCCGCGCGCGCCAGGAGCGACGGGTTGAGCGCGTAGGACGGCGTCTTATCCACCAGCGTCCGGCCGCCGAGCTGCGCTTGCAACCAGCCGTAGAAGCGCTGGGTGGTCCAGTCCTCGGCCTCGGCCACCTCGACCTCGGCCTTGGCTTCGTCGGGCCCGCAGCCCCTGGCCTCCATGACGGCGCGGATCACGCCTTCGAGCCAGAACGTGTCGCGGCCCGGGAACGCGGCCTTGCGCTCGCCCATGGTGTTGAACGAGAGCAGCTCCAGCTCCGGCGGCGAGAACAGCTTCGGATGGCCGCCGAGCATGACGCGCAGCAGCGTCGAGCCCGAGCGTGGCGGCGACAGCACGAAGAGCGCCGGCGGGTTCTTCGCTTCCAGGTGGATCGGGGCGAGCGGCGGGAGGAGCGAGCGGATCTCGTCCGCCGCCGTGTCGTCGACAAGCTCGGCCTCCCGGGCCGCGTCGACGGAATCTCCCAGCGACTCGCGGCCCCAGAGGCGGACCACGGCGTCGCGGTGCTCGCGGGCCAGGTAGGCGGCCATCCTCGCCACGGTCGGCGCGTCGAAGATCGCCACCACGTGGACGATCTCGCCCACCTCGCGCTGGAGGCGGTTGATCAGCACCGCGCCGCTGATCGAGTTGCCGCCCAGCTCGAAGAAGGAATCGTGGATGCCGGCTTCCACTCCTCCCAGAGCCTCGCTCCACAGGCCGGCCAGGAAGCGCTCCAGCGCTGTGCGCGGTTCCACGCGCTCGCGGATCGTCGAGACCACGTCCGGCTCGGGCAGGGCCTTGCGATCCACCTTGCCGTTCGGGCTGAGCGGCATCTCGTCGAGGAAGACGAAGGCGGAAGGCATGTAGGCCTCGGGCAGTCGGGAGGCGAGGTGAGCCTGGAGAGCTTCCTTCTCGCCGCCGACGAGGTAGGCGACAAGCCTCTGGTCTTTGGCGACGACGACCGCCGCGCCGACGTCCGGATGGCTGGCGAGCGCCGACTCGATCTCGCCCAGCTCAATGCGGACGCCACGGATCTTGACCTGGTGGTCGATCCGGCCCAGGTACTCGACCGCGCCGTCCGGCCGCCAGCGCGCCAGGTCGCCGGTCCGATACATTCTGGAACCCGGCTCGCCGAACGGATCGGGGATGAAGCGCTCGGCGGTCAGCTCGGGGCGATTGTGGTAACCGCGGGCCGGCTGGACTCCGCCGATGTAGAGCTCGCCCGGGATGCCCACCGGCACGAGGCCGAGCGCGGGATCGACCAGTTGGATCGTGGTGTTCGCGATCGGCCGGCCGATCGGGATCGAAGCCTTGTCTTCGACGCCATCGGCACACAACCAGGCCGTCACATCCACCGCCGCTTCGGTCGGGCCGTAGAGGTTGTGCAGCTCGACGCCCGGCAGGATCTCGTGGAACCGCCGCACCAGGTCGGCCGGCAGCGCCTCGCCGCTGCAGATCACCCGCCTGAGGCCGGCCGGCTCCACGCCCGGAGCGTCGAGGAAGACGCGCAGCATCGACGGCACGAAGTGGAGCGTCGTGATGCCTTCCTCCCGGATCGTCTGGACCAGGTAGGCCGGGTCCTGGTGGCCGCCGGGGACCGCCACGACCAGCCGCGCGCCGGTGACCAGCGGCCAGAAGAACTCCCAGACCGAGACGTCGAAGCTGAACGGGGTCTTCTGGAGGACGCGGTCGTCGGGGGCGAGGCCGTAGGCCTCCTGCATCCACAGCAGGCGGTTGCGGATCGCGTGGTGCGAGTTGATGGCGCCTTTGGGCCGGCCGGTCGTTCCCGAGGTGTAGATGGCATAGGCGGCGAAGGACCCAAAGGACGACAGAGAGCCTTGGGGCCTTGCAGTCCTTGCAGTCGTTGAGGTCCTTTGCCGGTCGAGGATCACCGAGACCCCCGAGTCCTCCACCATGTAGGCGATCCGCTCCGCGGGGTAGCCCGGATCGATCGGCACGTAGGCCGCTCCGGCCCGCAGGATGCCGACCAGGCCGACGACCAGCTCCAGCGAGCGCTCCAGCGAGATCCCGACCAACTCGTCCGGGCGATCTCCCAGCCACGCCGCGACACCGCCGGCCCGCTCCCAAAGCTCGGCATAGGTCAGCTCCTCGCCTTCGAAAGACACGGCCACCGCGTCGGGCGTCCGGCGGACCTGCTCCTCGATCATCCCGGGCAGGCCCGGCTCCGGCTCCCAGGCGTTCGCCGTGTCGTTCCACTCGAGGATCTGCTGCCGCTCGGCCGCGGACATCAGCGGCAGGTCGAGGACCTTGAGGCCGGGCCTCTCCACCGCGCCTTCGAGCAGCGCCGCGAAGTGGCCGCGGAGCCTCGCGATGCGGGTCGAGTCGAAGAGGTCGCGGTGGAACATCCAGTGGATCGCGAGCCCCTCGCCGGTCTCGGTCGCGTTGAGCACCAGGTCGAACTTCGACGTGCCGGTGTCCACCTCCACGGCCGAGAGCGTCAGGTCGGAGAGCCGGAGCGCCGTCATCGGCGTGTTCTGAAGCACGAGGAGGACCTGGAAGAGCGGCGCGTGGCTCAAGTCGCGCTCCGGCGCCAGCTCCTCCACCACGCGCTCGAACGGCAGGTCCTGGTGGGCGTAGCCGTCGAGCGTCGTGCGGCGCACCCGCTTCAGCAGCTCCAGGAAGTCCGGCTCTCCCGACAGATCCACCCTCAAGGCCAGGGTGTTGAGGAAGAAGCCGATCATCCCTTCCATCTCGGCCCGCGTGCGGCCCGCGACCGGCGAGCCGATCACGAGGTCGGTCTGGCCCGTGTAGCGCGAGAGCAGCGCCGCGAAGGCCGAGAGCAGGACCATGAACGGCGTGGCGCCGTGCCGTCGGCCCAGCTCCTGGAGGCCGCGCTCCAGGCGGGCGGGGAGGCGCTCGCGCTGCGACTCGCCGCGGAAGCCGAGCACCGCCGGCCGCGGACGATCGGCGGGCAGGGAGAGCAGGCGCGGCGCGCCGGCGAGGCGCTCCTTCCAGTGGCCCAGCTCGTCCTGGACCCGGTCGGAGCCCAGCCACTCGCGCTGCCAGTCGGCGAAGTCGGCGTACTGCACGGCCAGCTCCGGCAGCGGCGACGGCCGGCGCTCGGCAAAGGCCATGTAGAGCGCGCCCAGCTCGCGCACGATCACGCCGAGCGACCAGCCGTCCGACACCGAGTGGTGCAGCGTCAGGTGGAGGACATGGAGGTCCGGCGCCAGGCGCAGCAGGCCGGCGCGCATCAGCGGTCCGGCGCCGAGGTCGAACGGCTCCTGCACGGCCCGGAACGCCAGCCCCCGCGCCACCTCCTCCGGGTTCTGCAGATCCGCGAGGTCGACCAGCGGCAGCGGGATGCGCGGCTCGGGGTCGATGCGCTGCACCGGCCGGTCGTCCACGGTCGGGAACGACGTGCGCAGGACCTCGTGGCGGCGGACGATCTCGCGCAGGCTCGCGGCGAGCGCCGGGACGTCCAGGCTGCCTTCGAGCCGCAGCGCGCCCGGCATGTTGTAGGCCGAGCTTCCCGGGTCGAGCCGGTGCAGGAACCACAGGCGCTCCTGCGCGAAGGAGAGCGGCGGCGCCTCCTGGCGCACCCGCGCCACGATCGGGGTGAGACTCCGGTCCGGCAGGCGCTCGTAGCCGAGCGCCTCGGCCGCCTGCCAGGTGATCTCGCCCAGGCTGTATTCGGCGGCCAGCTCGCGCCAGCGCGTGGCGGCCTCGGCGTCCACGCCCCGGTGCTGGTGGAACTTGACGTCGCCGAGCATGCGGCCCTCGGCGTAGAGGCCGTCCGTCATCCGCGCCTGTTTCTCCTTGTAGGGATCGGCCATGTCCGGGTGGTAGTCCAACCCGAACGTGTCGCAGAGCCGGCGCAGCTCGGTTTCCGGATCGCGGACCAGGTCCTCGAAACGGATCCAGTGCTGGCGCTCGCGCGGGATCTCGGACAGGAATCCGGAGACCACCTGGTGGCTGACCAGCCAGATCAGCTCGGCGAGCGTCCGCCGGCCGAACCGGTGCGGATGGCGGAAGAAGAGCTGATCGAGCTTGGCCTCCTCGAACGAGCGGATCATCCCGTACGGGTGCCGGATCAGATGGATGTAGAGCGGATGATCGAACGCTTCCTCGGCCCGCGTCAGCACCGACGGGTTGAGCGCGTAGGACGGCGTCTTGTCCACCAGGATGCGGCCTTCAAGCTGCTCTTGGAGCCAGCCGTAGAAGCGCTGGGTCGTCCAGTCCTCCCACTCCGCCACCTCGACCTCGGCCTTGGCCTCGTCCGGACCGGCTCCCCGGGCCTCCATCACGGCGCGGATCACGCCTTCGAGCCAGAAGCTGTCGCGGCCCGGGTAGGCGGCCTTGCGCTCGGCCATCGAGTTGTAGGACAGCAGCTCCAGCTCCGGCGGCGAGAACAGCTTCGGATGGCCGCCGAGCATCACGCGCAGCAGGGTCGAGCCCGAGCGCGGCGGCGACAGGACGAACATCGCCGGCGGGTTCTTCGTCTCGAGGTGGATCGGCGAGAGCGCCGGGATGAGCGAGCGGAATTCGGCCACCGCGTCGGCGTCCACCGGCACGGTCTCCTCGACGGCGTCGGCAGCCTCGCCGAGCGACTCGCGGCCCCAGTGGCGGACCACGGCGTCGCGGTGCTCGCGGGTCAGGTAGTCGGCCATCTTGGCCACGGTCGGCGAATCGAAGATCGCCACCACGTGGACGATCTCGCCCACCTGCCGTTGGAGCTGGTTGACCAGCACGGCGCCGGTGATCGAGTTGCCGCCCAGCTCGAAGAACGAATCGTGGATGCCCACGGTGTTCTCCGGGCTACCGACGGTCTCGCTCCACAGGCCGGCCAGGAACTGCTCCAGCGGCGTGCGCGGCGCGACCTTCTCGCGCGTCTCGGGAGCCTCCGGCTCGGGCAGCGCCTTCCTGTCCACCTTGCCGTTCGGGCTGAGCGGCATCTCGTCCAGGAAGACGAAGACCGACGGCATGTAGGCCTCGGGCAGACGGGAGGCGAGGTGCGCCTGGAGAGCTTCCTTCTCGCCGCCGACCAAGTAGGCGACGAGCCGCTGGTCCTTGGCGATCACCACCGCCGCGCCGACATCCGGGTGATCGGCGAGCGCGGCCTCGATCTCGCCCAGCTCGATGCGGACGCCGCGGATCTTGACCTGATGGTCGATGCGGCCCAGGTACTCGACCGCGCCGTCCGGACGCCAGCGCGCCAGGTCGCCGGTGCGGTACATCCGCGAGCCGGTTTCGCCGTAGGGATCGGGGAGAAAGCGCTCGGCGGTCAGCTCGGGCCTGCGGTGGTAGCCGCGGGCCGGCTGCACGCCGCCGATGAACAGCTCGCCCGCCACGCCCACCGGCACCGGGCGGAGCGCTGGATCGACCAGGTGGATCGTGGTGTTGGCGATCGGCCGGCCGATCGGAATGGTCGCCTCATCCTCGACGCACGGCCAGGCGGTCACGTCCACCGCGGCTTCGGTGGGGCCGTAGAGGTTGTGCAGCTCGACGCCCGGCAGGATCTCGTGGAAACGCCGGACGAGGTCGGCCGGCAGCGCCTCGCCGCTGCAGATCACCCGCTTCAGGTCGGCCGCCTCCACGCCCGGAGCGTCGAGGAAGACGCGCAGCATCGACGGCACGAAGTGGAGCGTCGTGATGCGCTCGTTCCGGATGGTCTGGACCAGGTAGGCCGGGTCCTGGTGGCCGCCGGGCACTGCCACGACCAGCCGCGCGCCGGTGATCAGAGGCCAGAAGAACTCCCAGACCGAGACGTCGAAGCTGAACGGCGTCTTCTGGAGGACGCGGTCGGCCGGCGTCAGGCCGTAGGCCTCCTGCATCCAGAGCAGGCGGTTGCGGATCGCGCGGTGCGAATTGACCGCGCCTTTGGGCCGGCCCGTCGTTCCCGAGGTGTAGATGGCGTAGGCGGCATGGTCCGGCGCAGTCCGGGGCGCGATGAATCGCGCCCCTACACTCATGGCCCGGGCGTCCGCGATCTCGGCCGCGGAGAGCAGCACGGAGACGCCCGAGTCCTCCACCATGTAGGCGATGCGGTCCGCGGGATAGCCCGGGTCGATCGGCACATAGGCCGCGCCGGCCCGCAGGATGCCGACCAGGCCGACGACCAGCTCCAGCGAGCGCTCGGCCGAGATGCCGACCAGCTCGTCCGGGCGGTCTCCGAGCGCGTCCGCCAGCCGGCCGGCCCGCTCCCACAGCTCGGCGTAGGTGAGGTCCCGGCCTTCGAAGGTGACCGCCACCGCGTCCGGCGTCCGCCGCACCTGCTCCTCGATCATCTCGGGGAGGCCCGGCTCGGCCGGCCAGTCGTTCGAGGTGGCGTTCCACTCGAGGATCTGCTGGCGCTCGCCTTCGGACAGGAGCGGCAGGTCCAGGAGCGTCCGCTCCGGGTCGGTCAGCGCCGCGTCGAGCAGCGCCGAGAAGTGGCCGCGGAGCCTCGCGATGCGCGTCGGGTCGAACAGGTCGCGGCTGAACATCCAGTTCGCCGCGATGCCTTCGCCGGTCTCCATGGCGTTGAGCACCAGATCGAGCTTCGAGCTGCCGGTCTCCACGTCGATCGGCGACAGCCGCAGGCCCGGCAGCTCCAGGGCCGTGAACGGCGCGTTCTGGAGCACCAGGAGGACCTGGAAGACCGGCGCGTGGCTCAAGTCGCGCTCCGGCGCGATCTCGTCCACGATGCGCTCGAACGGCAGGTCCTGATGGGCGTAGCCGTCCAGCGTGACCTCGCGCACCCGGGCCAGGAGGTCCCGGAACGTCGGGTCGCCGGACGTATCCATGCGAAGCGCCAGCGAGTTCAGGAAGAAGCCGATCAGCCCCTCGACCTCGGCCCGCGTGCGGCCCGCGACCGGCGTGCCGACCACCAGGTCGTCCTGGCCGGTGTGGCGCGACAGGAGCGCCGCGAACGCCGAGAGGAGGACCATGAACGGCGTGGCGCCGTGGCGCCGGGCCAGCTCCTGGATCCCGCTCTCGACCCGCGCGGCGAGCACCTCCTTCTGCGACTCGCCGCGGAAGCTCAGCACGGCCGGCCGCGGCCGGTCCGCGGGCAGGGCGAGCAGGCGAGGCGCGCCGGCCAGGCGTTCCTTCCAATGACCGAGCTGGCTCTCGACCCGCTCCGTCGCGAGCTGCCCGCGCTGCCAGGCCGACCAGTCGGCGTACTGCACCGGCAGCTCCGGCAGGGTCTGGCCCTCGTAGAGCGCCGCCAGCTCGCGCACCAGGATGCCCGACGACCAGAGGTCGCCCGAGATGTGGTGCTGGTTGAGCAGCGCCGACCCGTCCGACTCGCCCGAGCGCAGCAGCAGGACGCGGAAGACCGGGCCGCGCTCCAGGTCGAACGGCTGCACCGCGGCTTCCGCGAGCACGCGGCCCGTCTCGGCCTCCCGCCGGCCGGCCGGCAGCCCGATCAGATCGACCACCGCGAGCGGCACCTCGATGACCGGCGTGATGCGCTGGACGGGCCGGCCGTCCACGGACGGGAAGGCCGTGCGCAGGGTCTCGTGGCGCCGCACGATCGTCCCCAGGCTCGCCAGGAGCGCCGGCACGTCGAGTGTCCCTTCGAGGCGCAGGGCGGCCGGCATGTTGTAGGCCGCGCTGTCCGGGTCCAGGCGGTGGAGGAACCACAGGCGCTCCTGCGAGAACGAAAGCTCCAGGTCGACGTTGCGCGGCAGCACCGGGATGCCTGGGTCGGCTGGCGCCGAGGCGGCCTCGACGAGCGCCGCGAGGCCGGCCAGGGTCGGGCTGTCGAACAGCCGGCGGAGCGGGATCTCGACGCCGAATTCCTTGCGGATGCGGGCGATCAGCCGGGTGCCGAGCAGCGAGTGGCCGCCCAGGTCGAAGAAGCTGTCGCTTCTCCCGATCCCCGGCCGCTTGAGGAGATCGGACCACACCGCGGCCAGGCGCTCCTCGACCGGCGTCAGCGAGGTCCGCGCGCTCCGCGCGGACACTGCGCTCGCGTTCTCCGCCCGTGGGACCCTGTTTTCCGCGCGTGAGATCGCGTGCGCATGCGCCGGGAACGTGTTCTCGGCCCGTGGTCGCGTGTGCGCAGCCGCCGCGCTCGGGATTTCAGCCGCGGAGACCGCGTGCGCGGCAGCCGCGAACAGGTTTGCCGCCGCGGAGATCGTGATCGCGGGCGGTGGGATCGCGTGCGCAGCCGCGGAGAGCTCGTGACCGCCGGCCGCAAACCGGAGCGCGTCGCGCGCCCAGAGGAGCGCCTGGCGCGATTCCGCGGCGTCGAGCACCGCCAGGCCGGAGACGCGGCGCTCCGGATCCGCGGCGGCCGAGGCGAGGAGGTTCCTCAGGTGCGCGAGCAGGCGCTCGCCGGTCGCCGGGTCGAACAGGTCGGCCGACAGCTCCAGCGCCCCGCGCAGGTCGCGCCTGCTGTCATTGTCCTCGGCCAGCGTCAGGGTCAGGTCGAGCCGCGCGGCCTGCGCCGCGACGTCCACCGGCCGCAGCACCAGGCCCGGCAGCTCGAGGGGGCCGAGCGGCACGTTCTGGAGCACCAGCATGGCCTGGAACAGCGGGCTCGCCGCGCTCCGGTCCACGTGGAGCGCCTCGACCAGGCGCTCGAACGGCAGGTCCTGGTGGTCGTAGGCGCCGAGCGCGGCGGCGCGCGTCCGGCCGAGCAGCTCGCGGAAGGACGGATCGCCCTCGAAGCGCCCGCGCATCACGAGGTTGTTCACGAAGTGGCCGATCAGGGGCTCCAGCTCCGCCCGGCCGCGATTCGCCACCGGCGAGCCCACCAGCACGTCCTCGGCGAGCGTGTAGCGGTGGAGCAGCGCCTGGAAGCCGGCCAGCAGGACCATGAAGAGCGTCGAGCCCTCGCGCCGCGCCAGCTCCTCCAGCGGACCGCGGAGCGGCGACAGATCGACCGGCGACCAGGCGGCGCGCCCGCTGGGCTGCTCGGGCCGCGGATGGTCGGCCGGCAGGTCGAGCACGGTCGGCGCGCCGGCCAGCTCCTCGCGCCACCAGCCGAGCTGCTCCTCCAGCGCCTCGCCGGCCAGCCACCGGCGCTGCCAGACCGCGAAGTCGGCGTACTGGAGAGCGAGCGCCGGCAGCGGCTCGCCTGAATACAGCGCCACGACCTCACGCAGGAAGACGCCCATGGACCAAGCGTCCGCCGCGATGTGGTGGAAGGTCACCAAGCCGAGGTGCTCGCGCTCGCCGAGGCGCAGCAGGACGAAACGCAGCAGGGGCCCGCGCACGAGGTCGAACGGCCGGAACGCCTCCTCCTCGGACAGCCGGCGGACCTCGTCCTCCGAGCCCGCCTCGATCACCGGCACGTTGAGATCCAGGTCGGGATGGACGACCTGGACCGGGCCGTCCACCCCTCCGATACTGCCATGGAAGGTGGTTCGCAGCACCTCGTGCCGCCGCACGATCCCCTGCACGGCGGCGATCAGCCGGCCCACGTCCAGGTCGCCTTCCAGGCGGACGGCGCCGTAGACGTTGTAGGCCGCGGCCCCGGGGTCGAGCTGGTCGAGGAACCACAGGCGCTCCTGGGCGAAGGAGAGCGGCAGGCCGGTCTCCGAATCCGGACGCAGGGGGATCGGGGGCAGGTCGGCCTGGCGGGCCGTTTCAACGCGCGCCGCGAGGTCGGCCAGGACCGGCGCCTCGAAGAGAGCCCGGAGCGGCAGCTCGACGCCCAGCTCGGCCCGCACCCGAGAGAGGAGCTGCGTGCCGAGAAGCGAGTGGCCGCCGAGGTCGAAAAAGCTGTCGCCCGCGCCGACCTGGACGGCTCCGAGCAGGTGGGACCAGATGGCGGCGAGCCGGCGCTCGGTGTCTGTGCGCGGCGTGCGCGACGCCACGAAGGCCGCGGTCTCCTGCTCCGGCTGGATCGCGGCGAGCGCCTTGCGATCCACCTTGCCGTTCGTGTTGAGCGGGAACGACTCGACGAAGACGAACGCCGCCGGGACCATGTACTCGGGCAGGGCGGAGCGCAGGTGCGCGCGCAGCCGGTCGGCCGGGGTCTCGCCCACGACATAGGCGGTCAGCGTCTTCTCCACCCCGTCGCCCAGCGCCAGCACGGTGGCGCCGCGGACCTCGGGGTGGGAGAGCAGCGCCGCCTCGATCTCGCCCAGCTCGATGCGGAAGCCGCGCACCTTGACCTGGTGGTCGATGCGGCCCAGGAAGTCGATCTCGCCCGAGGCCCGCCGGCGCGCCAGGTCGCCGGTGCGGTACAGGCGAGCGCCTGGAAGTCCGAACGGGTCGGGCACGAAGCGCTCGGCGGTCAGCTCCGGCCGGCCGACGTAACCCCGCGCCAGGCCGTCGCCGCCGATGCACAGCTCCCCGGGCACGCCCGGGGGCACCGGCTCCTGGTTGGGATCGAGCACGTAGAGGCCGGTGTTGGCGATCGGGGAGCCGACCGGCTGGCTGGCGAGCGCCGGGTCGGGCTCCTCGACCTCTCCGGCCGCGGACCACACCGTGGTCTCGGTCGGACCGTAGAGATTCCAGAGAGATTTGACCCGTGGCCGGAGCCGTGCCGCCAGCTCGCCCGGCAGGGCCTCGCCACCGCAGAACGCCGCGAGGTCCGCCTTGCCCTCCCAGCCCGAGTCGAGCAGCATGCGCCAGGTGGCCGGCGTGGCCTGGAGCGCCGTGGCTCCCACCTCGTCGAGCCGCCGCGCGAGGAGCACCGCGTCCGCTGCCTCGTCCCGCGTCGCCAGCGCCACCCGGCCGCCGGCGAGGAGCGGCAGCATCAGCTCCAGCCCGGCGATATCGAAGGAGAGCGTGGTGATCGCGAACAGCGTGTCGGACGCGTCGAGCCCCGGCTCGCGGAGCATCGAGAGCAGGAAATTCACGAAGGCGCGGTGGGGGATCTGGACGCCCTTCGGACGTCCGGTCGAGCCCGAGGTGAAGAGGATGTAGGCGAGGTTGTCGGAAGACCCCTCCCCGTCCCTCCCCTGCTTCGCAGGAGAGGGCGCCCCCTCCCCCACCTTGGCCAACAGCTCCTGATCGAGGATCACCGCGGGCTTCGCGTCCTCCACGATCATCGCCAGGCGCTCGCGCGGATGGCTGAGGTCGAGCGGCACGTAGGCGCCGCCGGACTTCATCACGCCGAGCAGCGCGGCCAGCAGGTCGGGCGTGCGCTCCACGGCCAGGCCGACGCGAACCTCGGGACCGACTCCGAGCCGGCGCAGGTGCGAAGCGATGGCTTCGGCGCGGCTCTGGAGATCGGCGTAGGTCAGGGAGACCTCGCCTTGGATCGCGGCCACGGCGTCGGGCGTCCGGCCGGCCTGGAGGTCGAAGAGGCGATCCACGGTCAGGTCCGGGACCTCGACGGCATCTCCGAACGCCAGGACCTCGCCGCGCTCGGCCGTGGTCAGCAGCGGCAGGTCGGACAGGCGGCGGTCGGGATCGGCGACGGCGGCGTCCAGGAGGGTCCGGAGATGCCGGAGCAGGCGCTCGCCCGTGGCCGCGTCGAAGAGATCCGTGTCGATCTCCAGGCTCCCCTGAAGTCCGTGCGGACCGTCCGCCAGCATCAGGGTGAGGTCGTAGCGCGCGATGCCCGGATCGAAGAGCACCTCCTCCACCGCCAGGCCGGGCAGCTCCAGCGCTTCGGCCGGGCCGTTCTGGAGCGTGAGCATCACCTGGAAGAGCGGCGTGTGAGAGAACGACCGCTCCACGTTCAAGGCCTCGACCAGGCGCTCGAACGGCAGGTCCTGGTTGGCGTAGGCGCCGAGCGCCGCCGTCCGCACGCGGCCGAGCAGGCCACGGAAATCAGGCTCCCCGGACAGGCGCCCGCGCAGGACCAGGTTGTTCACGAAGTGGCCGATGATCCGCTCCAGCTCCGGCCGGGTCCGGTTCGCCACGGGCGTGCCCACGAGCGCGTCGTCCACTCCGGCGTAGCGATGAAGCAGGGTCTGGAAGCCGGCCATCAGGACCATGAAGAAGGTCGCGCCCTCGCGCCGCGCCAGCTCCTCCATCGGCTCCCGGAGCGTTGCAGGGACCTCGGCCGGGATCTGGAGACCGCGCCCGCTCCGGACCGCAGGCCGCGGGCGGTCGCCGGGCAGGTCGAGCACGACCGGCGCGCCGGCCAGCTCGCCGCTCCACCAGCGGAGCTGCGCTTCCAACGCCTCGCCCGCGAGCTGCCCGCGCTGCCAGAGGGCGAAGTCGGCGTACTGCACGGGCAATTCAGGCAGGGCCCCGCCGGCGTAGAGCGCGGCGATCTCGCGCACGAACACGCCGAGCGACCAGCCGTCCGCCGCCACGTGGTGGAAGGTGACCAGGAAGACGTGCTCATGCTCTCCGAGCCGGAACAGGACGGCGCGCAGGAGAGGAGCCCGGCCCAGGTCGAACGGCCGCAGAGCCTCCTCCAGGCCCCGGCTCCGCAGCTCGTCCGCGCCGGCGACGTCGACCACCGGCAGAGGCAGGTCCACCTCGCCGTGGATCACCTGGTAGGGCCGGCCCTCCGCGTCCTCGCGGAAGGCGGTGCGCAGCATCTCGTGGCGCGCGGCCACGGCGCGCAGACAGGACGCGAGGCGCTCCACGTCCAACTCGCCGGTCAGGCGGATCGCGTTCGGCACGTTGAAGGCCGCGCTGTCGGGCTCGAACCGGTCGAGGAACCAGAGGCGCTCCTGCGCGAAGGAGAGCGGCGGCACGGCGCCGGCCGGCCGCCGCGGGATCCCGGGCTCGACGATGCCAGCCGCGTCCTGGAGCAACCCGGCCAGCTCCGCGACGGTCGGATGGCTGAACAGGATCTCCAGCGGCAGCGACAGGCCGAAAGCCCGGTGCAGGCGCGCGATGATCTGGGTGCCGAGGAGCGAGTGGCCGCCCAGCTCGAAGAAGTTGTCGTGGACGCCGATCTCCCGGATGCCGAGCAGCTCGCGCCAGATCGCGGCCACGGTCCGCTCGGCCTTCGTGGACGGCTCGACGTAGGCCGTGAACAGCGTCGGCCGGTCGTGCAACGCGAACGCCGACGGGGCCGCCTCCTCGCGCTCGACCACTCCTCCAGCCTCAACCCAATACCGCTCGCGCTCGAACGGATAGGTGGGCAGCGGGATCCGGCGGCGGCCGTTGCGCGGCGTCTCCTCGACCACCGGCCCCTCCCCCACCCCGGTCCAGACCCGCTCCGGGTCCAGGCCCTCCAGCCCAGTC